>DASVUK010000104.1:0-11589 GCA_036387095.1 Pseudomonas sp.
TAGGCTACAAATACCTTTTTTAAAGGCGTTACTCAAGGCCAAATGTAGTAATAACCACAACATTCCGTCTAAAACCATATTCCAGTGGTGATCAACACAGGCCCTCAGTACGATAGGCCACCTTTGCTACAGGCTAAAGGGTCTGGGGCAAACTCGGGCAAAACAGCTGCGACAAGGACTTTGAATGGACCGCACAAGAAATCTCCTGGAGCAGATCCAGGGCCGACTCGAAGAGCTGAACAAGGCGGAGCGCAAGGTCGCCGAAGCGATTCTGCTCAACCCTCAGCAGGCGACCCGTTTCAGCATCGCCGCGCTGGCCCAGGCCGCCAAAGTCAGCGAGCCGACCGTCAATCGCTTCTGCCGCTCATTCAGTGTCAGCGGCTATCCGGAACTCAAGTTGCAGCTTGCCCAGAGCCTGGCCAGCGGTGCGGCCTATGTGAGCCGCGCCGTGGAGGCGGACGATAATCCCGAGGCGTACACCCAGAAGATCTTCGGCAGCGCCATCGCTTCGCTGGACAGCGCCTGTCAGCAACTGGATCCGGCATTGATCAGTAAAGCCGTGGACATGCTGATTCAGGCGCGGCAGATCCACTTCTTCGGCCTTGGCGCTTCCGCGCCGGTCGCACTGGATGCCCAGCACAAATTCTTTCGCTTCAACCTGGCGGTAACGGCACATGCCGATGTACTGATGCAACGCATGATTGCCTCGGTGGCCCATACCGGCGAATTGTTCGTGATCATTTCCTACACCGGTCGCACCCGGGAACTGGTGGAAGTGGCGCGTATCGCCCGAGCCAACGGCGCGTCGGTATTGGGCCTCACGGCGGCGGGCTCGCCACTGGCCAAGGCCAGCACCGTGAGCCTGAACATTCCGTTGCCCGAAGACACCGACATCTATATGCCGATGACCTCTCGGATCATCCAGCTCACCGTCCTCGATGTACTCGCCACCGGCATGACCCTGCGCCGTGGCGTGGATTTCCAGCCGCATCTGCGCAAGATCAAGGAAAGCCTGAATGACAGCCGCTATCCGATTGAGGATCAGGGGTAATCG
This sequence comes from Pseudomonas sp., assembly GCA_036387095.1. Classification (GTDB taxonomy): domain Bacteria; phylum Pseudomonadota; class Gammaproteobacteria; order Pseudomonadales; family Pseudomonadaceae; genus Aquipseudomonas. The sequence goes on from DASVUK010000104.1 coordinate 1,055, forward strand.
AACCCTGCGGGTCGACGCTTAGGGCCTGTGGCAGCGAATTGATTTGCGAATGCGACGCCATTGCCGCTGCCGATGTATCGGCTATACCGACCCGCCGCCAGAAGAAGTTGGCCGGTCCTGCGGATAACCGGCGCCTTCAATGCAGCAAATAAGCCTGCAAACTCAACTCGGCGCGCTCGCCCGGTGCCAGGCTCAGGCTTTCGCTGCCGCCTGACGCAGCCTCGACGCAAACGAATCCGCCTGCTTCGCTGCCCGCTACGCCCATCAACGGGCGGTTGCCGGGGTGCCAGACCACGGTGTTGGCGCTGTCGCCAGTGTCGATACCCAAACGCCGTTGCCAGGCCTGATCCTGTAACTGCAACGCACCGGTGTGATCGAACACCCGCTGACAGCCGCCAGCCACGCGCAAGTCGCCTTCTTGCTGACAGGCCTGTCGGCTGAGCTGATCATAGCCTTGTGCGCCATCCAATCCCTCAAGCGCTACTTCCTGCACATCGCTGATCCGCCAATAGGCATGTAGCGCATGGCTGAACTGACACGGCTCGCTGTCCTGATGTTGAGTGATCAGGCGCAAATCCATGCCCTGCCCCAGTTCGGCATGCAGGTCGGCTTGCCAGTCCCACAGTTGCAGGCGCCAGTGCAGGCTTACGCCGGTCTCGCTTTCGTGGCTGTCGATCAGTTTCCAGTCCAGCAACCGCGCCCAGCCATGAGCGGGCCAGACCCCTTCGCTCGGATGGCGTCCGTACCAGGGCCAGCAGACCGGCACTCCGCCGCGAATAGCGCCGACTTGTGGCCAATGGGATGCACACCACAGCCAGGGTTTCTGCCCGCGAGGTTGAAAATGCAAAAGCTGGCCACCCTGACGACTGAAAACCGCCTGGCATTGGGGGTGATCAATGACCAGAACATCCCTGAGCTGATAACGCTCCCACTCAAACGTTGGCCGGGCACGCCTGGATTTGAAAAAACGCTGCAATGGATGCTCCAGCATCCCCGCTTCCTTGATGGTCATTGCTGTCCTGCTCAAAACACATGGTGATGCCGGACAAGGCGCAGTGGAACTCGATAAACACTGCGCTCGACCCAAAAAAAACGGGCAGCCAGGCTGCCCGCAAAGCACACACGACCCTTGATCGTTGTTAAAACTTGGTTTGCAGCTTGATACCGGCCACCAACGCGTTATCCACCTGATCAACACCGCCCGGAGACTTGATGTATTGCAGGTTGGGACGGATGGTCAGCCAGTCGGTGACATGCACGCCGTAGTAGATCTCGGAGTTATATTCGCTTTTCTGGATCGGCAGATAACCCGGATTGTCGTAGTCGTCGATACCATTCACGGCGTTGATCTGGCGAGCGCGATCACGGACGTCTTCGTTGACATGAATGCGCGAAACGCCAATACCGATGTCATCTTTGGGACGTGCCGCGAACGGGCCTTTGAAGACCATGCCGACCTGCAGGAAGTTGTCGACGAAGTTGGTGTCTTTGTCATGCACGGTAGCGTTGGCGAACAGACTCAGGCCACGGGACTGATCGCCGCCGAAGTTCATGATCTTTTGCTGTGCCACGACCCACCAGCCAGTCTTCTCGCTGCGGGACTTGAACTCGCCGCCGGTAATGCCTTGTGGCTGGCCGTTGCGGTCTTCATACACATCGTCGGCGCTCGGGCTGCTGAAGTAGTAACCCAGACGGTATTCCCCAGGCATTGCGTTGATGGTCGGCGACCACACCACTTCCACCGGCACCAGGGTGCCCTTGGCGCCACTGCCGCTCAATTTGAAACCGTTGCCGGTTTCCAGGTACGAAGGGTTCTGTTCATAGACGCCGATCTGGGCAAAGACTTCTGGCGTGATGTTGTACTTCACGCGCAAGGCCCACTGACTGACTGGCCAGTTGTACCAGGTGTTCACGTAGTTGGCGGCCTGCGTACCGCAGAAGGTCAGGTTCTGGAAGTCGCAAGGAAAGCTGCCGAAATCCTCGCCCTCGCCCATCCGGCCGGCCTTGATGTCCAGCTTGCCGTCAAAATAGGTCTGTTTGACCCACATTTGCGTCAGGCGCCAGGTCTGGCCGCGACCCCAGACTTCCTGGGACGAACTGAGCGTGCCGACACGAGGATCGCCGAGTCGGTCATTGGAAATGTTGTTGCCGCTTCGCTCGGTGATGGCCAGTTTGAACTCGGCATTCTTCCAGCCCAGAACCTTCTCAAGATCCATCTGCACGCCAAGGGCGAACTGATCGCTGTAACGCGCCGTCTTGTCGTCGTTGTAACCGCCATGCACATTGGCGCCCATCTCACCGACGTATTCCAGCGAGAAGTCGTAGCCTTTGTCATACAACTCCTGACGCAAGCCACCCCAATCGCCGGTCATGTGTTCGTTGGCGTGAAAGGGCTCGACAGCGCTGGCGGTTCCCGTCAACGCCAACGCACTTAAAACAGACAGGCCACCGATAAGCTGGAACTGGTTAATCGATTTATTGCGTAGCGTCTTCATCCCTCAAATCCTCGTTTTATTGTTATTAGCTGCTAACGGCATCGACATCGGTTGCTTCGTGTTTGCCGGCTGGGCGACCTGTTACGGCAGCGATTACCCGACCGGCCGTGCTCGGTTCAATTGCGGTTGATCTGGGTGACATTGCCGGCTCGACCCGCAGGCTGTGGCTGGCCCAATGCACCCAGGCGTTCGCCGGTGGCAGCGTCGAACAGCATGACCTTGGCGGGATCGAACTGCAGGGTCAGACTTTCCCCGACCTGAGGCGCGACGTCCGGCGCGAGACGGCAGCAGACCTTGCTCTGGTTCAGGTTGACGAACACCAAGGTGTCCGGCCCGGTCGGCTCGGTCACTTGCACTTCAGCGCGGATAGTCGGCAGGCCATTGGGTTCACCGGACGCCAGCACAATCTGCTCGGGGCGCATCCCGAGAATGACTTCACGATCCTCAAGCCCTGCATCGGACATGCCCATGGGCAGTTCGCAACGGGCCTGGCCGCTGTCGAGCAACGCATACAGGCGACCTTCTTTGCGTTGCAGGCGCAGAGGAATGAAGTTCATCGGCGGCGAGCCGATAAAGCTGGCCACAAACAGGTTGGCCGGGTCGTTGTAGATCTGTTTCGGCGTGCCGAATTGCTGAATGATCCCGTCCTTCATGACCGCCACTTTGTCGCCCAGGGTCATGGCTTCGATCTGGTCGTGGGTAACGTAAACCGTGGTGGTTTTCAGCCGCTGGTGCATCAGCTTCATTTCGGTACGCATCTCGACCCGCAACTTGGCGTCGAGGTTGGACAGCGGTTCATCGAACAGATAAATCTTCGGGCGCCGCGCCAGAGCCCGGCCCATGGCCACCCGCTGTTGCTGACCGCCGGACAGCTGTCCCGGCTTGCGATTGAGCAGGTGTTCGATCTGCAACAGCTTGGCGACCCGGGTGACTTCCTCGTCAATGGCGGCAGCGCTCATCTTGCGGATCTTCAGGCCGAACTCGATGTTCTGGCGCACGGTCATGGTCGGGTACAGCGCATAGGACTGGAAGACCATGGCGATGTCACGGTCCTTGGGGCTCATGCCGCTGACGTCTGCGTCGTCGATCAGGATCGATCCGGCGCTGATGTTCTCCAGGCCCGCGATGCAATTCATCAGGGTGGATTTACCGCAGCCGGAGGGTCCGACCAGAATCAGGAATTCGCCATCCTTGATCTGCAGTTCGATGTTCTTGAGCGTGTCCGGAAGGCCAACGCCGTAGGTCTTGTTTACATTGCGTAATTCGAGCGTTGCCATGTTTACCCCTTGACCGCGCCGGCCGTTAAGCCGCGCACGAAATACTTGCCTGCCACGATGTAAACCAGCAGTGTCGGCAACCCGGCGATCATCGCCGCCGCCATATCAACGTTGTATTCCTTGACCCCGGTACTGGTGTTGACCAGGTTGTTCAGCGCCACGGTAATGGGCTGGGAATCACCGCTGGAAAACACTACCCCAAACAAAAAGTCGTTCCAGATCTGGGTGAACTGCCAGATCAGACAGACCATGATGATCGGCGTCGACATCGGCAGAATGATCTTGCCGAAAATGGTGAAAAACCCCGCGCCATCCAGTCGTGCCGCCTTGACCAGCGCGTCCGGGATGCTCACGTAGTAGTTACGAAAGAACAGCGTGGTGAATGCCAGGCCGTAGACCACATGCACAAACACCAGACCGGTGGTGGTACTGGCCAGGCCCATTTTCCCGAGGGTAAATGACGCAGGCAGCAGCACGGTCTGGAACGGCAGGAAGCAGCCGAACAGCAGCAGGCCGAAGAACATCTGCGAGCCGCGAAAGCGCCACATGGACAGCACGTAACCGTTAAGTGCGCCAATGGCCGTGGAGATCAGCACCGCCGGCACCGTGATTTTGATCGAGTTCCAGAAGTAGCCGTCCAGCGTCGCCCAGGCTTTGACCCAGCCAATGGCGGTGACCACGGCGGGCCAGCTCAGCAGGTTGCCCTGGCCGATATCTTCCGGGCTTTTGAAACTGGTGAGCAACATCACCACCAACGGCACCAGATACAACAGGCAAGCGAGGATCAGCACCGAGTGAATGGCCAGACGGCTCAGGCTGATGGCGGGTTTGTCCGCAAGACTAGTCATGGCGTTTGGTCCTCAGCTCGGAATACAGATAAGGCACGAGAATCGCGAGGATCGCCCCGAGCATCAGAATGGCACTGGCCGAGCCCATGCCCATCTGGCCGCGACTGAAGGTGAACGAGTACATGAACATTGCGGGCAAGTCTGACGAATAGCCGGGACCGCCCGCCGTCATGGCTGCCACCAGGTCGAAGCTCTTGATGGCGATGTGCGCCAGGATCATCACGGAACTGAAGAACACCGGGCGCAGACTTGGCAGCACCACGCGCAGATAGATGCGCGGCATGCTGGCGCCATCAATTTGTGCAGCGCGGATAATCGATTGATCAACCCCGCGCAACCCGGCCAGGAACATCGCCATGATGAAACCCGATGATTGCCAGACAGCAGCAATCACCAGGCAATACACCACGCGATCCGGGTCCACCAGCCAGTCCAGACGGAAACCTTCCCAGCCCCAGTCGCGCAGCATTTTGTCCAGGCCCAGGCCCGGATTGAGCAGCCATTTCCAGGCCGTACCGGTGACGATCATCGACAGCGCCATCGGGTACAGATAAATGGTGCGAATGAAGCCTTCCCGGCGAATTCGCTGATCGAGAAAAACCGCCAGGACCACGCCGATCAACAGACTGATGGCGATAAACATGCCGCCGAATACTGCGAGGTTCTTGCTGGCCACCCACCATCGGTCGCTTTCGAACAGGCGCACGTATTGCGCCAACCCTGCCCACTTGTAGCTGGGCAGAAAGGTCGAAGTAGTGAACGAGAGAACAAAGGTCCACAGGATATAGCCGTAAAACCCAACCAGCACGATGAACATGCTCGGCGCCAGCACCAGTTTGGGCAGCCAGCGTTGCAGCGCATCGAACGGCGAGGCTTTGCTCAATACAGCGACAGAACTCATCGGGACCATCCACATCTGACCCATTAAATCCAGCGTGCAGCCATGCGTGAAACCGACTTGGGTCTCATCAGCACGAACTGCGGCTGGGGTGTTTGCCGCGCACGGATCCGCGGCGATTCATTTGCGAGCCAAGCGGTTTGTTACTTGGCCGAGGTAATGGCTTTGCTCAGTTGCTTGGCTGCGCCAGCCGGGTCGGCTTTGGGGTCGTTGATGTAGTTGGTCACCACATCGAAGATTGCACCCTGCACAGCAAGGGTAGTCGCCATGTTGTGAGCCATGCTTGGCTGCAGACCGCCGGTTTGCGCATCAGCCAGGAAATCCTTGGCTGCGGTTTGGGCGCAGGAGTCGAAACCGTTCTTCTCCATGTTGTTCAACATGTCGATACGTACCGGGATCGAGCCTTTGTTGATGCTGAATACTTTCTGGAAATCTTCCCCCAGCGCGACCTTGGCCAGATCCTGCTGTGCTGCCCGTGTGCCCTCGGCGTCCTTACCGTTCTGCTTGAACACCGCCATGGAGTCGATGTTGTACGTGAAGGCCTTTTCGGTGCCCGGGAACGCTACGCACTGATAATCCTTGCCCGCGACTTTTTTGGCAGCGGTCCACTCGCTCTTGGCCCAGTCGCCCATCATTTGCATGCCGGCCTTGCCGTTGATCACATCGGCAGCGGCAACGTTCCAGTCACGACCGGCGCGATTGGGGTCCATGTACGTGGCGACTTTTTTAAGCTCAGCGAAGGACTTGACCATCTCCGGGCCGGTGAGGGTTTTTTCATCCAGGTCCACAAAGGCTTTTTTGTAACCTTGCGCGCCCATGACCGACAGGACCACGTCTTCAAACACGGTGCTGTCCTGCCAAGGCTGGCCGCCATGAGCAAGCGCGATGAAACCCTTGGCCTTGAGCTTGTCGCCAGCGGCGTAGAATTCGTCGAGGGTGGTAGGTGCCTTGTCGATGCCGGCTTTCTTGAATACTTCCGGGTTGATCCACAGCCAGTTGACGCGGTGGATGTTCACCGGGACCGCCACGTAGTCACCGTCGTACTTCACCGTGTCCGAGACTTTCTTGTCCAGCAGGCTGTCCCACTTTTCAGCCTTGGCGACATCTTTCAGCGCATCGGTATCGAGCAGCCCGGTGGATGCCCACTCCTGAATATCCGGCCCTTTGATCTGGGCAACGCCGGGAGGGTTGCCCGATACGGCGCGGCTCTTGAGCACGGTCATGGCGGTCGAACCGCCGCCACCGGCGACAGCGCCGTCCTTCCAGGTAAAGCCGTCTTTTTCCACCTGAGCCTTGAGCACGTCGACAGCGGCTTTTTCACCACCGGACGTCCACCAATGGACAACTTCAACAGAGCCTTTGGAATCAGCAGCAAGAGCGCTCAGCGGGAACAACGAGGCGAGAGAAATGACAGTAGCGAGACGGGAAATGGAGTTCATCGATTTAACCTTTCTTGTTGTTATGCATGAGCAAGTCTGTGCTTGCGCTGCATGGAGTCTAACCAAGGGTTTTGAAAGAACAGTAACGAAGGGACGTGCAATGGTCACAGGATGGTTACATTCGACAGTGGCTTTGGTGGGAGCGAGCTTGCTCGCGAAGAGGCAGGTACATTCTTCACATCTACGTATCTGAAATGCCGCCTTCGCAAGCAAGCTTGCTTCCGCAATTCAACCTGCCGGATGTCCTATCCGGGACTCAATCAACCGTCCGGGGCAGATACAACGTCACCCGCAAGCCGCCGCCCCGCAGGTTTTGCAGGCTGACTTCGCCGCCGTGGCTGTGGGCGATGTTGCGGGCGATGCCCAGGCCCAACCCGTAGCCCTGCTGTTGACTACCCGCCAGGCGAAAATGCGGTTCGAAGACTTGCTCCATGCGCTGCTCCGGCACGCCGGGGCCTTCGTCGTCCACATGCAGCACAAAGGCCTTGGCGTTATCTTCGACCCGCAAATGCGCCTTGCTTCCATACTTGATCGCGTTGTCGATCAGGTTGCCGATGCAACGCTTGAGCGCCAGCGGTTTACCCGGATACGGTGCTTCGGCCTTGCCTTGCTGGGTAGCACTGCCGTTGCCGTTGGGCGACAGATAAGGTTCCACCAGACAGTCCAGTACGTAATTGAGGTCCACCGCCTCGATGTTTTCGTGGATGTCCGTGTCCTTCACGCATTGCAGCGCGCCCTTGACGAGCAACTCAAGCTCATCGAGATCGCGACTGAACTTGGTTTGCAGGGCCTCATCTTCCAGCAGTTCGACCCGCAAGCGCAGGCGGGTGATGGGCGTGCGCAGGTCGTGGGAAATGGCGCTGAACAACTGCCCGCGCTCGGTGAGGTAACGGCTGATGCGGGTGCGCATGGCGTTGAACGCCCGGCTCACTTCCACCACTTCGCTGCCGCCGCCTTCCATCACCGACTCCACTTCAGCACCCAGGGACATATCCCGCGCCGCGCGCGCCAGACGTTTGAGGGGGCGGCTTTGCCAATGGACCAACAGGCCGATGAACAACAGCAGAAAGCCGCTGGTCAGGGCAATGAACCAGACTTGCTGTAGCGGCAATTCCTGTTCTTCGAGGGTGGTGTAGGGTTCGGGCAACAACGAGGCGATATACAACCACTCGCCGGGCGCGAGTTCGATTTGTGTCACCAGGACCGGCGGATTGACCGGCTCCAGGCTCAGCGCGTAATGCGCCCAGGAACGGGGCAACTCATCAAGCTTCAGGCCGCTGTTGAAAATCCGCAGGTCTTCCGGACGCACGAACCAGACAGAAATGTCCGGATCATTGCCCAAATGCTGGCGCAGCACTTCATCCACCACGTCGAGCACGGCCTGTTTGCGTGGCGTGGGCTCAAGAACCTGCATGTCCAGCGGACGATCATTGAGGGACACAACAAAACGTGTGCCGCCCATGCTGCGCAACTGATCCAGTACCAGCGGCCGATAGGCCAGCGGCAGGGAGCGGAAGTAACTGACGCTGGCCGCCATGGAGTACGCCAGGCTGCGGGCGCTGGTGACCAGACCTTCCATTTGTGTGGCGCGCAACTGCGACAGCCAGATAACGCTGGACAGCGCCTGGGCCAGCAGGACCGCCAGCAAGGTCAGCAGCAGCATGCGTCCCAATAGTGAACGCGGCAGTGGCAGCCGGCGCCTGGCCGCAGTTTGGTTCAACACTCAGTAACCGTTGTTGATTTGGGAAATGACGTTGGCCGCCAGCAGATAACCGCTGCCACGCACCGTACGGATCAGACGCGGGGACTTGCCGGTGTCGCGCAGGCGCTGGCGTAAACGACTGACCGCCATGTCGACAATTCGCTCAAGAGGCATCAACTCCCGCCCACGGGTCGCGTTGCCGATCATGTCGCGATCAAGAATCTGCTGGGGGTTGTCGAGGAACAGCTTGAGCAACGCGAAGTCAGCCCCGGACAGGATCACTTCTTCACCGTCGTTGTGAAACAGCCTGTGGCTGACCATGTCCAGGCGCCACTCATCGAAAACCAGCACATCACCGCCCGCCCGCTCCTGGCCAAATTGCGCACGCCGCAGCAGCGCTTTGATGCGGGCCAGGAGTTCACGAGGGCTGAAAGGTTTGCCGAGATAATCATCAGCGCCCAACTCCAGGCCGATGACCCGATCCGCTTCGTCCGAACTGGCCGTGAGCATGATGATCGGGACATGGGGCTGGCGATTGTGCTGACGCACCCAGCGACACAGGCTGAAACCGTCTTCATCGGGCAGCATGACGTCCAGGATCAGCAGGTCGCTGGGTTCGTCATTGAACGCACGACGGAAGTCCGCGCCGTCTCCGACCGTGCGCACCTGAAAGCCCGAGCGGCTCAGGTAGGTGTGCAGCAATTCCCGAATCTCCTGGTCATCATCGACCAGCAGGATCGATTTACTGACTGAGTTCACTTGGATCGTCCTTGTCGCATCGAATCGTTGTTGTTAGGGGTAATGCTGTACAGAATTCGTGGAACTGAGGTGCCACATGATCAGTGTTGGCGCCTACTGCTCCTCTGCATCGAGCAAATCACCAAACGTCTGCTGCAACGCCACACCAGCCCCCATCAAGCCCGGATACTCCGCCGTCACCAACCAGACAGGCACACCTTTGAAGTAGTTACTCATTACGCCCTTCTCGGCGAAGGCGCGCTTGAACCCGCTGGTCATGAAGAAATCGATAAAGCGCGGCACTACGCCGCCAACGATGTACACGCCGCCACGGCCGCCGACCGTCAACACGTTGTTTCCGGCTACCCGGCCCAGAAACACACAGAACTGATCCAGTACCGCTGCGGCCACCGGATCACCGGCCACCGCCGCCGAGGTGATCGCCGCAGGCGACTTGAGCACCGGTTCGATATCGTCAAGGGCACAGCTGACCTGATACAGCAGCAACAAACCGGCACCGCTGAGGATGGTTTCGGCGCTGACATGTTCGTGATCGGCCATCAGGCGCATCCACAACAAGGCTTCACGGGCGCTGCCAATCGGCAGGTCCACATGACCGCCTTCGCCGGGCAGGGCCATCCACCGATTGACACCGACGCTGAGCAGCGTGCCGACGCCCAGGCCGGTCCCTGGCCCCACCACCACGCGCGGCCGATCCGCCTCGCTGATGCCGTGGCAAACCGTCAGGTACTCGTCGTCTTTCAGGCAGGTCATGCCCAGGGCCATTGCCGTGAAATCGTTGATCAGCAGCAGCTCATCCACTTTAAGGTCCGCGCAGAACGCGGACTTGCTCAACCGCCAATGGCTGTTGGTGAAGTGGAACTCATCGCCATCCACCGGACCGGCAACCGCCAGGCAGACAAAGCCGATATCCCCGCGGCGCAGTTCCAGATCCTGAAGATAGACCTCGATGGCCTTCTCGGGACTGACGTAGTCAATGGTCGGGAATACCCGGATGGAATGCAGCTTTTCGTCTTCCCAAATGGCAAAACGTGCATTGGTACCGCCAATATCACCGACCAGGGCCAACTTCACTTAAGCGTCTCCAGACTAGAGGTAAAGGCGCTGGCGCCCTTCT
>DASVUK010000105.1:0-36045 GCA_036387095.1 Pseudomonas sp.
GCACAGCATGACTAACAAAATCATTCTTGCACTCGAAGCAGAGCAGATGACGAAAGAGATCCCTACCTTTGCCCCGGGCGACACTGTTGTCGTTCAGGTGAAAGTGAAGGAAGGCGACCGTGCGCGTCTGCAAGCGTTCGAAGGCGTAGTAATTGCCAAGCGTAACCGTGGCGTGAACAGTGCTTTCACTGTTCGTAAAATCTCCAACGGTGTTGGCGTAGAACGTACTTTCCAGACTTACAGCCCGCAAATTGACAGCCTGGCTGTGAAACGTCGCGGTGACGTTCGCAAAGCCAAACTGTACTACCTGCGTGACCTGTCCGGTAAAGCAGCCCGCATCAAGGAAAAACTGGCTTAAGTCCAGCGATCCGATGCAAAAAAAAGCAGCCTTCGGGCTGCTTTTTTGTGTCCGGAATTTTATTGTCCGTCTTTGAAGGCGGTTTCCGCGAAACATCACAAGCGCCCATCTCTATGTCTGCAATCGACCATCCGCTGATTGACCGTTTCCTTGATGCCTTGTGGCTGGAGAAGGGGCTTTCGGATAATACCCGCGATGCCTATCGCAGTGATCTGGCTTTGTTCAATGGCTGGCTTGAGGAGCGGGGTGTGGACCTGATCAGCGTCGGGCGCGAAGCCATTCTCGACCATCTGGCCTGCCGTGTGGATCAGGCGTACAAGCCACGCTCCACGGCGCGCTTTCTTTCAGGTGTACGCGGTTTCTACCGTTACTTGCTGCGAGAAAAGCTCATTCATCTCGACCCTACGCTGCAAGTCGACATGCCTCAGCTTGGCAGGCCATTGCCCAAGTCCCTGTCAGAAGCCGACGTTGAGGCTTTGTTGGCAGCGCCCGATCTGAGCGATGCCATCGGCCAGCGGGACCGGGCGATGCTCGAAGTTCTTTACGCATGCGGGCTGCGCGTGACCGAGTTGATCAGCCTTACGCTTGAGCAGGTCAACTTGCGTCAGGGTGTGTTGCGCGTCATGGGCAAAGGCAGCAAAGAAAGACTGGTTCCCATGGGCGAGGAAGCCATCGTCTGGATCGAGCGTTACATGCGCGGCGCGCGCGATGAATTACTGGCGGGGCGCCCCAGCGATGTGCTGTTCCCCAGTTCAAGAGGCGAACAGATGACGCGTCAGACATTCTGGCACCGTATCAAGCATCTGGCAGCAGTTGCAGGCATAGGCAAATCCCTCTCGCCTCACACGCTGCGGCATGCATTTGCAACGCATCTGCTCAACCACGGTGCAGACCTGCGGGTGGTACAGATGCTGCTGGGGCACAGCGACCTTTCCACCACGCAGATTTACACCCATGTGGCCCGTGCCCGATTGCAGGACATGCACGCCAAACACCACCCGCGCGGCTGAAGACATAAAAAGCTGAAATTGCGCGGTGTCTTGCGTCAGTCCGGGTCGGTGTTGAGGGGCTTATGTGATAGGCTTTGCCGGTTTCGCAAATGGATGCGGGCCCGCGCTATTTTACGGGCCGCCCGTTTGCCCACCGCCCGAGGAGTTTTCATGCGCGTGACCCAGATTTTCGCCGCCGCAGTCGTTGCGCTGGCCAGTACCTTCAGCCTGTTTGCTCAGGCAGATGCACCTGCAGAACAAGCCATTCGCAAGACGCTGGATTCGCTCAAGCTGGAGTTGCCCGTAGAAAGCATCGCGGCCAGCCCATTGAACGGTCTTTACGAGGTCAAGCTCAAAGGTGGTCGTGTACTTTATGCCAGCGGTGATGGCCAATTCGTCATGCAGGGTTACCTGTTCCAGATTCAGGACGGCAAGCCGGTCAACCTGACCGAGAAAACCGAGCGCCTGGCGATTTCCAAAACCATCAACGGCATCCCGACCGCTGAAATGGTGATCTACCCGGCGATTGGTGAAACCAAGTCGCACATCACCGTATTCACCGACACCACTTGCCCGTATTGCCACAAGCTGCATGCCGAAGTGCCGCAGCTGAACAAAATGGGTATCGAGGTGCGCTACGTTGCCTTCCCACGCCAAGGCCTGGGTTCGCCGGGTGACGAACAGTTGCAGGCCGTCTGGTGCTCCAAGGATCGCAAGGGTGCCATGGACCGGATGGTCGACGGCAAGAATATCCAGGCACCCAAATGTGCCAACCCTGTGACCAAGCAATTCGAAATGGGCCAGTCGATCGGTGTCAACGGCACACCGGCCATCGTCCTGGCTGACGGTCAACTTATCCCGGGTTACCAGCCTGCGGCGCAAGTGGCCAAGCTGGCGCTCGGCGCCGAATAATCTGCGGTATCAAGGGTACCTTGACGGCCGTGGGGCGATGGATGTCGATGTTGCCTCATTAATAGAGAGTCGCATGCAGACGTGCGACTGTTTTCCACGGCCAGCCTCAGCTGGCCGTTTTACGGGGAGTTCATAGTGAAACCGGTCAAAGTAGGCATCTGTGGGCTGGGTACTGTCGGTGGCGGTACCTTCAACGTACTTCAGCGTAACGCCGAGGAGATTGCCCGCCGTGCCGGGCGTGGAATCGAAGTGGCGCAAATTGCCATGCGTACGCCGAACCCCAACTGCCAGATTACCGGTACCCCGACCACCAGCGATGTGTTCGCGGTGGCAACCAACCCAGAAATCGATATCGTCATCGAACTGATTGGCGGCTATACCATAGCCCGCGATCTGGTCCTCAAAGCCATTGAAAATGGCAAGCACGTCGTCACTGCCAACAAAGCGCTGATCGCCGTGCACGGTAACGAGATTTTCGCCAAGGCGCGCGAGAAGGGCGTCATTGTCGCGTTCGAGGCGGCAGTGGCGGGCGGTATTCCGGTGATCAAGGCGATCCGTGAAGGGTTGTCGGCAAACCGTATCAACTGGGTGGCCGGCATCATCAACGGCACGGGTAACTTCATCCTCACGGAAATGCGTGAAAAGGGCCGTACTTTCCCGGACGTCCTGGCCGAAGCGCAAGCGCTGGGCTATGCCGAAGCTGATCCAACCTTCGACGTTGAAGGGATCGATGCCGCGCATAAGCTGACTATCCTGGCGTCCATTGCATTCGGCATCCCGCTGCAGTTCGACAAGGCCTACACCGAAGGCATCACCAAATTGACCACCGCTGACGTGAACTACGCCGAGGCGCTGGGCTATCGCATCAAACACCTGGGCGTGGCGCGCAGCACTGCGGCGGGTATCGAGTTGCGCGTGCATCCGACGTTGATTCCGGCTGATCGGCTGATCGCCAACGTCAACGGCGTGATGAACGCCGTGATGGTCAATGGCGATGCCGCGGGTTCAACGCTGTTCTATGGCGCAGGTGCCGGCATGGAGCCTACGGCTTCGTCGGTCATCGCGGACCTGGTGGACGTTGTACGCGCCATGACGTCCGATCCGGAAAACCGCGTGCCGCATCTGGCATTCCAACCGGATTCGTTGTCCGCCCATCCGATCCTGCCCATCGAGGCCTGCGAAAGCGCGTATTACCTGCGAATCCAGGCAAAGGATCATCCGGGCGTACTCGCCCAGGTGGCCAGCATCCTGTCGGAGCGCGGCATCAATATCGAATCGATCATGCAGAAGGAAGTCGAAGAACATGACGGCCTGGTACCGATGATTCTGTTGACCCATCGCGTGGTGGAACAGCGTATGAATGATGCCATCCAGGCCCTGGAAGCGTTGCAGGATGTGGTCGGCCCGGTAGTCCGAATCCGCGTCGAACATCTCAATTAACGATTAGCTGCAGGCAACAAGTACAAGCTGCAAGCCAGGATCGATCGTTCTACTTGCAGCTTGATGCTTGACGCTTGAGGCTCAAACCGAAGGTTTGAATTTATGCGTTACATCAGTACCCGCGGCAAAGCGCCCGCCCTGAATTTCGAAGACGTGCTGCTGACGGGCCTTGCCAGCGATGGTGGCCTGTATGTGCCGGAAAACCTGCCGCGCTTCACCCAGGAAGAAATCGCTTCCTGGGCTGGCCTTGCGTATCACGAGCTGGCCTTCCGCGTGATGCGCCCGTTCGTGACCGGAGGCATCCCGGACGCGGATTTCAAAAAAATCCTCGAAGAAACGTATGGTGTGTTCGCTCACAGCGCCGTGGCGCCACTGCGTCAGTTGAATGGCAACGAATGGGTATTGGAGCTGTTTCATGGCCCTACCCTGGCGTTCAAGGACTTCGCCCTGCAACTGCTGGGTCGTTTGCTGGACTACGTGCTGGCTAAACGTGGCGAGCGGGTGGTCATCCTGGGCGCTACGTCTGGCGATACCGGTTCCGCTGCGATTGAAGGCTGCCGTCGCTGCGACAACGTCGACATCTTTATCCTGCACCCCAATAACCGGGTCTCGGATGTCCAGCGTCGGCAGATGACGACCATCTTCGGCGATAACATCCATAACATCGCCGTGGAAGGCAACTTCGACGATTGCCAGGAAATGGTCAAGAACAGCTTCGCCGACCAGGCGTTCCTCAAAGGCACTCGCCTGGTGGCGGTCAATTCGATCAACTGGGCGCGGATCATGGCTCAGATCGTCTACTACTTCCACGCGGCCCTGCAGCTGGGCGGCCCGGCGCGCTCGGTTTCGTTCTCGGTGCCTACCGGCAACTTTGGCGACATCTTCGCCGGGTATCTGGCCCGCAACATGGGGCTGCCGATCAATCAATTGATCGTTGCCACCAACCGCAACGACATTCTGCACCGCTTCATGAGCGGCAATCAGTACGTCAAGGAAACCCTGCACGCCACGTTGTCGCCTTCAATGGACATTATGGTGTCGTCCAACTTCGAGCGCCTGCTGTTCGATATGCATGGTCGCAACGGCGCGGCCATTGCCGGTCTCATGGATACGTTCAAGCAGGGTGGAGGTTTCAGTGTCGAAGACGAACGCTGGACTGAAACCCGCAAACTGTTCGACTCCCTGGCAGTCAGTGACGAACAGACCTGTGAAACCATCGCCGAAGTGTTTGCGCAGACAGGTGAACTGCTGGATCCGCATACCGCTATTGGTGTGAAGGCGGCACGCGCTTGTCGTCGTAGCCTGGACACGCCGATGGTGATCCTCGGCACTGCCCACCCGGTCAAATTTCCTGAGGCAGTGGAGAAGGCAGGTGTAGGAAAAGCGCTCGAACTACCTGCACATTTGTCTGATTTATTCGAGCGTGACGAACGCTGCACCGTTCTGCCCAATGACCTCAAAGCCATACAGGCCTTTGTCAGCCAGCATGGCAACCGCGGTAAACCGTTATAACGGTATCGTTGTGTAACAACTTTAGGCCCGCTACCCAGCGGGCCTTCTCATTTGCGCATGCCAAACTTTAGCTGTTTTTAAGTCTTGCGGATGAGTCAGATTCAGTGAAAGAAGCAAACGTTGCGTGTGCTTTCAGAGCACAAAGCAAAGCAGCGAACAGACGTATGCGGTGTGTGCTGCCCTTTTTGATATCGCTGCTGTTCAGTCAGTGGGTCGATGCAGCTCAAAGCCTGCCTTTCAAACTTGAGGCCCCTTTCGTGGTGCCTGAGCCTTTGGCGCTTGATGCGGTGGATCATGCGTGGCTGCTGCAGCGCCAAAAGCTGCGCGTGGGTATCGCCATTGCCGACTATGAGCCGATCGACATCACCAGCGACCATAATCGCTATCAGGGTATAAGCGCAGATTACCTGAGCCTGATCGGCGGCAAGCTGGCTATACCGATCGAGGTGGTGGGCTTCGCGAAGCGGGATGAGGCCGTCAGTGCCTTACGGGCCGGCATGATCGACATCCTGACCAGCGCCAGCGGCTATGAGCGCGGGCTGGGCGGGCTGGCGTTTTCGGTCGATTACATGCCTGACCGCTCGGCCGTCATCCGGCGAGTCTCCGATACGGAGCCGCCTCAAGCGTTAGCTGGAAAAAAGATCGTGCTGCAAGATGGTTACGCAGATGATCGCCAGTTGCATGCGGCATATCCCGATAGCCAGATCATTCGGGCTCCGAACCTGTTCAGTGCGATGGAAGGCCTGATTCATGGGGATGTCGATGCATTTATTGGTAACGAGGTGATCGCACGCTCCTACATCGCATTACACCCCTATATGGGCTTTCAGATCAGGTCCGACAGCACGCTGTCGCCGATGGGATTTGCATTTGCGGTGGGGGAGCATCAGACGCGGCTCTTATCGTTGATCAACCAGGCGTTGGCCAGTATCGATCCCGCCTTGAACCGCGAAATTCTGGCGCGGTGGACGTTGGGTATAGGGTCTGATGTTAGCGGCCAGCGCATCACGTTCAGCAGTGCCGAAAGAAGCTGGGTTCGCAAGCATCCCGTAGTCTCGGTGGCCAGTAGTCAGCTTCCACCCTACGTTTACAAAGATGCGAACGGGCAGTGGGTTGGCTTGAATGTTGACATTCTGGCAAGGATTTCTCGTCTGACCGGTCTGAAGTTCGCGCATAAGGAAGTGCCTTCGACACGGGCAACACTGGACCTGCTCAGCAGTGCTCAGGCAGATATGAATACCACGCTTGCGGAAAACAACGAGCGCAGAAAAATTCTCGACTTTTCCTATGCCTTCGGTGGCAACAACTGGGTATTTGTCGTGCCGGCGGACAGCGAGTCGCCTGGCTCCTTGTTGGATCTGAATGACCGAACCCTGGCACTTCCCGCCCGGCACGCTTTGGAGGAGGTTGTGCGTCGCGAATATCCCGGCGTAAGGCTGCGCTCGGTATCGACCTACGACGAGGCGCGCAGGATGGTAGCCGAAGGACTGGCCGATGCCACCATCCAGAATGAAGCAGGGGCTTATCTGAATACAGACAACCGGCTCAAAATTGGGCGCAGCCTGGAGGGTCGCTGGTCACCTGACCGATTTTCGGTGCTCAAGTCCCACCCTGAGTTGCTGAGCATTTTGAACAAGGCTCTGGAAGAGTTTCCCGTTCCCGAGATGCGGGCTATTCGCCTGAAATGGCTTGGCGCGATGGTTCCGCAGCCTGCTATCTGGAATCGTGTTCCTGCCTGGGTTTACTGGGTTCTGGTCCTGGTTTTACTCATCGGTATTGTTTCTGTGGTATGGAGCGGCCGCTACAAGATCCAGATCATTCAACGGCAAAAGGCCGAAGAAGCGCTCAACGATCAACTGGCATTCAAACATGCGTTGCTTAACGGCATTCCTCACCCTATTTATGTGCGTGACATGAAAGGACGGCTGGTTTCATGTAATCGCAGCTACGAAGAAAGTTTTGGGATCAGCTTCGAACAGATGAATGGGCGGCGGCTGATTGATGTCGATGTGATTCCTCGGGAAAGTGCGCAGCAGCTGCATGGCGATTACCTGAAGTTGCTGGAGACGCGCGAACCGGTGTTCGTCGATCGCAGCCTGCAACTCTTTGGCAAACGAATTGATGCCAGACAATGGACTGTCCCTTTTTTCCGTGCCGATGGGCAGATGCAAGGTCTTCTGGGAGGGTGGGTCGATATTACCGATCGCCAGCAGCTGGAGTGCGAGTTGCAGGAAGCCAGGCAGCAGGCGGACCGGGCAAACGAGGCCAAGAGTGCGTTTCTGGCCAGCATGAGTCATGAGATCCGCACTCCTCTGGGGGCAATCATCAGTGTGCTGGAGTTGGAGCGTGAAAAGGCGCTTCGGGACGAGCAGTCGCCGTCCCAAGGGCTTGAAATCGCCTACCGATCAGCAAAGGAATTGATCGAACTGGTGGGTGAGAGTCTCGACCTGGCAAAGATTGAAGCGGGCAGCCTGCAATTGAACCTTGCGACGGTGCCTTTGCGGTTGTTCATCCAGGAGATTGTGCAACTCTTCCAGGCCCAGGCCGACGCAAAAGGACTAGATCTGCGCCTGGAGTTCGCCGACAGTGCCGACGGTTTCTATCAGCTGGACCCGCTGCGCCTGCGTCAGATTTTGCAGAATCTATTGGCTAATGCCTTGAAGTTCACCGATCAGGGAGCGGTCGTTTTAAGCGTCGATGCCGCAGACATTAACGCCGAGGCGAAGCAGCTTCGAATAAGCGTCAGGGATACCGGCGTCGGAATCAGCCCCTGTCAGCAAAAGACGTTATTCCAGCCGTTCTCCCAAGGCAGTGACGATAGCGCCCGCACCTATGGTGGAACGGGTCTTGGACTGAGCATCTGCAAGCAACTGGTCGAGTTGATGGGGGGAAGGATCAGTCTGTGCAGCGGATCGAGTCAGGGTGGCGGTACCGAGATCCTCGCTGAAGTGCCGGTCCTGCGTGGCGCAGGAATGCTTACGCCATCGATGTCCATCTGGGGGGGAGCGCCTGCCGAACGTCGTCTGCGCCTGATGGTGGTCGATGATCTCTCGGCAAATCGTCTGGTATTGACGCAACAACTGGAGTTTCTCGGTCATCAGGTTGTCGCGGTCGAAGACGGCGCTTCGGCACTCGAGCGCTGGCGTGAGGAGGCGTTTGATCTGATCATTACCGATTGCAATATGCCTGGCATGACCGGTTATCAACTGGCCGAAGCGATTCGGTTGGCGCAGGACCATGAACGCCGCCGCCATTGCCCGATCATTGGTTGCACCGCCAATGCCCTTGTGGGCGAAGAGAAGCATTGCATCGCCGCAGGAATGGATTCGTTGATCGTCAAGCCCGTTTCCCTTGAGTGTCTGGTCCGGATCCTGGACGCTTTTGTCCTGCCGCCAAGCTTCGACATGAATGCCCTGCGACGTCTGACGCGTGCCGACGAAGCGCAAATGCAGCGCATGCTGGAAGAACTTTCGAAAAACCTGACGCAGGAGCAAACGTCGATGCAGCGAGCCGTCGACGAACACGACCTGAAAACCTTGAGCGCCGCGACGCACCGGTTGAAAGGTGCGGCGTGTCTTGTAGATGCAATGGAGCTTGCCAAGGCGTGCGCCGCTTTTGATGCAGACTTGCGTGCAGATCCCGAGACAGCGTTGGCGCAAGGCTGGCCGGTACTGCGACGATCCATGGTTCGATTGAGGGCCGACATCATCGCTGAGCGGGATGAGGCCCACCTTTAGGACATGTCCTATAGGATACGTTTGGGGTGCTGGTTAAAGTACAGGCAGTCGGCCTGAAGCAGGAAAACAGATTGTGCGTCCACTTACCGTATTGATACTCGAAGACAACCCGTTCCAGTTGATGGCGTTGCACCAGATGCTCAACGCCAATCAAATCTTCGATGTGCTCACCGCCCCCAGCGTTGCGCAGGCGCGACATTCGCTAAACAAGCGTGGCGGGGTGGATGTCGCTATTTGCGATCTGCTGATGGAGGGGGCTGATGGTCTGGAGCTGATCCGCCATCTGGCGCTCAGCGGACAGGCGCGTGCCGTGATCATACTCAGCAGTGCCGAGCCCAGCGTTCAGGAAAGCGTCGCGCAACTGGCGCGTCAGCAAGGGATCACGGTGCTGGGCTGTCTGCTCAAGCCTGCGTCCATCGTGTCCATTGGCGAACTGCTGGATAACTACGAGGCACAGGGTGAACGGTCCCCAGATCCGTTGCCAGCGTCATGCGCCCCGTCGTTAAGCTTCCACGAGCTGTATCCGCCGGCGCAGCATGGATTAATCGACGTATCGGCATTGTGCGAACAATGGGTCGCCTGTTTTCAACCGCAGGTCAGCCTGTTGGGCGACGTGTTGGGTGTGGAAGCATTGGTGCGCTGGCAACACCCGGACTATGGGATGCTGACGCCCGATCGCTTCATGGCCGCTGTGGAAGACGCCGGATTGCTGGTGCCATTGACCTGGCGAGTCCTTGAACTGGCGCTGGCGCTGTCGGCAGACAGGCTGCGCCAGCAGGGGGAAGCGTTACCGGTGGCGGTTAATATTGCGCCAGAAGTGCTTGAGCAGCCTGACTTTGCCGAACAGGTGCTGAACCGGTTGGTACGCCTGGAGTTACCTCCACGGATACTGACCCTGGAAATCATCGAGCAGGCAGCGCCCGAGCCCGCAACATGGCAATTGGAGAGTTTGCTGCGCTTGCGCATGCATGGCTGCAAGTTGTCCATCGACGATTTTGGGACCGGTGCCTCGAACATTCAGCGGCTGTTACAGTTGCCATTCAGCGAGCTAAAAATACCTGCCGAGTTTGTGCGCGGTATGGCGCAAGACTCGCGCAAAAGCGCCGTGGTCGCAGGGGCCATGTTGATTGCCCGACGCATGTCGCTGGACGTGGTGGTGGAGGGGGTTGAGTCCATCGATGACTTCTATTCGGTAATGACCCTGGGAGACGTGTCTTTGCAGGGCTATTTCATTGCCCGGCCGTTGCTGGCGCACGATGTGCTGCCCTGGATTTGCGAGCACCAGCGGTTGCAGGTCAAGCCACCTCCAGGAACAGAACGGCCTCAGCCGAGTCCGTTCTCCTGAAGGTAAATGAACAGTGCTGCCTCACTGGTTAAACTCAGTTTGCGCATCGCGTTTATTTTTTGTGCACTTACGGTCTGTTTACTGCGATTGAGTTGCATGGCGATCTCGCCCACTGTCATGCCTGTGGCGAGCAGCCTCATGACTTCCAGTTCCCGCAGGGATAAAGGCCTGGCGGTATTCGAAAGTTCATATTCGGCAGCGTCCAGCATGACCCTGCGCACTGAGTCGGCAATATAGACATGTTTGCGTCGCACGCTGGCGATAGCCGCCGACAGGTCGCCAGCGACGTTGGCCTTGCTTAACAACCCTTGCACTTTCAAGTCGAGAATCGCTCGAAAGAGGCTGGCATTGTTGAGCATGGTCACCACGATGACGGGCAGTTCCGGAAAGTCCCGGCGGACCCGTTGTAACAATCGCAATCCATCGTTCTGACACTCGCCCGGCATCAGGAAATCCGTCACCAACATATCCGTTTCATGCCGTTTAAGGGCATCCAGCAGGCTATCCGGCGTATTGGCCTGTGCGATGACTTCAGCCTGATTGTCCTGTTCCAGCAGCACCCGCAAACCGATCAGGAATATCGGATGGTCGTCGGCGAGGATGATGCGCAGCGGGGACTTGGTGAGTGCGCTCAAAATGTGTATTCCGTTGAGGGTTGCGTATCACGCGCATCCTCGGAAAGGGTAGATGGGCTGCGCGCTCTCCGGCTCGATTACAGATCGGAACTCCCGGTAGGTCGCTCTTGGCTCGCAGAGATCGTCGTAGGAACAGGGTGTGATTTCTGTTGAAAATTCCTACGACTTGCTCGCTATTCATCTATCAGCTCAAGCGTTAAAAGGCTCAATCGAGCGCCGATGGTTCTGGGTATCAGGGAGGGCGAGCGGCTGGGTCGACGTTCTGGAAGTTTTTTTTCTGTCACATCCAGCTGGCATCCTCGAACGCTCGGGTTGTCACACCGTCCGTTCCAGCAATAAGAACTTTCTGATGACGGCGATGGTCATTGATAAGCACCTTTGCATTCAAACTGTTGAGTGGTGATCTAGATGGAAAATATCAGCTTACTGCTAAGTCAGGCTCTGGCTCCCTACCAGGCGAATCTCGGCCCGGCCGGACCTCAAGGCGAGCGCTTGGTCTCGCTCAAGGATGCAGCCGGGGCGGTGGTGATAAAGCGGGTTTTCGGCGCGGGTCAACTCAATGACAAGCGCCAGTTGACGGATGTGGTCGACGGTCTGCGCAGGGACTTGATGGTGGCCGAAGGTCGAATCGAGCCTTCTGTCATCGCAGCCATGCGCCATGCGGGCCTGAGCCGCCCGTTTATCTCATCCCCAGCTTTTGTTTAACCGGTTCGGGAACCTTGTGGTAACTGGACGCTCTGATTCATTACGGCAGGTTCAAACATTGTGCTCCGGTGATTGATGCCTGCCGTACTGGTCCCGATGGACCACGGTTTACCCCGAGTAGTCTCCCCGCTGCTCGGGGTTTCTTTTTTTCCGGCGCCTGATCTTGCCGCTTTCCAGTCTGTTACGGCTGATCATCCTCGAAGAATGCCTTGGCATCCTGCAAGTATTCCTCCCGCTCTCCGGTGGGCAGCCATTGCGCATATAGCCCGATAAGACTGGTCTTGCGCAGAACGCGCATCTCACGGTTGATGATCTCTATGGCCTGTTGCCCCAAAGGCGTATCCGAGCAGCCGACATGGGTGAACTGATATTTGGGCGTGCCCTTGACCGGC
Organism: Pseudomonas sp.; assembly: GCA_036387095.1. GTDB lineage: Bacteria > Pseudomonadota > Gammaproteobacteria > Pseudomonadales > Pseudomonadaceae > Aquipseudomonas. The sequence continues at coordinate 12,026 of DASVUK010000105.1, forward strand.
AGGAATTCAAGCTCCTCGGGGCCAAGGCCCTGTTGCCGCGCCTGATACAGCGCTTCGGGCCAGTAGCTGACCAACGCTTGCAAACGGCCCATGCGCTCCATCTGCAGCAAACTGCCAATGGCATCGTTGCCGTAATGCAGGCTGAGGTCCAGAGCTGGCGTGTCACGCAGGATTCGGTCGATGACGGGCCCATAGCTTCGTTCGGCAACGACCCCCAGCTTGATCGTCCTGCTGTTGAGCAACGCTGCGAGATCGATCTGATTGTCGGACATGAAGGGCTTGAAGCTTTCGCTGTCATCGTGACGCACCACCAGACCGTTGCTGCGCACTGCGTAAGTTGGTATCGAAAAGAGAATGTTTTTTGCCCGCTCTGCAGTCCAGAGCATCATCGGATCACACGTAAACGACTTATCGAGAAGCATCTGCATGCCCCTGGCGCGATTGACGTGCATCAACAGGTGCTCGTACTCAGGCATTCGCACGATCAGCAACTGCAACAGCTTATCGATGGCCCCCTGGCCCTGTTGCGGCCCGGAAAAAATCGTGACTGGCGGCATGTCACGCAGCAGCCAGACCAGGGTTTCTTTCCCGTAGCCACTGGACGGCAAGGCGCTCAGGGCTAGCAAGGACAGAAAAAAAGCCCTGCAGGATCTGGCGGGCAGCGAGCTGCTATAAGGCATTCGCGAATGTCTTCCCCGTTAAATGGCTGAGTATAGGACGTCAAAAAAGACGATGTTGTGATCAGGGACTGAAACAGACATATCCGGCAACAATACCGGGCGGTGGATTGAGAATATCGCTTTTTTTAATGGAATATCAAAGCGTTGAGACCAATCAGGATCATTTGAACCATTGCCGGGACCCTTGCTGCGGTTTTTAACGATCAGGTCCGCCGTCAGCGGGAAGCCGGCTGATCGGCCGGGATTGGTCGTTCAATGGGCCTGCATCGGGTAGACTTGCCGCCTTTCTCCGCATCTAGAAGCCCGTTCATGGCCCAGCCGTCCACGACCTACAAATTCGAATTGAATCTCACTGACCTGGATCGTGGGGTTTATGAGAGCGTCAAACAGACCATCGCCCGCCATCCATCCGAAACCGAAGAGCGCATGACGGTGCGCCTGCTGGCTTATGCCTTCTGGTACAACGAGCATCTGTCGTTCGGGCGTGGTTTGTCGGAAGTCGACGAGCCGGCACTTTGGGAAAAGAGCCTGGATGACCGTGTCCTGCACTGGATCGAAGTCGGCCAGCCGGACGCCGATCGCCTGACGTGGTGTTCACGCCGTACCGAGCGCACCAGCCTGCTGGCCTATGGCAGTTTGCGGGTCTGGGAAGGCAAGGTGATCCCGGCGGTCAAGAACCTGAAGAACGTCAACATTGCTTCAGTGCCGCAAGAGATTCTGGAAGTGCTGGCCAAGGACATGCCACGGGTTATCAAGTGGGACGTCATGATCAGTGAAGGCACGATCTTTGTGACCGATGATCGCGGTCAGCATGAAGTCCAGTTGCAGTGGCTCACCGGTGAACGCGGCTGATTGTCGGTCACTCCCTAACACGATAGCTCTAGAGAACCAGCGAAAACCGCATGCGCATCGAACCTCGTCTGTTGCCGCAAACCCTGCCTTTTCTTGGCGATCTGCCGCCCCTGCTGACCCGGCTGTACGCCTCGCGGGGTGTTTTGTCTGAAGCCGAACTCGATAAAAGTCTGGCGCGGTTGATCCCGTATCAGCAGCTCAAGGGCATCAATGCGGCGGTGGACCTGCTGGTGACAGCGCTCAACGAGCGTCAACGCATTCTGATCGTCGGCGATTTCGACGCGGATGGCGCCACGGCGAGCACTGTTGGTGTGCTGGGTTTGCGTTTGCTGGGCGCGGCGCATGTGGACTATCTGGTGCCCAACCGTTTTGAGTTCGGTTACGGCCTGACCCCGGAAATCGTCGCCGTGGCTCTGGAGCGCCAGCCGCAACTGCTGATGACCGTGGACAACGGTATATCCAGCGTGGAAGGCGTGGCAGCCGCCAAGGCTGCGGGTTTGCAAGTGTTGGTCACCGATCACCACTTGCCCGGTCATGAATTGCCTGCCGCGGACGCCATCGTCAATCCCAATCAGCCGGGTTGTACCTTCCCAAGCAAGGCGCTGGCCGGTGTCGGGGTGATTTTCTATGTGCTGATGGCGCTGCGGGCGCGATTGCGTGAAAACGGCTGGTTCGAGGCCAATCAGCGCACTCAGCCGAATCTGGGCGAACTGCTGGATCTGGTTGCGTTGGGCAGCGTCGCCGATGTGGTGCCGCTGGACGCCAACAACCGCATCCTCGTCCATCAAGGGCTGATGCGGATTCGCGCTGGACGGGCGCGGCCGGGAATTCGCGCCATTCTGGAAGTGGCGCGCCGCGACGCGTCGCGCATCACTTCTACGGATCTGGGCTTCATTATCGGCCCGCGCCTCAATGCGGCAGGGCGTCTGGATGACATGAGCCTGGGCATTGAATGCCTGCTTTGTGAAGACGAAAACCTGGCCCGGGAAATGGCCGTTCAGCTGGATGAATTGAATCAGGACCGCAAGTCCATCGAGCAGGGCATGCAGCGTGAAGCCCTGGCTCAACTCAAGGACTTGCCGCTGGAGTCCATGCCATTTGGCCTGTGTCTGTTCGAGCCGGACTGGCACCAGGGTGTAATCGGGATTCTTGCCTCGCGTCTCAAAGAGCGTTATCACCGTCCGACCATCGCGTTCGCCAGCGCCGGTGAGGGTGTGCTCAAGGGCTCGGCGCGTTCAGTGCCGGGTTTCCATATCCGTGACGCGCTGGATGCTGTTGCGGCGCGGCATCCGGAACTGATCAGCAAGTTTGGCGGACACGCCATGGCGGCGGGCTTGTCATTGCCTGAAGGCAACTTCCCGGCGTTTGCCGAAGCCTTTGATGTCGAGGTGCGGCGTCAGCTCAATGAAGACGATCTGACTGGCCGGCTGCTGTCCGATGGTGCATTGGCCGTCGAAGAATTTCACCTGGAACTGGCTCGTGCCCTGCGCAATGCCGGTCCTTGGGGCCAGCACTTCCCCGAGCCGCTGTTTCACGGTGTGTTCCAGTTGGTGGAACAGCGGGTGGTGGGCGAGCGGCATTTGAAGATGGTGCTCAAAAGCGAGTGCGGTACGGTCAAGCTCGATGCTATTGCCTTTGGCGTAGACCGCGATATCTGGCCAAACCCGAATATTCGCTGGGTTGAGCTGGCCTACAAGCTGGATCTGAACGAGTTCCGAGGCAACGAAACGGTGCAGTTGATGGTGGTCCACATCGCCCCACGCTAGAAATAGGCAGGAACCCTGGGCTGGATCGGATTGTCGACTAATCTCTTGGTACGGTTTCACAACCTGCCAGAACGACATAATTCATCCTGAGAGGTCCCCATGAGCCTGCTGCTAGAACCCTACACACTGCGCCAGTTGACCCTGCTCAATCGCATTGCCGTGTCGCCGATGTGCCAGTACTCGTCGGTAGATGGTCTGGCCAATGACTGGCATCTGGTTCACCTGGGCAGCCGAGCGGTCGGCGGCGCGGGTCTGGTTTTCACTGAGGCCACGGCGGTCACCAAGGACGGCAGGATCACCCCCGAAGACCTCGGGCTGTGGAACGACGAGCAAATCGAACCGCTGCAACGCATCACCCGATTCATCACCGCCCAGGGTGCAGTGGCCGGTATTCAGTTGGCTCACGCCGGACGCAAGGCCAGTACGTGGCGGCCATGGCTGGGCAAGTCCGGCAGCATCAAGGCAGAAGAGGGCGGTTGGACCCCTTGGGGACCTTCGCCGATTGCCTTTGATCCAAAACATACGGCGCCTGTGCAACTGAGCGAAACCCAGATTCAGGAAGTGATCCAGGCCTTCGTCGATTCCGCCAAGCGTGCGCTGACTGCGGGTTTCAAGGTGGTGGAAGTTCATGCCGCCCATGGTTACCTGCTGCACCAATTCCTCTCGCCACTGAGCAACCAGCGTCAAGACCAATACGGTGGTTCTTTTGAAAACCGCATTCGCCTTACCCTGGAAGTGACCGAAGCAGTGCGCAATGTATGGCCGCAAGAGCTGCCATTGTTCGTGCGGGTATCGGCGACGGATTGGGTGGAAGATGGCTGGAATCCGGACGAGACCGTCGAGCTGGCGCGACGCCTCAAGGATTTGGGTGTGGACTTGATCGATGTGTCCTCGGGTGGCACCTCGGCCAACGCGGAAATCCCGGTCGGCCCCGGCTATCAGACCCGTTTCGCCGAACGCGTGCGCAAGGAGTCGGGAATGGCCACCGGCACCGTGGGCATGATCACCGAACCGGCCCAGGCCGAGCACATCCTGCGCACCGGTCAGGCCGATATCATCTTTCTCGCCCGTGAGCTGCTGCGCGACCCTTACTGGCCGCTGCACGCCGACGACGATCTGGGCGGCCGTCTGGCAACCTGGCCGTCACAGTATCAGCGTGCGACCCATCGTGATCAGCCGATACATGAGTCTGATTTGCGGGATTGATTCAGCTGAACGATCGGTCGGGAACTGATTCATGACAAATTCCCGGCCGACTGCTGATTTTTAATAACGGCTAACGATTCAGAAAGCGTGCGACGAATCTAAACTCTTTGTTAAAGCCCGCTGCCAGGAATTTCCCGTCAGCCTGCCGGTCAAGGTTGAACACATCCGTGGCCAAATATTGCCACCAACCCGCCCTATCGCCAAAGTTCACATCGGCAGAACCGTCGAGCAGATAACGCGCTAGCGCCATATTTCCCATTTCGCCCAATATGATGACCCCATCTCCATCGAGAAGAGTATCTTTCAACGTACATCTAAAAAGATCTGTTCCCAACTTTATGTCTACGGGATTACCGTTGTTGAACTGTAAGTCACGGTTTCCGTCTGAGGTGAAACTCATGAGCACTCCATTCAAGGGGGCGCCACCGTCATCGATATGTTTATTTGCGCCCAGCATTATATTGCCTTTCTCACCCAGCGCCATGGTTGCTACGAATCCATCGCCTAATACATCCGGGATATAAACAGTGCCTCCAGCGCCAAATTCCAGATCGCTTTCGCCATTTTCCAGATAGCGTGAAATGTAGGCCGTCGTTGTCGAATTCTTCACAAACTGACCGCACACTAATATTTTTTGGTCAGGCTGGACGATATGGCTGTCCGATATGTTTTCCGTGCCGGGGAGCGATAAGTAACCTTGATTGGCAAACGAAGTATCCAGTGAACCATCTGGATTTAATCGGCCCAAGATACTGTAGTTGAAACGCGGCGAGTCTCTGTCAGGCTCAATGACGCCTGAAAAAATGATTTTTCCGTTTTGCAACGGTGTTACGGAAAAACTGTAGAAGTGAGAGGGTGGATCAGACGGGCCGCCTTCAGGCGAAGGTGTAGTCGGTGTCGTATCTGTTTTATGTAGGGGGAAATATAGAGAAATCGTGCCTTGATTACCGAAACTTTTATCAAGCTCCCCCGTACTAAGATGTCGGGCAAGTCCAGGTTTGACGGGCGTAAATGGTCCTTCCAGATAATATCCGGACAGGAGCAGCTTTCCGTCATGCGTAACCGTAACCGATCCCCCTAAGGAGGAAAGTCCATTACCGAAATGACCACTGGCCACTCCATTGACTCCGAAGTCCCTATCGGGTGTGCCATCTTCCTTGATTCGGAGAAACATATAAGCGTCGGGGGGGAATTCATTCCAGGTAATTTTGGGAGCTGCCAGGAATATGCTTCCATCCCTAGCGGCTGTCACTCTGCCTACGGGCGCGACTGTGAAACCGTACTCGGTCTCGGTAAAGCTGAATCTGCCATCCTCACCGAAATCAAGATCCCGCCCACCATTCAGGCGAGGCGCTGAGGTTAATGACGTGTCCATTTCATGTTCTCCATGAGAAAAACCAGCCTGACCAATCCATGGTATTAATTGATGTTAATTCACGCCTGCGCCGGGTTGTTGCTTCGAGTATAAGCAACCCCGGTGCAGGCGCTACTGTCATAAGTGACAGTAGCGGTCATAGGAAAACATCGCCAGATTTAAGTTTTTGATTTTTTTGGTAACTTTTCCTGGGCAGGCCTTGGTATGTTTAGCAATCTAAAGTCTAACCCCCATAGCGCTATGTTCTAGCCGTCGCAAGAGAGCGAAGGACAGTCCAGCAACTCCTTGATTCTCAGTGCCAGCGCCGGAATTGAAAACGGCTTGATCAACACATGCATACCCGATTCAAGGGTGCCATGTTCCAGCGCGGCGTTTTCTGCGTACCCGGTGACGAACAGCACTTTCAAATCGCGTCGCAACATTCTGGCGGCGTCGGCCACTTGTCGGCCGTTCATCCCTCCAGGCAGACCCACATCGGTGACCAGCAAATCGAGACAGGTTTTCGATTGCAGGATGGTCAATGCTTCGGCACCGGTCCGGGCTTGAAGTACCTGATAGCCAAGCTCTTCCAGCACCTCAATGACCACCTCGCGCACGGCGGGCTCGTCGTCGACGACCAATATCGTTTCGCCCCCCTTGGTTGGGTTGGGGAATTGGACGGGATGGGTATCGCTGTCTATCCCGGCTGCCTGCCCTTGATGCATCGGCAAATAGATGCAAATCATCGAACCTTGTCCCGGTTTTGAATAAATTCGCACGCCGCCGCCGGATTGGCGGGCGAACCCGTAAATCATCGACAGCCCCAGACCGGTGCCCATGCCCAATGGTTTGGTGGTGAAGAACGGATCGAACGCGCGCTTGACCACATCCGGGCTCATGCCGGTCCCGGTGTCGCTGACGCACAGCGCTACATATTGCCCTGCGCTGAGTTCATGCAGTGCCGCAGCGCGAGCGTCCAGATGACGGTTGCTGGTTTCGATGAGCAGTTGGCCACCGTCGGGCATGGCATCCCTGGCGTTGATGCACAGGTTAAGCAGGGAGTTTTCCAGTTGGTGTGGATCAACCAGCGTCAGCCACAGATCCTTGGTTGCAATCACGTCCATGGCGATGGAAGGACCGACGGTGCGGCGGATCAGCTCTTCCATGCCCTCAACCAGCAGATCGATATTGATGGGCTTGGGCGCGAGGGTCTGACGACGGGAGAACGCCAATAAACGATGGGTCAGGGACGCGGCGCGCCTGCTGGCCTCAAGCGCCGAGGCGATATATCGGCCCAGCTCAGTCAAGCGGCCTTGGTTCACTCGGGACTGAAGCAGTTCGATATTACCGGTTACGCCCATCAGCAGATTATTGAAGTCATGGGCCAGCCCTCCGGTGAGTTGGCCGACCGCTTCCATCTTCTGGGATTGCCGCAGCAGCTCCTCGGTGGCCTGCAAGGCTTGCGCACGTTCCTTTTCGGCGGTCATGTGCTTGCCCAGCGCGAAAATCATGCCGTTGCCCGGAGCGGCCGTCCAGGTAATCCAGCGGTAGGTGCCATCCTTGTGCTGATAACGGTTTTCGAACAGCGGCAGAACCTCGCCCACGGTGCGGGTCAGCGCTGCTTGGGTGGCGGCCACGTCATCGGGATGTATGTGCGTGGTCAGGTACTTGCCGATCAGCTCTTCAGGTTGACGACCGAGAACCGCCGACCACGCCGGATTGACCCGCAGGAAGTGGCCGTTGAAATCGAGCATCGCCAACAGATCCGGAGATATCTCCCAAAGGCAGTCAAGTTCGGCGGTGCGTTGTTCCAGCTGGGCGGTCTGTTGCTTGCCCAAGGCCACCAGATCGGCAATCAACTCCAGGCGTCTGGACTCGCTCTTCACCAGGGCTCGCTGGTCGAGGACACGCCGGGTGGTTTCGTTGGTCACGCAGAACATGCCCACGGTTTCGCCATGCTCATCCAGCAATGGGGAATAGCTGAACGACCACCAGGTTTGTTCGATCTCTCCGAAGCGCGCCATGGTCAGCGGCAGGTCTGTTGCTTGATAAGGGTTGCCGGCCAGCGCACTTTCCACGAAGGGCAGCACCTGATCCCAGACGTCGTCCCACAGTTGCGCCATGGGCGTGCCCAGCGCGCCGTCCAGCCGGGGGCCGAGAATCGGCGCATAGGCGTCGTTGTGGAAAAACAGCATGTCCGGGCCCCAGGTCAGAAACATGGACTCCGGTGAATTGAGCATCAGGTTCAGCGTTATCTTGAGCGCCGCAGGCCATTGCTGCATGGGGCCAAGCGGTGTCAGCGACCAGTCGACCGCGCACATGGCGCGAGCGGCTTGGCTATTCCCGGCCGGAAAGCCGACTTTGTCAGTCACTACGGCAAGCTCCGATGATGGTGGCAGGTTGGACATCCAGCATTCCTGTTTACTGATGTGAGGCCGATTGGTCGCCCTGGATTCAAATCGGCGAATATTGTCAGCTAATGTCGCCCGTTGTGCTCAATGGACCTTGGTAGTGGGGCAGGGTTGCGATTTTCTTCGTTGCCCGGAGTTAATGCTTGAACATTACATGCCTGACGGTGGTGTAGTCCTCCAGCCCATACATGGACATGTCCTTGCCATAACCGGAGAGTTTTTGCCCGCCGTGGGGCATTTCGCTGACCAGCATGAAGTGCGTGTTAACCCAGGTGCAGCCGTATTGCAGCCGCGCAGCAAGGCGGTGGGCGCGGCCGATGTCCTGAGTCCAGACCGAAGAGGCCAGGCCGTAGTCAGACTCGTTGGCCCAGGCCAGTACCTGAGCTTCGTCATCGAACTTCGTCACTGACACCACCGGGCCGAAGACTTCTCTGCGGACGATTTCATCATCCTGCTGGGCGTCGGCGATGACCGTGGGCTCGAAAAAAAAGCCATTGCCGTCTACCGCCTTGCCGCCGGTGATCAGGCGCATATGGGATTGGGCCAGGGCACGCTCGACAAAACCGGTAACGCGGTCCCGGTGCTGAGCGCTGATCAGCGGGCCCAGTTCGGTTTGCGGATCGTTTTGCAGGCCATATTTGATGCTGCTGACCGCTTCCCCGAGTTTCTCGACGAACCGGTCGTAGATGCCTTTTTGCGCATAGATCCGGCAGGCGGCGGTGCAATCCTGACCGGCATTGTAAAAACCGAAAGTGCGAATGCCTTCTACGGCGGCTTCGATGTCGGCGTCGTCGAAAATGATCACCGGTGCCTTGCCGCCCAACTCCATATGCATGCGTTTGATCGTCCCGGCGGTGCTGGAAATGATATGCGAGCCGGTGGCGATGGAGCCGGTCAGCGAGACCATGCGCACTTTGGGATGGGTGACCAGCGCATTGCCCACGGTAGCGCCGCGACCGAACACTAGATTCAGAACCCCCGCCGGAAAGATATCCGCCGCCAGCGCCACCAACCGCAAAGCGGTCAATGGCGTTTGTTCAGAAGGCTTGAGCACCACGGTATTGCCAGCGGCTAGCGCCGGGGCGATTTTCCAGGCGACCATCATCAGCGGGTAATTCCAGGGCGCGATGGAGGCGATCACCCCGATCGGGTCGCGGCGCACCATCGAGGTGTGGCCCGGCAGATATTCCCCGGCTGCCGAGCCGCCCATGCAACGACTGGCCCCGGCGAAAAAGCGGAACACATCGGCAATGGCCGGGATTTCGTCATTCAGTGCCGCGCTGTAGGGTTTGCCGCAATTGTCCGACTCCAGCCTGGCCAGCTCCTCGCCGTGGGCCTCGATGACGTCGGCGAGTTTGAGCAGCAATAGCGCCCGGTCTTTGGGAACCGTCTGCGACCAGCTTTCGAAGGCGATATCGGCAGCGCGAACGGCCGCGTCCACCTGAGCCTCGCTGGCTTCCTTGATTTCCACCAGCACCCGACCCAACGCCGGGTTGAAGACTGCCTGGCTCGGGCCTTCACCCGCCACCAGATGGCCGTTGATCAGCAGTTTGGTTTGCATGGTTATCTCCTTGTTGACGCTGTCAGGTTATTTGCCGCCGCTGCCCGCCACACTTTCACCGCCCCGCGTGAGGTAATACGCGCCGAGAATCGGCAGCATGGTCACCAGCATGACCAGCATCGCGACGACATTGGTGACCGGGACATCTCGCGGACGGCTGAGCTGGTTGAGCAGCCAGATCGGCAGGGTCCGTTCATGGCCTGCCGTAAACGTGGTGACAATAATTTCGTCGAACGACAGGGCAAACGCCAGCATGCCCCCGGCCAGCAACGCCGATCCCAGGTTGGGCATGATGATGTAGCGAAAGGTTTGCCAGCCGTCGGCTCCCAGGTCCATCGAGGCCTCGATGAGGCTGTGGGAGGTGCGGCGCAGGCGGGCGATCACATTGTTATAGACGATGACCACGCAGAACGTGGCGTGGCCGACGATGATGGTAAACATCCCAGGCTCAATGCCCAGAGTCTTGAACGCCGCCAGCAAAGCCAGGCCAGTGATGATGCCGGGCAGGGCGATGGGCAGGATCAGCATCAGGGAAATCGCGTCCTTGCCGAAGAAGTCCCGGCGGTACAGCGCAGCGGAAGCCAGCGTGCCGAGAACCATGGCGATCAGCGTGGCCACGCAGGCGATTTGCAGGGAAAGTTTGATCGCTTCCAGAACATCCGGCCGTGAGAATGCCACGCTGAACCATTTCAGGGTGAAGCCTTGGGGCGGAAAGCTGAACGCGGCGTCCTGCGTGTTGAAGGCGTACAAAAAGATGATCAGGATCGGGAAGTGTAGAAACACCAGCCCGCCCCAGGCCGCGATGCGCAGGCCGAGGGAGGCTTTTTCATGTTGCGGCACAGGCTTAGAGCGCATCGAAAGCCCCCAGTCGTTTGACGATGGACAGATAGACCGCGATCAGCACGATGGGCACCAGAGTAAAGGCCGCCGCCATGGGCATATTGCCAATCGCACCTTGCTGGGCATAAACCATGCTGCCGATGAAATACCCCGGCGGGCCAATCAACTGCGGCACGATGAAATCCCCCAGCGTCAGGGAAAACGTAAAGATCGACCCCGCAGCGATACCGGGAATCGACAGCGGCAGGATCACCTGCATAAAGGTTTGTCGCGGCCTCGCACCCAGGTCCGCCGACGCTTGCAGCAATGAAGGCGGCAGTCTTTCCAGCGAAGCCTGGATTGGCAGGATCATGAACGGCAGCCAGATATAGACGAACACCAGAAAGCGTCCCAGATAGGACGTGGACAAAGTGCTGCCGCCCACACCGGGAATCCCCAGGATGAACTGCAACAGCGGCTCCAGGCCCAGATGCTGCACGAACCATTGCGCGACACCGCCTTTGGCCAGCAGCAAGGTCCAGGCATAGGCCTTGACGATATAACTGGCCCACATCGGCAGCATCACGGCGATATAGAAGAAGGCCTTGGTGTTGCCGGTGGTGTAGCGCGCCATGTAATAGGCAATCGGAAAGGCGATTACACCGCTGGCGATGGACACCGCAACCGCCATGGCCAGAGTACGTTTGATCACATCGAAGTTCGCCGGCTGAAACAGCGCGGTGAAGTTGGCCAGCGTCAACTCCGGAGTGACCGTCATGGTGAAGTCGTCGAAGGTGTAGAAGCCCTGCCAGATCAAGCTCAGCAACGAACCGAAGTAAACCGCGCCGAACCACACCAATGGCGGGATCAACAGCAGCGACAGGTAAAGATTTGGCCGCGTGTACAGCAGCGTGCAAAAGCGTCGCAGCGTTGATGGGCCCGATCCTGATGCTGACAGCGCTCGCACCTGGCTCATGTCATGGCCCCTCGTTGGCGGGTACATCCTGCAAAGCAACCATGGCTGCTTTCTCCCAGCGTATGGCGATGCGCTGGCCTGGCACGTGCTGACTGCTGTCGTCCAGCCATTGGGTATTGGCCTGACTGATGCTCAGCAATTGGCCGCTGTCCAGGGCCAGTTCATAGCGTGTCGAGCTGCCTTGATACTGAATGTCGTGCAGCAGGCCGCTGACCTCGATTTCATGGCTGCTCAGCGAGCCGGCCGCGAAGCGGATATGTTCCGGGCGAATGGAGAACGGTTGCGTATTGCCACTTAACTGCCGGGCCAGCTCGCCGCGCACCACGTTGGAAGTGCCGACAAACTCGGCGACAAAGGTGGTCGCAGGTTTCATGTACAGATTGCGCGGCGTATCGACCTGCTCGATACGGCCTTTATTGAACACCGCAACCCGGTCGGACATGGACAGCGCTTCAGTCTGGTCATGGGTGACGAAAATAAAGGTGATGCCCAGCTGGCGTTGCAGCTTCTTGAGTTCACCCTGCATTTGTTCGCGCAGCTTGAGGTCCAGCGCGCCCAGCGGTTCATCCAGCAACAGAACCCGTGGGCGATTGACCAAGGCTCTGGCCAGGGCGACCCGTTGACGCTGGCCGCCGGACAATTGCACCGGTTTGCGCTGGCCGTAGCCATCAAGAGCGACCATCGCCAGGGCTTCGTCGGCACGCGAATACCGCTCGGCCTTGCCGATTCCTTTGACCTTCAATCCATAGGCGACGTTATCCCGCACGTTCATGTGCGGGAACAGCGCATAGTCTTGAAAGACCGTGTTCACATCCCGTTGGTAGGGCGGTAGACCCGCGGCTTCTTCGCCATGAATGCGGATTGAGCCCGAGCTGGGTTGTTCGAACCCGGCGATCAACCTCAGGCAGGTGGTCTTGCCCGAGCCTGACGGCCCGAGCATCGAGAAAAACTCGCCGTCCCGGATATCAATGGAAACCTGGTCAACGGCTTTCACGTCTCCGAACTGGCGGGAGACGTTGGTGAACTGGACTGCAAGGGGCATTCTGTTGGCTCCGCTAGGGCTGCTGCCTGGTGCTGTGGGAGCTAATTCACTCGCGAATCCGTTGGATCAGGCGCCGATGATTTGCCTGATAAACCTTCGCCAGCAAGCTCGCTCCCACAGGTCTGCGTCTGGCCCTTACCTGCCACCCATGATTGCAATGTAGTCCTGGGTCCAGCGGCTATAAGGCACAAACTTGCCCCCTTCGGCCTGCGGGGTTTTCCAGAAGGCGATGTGCTCGAATTGATCGAAGCCATTGGTCGCGCAGCCCTGCGGCCCCAGCAGTTCGCTGGCCTTGCAGGCTTCAGGCACCGCGGGCAACGAACCGAACCAGGCCGCTACATCGCCCTGGACTTTCGGTTGCAGCGACCAGTCCATCCACTTGTAGGCGCAGTTCGGATGCTTGGCATCGGCGTGCAGCATGGTGGTATCGGCCCAGCCGGTGGCGCCCTCCTTGGGAATGGTCGAGGCGACAGGCTGTTTATCGGCTTGCAGGCCATTGACCATGTAACCCCATGAGCTGGAAGCCGCCACGCCTTCGTTCTTCACGTCACTCATCTGCACCGTTGCGTCATGCCAGTAGCGGTGGATCAGCGGTTGCTGCTTGCGCAGCAGGTCCAGCACGGCGGCGTACTGGGTTTCGGTCAGTTGGTAAGGGTCGGTGATGCCCAGTTCCGGCCTGGCGGATTTAAGGTACAGCGCTGCGTCGGCCATATAGATCGGGCCGTCGTAAGCCTGAACCCGGCCTTTGTTGGGTTTGCCGTCGGGCAGATCCTGAGGTTCGAACACCACGCTCCAGCTCACCGGCGGCACCGGAAAGACCGTGGTGTTGTACATCAACACATTCGGGCCCCATTGATAGGGCGTGCCATAGGTCTGTTGGTCAACCACGTACCACGGGCCGCCCTTGAGGCGTGGGTCGAGGTTTTTCCAGTTGGGTATCAGCGCCGTATTGATCGGCTGGACGCGCCTGCCGGCGATCAAACGCAACGATGCATCACCTGAAGCCGTCACCAGGTCGTAGCCGCCCTTGGTCATCAGGCTGACCATTTCGTCGGAAGTCGCAGCCGTCTTGACGTTCACCTTGCAACCGGTTTGCTGCTCGAAGCCGGTCACCCAGTCGTAGGCTTTGTCGCTTTCGCCCCGTTCGATATAGCCTGGCCAGGCGACGATATCCAACTGGCCTTCGCCGTCGCCGACGGCTTTGAGTGTTTCGGCTGCCTGCACGCCGGCGCTGACAATCAGGCCGGTGACAAGCGCGCTCAGGAGTGCGGTTTTGTGTGCTGACATTAAGGTTCCCTCTTCTGTAGTTATGTTCGGGGCAGTTATCAACAGCTGTAATGCGACGACGGTGACATGGCTTTATTGGAATGAGCACAATGTGCAGGAGCGCCGGTTGCCTTGCAACATCCAGAAGCACACCTGACGCCAGCCAGGACACACTTCGTTTTAATCTGCTTGGCACTGAAATGTCTGACAAGGTTTACGGAGGCTTTCCATGAACACGCGTGGCTTACTCGACCAACTTCTAAAATCCGGCCAACAAATGCTGCAAGACAAGGCGAGCGGCTCTCGACCGGCGGGCAATAAGTCTTCATCCGGCGGTTTGGCCGACTTGTTGGGAAGTGCCAGCAAGGGCGGGTTAGGCGGTCTTCTGTCCGGAGCGGGCGGTGGTGCGTTGGCCGCCGGTGCGATGGGCTTGCTGATGGGCAATAAAGGCGCGCGCAAGGTGGGTGGCAAAGTCCTGACATATGGCGGCCTGGCGGCGCTCGGCGTGTTGGCTTACAAGGCTTATGGCAATTGGCAGGCCAGTCAGGGCAATGCGCCACAGACCGAGCCGCAGACCATAGATCGTCTGCCGCCAGCGCAAGTGGAGGAGCATAGCCAGGCAATCCTGAGGGCGCTGGTCGCTGCCGCGAAGTCCGATGGCCATGTGGATGATCGCGAGCGCGAACTCATCGAAGGCGAATTCACCAAGTTGACCAACGACCAGGAATTGCAACATTGGCTTCAGGCCGAGCTGAACAAGCCGCTGGACCCGGCAGAAGTGGCCCGCGCCGCGGCAACGCCAGAAATGGCTGCCAAAATGTATATCGCCAGCGTAATGCTCGTGGATCAGGAACACTTCATGGAGCGTGCCTACCTGGATGAGCTTGCCCGACAGCTCAAGCTGGAACCGGGCCTCAAGGCCGAGCTCGAAGCTCAGGTCCGAAACGCGCAATAACGCGGCATCCTTGAGGCGCAATCGTAAGCTGCGCTGGCCCAAGGCCTTTCTCGATTTCGTGGAAGGCCTTTTTTTTGGACAGTCGTTTGTGGTTTAAAAATTACCTCGTCAATTCATTCGATCACATTGGTTGTGTAGGGGATTTCCGATAATTCGAGGTAATAACGCTGCAACTATCTCTGAAACAACCCCTTAAAGTGTAAGACCCTGGGCTATACTCAGGCCGCTTTGGGCCGTCTGTCGGTCCGCTTCTTGAACTCGGTGACCGCGCCGATGTTGAACTCTTGAGGGCTGACTGTGAAGAACTGGACCTTGCGCCAACGGATTCTGGCGAGTTTCGCTGTGATCATCGCCATCATGCTGCTGATGGTCATCGTGTCTTACTCACGTTTGCAGACGATTGAGTCCAGTGAAGAGCAAGTCCGAATCGATGCGCTACCTGGTGTGTACTTCAGTACGTTGTTGCGCAGTGCCTGGGGCGAAAGTTATATCCGCACCCTTGAACTGGTGGGAGAGGGCAAAGGACGCGAGCTGACGGCGGCGGAAAAAGAACAGTTCCATGAGTTCGAGACGCGCCTGCAAGAGCAGGTCGACAATTACAAGCGAACGATATTCGACGACGCCGACCAAGCTAACTTCACGGATTTCGAAAAAAACCGCACCACGTATTACCGGCTCCTGAGTCAGGTCCATGAAGCCTATCAACGGGGCGACTACGCCACGGCCCGCGCGACGTTCTATGACGACACCCGGCCGGTGTGGTCCCAGGGCCGCAAGCAGTTGAATGACATCATCGTCGTCAATAAAAAAGTCGCCGACGACGCCACTGCCCGGATCGATTCGGCAGTAGGTGCCGCAAAGCTGAGCCTGATTGTTTCGCTGTTGGTGGCCATCATTGCTGCCGGGCTGTGTGGCCTTTTCCTGATGCGCACGATCATGTCGCCCATGCAGCGTATCGTCAGCATCCTGGACATCATGCGTACCGGTGACCTGAGCAAACGGCTCAATCTTGACCGCAAGGACGAGTTCGGCGCCGTAGAAACCGGTTTCAACGACATGATGACCGAGTTGACCGGACTGGTTTCCCAAGCCCAGCGATCTTCCGTGCAGGTCACGACGTCCGTGACCGAAATTGCTGCCACGTCCAAGCAGCAACAGGCCACTGCCACCGAAACTGCCGCCACGACCACTGAAATCGGTGCGACGAGCCGCGAAATCGCTGCGACCTCACGTGATCTGGTACGGACCATGACCGAGGTGACGTCCGCTGCGGATCAGGCTTCGATTCTGGCCGGCTCCGGCCAGCAAGGTCTGGCGCGCATGGAAGACACCATGCACTCGGTGATGGGCGCGGCGGACCTGGTGAACGCCAAACTGGCCATCCTCAACGAAAAGGCCGGCAACATTAATCAGGTGGTCGTGACCATCGTCAAGGTCGCCGACCAGACCAACCTGCTGTCCCTCAATGCCGCCATCGAAGCTGAAAAAGCTGGCGAGTACGGTCGCGGCTTCGCGGTGGTCGCCACTGAAGTGCGGCGTCTAGCCGACCAGACGGCGGTGGCCACTTATGACATCGAACAGATGGTCCGGGAAATCCAGTCGGCGGTGTCGGCGGGGGTGATGGGTATGGACAAATTCTCCGAAGAGGTTCGTCGGGGTATGTTCGAAGTTACGCAAGTGGGCGAGCAACTGTCACAGATCATCCATCAGGTTCAGGCCCTCGCGCCCCGGGTGTTGATGGTCAACGAAGGGATGCAGGCCCAGGCTACCGGTGCCGAGCAGATCAATCAGGCGCTCGTTCAGTTAGGGGATGCCAGCAGCCAGACTGTCGAATCCCTGCGCCAGGCCAGTTTTGCCATCGACGAGCTCAGTCAGGTCGCGGTGGGGCTGCGCAGCGGCGTTTCGCGTTTCAAGGTCTGAGACCAGTCGATGAGTGAACATCCGGCCAAGCGCGGCAATCACCCGGCGTGTAGCAACAAGTTGTTCTTGATGTTTCACATAGGTGACGAACGTTACGCACTGGAGGCGATGGAGATCGCTGAAATACTGCCGCGCCTGCAGCTCAAGCCACTGGCTCACGCGCCGCATTGGGTTGCGGGCGTCTTCGCCCATCGCGGCGCAATGGTTCCGGTCATTGATCTTTGTGCCTTGACGTTCGGCCAGCCTGCCAGGGTGCGCACCAGCACTCGTCTGGTGCTGGTCAATTATCGCGTCGATACTTTTGGCCCGTCGCAGCCGCTGGGTCTGATTCTGGAGCAGGCCACCGACACCCTGCGTTGCTCCCCCGATGAGTTCAAGCCCTATGGCCTGGATAATCCTGACGCTCGCTATCTGGGCCCCGTTCGAGAGGATGCGTCGGGCCTGGTGCAATGGATTCATGTTCAGGACCTGCTCAGCGATGCGGTGCGTGTGTTGTTGTACCCGATTGCGGCTGATGGGATCGAGGCGGCGCGATGAGCGAACTCACGCACTTTTTTGGCTTCCTCAAAGACCGCATCGGCCTGGACGTCGCCTCCGTCGGAGAAGCCACCATCGAACGGGCGCTGCGCCACCGCTGTGCCGTATCGCGGTCGCCGGATGCAGACAGTTACTGGGCGCTGCTGCGGGCATCAGAGACTGAACAACAGGCCCTGATCGAAGCGGTGATTGTCCCGGAAACCTGGTTTTTCCGTTACCCGGAATCCTTTATCTCCTTAGGCAAACTGGTCGGCGAGCGCCTGGCCGAGCTCAGGGGCGTGCGCCCGGTACGGATTTTGAGCCTGCCGTGTTCGACGGGTGAAGAACCTTATTCCATTGCCATGGCGTTGTTTGATGCGCACATTGGCCCTCAGCAATTTCAGATCGATGCGGTCGACATCAGCCCAGCGTCCATTGCGCGTGCCAAGCGCGGGATCTATGGCAAGAATTCCTTTCGTGGCGCGGATACGGCGTTTCGCGAGCGCTACTTCAACGTTGTGGAAGATGGGTTCCTGGTGGACGAACGGGTGCGTGATCGTGTTCATTTCCGTCCCGGCAACCTGTTGGACCCGGCGCTGCTGAGCCAGACGGCTTACGATTTTGTGTTCTGTCGCAACCTGTTGATCTATTTCGATCAGGTGACCCAGAAGCAAGTGTTTGAAGTGCTCAAGAGCCTGACCCGCGATGATGGTGTGCTGTTCATCGGACCGGCCGAAGGTGGGCTGTTGACGCGAATGGGCATGCGCTCCATCGGCATTGCGCAGACATTTGCCTTCCGGCACTACGTCGAGCCGCCCCGGGAGCCCTCTGCGACCCAGGCACCATTACCGCTTTCAGGCCTGGCGCGCAGCATGCCCGGCACCAGCGTCGCGCCACCGGTGCGGATGCCAGCGCGGGCATACCCTCGATCTGCCACGGCAACCTCCGCCACGGTGCGTCCCACATTGACCTCGCCGCCCGCTTCGGCGGCAGTGGATGACGTCGCGACATTGCTTGCAACGATTGCCAGCCTTGCCAACGAAGGCAAAAGCGCCGAAGCGCGAGCGGCGTGCGAGCGCTTTTTGCATTACCACGAACCCGTCGCGCAGATTTTCTACTGGCTGGGGCTGCTTGGCGAAGTCGAGGGCAACACTGCGCTCGCCCAGGGTTTTTATCGCAAGGCGCTTTATCTGCAACCGCAGCACGCCGAAACGCTGGCGCAGCTTGCCGCGCTGCTGGAGGCTCAGGGCGACCGCAGCGGTGCACGCCGTTTGCAGGAACGTGCAGCCCGTGGCGCGAATGACCAAGGACGCAGCCGATGAGCATTCATGACGGCGATTCGATTCTGACTCACGAAGACGCTCAGGCCATCGATGATTGCTGGAATCGCATTGGTATTCATGGCGACCGTTCATGCCCTTTGCTGGTTGAGCACATTCACTGTCGCAACTGTCCGGTTTATTCGGCTGCGGCCACGCGCTTGCTCGACCGCTATGCCCTGACCCGTGAAGATCACGATTACTCACTGCACCGCGAGATGCAGGCCGAGATCAAGACCCGCTCGATCCTGGTGTTTCGCCTGGGGGAAGAGTGGCTGGCTTTGCCAACGCGCTGTCTGGTGGAAGTCGCACCGTTGCAGGCCATTCATTCACTGCCGCATCAGCGCTCCCGGGCCTTGCTAGGCGTGGCCAACGTGCGCGGTGCATTGGTCGCCAGCCTGTCGCTGGTGGAATTACTGGGGCTGGACCCGGCGCCGGTGCTCGCGCGATCCAGCCGGATCATGCCGCGCATGCTGATCATTGCTGCCCAGGGCGGTTCAGTGGTGGTGCCGGTTGATGAAGTCGACGGCATCCATGGCATGGATGAAGCCGTGCTGGACGCGGCTTCAGCCTCCGGAACCCACGCCAACGCCCGATTCACCAGAGGCGTGTTGCAGTGGAAGACGTACAGCCTGCGCCTGTTGGACGAAGACCAATTGATCTCAGCCATTAACCGGAGCCTGACATGACCCCGGATCAAATGCGCGACGCTTCGCTGTTCGAGCTGTTTACCCTGGAAGCCGAAGCCCAGACCCAAGTCCTGAGCACTGGCCTGTTGGCCCTCGAACGCAATCCGACCCAGGCCGAGTATCTGGAATCCTGCATGCGCGCCGCTCATTCGCTCAAGGGCGCGGCGCGCATTGTGGGTGTCGATTTCGGGGTAAGCGTTTCTCACGTCATGGAGGATTGCCTGGTCAGCGCCCAGGAGGGCCGCCTGTATCTGCAGCCGGAACATATCGACGCGCTGTTGCAGGGCACTGACCTGTTGATGCGCATTGCTACCCCCGGCGCGAACAATGTCGGCCAGGCTGATATCGATGCTTATGTGGCGCGCATGGACACGTTGCTGACCCGCGGTGCGGGAACGCTGCGTGGCTCGACGTTACCGCCTGCGGCGACAGAACCAGGCGAATCCTCGACCTTGCAGGCCAGCGCCATGCTGCTGGCTGACGCACTGTTACCCATCGTCGAGGTCATGCCATCGCCCTTGGCGGAGTTCGGGAACGACAACGTGGTGCCGGATACAACTTCCGCCGCCCCGCCAGCGACACCGCGTCGCAACAGGCGAATCAGCGACAGTGGCGAGCGGGTCTTGCGGGTCACCGCTGAACGTTTGAATGACTTGCTGGACATGTCCAGCAAATCGCTGGTGGAAACCCAGCGGCTCAAGCCGTTTCTCACCAACATGCAGCGACTCAAGCGTCTGCAAGGCAACAGTCGGCGGGCGCTGGACGATCTCGAAGCCGGATTCGGCGAAGCTGGCATGGCGCCAGAGGCCCAGAAAGCCCTCAATGAAGCGCGACGGTTGGTGGCAGAGGCGCAACAGATGTTGATCCATCAGACGGCCGAGCTGGACGAGTTCGGCTGGCTGGCGGCGCAGCGTTCCCAGCAGCTATATGACATGGCCCTGGCCTGTCGCATGCGTCCGTTTGCGGATGTGCTCGGTGGTCAGGCGCGGATGGTCCGTGATCTGGGGCGCGAACTGGGCAAACAGGTACGCCTGGAAATCGAAGGTGAAAAGACCCAGGTTGACCGCGATGTGCTGGAAAAACTTGAAGCGCCACTGACCCATTTGCTGCGTAACGCCGTGGATCATGGCATTGAGCTGCCCGAGCAGCGTCTGGCGGCGGGTAAGCCAGCGGAGGGGTTGATCCGTCTCAAGGCTTCCCATCAGGCGGGTCAGTTGCTGGTTGAACTCAGTGACGATGGCGGGGGCGTGGATCTGGAGCGGCTGCGCAGCAATATCGTCAAGCGGCAGTTGTCCCCGGCTGAAACCGCCGCGCAGCTAAGTGAGGAAGAATTGCTCAGCTTCCTGTTCCTGCCGGGCTTCAGCATGCGCGACAAGGTGACTGAAATATCCGGCCGGGGCGTGGGACTTGATGCAGTGCAGGACATGGTTCGGCAATTGCGCGGAGGCGTCAGTCTTGAACAGGCCGCCGGGGAAGGCAGCCGCTTTCTTCTGGAAATGCCACTGACGCTGTCAGTGGTGCGTAGCCTGGTGGTGGAAGTGGGCGGTGAAGCCTATGCCTTCCCTCTGGCCCACATCGAGCGAATGAGCGACGTGGCGTCGGACGATATTGTCCAGCTCGAAGGTCGCCAGCATTTCTGGCATGAAGGTCGGCATGTGGGACTGGTCGCTGCCAGTCAGTTGTTGCAGCGACCTGCGAGCCAGAACACCGATGGCGTGCTCAAAGTCGTGGTGATCCGCGAGCGAGACGCCGTGTATGGCGTGGCAGTGGAACGCTTTATCGGCGAGCGGACCTTGGTGGTCCTGCCCCTGGATCCGCGTCTGGGCAAGGTTCAGGATATCTCCGCTGGAGCCTTGCTGGACGATGGTTCGGCGGTGCTGATCATCGACGTCGAAGACATGTTGCGATCGGTGGAAAAACTGCTCAGCACCGGGCGTCTTGAGCGCATCGACCGACACAGCCGGCAAGTCGATACGGTCACCCGCAAGCGGGTGCTGGTGGTCGATGATTCGTTGACGGTGCGCGAGTTGCAACGCAAGTTGCTGGTCAATCGCGGCTACGAAGTGGCGGTCGCCGTGGACGGCATGGATGGCTGGAATGCCCTGCGGGCCGAAGATTTCGACCTGTTGATTACCGATATCGACATGCCACGCATGGACGGCATCGAGCTGGTCACGCTGTTGCGCCGGGACACGCGTTTGCAGTCTCTGCCAGTGATGGTGGTTTCCTATAAAGATCGCGAGGAGGACCGGCGTCGGGGCCTGGACGCCGGCGCTGATTACTACCTGGCCAAGGCCAGTTTTCATGACGACGCGCTGCTTGATGCCGTTGCCGAATTGATCGGGGATGCTCACGGATGAAGATTGCAATCGTCAACGACATGCCCATGGCGATCGAGGCGTTGCGTCGAGCACTCGCCTTCGAACCCGCGCATCAGGTGGTCTGGGTCGCGTCCGATGGTGCCGAAGCCGTTCGACGCTGCGCCGAACAGGTGCCGGACCTGATCCTGATGGACTTGATCATGCCGGTGATGGATGGGGTTGAGGCCACACGCCAGATCATGGCGTCGACACCTTGCGCCATTGTCGTGGTGACCGTGGATCGGGAGCAGAACGTACACCGCGTCTTCGAGGCCATGGGCCACGGCGCTCTCGACGTGGTGGATACCCCGGCCATTGGGGGCAACAACCCAAAGGAAGCCGCTGCACCCTTGCTGCGCAAGATTCTCAATATCGGCTGGTTGATAGGCCAGCGCCTTACTCGTGAGCCCGTTGCCGCAAGCCCGTTACGCACGGCCGTGCAACGTCAGGGGCTGGTCGCCATCGGCTCGTCCGCGGGTGGTCCTGCGGCGCTTGAGCTGCTTTTGAAGGGGCTGCCGGTGAATTTTCCCGCTGCCATCGTCTTGGTGCAGCACGTGGATCAGGTCTTCGCGGCGGGCATGGCCGAATGGTTGAGCAGCGCTTCGGGCCTGCCGGTACGCCTGGCCCGTGAAGGCGAGCGGCCGTGCAGCGGCACGGTCCTGCTGGCCGGGACCAACCACCATATCCGCTTGTTGAAGAACGGCACCCTGGCCTACACGGCAGAGCCGGTCAATGAAATCTATCGGCCCTCGATCGATGTTTTTTTCGAAAGTGTGGCCCGTTACTGGAGCGGTGATGCAGTGGGTGTCTTATTGACTGGCATGGGGCGCGATGGCGCCCAGGGGCTCAAGTCAATGCGCCAGCAAGGCTATCTGACGATCGCGCAGGACCAACTGTCGTGCGCGGTATACGGCATGCCCAAGGCGGCAGCCGCCATTGAAGCCGCTGTGGAGATCCGTCCGCTGGACACCATCGCACCTCGCTTGAGAGAGGTGTTTGCCCAATGAAGCCACCGTTGAAGTTACTGGCAGCGGGTGCTCAGGAGTTACCCCATGAATGACCTGCAGATGGACGGTTTCAAATCCACGGATGAAAACGCCGCCATGGTATTGCTGGTCGACGACCAGGCCATGATCGGTGAAGCGGTACGTCGCGGGTTGGCCAACCAGGAAAACATTGATTTTCATTTTTGCGCCGATCCCCATCAAGCGATTGCCCAGGCGATCCAGATCAAGCCGACGGTCATCCTGCAGGACCTTGTGATGCCCGGTCTGGACGGTCTGACGCTGGTGCGCGAGTACCGTAACAACCCAATGACCAAGGACATCCCGATCATCGTGCTCTCCACCAAGGAAGATCCGTTGATCAAAAGTGCGGCATTCGCTGCCGGCGCCAACGACTACCTGGTCAAACTGCCGGATAACATCGAACTGGTGGCACGCATTCGCTATCACTCGCGCTCCTACATGACCTTGCTGCAACGGGACGAGGCCTACCGAGCCTTGCGCGTCAGCCAGCAGCAATTGCTCGACACCAATCTGGTGCTGCAGCGCCTGATGAACTCCGATGGCTTGACGGGACTGTCCAACCGCCGGCACTTCGACGAGTACCTGGAGCTGGAATGGCGTCGTGCTACCCGTGAACAGACGCAGTTGTCGCTGATGATGATCGATGTGGACTTCTTCAAGGCCTACAACGACAGCTTCGGGCATCTGGAAGGCGACGAAGCACTGCGTCAGGTTGCCAAGGCCATCCGCGCCGGCTGCGCGCGGCCTTCGGATTTGCCGGCACGTTATGGCGGCGAAGAGTTCGCCCTGGTGTTGCCCAACACATCCCCGGGCGGAGCGCGCCTGTTGGCGGAAAAACTGCGCATGACCGTCGCCGGCATGAACATCCCGCATATTGCCCCGGCCCCCGGTTCGAGCCTGACCGTCAGCATCGGCGTAGCCACCATCGTTCCGCCCGTAGGCAGCAACAGTCGTCAGTTGATTCTGGATGCCGATAAAGGCCTTTATGCCGCCAAGCACAACGGGCGTAATCAGGTTTCGGTGGGGTAGGGATGTTAAGGATCGCCGACCGGGCGCCGCTTGGCTTTAGCCGGGACGAAGCCGGTTCGGGGATTCACGCAAAAAACTTTGTTGCGTTAGCGGTGGCGATCCCTGCCCGGCGGACTGCCCTACGGGTTCGCAGCGGTGTATACTCGCCGGCTTTGAAAATTTCGCCTGCGAGTGCTGCCTACCATGGAAATCAACCCGATCCTAAACAGCATCAAGGACCTGTCCGAGCGCTCCGAAACCATTCGGGGGTATCTTTGACTACGATCACAAA
>DASVUK010000106.1:0-25094 GCA_036387095.1 Pseudomonas sp.
GTAGAACGTGCCGTCGCCCATTTTCTCGGGAAGCATGCCGAGGATAAGAATGCTGGCCGGGCCGCCCATGCCGCGTATCACCCAGCTGTGTCGCTGTTGCATGACCCCGCTGCCGGCCATGTAGCCAAGGCCCAGGTCGGCACCAAGGGCGAGCGCTACCGCAGAGCTGGCATCCGGCAGGAGCATGGCGCCCGCCAGCATCACCTTGCCGAAATTCGACGCCGGTTCTACGCGGGTTCCGGCGTCGGTGGAGCACCAATTACCCGGCGCGCAGGACTTGGCGAAAACCAGATCAGTGCGGGGTTTTGGCGCGGGCCATTTGTCTTCCTGGATGTAAACCGGTTCGGGCTTTTTGGGTGTGTTCCAGGAAGCCCACGAAGCACCTCCGTTGGGAAGTCGCCGGTTGTTCATATAACGTTCGAATGGGTCTTCTGGATCGTCCTTGCGCATGATTCCTCCCTGTATAGCCTTGTGTTGGCGAGGAGGATTTCGACCCATTCGAGTGCAGTCAATTTAACGCGGTAACTGAAAGTTTCAGGCTAATCCCTCATGCGATACCCCTCCACAATCGCCGAAAAATCCTTGCCGCCGTCACCGCGCAAACTCATGGCTTGATAGAGCTGTTGCGCCACCGCGCCGAGGATGACCGGTTGATGGGCCGTGCGCGCAGCTTCGGTTGCCAGGGCCAGGTCCTTGAGCATCAGCTCGGCACCGAAGCCGCCGGTATAACCCCGTGCGGCCGGTGCCGTGTCGACGATGCCCGGCCATGGGTTATAAATCTCGGAACTCCAGCAGCGTCCGGTAGAGCTGTTGATGATCGTGGCCAGGATTCCGGTGTCGATGCCCAGCGCGTCGCCCAGCGCCATGGCTTCGGATACGCCGATCATGGAGATGCCCAGCAGCAGGTTGTTGCAGATTTTGGCGATTTGCCCGGTGCCGACTTCGCCGCAATGCACGATGTTCTTGCCCATTTTGCTAAGCACAGGCTTTAGCGTTTCAAAGTGCTCGGCAGTGGCGCCAACCATGAACGTCAGCGTTCCGGCCTGAGCACCTCCCGTGCCACCGGACACGGGCGCGTCGCCCAGGGTGACGCCTTTCCTGGCCGCAATGGCGGCTATGTCGCGAATGGTCTGCGGGTCGATGGTGCTGCAATCCACTGCGGGTACGCCAGCGCCAATCCCCGCCAAAACGCCGTCGTCGTCCAGATACACGCTGCGCACATGTGCTGCTGCGGGCAGCATGGAGATCACCAGCTCCGCGCCTTGGGCGGCATGCTTGGGTGATTCGCTGATGCGCCCACCCACGGTGGCGAGTTCATTGAGCACGGCCGTATTCAAATCAAACAGATGCAGATGATGTCCGGCCTTGAGCAGGTTGCGGGCCATTGGCGCGCCCATGTTGCCCAAACCGATAAAGGCGATTTTCATTGTTGTTCTCCTGGGTGAATCCTGGAATCTCTTCGCGAGGATCAACGGTGTGAGCGAGCGTGCTCGCGAAGGGTTTGTCGGGTCCGGATGCCTTGAAACCCGATCATTGCCTTCGCAAGCAAGCTTTCTCCTACAGTCTGATGGTCGTATTCACCCCGTCATTGACACTGTCGTCGTCAAACCAGCGGCTGGTGACGGTCTTGGTCTGAGTGTAGAACTGCACCACCTGTTTGCCGTAAGGGCCGAGGTCGCCCAGCTTGGAACCGCGAGATCCGGTGAAGCTGAAGAACGGCACCGGCACGGGAATCGGGATGTTGATGCCCACCTGGCCGACGTCTATTTCACTCTGGAACTTGCGCGCCGCCGCGCCGCTCTGGGTGAACAGGCCTGTGCCATTGCCGAAGGAGTTGGCGTTGACCAGTTCGATGGCCTGGTCGAGGGTGTCGACTTCCAGCACCACCAATACCGGGCCGAAAATCTCTTGGGTGTAGATCTGCATGTCGGTTGTCACGCCGGAGAACAACGTCGGGCCGACAAAATTGCCATCCTCAAAGCCAGGGACTTTGATGTCGCGGCCATCAAGTTCAAGTGTCGCGCCTTCACGCACGCCGCTTTCGATCAGGTCGAGAATGCGCTGTCTGGCGCGCCTGGAAATCACCGGGCCTACATCCGTGCCCGCTTCACTGCCCGCGTTCACTTTGAGTTTTTGCGCCTGTGCCTTGAGGTCTGGCAACCACTGCTTCGCCGCACCTACCAGCACCACCACCGAAGTCGCCATGCAGCGTTGCCCCGCCGCACCGAAACCGGCGCCAACCAGAGCATTCAAGGTTTGCACGCGATTGGCATCAGGCAGGACTACGGCGTGGTTCTTCGCCCCCATCATGGACTGCACGCGCTTGCCGTGTTCACCCGCCAGCTTGTAGACGTGGGTGCCGACGGCGGTGGAACCGACAAACGACACGGCCTTGATATCCGGATGCGTGCACAGGGTGTCCACCACCGACTTGCCGCCGTGAACCACGTTGAGCACGCCAGCCGGAATGCCCGCTTCAACCGCCAGCTCAACCAGCAGCATGGTGGACATCGGGTCCTGCTCGGACGGCTTGAGCACGAAGGTGTTGCCGCAAACGATGGCCATGGGAAACATCCACAGCGGGATCATGGCGGGGAAGTTGAACGGCGTGATCCCGGCACACACACCGAGGGGTTGGCGCAGGGTATAGGTGTCGACGCCAGCAGCGACGTTCTCGGAGAACTCACCCATTTGCAGCGTGCCAATGGAGCACGCATGCTCCACCACTTCCAGCCCGCGAAAAATATCGCCCTCAGCATCGGCAAGGGTCTTGCCCTGCTCGGCACTGAGCACGGCGGCAATGCGCGGCGAATGTTCGCGTATTAACGCTTGCAGCTTGAGCATGATGCGCATCCGTGCGCCGATGGGCACCAGACGCCAGGTCTTGAAGGCCTTATGCGCAGCAGCCACGGCCGCATCGACTTCGGCATCGGTGGCAAACGGCACCCGAGCCAAGACTTGCTGGGTGGCCGGGTTGATGATGTCGTGCCATTCGCTGCTTTCGGATTGTAGCCACTGGCCGTCGATCAGCAGTTTGACCCGTGGGATGGTGTCTGATTGCGTGTCGTTCATAACGCCTCCGCTTATTGTTGTTATGCGTCGCGGTTGCCCGTGTCCGTAGGTGCGAACGTCAGGGAGTACCTATCCGCCGTGATTGGATTCAAGCCGTGCAATGAAGTATAGATGTGCAAACTTCTAACAAGAACGCACATAAAAGCAGGGCCAACATGCAAAAAAACATCACTTCCCTGAGCCTTCTCAATTGGGATGACTTGAAGTTTTTCCTGGAGGTCGCCCGCACTCGAAAGGCCAGCCTTGCGGCTAAACGCCTTTCGGTTGATTACACAACGGTATCGCGGCGCATCAGTTCTCTTGAAGCGTCGCTGGGCACGCTGTTGTTCGAGAAGTCCCGCAACAACGGCTTCGTGCTCACCGCCGAAGGCCAGCGTCTGTTGGGCTATGCCGAGTCCATCGAAAGTACGCTGCACATGGCGTGCGAGCAGGTTTCCGGCTCCAGCATGGCGTTATCCGGGCATATCCGCATGGGCTGCACCGAGGGGTTCGGCAGCTTTTTCATTACGCCGCAGCTCAGTCACTTTCTGGATGATTACCCGGCTATTTCAGTGGATATCCTGCCGCTGCCGCATTTCATCAGCCTGTCCAAGCGCGAAGCCGACCTCGTGATCGCCCTGGAGCGGCCCGAACATGGACCGTATGTCTGCTGCAAACTCTGCGATTACACCCTGCGCCTGTATGCGACCGAGCAGTATCTGGAGAACCATGCGCCCCTGCGCAGCAGCGCCGATTTGGCGGCCCACCATTTCATCAGCTACGTCGATGACCTGGCGTTCAGTTCGGAGCTGCTTTACCTGAGCAACCTGCTGCCCGGCGCCCAGGCCCAACTGCGCAGCACCAGCGTCATCGCCCAATACCAGGCAGCCTTACAAGGCCGGTCATTGGCCATCCTGCCGTGTTTCCTAGCAGCGCAGGATTCGCGTCTGGTGTCGGTGCTGGAGGAGGAAGTGAAGATCACCCGACATTTCTGGATGTATTGCCGGGAGGACTTGCGCAAGTTGAAGCGCATTACGTTGTTGTGGGATTACATCCGGGAGGTGACGGAGTTGAATCGGCCTTTGCTGCTGGGGCAATCCCGGATGCTGCGATTTGCTGACGCCCCGACACCCAGGCCCTCGCTCTAACCGTTCGCCACGCCTGCAATCTCCCGTGCCAGCCAGGGTTGGGTTTCGCCTGGCTCGATGGGGCGCGAGAACAGGTAGCCTTGCGCCCACACACAACCCAGCCGTTTGAGGGCGGCCAGTTCGTCCTCGGTCTCCACGCCTTCGACAATGCATTCGAGCTGCATGTCGTGGCTCAAGGCAAGCAGGGATTTGACGATCTTGAAGCTGGCGGGATTGAGATGAATACCGGTGACGAAGCTGCGGTCGACCTTGAGTTTGGTCAATGACAACGCGTGGATCTGGCTAAGGCTTGAATAGCCAGTGCCAAAATCGTCCAGCGAAATACCGCAGCCCAGACCGCGCAACAGGGCAATGGCCCGCTGGGTTTGCGCCAGATCCTGGATGACTGCCGTTTCGGTGATTTCCAGATCCAGGCAAGCCGGATCGAATCCGCTGTGGCTAATGACCTGCGCAATCTGCTGCACGGCCTCTGGCGATCCGCAATCGTGGGCGGACAGATTAAAGGACAGACGAATGCCTTGCGGCCAGGTTGCCGCAGCAGTCAGGGCATGTTTCAAGAGGGGGATCGTGAGCCGATTGATCAGCCCGATACGCTCGGCAACCGGAATGAATTCGCTCGGCGGAACATGCCCCAGTTCAGGACTCTTCCAGCGGCCCAACGCCTCAAACGCAACGGTACGTTGGGTGCGGATGTCGACGATTGGCTGGAACACCACATGGAATTCTTCATACAGATCAGCCCTGCGCAACGCCTGCTCAGTAAGGCCTTCACGATTGAGTTGCTGACGGTGCTCGGCACTGAACAGGCTCACGGTTCCAGGCCTGTTGCGCTTGCTTTGATACAGGGCGTAATCCGCGTATTCGTAGACCTGCGTGTCATTCAAGGCCAAATCTGGAAAGGTGGCGATTCCCAGTGATGCACTGATCTGGATGGGAATGTCCACCAACAGGAATGGCTCGCGCATCCTGGCACAGAGCCGTTCGCCAAACGCGCGGAGCTGTTGGTCGCTCTGGGCGTTGGTGATAATCAAGGCGAACTCGTCACCGCCCAGCCTGGCCAGATGCACGCCTTCATCGAGCAGGCTGGTCAAACGCCGCCCAACCTGATGGAGCAGCTTGTCGCCGACGCTGTGTCCATACAGGTCGTTGACCGGCTTGAACCCATCCAGATCGATCAACCCTACGGCCAAACGCATGTCCTGCAGCCGCGCGTGGGAGAGCAGCATTTCAAGGCTGGAGAAGAATTGCCGCCGATTGGCCAGGCCAGTCAAGCTGTCCTGATTGGCCAGGCGGCGGTTCTCGTCACTGAGTTTTTCCGTGCGCGCCTGCATGTTGACCAGGCGCGTGAAGTCCAGGTATTGAGTCTTGAGAATCGAAAGCATCGCGATGGACACGAGCAGCACGTTAATCGCCGTGGCGATGAATGTGATGTTGTTCGTGGTGGCAAAGAACACGACAAACGCGATGTTCACGACGGCGGCCGTCGTTAACGCCGCCGGCAGCAAATGCATCATGCAAAAGATGCAGGCGATGACCGTTATTGCCATATAGAAGGCAACGTGCGCCTGGCTGTACACATCACCATAAGGAAATAACGCCAGTGACCACGCGGTAAACCCGGCGGCAACCAGCAGCGAAAGGCGATTGGTGCGGTTCAGCACCGCGAGCATTATCGAGGGCGACGGCGGTGCGCGTCGGCGCGAGCGCCACCACAATGCAGCTCTGGTGCCACAGAAAACCGTCATGACCGCCGGGCAATAAACAACCAGCCAGCGTGGCGCTGAAACGAAATGAGTAGCGGCAAGGGCAAAACTGTTGATCAGCAGGATGAAATACATCATCGGCAACTGCCGCGACAGCGCGAGGTACTGAGCCTTGAGCAGACCAGGGTTGTCACGCGGCGCGGACATCAACGCCCAAAAACTACCGAGCAGACTTCTCTTCATCGAAGGGTGACTCTGAAGACGAACAGGTAAAAGCCGACCGGATGATCTTTCCGGTTTGGGCTAGGTGCACGAAATGACACGCTGGTTATCTATTCGTGTCGGCTGCGCCTGGAGTTTCTTCAGTTTTTCCGATGAGAAATGGGTTTGGCGATGGGTCGGCCGCTACGCCGCCTATCCACTGGACCCGCTGCGGCGCCCGACCTGACGTCTTCGGGAATGAATTCCCGCCCACAGCGTTTTGCGCCAATCCTTTTGCAGTCAAGGTTGAGAACCCACAGGTCAGGCCCCGCCGGTTTAAAAAAACCGGTGGGACCGGGCTTGTCCGCAAAGGCGCTGGCCCGGACTCGGGCCAGGGATCAATGCAGCGAACTTCCCCGCCCTTTGGCGACGTCTTCGGCTTTTACTTCACCGTTGCTCTGCCCGAAGCGGCGCAGGACGAAGGTGCTGACGGCCGCAAGCTCGGCGTCATTGTAGGCACGGGCGAAGTCGGGCATGCGTTGGTCCGCGCGACGTGTGCCTTGAGTGTGACCTTCCAGCAACGTGGCCATCAGGTTAGTGCCTGCCGGATCATTGACCGTCTTGAGCCCCACCAGAGTCGCGATGGATGACTGGTTGCCGGTGCCGTCCAGGCGGTGACAAGCGACGCACGAGTCAGTAAAGACTTTATGGCCCAAGCCTTTGTCAGCCTGATCGTTAATCACCAGCGTCGGGCGTGCAATGCCTTCGCTGCGTGCCGGGGTGGACTTGAGGTACACCGCTATCGCGTTCAGGTCTGCCGGATCGAGAAAGCGCAGGCTGTGTTCGACGGCATCGGCCATAGGGCCACCGGCACCGCCGTAACCTGGCGCATAACCTTGGGACAGGTAACTGACCAGCGCTTCCTGCGGCCAGGCGCCGATCCCGTGTTTGGCGTCGGAGCTGATGTTGTAGGCGCGCCAGTTGCCCAGTTCGCCACCGGCCAGGGATTTGCCGGAGCTCATGGCCTGGAAGATATTGCGCGGGGTGTGGCATTCGCCGCAGTGTCCCGGCCCTTGCACCAGATAGGCACCGCGATTCCATTCTGCCGATTGCTTGTCATCGGGCACGAAGCGCTCATTGTCAGCGAACACCGCGTTCCAGAAGAACATGCCCCATCGCTGGTTGAACGGGAACGACAGATCGTTCTCAGGCGGCTTCTGGCTGATCGGTTCAAGGCTGAACAAATACGCCTTGATCGCCAGAATGTCTTCGCGAGGCATCATCGTGTAAGAGGTGTACGGGAAGGCCGGGTAGTAATGTTTGCCGTCCTTGCCGACGCCTTTTTGCAGGGCGCTGACAAACTCGTCATCAGTCCAGCTGCCGATCCCTGTTTCTTTGTCCGCCGTGATATTGGGCGAATAGAGCGTGCCAAATGGCAGCTTGAATTCCAGGCCGCCCGCGAACGGCTTGCCGCCCGGCGTGACGTGGCAGGCCACGCAGTCAGCGGCACGGGTCAGGTATTGGCCTTTGCTGATCAGGGCCGGATCTGCCGGTTGTGCAGCCTGGACGGTCAGCCCGAAGCTTGCACCCAATACAGCGAGCGCATAGTTAAACACTTTCATAACGGCGCTCCTTAAACAGTGAAATAGCCGGAACGGCTCAATGGAAGACGGCGCTCGCGTACCTTCGACGCCGCGAACAGCGCGTTGACCAGAGCAGCAGCAGCCGGCACGGCGCCCGTTTCTCCGACACCGCCAGGGCTTTCGGCGCTCGGCATCATGTGCACTTGCACCGGTGGTGCGTCGCTCATGCGAATCTGCCGATAGGCATGAAAGTTGTTCTGCACCACCTGGCCTTTCTCGATGAGGATTTCGTTGAACAGCGCAGCCGACAGCCCGAACAGCGTGCCCCCTTCCATCTGCGACGCCACCGAAGTGGGGTTGTTGACGAAGCCGCAGTCGATAACGGTAATCAGACGCTTGATGCGCATGCCCTTGTCGCCCTGCATTTCCAGTTCCACCACGGTGGCCACAAAACTGCCAAACACCGCGCTTACTGCCACGCCGCGACCCTGTCCGGCAGGTAATGGGGTTTTCCAGTCAGCCAGTTCCGCAGCCTTTTTCAGGACGGCCTGGGCCCGGGGCTGGTCTTGCATCAGGCCCAAGCGATATTCGACCGGATCGACCTTGGCGTTGTGCGCCAGTTCGTCGATGAAACATTCCACCGCATAGGTACTGCGCAGCGGACCCACGCCGCGCCACCAGGAAACCGGGATCACGTCCGGGTCCTGACGGATGTAGCGCACCTGCAGGTTGGCCAGTTTGTAGACCGGATCGATGGCCACTTCCACGGCATCGGCATCGACACCGCTGTCCGGCAGCTTACCGACGTAGGCAGCCATCACCGACGCACCGGCAATCCGGTGCTCCCAGCCGACCGGACGCAAATCCTTGTCCAGCGCGGCGTTCAGGCGGTCAACGTAATGCGGACGATAACGGTCGTGGGTCATGTCCTCTTCACGGCTCCAGATCAGCTTGATCGGGTAGCTAAGTTGGCGAGCGATGTCCACGGCCTGGAAGATGAAGTCCGACTCCAGACGGCGACCGAAACCGCCGCCAATCAACTGGTTGTGGATAACCACTTTTTCCACAGGCATGCCGCAGACTTTCGCCGCGCCCATCTGGGCAAACGTCGGAGCCTGGCAGCCAACCCACAGTTCGCACATGTCCGCACGAACATGGGCAACGCAGGTCATTGGCTCCAGTGGCGAGTGCGAGAGAAACGGCTGCTCATAGACTGCTTCGAAACGGCTCGACGCGTTTTTCAGCGCCGCGCCAATATCACCGGTCTGTTTGGCGAAAACGCCGTCTTTGGAGCTGGCATCCAGCAGTGCCTTGTCCAGTTGAGCAGAATCGACAGACGCATGCGGCCCCATGTCCCATTCGATCTCCAGGGCCTTGAGGGCTTGCTGGCAAGACCAGAAATTGGTCGCGGTGACCGCAACGGCGTTTTCCAAACGAATCACGTCGCGCACGCCTTGCACTTTACGGGCGGCGTCTTCGTTTTTCACGCTGCGCAACTTGCCGCCGAACACCGGACAGGTCAGCGTCGAGGCGATGAGCATGTCAGGGATTTTCAGGTCGATGGTGAACTGCGCCGAACCGTTGACCTTATGGGGTGTGTCCAGCCGTGGTGCGGCTGTCCCCAGTAATTTGAAATCGGCAATGGCTTTGAGCGGCACGTCGCTTGGCAATGGCAGCGCCGATGCGGCTTCTACCAGATCGCCATAAGCGGCTGCCTGACCTTTCGGGCCAAGCACCTGGCCGTTTTCAGCGCGACATTGGCTCGGTGCAACCTTCCAGCGAATAGCTGCGGCCTGCACCAGCAACACCCGGGCGCTGGCGCCGGCACGACGCAACGGCTCCCATGTGTAGCGGGTAGACGAAGAGCCGCCTGTGGCCTGGAACTGCAAAATGTTATCGGTATACAGCGCGGCATTAGGTGGTGCTTCTTCGATGCTGACCTGGCTGAGCGGCACTTCCAGCTCTTCGGCTACCATCATGGCGATGCCGGTCTGTACGCCTTGACCCATTTCGATTTTTGGCGAGATGACGGTGACGTGTCCGTCATGGCCCACGCGCACGAATGCGCCGAAGCCCGTCGATGCCGCATCACCCAGCCGGGCAGCGCCGACCGCTTCTGCGGCAAAGCTGCGGTTGACCAATGGCGGCAACCAGGTGCTGATCACCAGCCCGCCCAAAGACAGTGCGCCACCCTTGAGCAGCCCGCGACGGGAGACCGTCGTGGCAGATCGTTTTACCTCTGACATGGGGACTTCCTTCAGGCTTGGCTGACGCTTTTGATGGCGGCACGAATGCGCGTATAGGTTGCACAACGGCACAGATTACCGGCCATGGCCGTGGTGATCTGTTCGTCATTGGCGTCGGGGTGTGCTTGCAGCAAAGCCACGGCAGACATGATCTGGCCGGGCTGACAGTAACCGCATTGCACGACCTCGTGGGCCAGCCAGGCCTTTTGTACTTCCTGACCCATCGGCAGTTCACCGACGGCTTCAATCGTGGTGATCTTGCGCCCGGCAACGGCACTGACCGGCAATACGCAAGAGCGCACGGCCTGGCCATCCAGGTGAACAGTACAAACACCGCACTGGGCAATACCGCAGCCGTATTTGGTGCCCGTCAGACCGACGACATCACGCAGGACCCAGAGCAACGGCATGTCGGGGGAGACATCCAGCTCATGTTCCTGACCATTGATCAGTAGTTTTTGCATCACAAAGCCTCTGGCATTCATCACGGTTAAGCGCTGTTACGTCGCCTTGGCAACGCGGGTCCACAGCGATTTCGGTTCTATTCGAGTCATTTTTTTAATACCCCGGGACATGGCCGGGGTTATTTATACGCAGCGCGCTCATGAGCATTGCGGAGCATGTCCGTTCTCATGAGCGAAAAAAGAGGTTAACGCGCTGAAGTCAGCATCAGCCGTTGGGCAGAGCGCTAATAGTACTCTTGTGCCAGCAAATGACGGAATGCCTATAACTCCGGGGTTTCGCGTGCAGGAGTTGTTGTGGACTTGCGATACCCTGCGGGAGGAGGATTTATCCCCAGCCTTCCCGGATGAATCCGGTTCCTCAGGCACCGTGAAGGACCCTGCATTAGTTTAGAAATCTCTGAACTATGGATTTGAGCTTTCCTATTCTTCCCGCCCGTCACCCGCCCCTAAGATCGGCTCAATTGAGACTGATCCAAAGAGATCGGCCCGCAGATTACGTTCCCATTTTGCTACTGCCGCTACTGATTTCTTTGCTCCGGTCATGGCCGTGGCCGAGTTGCGCCAGTCGCTTGAGTAATCTAGAGGTCGATGGATGAAACTGGAAATTTTCCGCACGCTTTGGGGCTACACCGCCAGCAAGACGCAAGCCCTGGAAGAACTGCTCAAGGCCGGCTTCGACGGCATGGAAGCCCGCCTGCCGATGGGCAATGCCGAGCGCGCCGAATTCGCGGCGTTCCTGCGCGCCAATCGCGTGGGTTATATCAGCACGGTTTTCACCGCTTATGACGTGTTGCCGGAACAGTCAGCCACAGTGACCGAGCACCTGACCGATCTGGACAGGAAACTGGGCTGGGCCGGTGAGCTGACGCCGCGCTTCGTCAATGTGCTGGCGGGTAACGACCGCTGGCAATTGCCGCAACAGGTGGATTTCTTCGGCCAGGCGCTGGATCTGGCACGCAAACACGGCCAGGTCTGTTCCTTTGAAACTCACCGCTCCCGCTCGCTATTCAATCCCTGGATCACCCTTGAGCTGATCCGCCAATTGCCCGACCTGCTGTTCACCAGCGACATCAGCCACTGGATCGTTACCTGCGAACGCCTACTCAATGATCCGGAAGACGACCTCAGCGCGTTCGTCGAGCGGGTGCATCACATACAGGCGCGGGTCGGTTATGACCAAGGCCCGCAAGTGCCGCATCCGGCTGCGCCGGAATACGCCAGAGAACTGGCCTTCCACCAGCAGCATTGGGAAGCCATCTGGCGTTCGCAACAGGCGCGGGGTTATCAGGTCAGTACGCTGACGCCGGAGTTCGGCGCCGACGGGTATCTGCACCATTTGCCCTTTACCAATGTTCCGGTGGCCGACCTGTGGTCGCTGAACGTGTGGATGGGCCAGACCGAACGCGAGCATTTCCAGCAATTCACTCATACGACCCCTCGTTAAAGGAGCGTCTTCGCCATGCCTGATCACACTCAAGCCGGGGCGCCCTCGGTCGCCGCCAACTTCAACAGCATTCCGGTGGTGGACATCGCCGGCCTGTTCAGCGCCGATCTGGCCCAGCGCCAGGCCGTGGCTGATCAACTGGGCGCGGCCGCTCGGGAAGTCGGGTTTCTCTATATCAAGAACCACGGTATCGACAAACAACTGATCGACGATTTACGCCAGGCGGCCAAAGATCTGTTCGCCCAGTCCCTCGATTACAAGATGCAGCATTACATTGGTACGTCCCGCAGCCATAAAGGCTTTGTCCCGGAAGGCGAAGAGGTGTACGCCAAGGGCAAGCCCGATCACAAAGAGGCCTTCGACATTGGTTTCGAAGTCGGCGACGAAGATCCGTTGGTCATTGCCAAGACCCCGTTGATTGGCGCCAACGAGTGGCCAGATCTGCCTGGCTTCAAGCCGTCGGTTCAGGCGTACTACGCCGCTGTTTTCGCCCTCGGTCGTCGCCTGTTCGATGGCTTCGCCCTGGCGCTGGGCCTTAAGGAAGGTTATTTCGATGCGATGGTCACCCGTCCGCCTTCCAAGCTTCGCCTGATCCACTATCCGTTCGACGGAGCCGCGCAGGATGCGCCCGGTATTGGTGCGCACACCGATTACGAATGCTTCACCATCTTGCTGGCCGATAAACCGGGCCTGGAAGTCATGAACGATCAAGGCCAGTGGATCGATGCACCGCCCATTGAAGACGCCTTCGTGGTGAACATCGGCGACATGCTGGAAGTCATGACCGCTGGTACGTTCGTTGCAACTGCCCACCGGGTGAGAACCGTCAGCGAAGAACGTTATTCATTCCCTTTGTTCTATGCCTGCGACTTTCATACCCAGATCAAACCGCTGCCGCAATTTTCCAGCAGTCAGGAAGGCAAGGATTACGAAGAAATCACCATTGGCGAACACATGTTCGGCCAAGCCCTGCAAACCTACTCGTATCTGCGCAAAAAGGTGGAGAGCGGCGAACTCAAGCTGTACGAAAAAGCCCGCAAACCTTCAAGTTTCGGCCATCTGAAGAACCAGACGTCAGAACCGTCCTGAAGCCTTCAAGCAGCGCATTGCATGACTGAAGTACTGAATTAAAACCAAACCGTGCCTTATCTTCTCACCTCGGAGTCACCGACGATGCGCAATAAAAAGACCCTTGCTGTCCGCTTCACCGTGCTTGCCGCCGCCGTGCTCGGCGCGACACTGGCACACGCCGCGACCACTGTGACGCCGGGCGTATTCAAAGTCGGTATGGAAATTACCTATCCGCCGTTCGAGTCCTATGACGAGAAGAAAAACGTCGTGGGTTCCGATCCGGATCTGTCTCGCCTGCTCGCCAAGCACATGGACCTGAAGGCTGAGTTCGTCGACACCAAGTTCTCCAGCCTGATCCTGAGCCTCAACGCAGGGCACTACGACGCAATCATCTCCGGCATGTACATCACGCCGGAACGCCAGACCCAGGCACAAACCATCGCCTACGCCAAAACCGGTGCGGCGATCATGGTGCTCAAGGACAGCACGATCAAACCCAAGGTGCCGGAAGATCTCTGTGGCCTGAAAGTCGGCCTGGAAAAAGGCACCACCTGGGTGGCGCAGTTCAACAAGCTGTCGACCGAGTACTGCGTGCCGAACAACAAAGGCGTCATCTCGGTAAGCGAATTCCCGTCCGCGCCGGAAGTCACCCAGGCATTGCTGTCGGGTAACGTTCAGGCTCAGGTCGAAATCGACGGCGCCGCCGGCATGATCGCCGATCGTACCAAAGGCCGTGTTGTGGTCAGCACCGAGCACTCCATCTATCAGCAAACCTTGGGCATCTACGTCAAGAAAGGTAACGACGAACTGTATCAGGCGCTGCTCAAGGCCTTCGACGAAACCAAAAAATCCGGTGAATACGCCGCGCTGTTGAAGAAGTACAACCTGGAAGAACCGGGTAACTGACAGTCAGGGCGTTTAGCGCGCCCGACTGAATAAACGCGGGGACGTGGGACCGGACTCATTCGGTCCCACAATTGCGTCAGATGTGAATCCCCGTCAGGTTGGCGGTATGAGGTGTACATGCAATTCGAATGGTCTTACTTTTTTTCTCTGTTCTCGGTGTCGGACTTCTGGGAGTCCTGCATCACCGTAATACAACTCAGTGCTTTGGGCTGGTTCATCGGCATGTTGCTGGGTTTCCTGCTGGCGTCGGCCAAACTGTCGACATCACCTTTGTTGCGTATTCCGGCATCGATTTATATCTGGTTCTTCCGCAGCGTCCCGCTGCTGGTGTTGGTGGTATTTGTCTATAACCTGCCGCAGATGTTTCCGTTTACCCGTGAGGTGCTGTCCAACCCCTTTTATTCCGGTTTGCTTGCCCTGGTGGTGACCGAAGCGGCGTACATGGCCGAGATCCATCGCGGCGGTCTTATTTCCGTCGCCAAAGGCCAGAAGGAAGCCGGTCGTGCGCTGGGTGTGGGCTTCATTGGTCTGCAACGCTTGATCGTTATCCCCCAGGCGTTTCGGATTTCCCTGCCGACCCTGATCAATGAATACATCACCGTGGTCAAACTCACCTCTCTCGTCTCGGTGATTTCCCTGACCGAGCTGCTCACCGTTGGCCAACGCCTGTATGCGCAGAACTTTCTGGTCATGGAAACCCTGTCGGCGGTGGCGGTGTATTACGTGTTGATCGTGACAGTGTTCGGCTGGCTGTTCAGTTGGCTGGAGCGTCACCTGGAACTGAACAACCGCAAACCGCAGACCCTGGACGATGCCAGCCTGACGCAACTGCGCACGCGCATAGCCTCGCCTTCGTTGCAGGCCGCCGTCGCCACCGTTAATGGCGCCGCACCGGCTCTGCAAATGCGCAGCATCCATAAAAGCTACGGCCATCACGAAGTGCTCAAGGGCATTGATCTGGACGTCAACGTCGGCCAGGTGATTTCCATCATCGGTCCATCCGGCTCCGGCAAGACCTCACTGATTCGTACCGTCAATGGTCTGGAAAGCATCGACAAGGGCGAGATCATTCTGTTCGGCGAAAGCTTCATTCAGGCCGGCGACAAACCGAACAATCCGCAGATTCGTCGCGGCGTGCAGCGCATTGGCATGGTGTTCCAGAACTTCAATCTGTTCCCGCACCGAACCATTCTCGACAACGTGACCCTGGCGCCGCGCTATCACGGTCGGGACAAGGTCGTCAGCGAACAGCGCGCCTATGCCTTACTGGATAAAGTCGGCCTGCTGGCCCACGCCCACAAGTATCCGCACCAATTGTCAGGCGGCCAGCAACAACGCGTGGCCATCGCCCGGGCGTTGGCGATGGACCCGAATATCATGCTGTTCGATGAGCCCACTTCCGCGCTGGACCCGGAACTGGTGGGCGACGTGCTCAAGGTCATCAGCGACCTGGCCAAAGAAGGCATGACCATGCTGATCGTGACCCACGAAATGGACTTCGCCATGTCCATCTCGGATCGGGTGATCTTCATGGAAAACGGCGTGATCCAGGCTGACGCTGGCCCGCAGACCATTCGCGCCGGCCAGGCCGGAGAGCGGGTAGTGCAGTTTATGGGGCTGGACAAGTAATCACGATCGCAGCTTGCTCGCGAAAGTGATTTCCCATGCAACAGGTTTTGGGGGGGCATTTTTCGCGAGCAAGCTCGCTCCTAAAAAGGCAGTTCCTACAATGAGGGGTCCAACGGCCCCTCAAACCCCCAACATCAAACCACTCAAGCGCTTCACCTTGCGCCTCAGCGCTTCTTCAAACACGCCCTGGCGGGGCTCGATCAGGCTGAACCAGTGCTTGGCGCGGGTGATGCCTGTGTAGACCAGTTCCTTGGTCAGCACTGGATTCAACGCTTCGGGCAAAATCAGCGCGGTGTGGGCAAATTCCGATCCCTGGGATTTGTGCACCGTCATGGCGTATACGGTTTCCACATCATTGAGGCGACTCGGCAACACAAACCGCACGCCGCCACTGCCGTCGTTACGCGGGAAGGCGACGCGCAACACGTGCTTGCTCGCCTCGACGCCATCACGCTCCGGCAAGCGCAAGGCAATGCCAATGTCACCGTTCATCAAGCCCAGGCCATAGTCGTTGCGGGTCATCAAGACCGGCCGGCCTTCGTACCAATGCTGGTCGCCCTCGATCAGACCCGCGTCGAACAAGGCGCTGGTGATGCGCCGATTCAAACCTTCGACACCCCAAGGCCCTTTGCGCACCGCGCACAGCAACTGAAACGCATCGAACGCCTCCAGCACAGAACGCGCCCAGCGGCTCCAGCCTTCGTCTTCAAGGGCGGCATCCAGCGGCGGACGTTGCTCGACCATCACCCCCAGATAATGCCGATAACCTTGCGGACCTTCGTTGCCTTGGCCATGCCCGTCCAAGAGCAGCCGCTCCAGTGCGTGATCCTGTTCACCCTTGAGCGCGAGCGCGAAGAGATCTGAATGGCTGCGTGCCGCCAACAAACCTCGGGCGCCTTCAACCTGTTGCTGATTGACCAGCCGTGACAACTGACCAATACCGCTGCCCTGCCCGAAGCGCCGGGAATGGCGCAGCATCACCACTTGCTGGGCCAATGGATGCAACACTCCATCGCCTTGCTGCAAGCCGCCCTTGCTCAGGTCCTCCCCGCTGATTGCCTCCAGCCAGGCCTGGGTTTGCGGGCTGTAGAAACCCGCTTCGGCATCACGACACAAATCCCCCAGCACCGCGCCGGCTTCCACCGAGGCCAGTTGATCCTTGTCGCCCAGCAACACCATGCGGGCATGGGGCGGCAGAGCGTCCAGCAGATTGGCCATCATTTCCAGGTCGATCATCGAGGCTTCGTCCACCACCAGCACGTCCAGCGGCAGCGGGTTGCCCCCGTGATGGCGGAAGTGACGCGTGCCCGGACGGCTACCCAGAAGCCGGTGAACCGTGGTCACTTCGCTGGGGATTTTCTGCCGCACGTCTTCGCTGACATCCAGGCTTTGCACTTGCTGGCTGATGGATTCGGTCAAGCGCGCTGCCGCTTTGCCTGTAGGCGCAGCAAGGCGAATGCGCAGCGGCTGACCCGCTTGCACGGCGGGCGCTTGCAGCAAGGCCAGCAGACGCACCACCGTGGTGGTCTTGCCGGTGCCGGGGCCGCCGGTGATGATGCTGAACGCACCGCGCGTCGCCAGGGCGCACGCCAGTTTCTGCCAATCGATCAGCGCATCCGGGGCCGGATCGGCCGGGCCGAACAAGCCGTCGAGCCGCTGCGCGAGGTCCGCAGGCGCGGCTTCCTGTTGCGCCAGACGCTGGCGCAAGGCTGCGTCGATACGCCGTTCGTAAGTCCAATAGCGGCGCAGATAAAGACGCCGATCAGACAGCACCAATGGCCTGCGCGCTGCGCTTTCACTTGGATCATCGCCTCGCGCAACCAATGCGCTACCGAGCAATGCCTGACAC
Source organism: Pseudomonas sp. (assembly GCA_036387095.1). Lineage (GTDB taxonomy): Bacteria > Pseudomonadota > Gammaproteobacteria > Pseudomonadales > Pseudomonadaceae > Aquipseudomonas. The sequence goes on from DASVUK010000106.1 coordinate 17,296, forward strand.
CAGGCTTCACCATCCAGCGCCACCAGCAGTTGCGATGGCAGCAGCATGGGGCCGCTCTGGGCGTCGCCTTCAGGCGGCAGCGACAGGGCGAAGTCCGGCTCTTTCAGGGTTTCGTACAGGTCCAGACACACGTGCCCATGACCGAGTTGATGACTGGTCAGGGCTGCGGCGAGCAATACCCGGGAATCTGCCGCCGGGTCCAGCTCGCTGAGAAATGCTACGAAGGCTTTGTCCAGCGCCCGCAACCAGCCGCGCTCGACCCAGCGTTCCAGCAGCAACAAGAGATCACTGACGTTGGTCAAGGGCGCAAGATCAGCCAGGCTTTGGGCATCCAGCGGCGTCGGTAACAATTCGGCAAACGTGCGACTCATGCGAAGTCTCCAGTCAGGGCCAATTCCTGGGTTAACGATTTGCCCTGGAACAGCAGGTCCAGACTTTCAATCAGCTCCCGGGGTGGTCGGGTGAAGTACGCGCCCTGACTGGCAGCGTGGCTGCCACGCAGGAACAGGTATAACGCGCCGCCCATGTGTCGGTCGTAATCGTAATCGGCCAGTCGCGCCTTGAGTTGGCGATGCAGGGCCAGCAGATACAGCACGTATTGCAGGTCGTAACGGTTATCCAGAATCGAAGCGATCATGGCGTCCTGGGTATAGGCCTCGTCATCGACGCCGAGCCAGTTGGATTTGTAGTCCGCAACGTAATAGCGGCCGTCGTGCTCGAAGGTCAGGTCGATGAACCCCTTGAACATGCCGTTCAGCGAGACGGTTTCAGCGGCCGCTCGTGGCGCATTGTCGTGAGTGTAACGACGCACCAGATTGTCCATTTGCGCCACATCGACTTTATGGCAGGCAAACCAGAATTCCATTTCGATGCGGTACTGATTGGGCTGGTCCATCTCCCCCAGGGAGATGGGCGGACAATCACCGGCCAGGGTCAGCGGCATATTCAGAAGATGTTGCAGCCAGCCGGTCAGCGTGCCGATCCAGCCTTCCCAGCCGCGCCGATTGCAGCGCCGGGCGATGGCGTCTTCCAGCAACTTCGGATTATTGGCCGCCACGACAAAACCTTCGTTGCCGGCCCACTCCAGCAGGCCGTGCAAAAAGGTGCCTGGGTTCGGGCCGCGAGGAAAGCGATGGATATCGCCACCACTGACCAGCACTTCCCGAGGCGCATCAGGGTCAAGGCGCTCATCATCGAAGAGTTTCTGCGCTTGCGGGCTGTCAGGGGATTCATCGCCGCTTGTGGTAATCGTGTCGCCAATTCGTAAGGCGCTATACGACGCAATCCACCAGTTCTCGGCAGCACGCCGCTTGGGCATGCGCGGCTTGAGCAACATGGCTTCGTTACGCGGCGGGCTGAAGGTATCGCTGGTCGGCGCGGGAAGATTCTCGACGCTCAACCCGCTGCAGCCTTCGCTCAAATCTCGCAGCCATTGACTCAGGCCCGCGGACTCCGTGAGTGGCAGGCCGCCACCCAGCAGATAACCCAAGGCCGAACGGTGCAGCACCGAGCCATTGGCGTTACCGCGCTTCAAGTCCGCAACGCCCAGCCAGCACGCTGACTCGGCGCGAGTCAGGGCCACGTAAAGCAGGCGCAGATCTTCGGCCAGACGCTCGTTGTCCGATTGTTCAATGAGTGCCGCCGTAGGTTTCAGACTGATCTGCGCCTTGCCCTGCTCGTCATGGAAATGCAACGGCAAGCGACTGCCATCCACCGGCTTGGACGAGCAAATAAAAGGCAAAAATACCAACGGATACTGCAAGCCCTTGGACTTGTGAATGGTCACCACCTTGACCAGTTGCTCGTCGCTTTCCAGGCGCAGGATCTGCTCTTCACCCGCTTGCCCGGACAACGCCAGATGCTCGCCCAGATGACGGATCAACGCTTGTTCGCCGTCCAGCTCGGCGGCGGCCTGTTGCAGCAGTTCGGACAGGTGCAGCAAGTTGGTCAGCACCCTTTCCCCATCGCTGCGGGCGATCAATGTCTGCGGCAAGTGGAAGTCATGAAGCAAGCGCCGCAACATCGGCAACACGCCCTGAGTGCGCCAGATCAAGTGATAGGTGCGGAACTGCATGACCCGCGCTTCCCAGGCCAGCTCGTCCTGATTCAGGCGTTCCAGCTCGGCCAGTGGCAGGTTCAGGGTGATGCAGGCCAGGGCGGCGCGCAGAGTGCGCTCGGAATCCGGCTCGGCGCAGGCTTTGAGCCAGGCCAGCAAATCATGGGCTTCCTGTGCGGCGAACACCGAATCCTTGTCGGACAGGTAAACACTGCGCACGCCTCGGGCCGACAATTCGCTGCGTACGGCCTGCGCTTCTTTACCGTCACGGACCAGAATCGCGATGTCGGCGGGTTTCAGGCCTCGCAGCTCGTTGCCCGGCGAGGCGAATCCGGCACGTCCCTGTTGCCCGCCGTTGAGCAGCCCCACGATTTCACTGGCGCAACTGGCCGCCAGTTGCTGTCGATAAGTGACGCCCGACAATGGCTGCTCGCTGGGCAATTGCCAGATAGTCAACGCAGGCAGCGGCGCAGCATCAACTTCCAGGATTTCTTTGCGACCCTGGGAGCGGGCGGCTACGAAGGGCACGGGATTGACGTCACCCTGACGGAACAGAAAAGCGCCACGTCCTTGCGGGCGCTGCTCGGCACGCAGGAACACATGGTTAACGGCCTCGACCATCGCGTGGCTGGAGCGGTAGTTGGTGTCCAGCGTGTGCCAGCGTCCGGTGGTGGCCTGGCGGGCGCGTAGGTAGGTGTAAATGTCCGCGCCACGGAAGGCATAAATCGCCTGTTTCGGATCACCGATCAGGAACAGCCCGGTTTCCCGGTCGTTTTCTTCAAGACGATAGATGCTCTCGAAAATCCGGTACTGCACCGGATCGGTGTCCTGAAATTCATCGATTAATGCCACCGGAAACTGTTCACGAATCAGCGTCGCCAAACGCTCACCGCCGCTGCTCTGCAATGCAGCATCGAGACGCAGCAGCATGTCATCGAAGCCCATTTCCGCACGACGACGCTTTTCTTCTTCGAAACGAACCCCGACCCAATGGGCGGCATGTTCCAGCACCGCGGCGTCGGGTGTCGGCAAGGTATCCAGGGCAACCTTGAGTTCGACCATCGCTTCGAAGGCCGGGTGTGAAGGCGGATTGCTTTTCCAGGCCTCGGCAATGCCATCGGGCGTCAAACGCGTAAAGCCGGTACCCAGATCGAGCTCCTCCTGATCCTCATCGGCGGCCCAGGCATTGAGCTTTTCAAACCAGGGCTTGAAATAGCGTTCCTGCATCTTGCGGCCGTCCACCACTTTGCAAGCCACGCCGTCGATACAGATGGCATGCAGCTCGTTCGCCCATTCGATCCAGGGTGCCTTAAGTGCTTTCAACGCATCGCGACGCTGCTGTACCGAAGCCATGATCAGCTCGGCAGGCTCTTGACCGGGCGAAGTCCGCTCGCTGCCAAACAGCGAGCGCACTTTGGGCAGCAATGCGGCCGGACCGCCCCAATTGGCCCGTACCCACTTCAGTGCGTCGCCGCTCATGGGGTAGCAAAAACGTCGCCAGTAATCACGCAATACCTCGCCCAACAGATCGCTGTGATCAGTTTCCAGCGTTTGGGTAAACAGGCTGCCACTGTCGAAGGCATGCTCACGCAGCATGCGCTGACACCAACTGTGAATGGTTGAAACCGCAGCCTCGTCCATCCACTGCGCGGCGATATCCAGCCGACTGGCGCAGGCTTGCCACTGCTCGCGGCTGAATTGGTCGCGCAACTCGGCAATCAACTCATCGGGGGCGGCGATTTCCTCGCGGAAGAATCGGGCCGCTTCAGCAAGACGAACACGAATGCGATCACGCAGCTCCTTGGTGGCAGCGTCGGTGAAGGTCACAACGAGGATTTGCGGCGGCAGTAACTCACGGCCAAACGTTGACTCCTCACTTCCGTGCCCAAGAACCAGACGCACGTAGAGCGCAGATATCGTGAAGGTCTTGCCTGTACCGGCGCTGGCTTCGATCAACTGGCTGCCATGCAAGGGGAAGCGTAAGGCCAGGGATGCGGTTTGCTCTGGGTTGGCAGTCATGCGCTGGCCTCCTCGCTGGACAGGGATTGCCATGGGGCATCGAGCATCGGTTTATAGAGCGACTCGCACCAGCCTGGGAATTCTTCGCTGTCGAGCAATGCGTTGAAATCCGGGAATTGCCGGGCCAGCGCCGTGCTTTCACGTCGCTCGCCATCGGTGGTCTGGCCATCTCCTTCATAAGTCTTGCGCGCCATGGCTTCGGCTTTGGCTTCATCGCTCTGGCCCAGCCAGGCAAACGCGGTCTTCACTGCAACCGGCAATGGCCGCTGCATGCCGGTTTGCCAGGCGCTGAGCACATCGTTGAGTGCGTCCATCGCGAGTGTCCTGTCCAGCGGCGCAAGCAACAGCGTTTCATCACTGGCCACCAGCGCCGTGCTGAGGGGCAGACCACAGGCGCACGCCACCAGATGCAACACCCACGGACGAATCAGGCGATGCCACTTGCGGGATTTCTTGCCGCCGATGGCGTTGGGAATCGCGGTCACAAGCAAATATTCATTGTTGCCATTGCGATGCAATCCGCCCAGCCAACCATCCAAAGCGATACCGTTATGGCTGTAACTTACCGGAAGCGCGCTGCTCAAGGTTTCCGGCCAGCGAAGCAATAGGTCGGCATAGCGCTGCAGCAAATCCGGCAGTGGCTCGATCAGTTCTTCCTGCAGGCTGCTGCCGAAACCCGCCATGGGCAGCAGGCCGCTGCCCTGGAGTTTTACCGCCTGGGATTGCAGTGCTTCGTCGATATTTCCGGCATGGGTCAGTCCGGCATTAAGCAGGCTTTCGCTCAGGCCGTAGCGCTCAAGAGCATCCAGAACAAAGGGTTCTTCATCGGCCAAAGGCGCTTGGGCAACTTCGAAATAGATCTTCAGACGCTGGCTGAAAAAATGTTTCACAGGACTCCTCAGGAAATCCTGAAGCTGAGCCAGATTGAGCGGCTCCTCCTGCTCGTGCCGGGGCAGCGCTGGAGACTGCGGGACCTCGGCGTTAAGTTCATGCAGCACTTGCCATTCCCGGGCATAGCTGAAGAACCCGGTGTTCTCATGGAAATACTGGGCGCTGAAGGGCTGCAAAGGATGTTCAACCGTCAGCTTGTGCAGCAACTGCTGGCCGGGGTCACGCTTTTTGCCATCCATTGGTTCAACGGCACCCGCCAGTTTCCAGCCGCTAGCCAGATGATCGCAGAGCTGACCGATCAGGACTGAAGACGGACGTTCACTGTTATCACGAATGCTGCGGCCCACCCAGCTGATATAGAGCTGATCACGTGCCGAGAGCACCGCTTCCAGCAGCAGGTAGCGGTCATCTTCCCGCCGCGAGCGGTCGCCGGGACGGTAGTCGCTGCCCATCAGATCGAAGTCCAGCGGCGGCTGCGCACGAGGATAATCCCCGTCATTCATGCCCAGCAGGCAGACCAGCCGGAAGGGAATGGCACGCATAGGCATCAGGGTGCAGAAATTGACTGAGCCAGCCAGGAAGCGTTGCGACAGTCGACCCTGATCAAGCCCTGCCAACCACGCTTCTCGCACCACGGTAAGCGGCAGCTCATCGAGCAAGCCAACGGATTCACAGGTTTCCAGCCAGGTTTCCCGAAGCTGTTCCAGTTGCGCCAGTAAGTAGTCGTCGTGCTCGCTGTCCGCAAGAAAAAACAGTTGCAGCAGCGCTTGCAGACGCAGGCCCCAATCGTGGGGCGTTGCAGGCAAGGACAGTTCAGCGTGAGCCACTTGCAGGGCGTCGATCAACGCCACCAGCGGCCCGATCAACGCGGCGTCCAGTCCGCCGATTTCATCATAGGGTTCAATGCCGTCACAGGCGTTGCCAGCCCCGACGGCATAACCCAGCAACATCCGACGCAATCCGAAATGCCAGCTGTTCTGCTCCAGCGCTCCCGGCAGGCCAAGGCCCGCACGCTGATCAGCATTGAGCCCCCAACGGATACCAGCACCTTCTATCCAGCGATGCAGTGTTGGCAGGTCTCGTTCCTGAATCTTGAAGCGCGCGCGCAACGCCGGAACATCCAGCAAATCGAGAATCTCGCTGACCGGGAAACGGCTGTCAGGGATTTTCAGCAAGTGTTCAACGGCAATCAGCAGCGGCTCGCGACCACGCTGGCCCTGGTCAGCAAGAGTGAACGGAATGAAGCGTGCATCCTGGCGCTCAAGCTGACCAAACACTGCACGGATGTGCGGTGCGTAGCTGTCAATGTCCGGCACCATGACGATGACATCACGGGGACGAAGCGTCGGATCCTGGCTGAATCGTGCCAGCAACTGATCATGCAGAATTTCCACTTCCCGCTGGGCGCTGTGGGCGACGTGTAAACGTATCGAGCGGTCCTTGAGCGGGTCAACGGCGGGCCATAACTCACGGGTTTCCTCCAGTGGACGCAGCTCCAGGATGTCGTCCTGCAACTGGTTGAGGATGTTTTGGGGGTCACCTTCGGTAAACAGGTCGATGCGTTCGTCCTTGAAGGAGGAACGGTAGCTGCCTGGATCGTCATGACTGTCCAGCAGATTGATGTAATCACGACCCTGCTTGCCCCAGGCGGCCAACAGCGGATGTGCATGTTGATGCATCGCCTGCGGATCGAGTACCACCGGCATCCCAGGCTTGCGTGCCTGACGCTTGTATTGATGCCTTAAAAGGTCTTTATCGGCGACGATGTCGGCCCAATGGTGACGACATGGATTGTGGACACACAGCAGAACCTGACTGAACCTGGCCAGTCCAGCCAGTGCTTCGAGGGCTTGAGCAGGCAGCGAAGAAATACCGAACACGATCACTCGGGCAGGTAATCCGGCAGGCGCTTCAGTCATGCCGTTGATGCGCTCGATAAAACGCTGGTGAACGCCGGCGCGACTCTGCGCCATGCCTTCAGCACCCACATCCACCAGGAGCGCACGCCACAGTTCGGCTTGCCAGCAGTTGGCTTGGGTCAAGGGCTTGGCTTCACCGCGGACGTTGCGCAACTGATGGCGACCTGCTGCCCAGTCTTCCAGCCAGTCAGCGCGATACACCTGGTACTGGTCAAAGAGATCGGCGAGCCTCTCAGACAATTGATAGCGTTTGCGCAAATCCGTATCGGCTGTGAGAAAGCGTTGCAAGGGTTCAAAGTGCGGTTGATCAATGAGGGCCGGAAGCAGCCGCATCAAACGCCAGGTCAGCGGGGCCTTATCCAGAAGCGAGGTCGCGGGAATTTCATCTTTACCCAGTACCAGCCGATAAAGCTGCCACATGAAACTGCCCGGTAACTGAACATCGACAGCCGCGGCAATACCGCAACCGCCCAGATCGTCATCATCCGTATCCTCAGCCAATGCGAGCTTCAGCCATTGAGCGATACCGTTGCTTTGCACCAGGGCTATTTCGTTTTCCAATGGTGCGAGCGGGTAACGACGCATCCAGGAAACAACCAGGCTACGCAGATCATCCAGGCGGTTGCCGTGAACCACCATGAAGCCGGCGCTGAGAGAGGTTGTAACGGACATGGCTGCTTCCTTTGCCTTTGAATTCATGGCCCGAAGTGTAACCCCCGAAGGTCATTTGTTGGGCTTTCGATCACTTCGCAGTACAAGGCTAGTTTTCCGACCGGACAAACAAAACCCCTGAACGCGTAAGCGATCAGGGGTTTTGGAATTCAATCTTGACGATGACCTACTCTCACATGGGGAAACCCCACACTACCATCGGCGATGCATCGTTTCACTGCTGAGTTCGGGATGGGATCAGG
>DASVUK010000107.1:0-11975 GCA_036387095.1 Pseudomonas sp.
TGGCGGCGTTTATTTGCGGACTGCCCCCATGGTTGATTCTTACGACGACTCCCTCGACGGGGAGAAAAGCAAAACTCAGGTCAAACGCGAGCTGCATGCTCTGGTTGATCTCGGCGAACGCCTGACGACGCTCAAGCCTGATTTGCTGGCCAAGCTGCCTTTGACCGACGCCTTGCGCAAGGCCTTGGCCGATGCGCCCAAGCACACGGCAAACATTGCGCGAAAACGGCACATCATGTTCATCGGCAAGCTGATGCGCGATCAGGATCAGGACGCCATTCTGGTGTTGCTTGATCAACTCGATGCCTCCACTCGCCAATACAACGAACGTTTTCACGGTTTGGAACGCTGGCGTGACCGCTTGATCGCGGGCGACGACGCCGTGCTTGAAAAGTTTGTCGGCGAATACCCGGAAGCGGATCGCCAGCAATTGCGCTCCTTGATTCGCCAGGCTCAACACGAGCTCGCGCAAAACAAGCCGCCGGCGTCCAGCCGTAAAATCTTCAAATACATTCGTGAACTGGATGAGAAGCTGCGCGGCTTGCGCTAGCTTCACGTCGCGGGGCGGACTGTCTGACAGTCCGCCCCGGCTTCATCCTTAACCGCCCGTACCGCCTACCGTGATCGCATCGATCTTCAGGGTCGGCTGACCCACGCCTACCGGAACCGACTGGCCATCCTTGCCACAGGTGCCGACGCCGCTGTCCAGCGACAAGTCGTTACCTACCATCGACACTTTGCTCATCGCCTCAGGCCCGTTGCCAATCAATGTCGCACCTTTGACCGGGGCAGTAATCTTGCCGTCTTCGATCAAATACGCTTCGCTGGTGGAAAACACGAACTTGCCGCTGGTGATATCAACCTGACCGCCGCCAAGGTTGGCGCAGTAGATTCCGCGTTTGACCGAGGCAATGATTTCCTGAGGATCGCTCTGCCCGGCCAGCATGTACGTATTGGTCATGCGCGGCATTGGCAGGTGAGCGTAGGATTCGCGACGACCGTTCCCGGTACGCGCCACCCCCATCAGCCGTGCGTTGAGCTTGTCCTGCATGTAGCCCTTGAGCACGCCGTTCTCGATCAGCGTGGTGCACTCCGTAGGCGTGCCTTCGTCATCGACGCTCAGGGAACCGCGACGACCGGCCAACGTGCCATCGTCGACGATGGTACACAGCTTGGAGGCGACCATTTCACCCATGCGCCCGCTGTAGGCAGAACTGCCCTTGCGGTTGAAGTCCCCTTCCAGACCATGGCCAACGGCTTCGTGCAGCAGGACACCCGACCAACCCGATCCCAACACAACCGGCAACGTGCCCGCAGGAGCCGGAATGGCTTCCAGGTTGACCAACGCCTGACGCAGCGCTTCGCGGGCGTAACCCATGGCGCGGTCGTCACTTAGGAAATAACGGTAATCGGTACGCCCGCCGCCGCCATGGCCGCCGCGCTCGCGACGCCCGTTCTGCTCAACGATCACGCTGACGTTGAAGCGCACCAGCGGCCGCACATCGGCGGCGAGGCTGCCATCGGTGGAAGCCACGAGAATGCGTTCCCAAACCCCGGCCATGCTCACCGAGACCTGCTGGATTCGGGAATCCAGCGCTCGGGTCGCCACATCGACACGCTTGAGCAGCTCGACCTTTTCGGCGCGAGTCATGACTTCCAGCGGGTTATCCGGTGCGTACAGCTGGGCAACATCTTGAGTGGTGAACGCCTGGACGGTGCCGTTTTGTCCGGCGCGGGAAATCGACCGAGCCGCACGCGCAGCGGTGCTCAAGGCTTCGTGAGTAATCGCGTTGCTGTAGGCAAAGCCGGTTTTTTCACCCGACTGCGCTCGCACGCCAACACCTTGATCGAGATTGAAACTGCCTTCCTTGACGATGCCGTCTTCCAGGGACCAGGACTCGGAAATCTGCCCCTGAAAATACAGATCAGCCGCGTCGATACCCGGTCCGGCCAACTCGCCCAGCACCGATTGCAGGCTGTCGAGGGTCACGCCACCGGGGGCCAGAAGGTGTTCGCTGACTGAGGACATGTCGCTCATATTCACTCCGAGGTCTGCACAGGCCGCAATGCGTCCTGCGAAAAAAAGCGCCGGTGAGTGGACACCGGCATCCGCGCCCGTATGGACGCCTGTTCTTCACTGTCGCGTTCGCCCAGCAGCACGGCTTCACCCTGCGCCTGCTCGGCCAGCACCCGACCCCAAGGGTCGATGATCGCGGCATGCCCGTAAGTTTCCCGAGGCCCCGGATGGACCCCGCCCTGCGCCGCGGCCAGCAGATAGCACTGGGTTTCAATGGCCCGCGCCCGGATCAGAATGTCCCAATGCGCTGCACCGGTCACAGCGGTGAAGGCCGACGGCGCTGTAATCAATTCGGCGCCTGCTTCTCGCAGGGCGCTGTAAAGCTCAGGGAAACGCAGGTCGTAACAGACACTCAAGCCCAGTCGACCCACGGGCGTGTCGGCCACCACCACATTGTTTCCATGAGCATAGTCATCGGACTCTCTATAGCGGCCCCGGTTGTCCGCCACGTCCACATCGAACAGGTGCAGCTTGTCATAACGCGCAGCGTGCTCGCCGTGCTCATCGATCAACAACGAGCAGGCAGTGATTTTTCCATTTGGCTGATCGGTCGGCGGCAGCGGTATCGTACCGGCAACTATCCATAACTTGAGGTCACGCGCGGCCAGTTTCAACCATGGCAGGATCGGGCCTTGCCCTGAAGCTTCTGCGCGCCCCAGGTCTGCGACGTCCCGGCGCCCCATTGCAGCGAAGTTTTCCGGCAGTACCGCCAGACGCGCGCCAGACGCCGCAGCCTGTTCAAGCAAGCCGCGAGCCTGGGCCAGATTGGCCAGCACATCGCTGTGACTGACCATTTGAATCACGGCAAAAGACATGGCGCACTCCGCTGATGACAGGCCACCACTGTACTCCATGGCGTGTTATTGGGGTTTTTCAAAAGGCTTGTCGAAAGTGATCTTCGGTTCTTTCCACGGGCCTTCGACCTTGTATTGCACACTGGCGAAACGTGCGACCCGGTCACCCAGCAGCTTGTCCACCAGAAACAACGCGCCGCCAATGGCCGGAGCGCCGACGATCAGCGCCGCAATCGGCAGATTATTGGTCACCGGCAAGGTCACCAGCAGCTTGGCATCGACCCGGTCCTTGACCATGTCCAGCGTACCGTCCAGTTCAAGATTGCTCGACGGGCCGGTCAACGTGATCGGCTTGCGCGTGACGTAAACACCGTCACTGGCCACCAGCAGACCTTTGACCCGGTCATAGCTCAAGCCTTTGCCCAGCAGATCCGAGAAGTCCAGCCGCAAACGACGACCGATGGAGTTGAAGTTAAGCAAACCAAATACGCGCAACGCAGCGGCACCGCCTTCCACCTCGACGAACTGGCCGCTACGCAGTGTGGCGTCCAGGCTGCCGGAGAATCGCTTGAGGGCAATCCAGGCCGGAGAACCGGGCCAGCGGCCATCGACATTCAATTCAAAATCTTCACTGGTGACCGTTGGTGCAAAGCCCCAGCCCTTGAGCACATCGGCCAGATTCTTGCCATCCAGACGGCCCTTGTACCAGCTGCTGGTGGAGCCTGGCGCGCCTTCCCAGACACCTTCGCCCTGCAACAACATGCCTTTGAGGCCCATGTTCATGTCTGAAAAGCGTATGCCGGTTGCGGTAGGCCGGGTCTTGAGCGACCAGCCACCCACCAGCTGTTCGCCCTGATACACCTGAGTGATTTTGATATCCATAGCCGGGATTTTTCCGGGGTTGACGTCTGCCAACGGGTCCGGGGCATTTTCAATGACCGCAGCATTCGGGTCGGACGCTGGCAAACGGACATAAAGCAGGTCGATGCCGATAGGTGCGGTCTTCGCATCAGGAATGCTTGCGCTGCCTTTTATCAACTGGCTGTCCAGCGCGAGCCCCCAGGCTGCGTCGCTGCGCTTGAGTTGAACACGAGCCTGATCGAGGGTAGTTCCCATGGCGGTCAGCTCGCCAATCTGCAGATCCACGTTGTTGACCAGTTGCTTGGCACTGCCGCCTGGATCATTGCCCGCATAACGCTCAACGGTGGCCTGCCACGGTGCAATGTCCAGCTCCGAAAGGGAGCCGCGCACACGCAAACCCTTGGCGTCGGGAACAATGGCGCCGCCATTTCCGAGGAACAATTCACCGCGCCCGTCCGCCAGCTTTCCTGCGGGGGAAGCAAAGGCCAGATTGGCAAGATTGGCGTAAGCAAAGCCATAGCGGCGCTCGGCGCCCTGCAAGGTCATGCGAAACTCGCTGTCCCGGGTTTCGTCAGCGACTTTGCCGAAAGGTGCCGGCAGATCGATCGCAACACCTTTGAGACTCGAATTGATCCTCAACAGGCTGTCTGCGCCACCCAGGGTTAGCTGCAATTGATACGGCAGATCACCCGAAATCGGCAGCGCCTGAGTGATGCCCAGCCACTCGGTCAGTTTGGGTACCGTGATCTGGCCATTGGCGACTACTCGTGTGATGTTCGCACCGGGTTTGCCCTCGGCGGCAATTTCCGCCGTCACAGAGCGGTCAAAGGCTTGCGCCCGAACGCCCTTGGCGCTCAGGCCTTTGGCGTTGTCAAAACGGAAATCACCCTTAAGCTGGGCCAACTCCAAAACAGGGTCGCTGAGTTTCAGGCGTGCGCCATCGGTGCTGAAATCCACCGCAATTTTCGGCTCCTGGCCTTTGACCAGTGGGATATCCAGCTTGAGCTTGCCTTGCAACGGGCCTTCGCCTTGCCAGCCGGCGAAGGTGCTGGCCGTACCGATGGGGGCTTCCTGGAGAATTTTCACGCCGTCGGCCAGGCCGCCGGCGAAATCACCCTCCACCAGCAAGTGACTGGCCTGCCCCGTCGGAACGTGGGGAATATTGACCAGCACGTTGCTGACATTGGTATTGAGCAGCTGACCTTTGCTGGCCTTGATGCGCACACCACTGTTTTCGACATAGACCTTACCGCTGACGCCGGTCAGCTGCGGCCATCCCGGCTGAAATGCCAGGGTCGCGTCATGAACCTTGAAAAACAGGCTGATTACCCGTGCGGTGTCGGGCGCACCTTTGTTCAATGAGCCTTGATACTGGAAGAACCCCTGATCGACATTCCCACCCAGAATGGCCGTGCGCAGCCACTCGTCCAATGCTGGGCTGAGCACTGCGGGCAGATATTTGCTGGTATAGCTGCCGTCGCCATCGACTATGCCGACGCGCAGGTCCATGTAATCTTCCTGAGTCTGGTCGAAATGCAGGCGTATCAGGAAGTCGGCAGCAATCTTGCCTTCGTCGCCAAGGACCTTGATATACGGCGCGATCAACGTGAAGCCCTGGTCATCCAGACGCCAGGTCAGACGCGCATTGGCTTTCGGATAGGTCCATGGTTTGGCAAAGATAGGGTCCAGGTGCAGCATGAAATCTTCGGTGTCCAGACGCAGTTCACCTTGGCCAAGATCACCGCTGATTGCGCCACTGACGTTACCGGCAGCGGGGGCGCCGTGGTACGCGTTGAAGCCAATCTTGTCCAGATTGGCAGCGAAGCTCAAACGCTTGTCTGCGGTGGCCTGCGGCCGCACATCAAGCAGCACGTTACGCAGACCGCCGGTCACCTTGAGGCTGTCGATGACCACCATCAGCTTGTCCGCCAACGGGGCCAGCGAGTCGATCAACGGCGTTACGGGCGTCAGGTCCAGGCGATCAGCCTGAACATGCCAGAGTTCTTCCTTATCGGTGGTCGCGGCCTGCTGATTGAGCTGAATCCGGCTTTCCCAGCGTTTTGCGCCGAGATCCATGGCAAGAGAGCCCAGCGTGACGTCAAAACCTTCCGCGCTGCGTTTGAACCAGGCATTGAGCGCAAGGTTGTCGATGGTCGACGCTTTGCGTTCGGCGTAGCCCGCTTTCAGCTGCGGGGCGTTAAGTCGGGCAACAGCGCTTTGCACCGTGCCTTTGCCCCAACTCAACCACAACTCCCCGCCCGCCTTGAGCGTGGAGACTTTCCATTCACGGGTCAGGTTATTGGGCAGCCACTGGGCCCAATCGCTCTGAGGCAGGCTCAGATAAACATCTGCCTCACCGTCCCGCCATTCGCTGGCCTTGATGCGCGAACGCAGGTTTAACGCAACGGGCTGTCCGTCGGGCAACGTCAACCTTGCGTCCAGGCGTTGACGGTAGCTACCGGTCGCCAGGCTCAGGTTAACGTAGGTCAGCGTCACTGGCGCCTGTGCGAAGGGTTGCAAGGTGATCTGGCTGTTGAGCAGCGACAGACGCGAAATCATTTGCATCTGTGTCAGGGCCTGCTCGGGATCGAACGGTTTGTCGTTGTTGACGGGCAAACCTTGCAACGCCCACTTTCCGTCCTGATCCTGCTTGAGGCTCACCTGCAGGCCATTGACCTCCAGGTGAGCGATGCGGACCTCCCGGGCCAGCAAACTTGCCCATACATCGGGCACCGCACGAATCTGATCCAGCCGGACAGCCGCCGCGCCGTCCCCCAGCATGACATCGTGGGCCACGAAGATCGGCGCAAATCCGCTCCAGCTCCCCTCCAGACTGCCGATTGCCAACGGCATGCCCAGTGCAGCACGCGCCTTGTTCTCGACTTCGACGCGATATTCAGAAATCAACGGCGTCAGTTGCCGACCCACGCTCACGTAAAGTGCGGCCAGCACCAAAACCAACGCGCACAGCATCAACCCCCAACGCGTCAGAGTGGCAAAAAAACGTGTCAGACGCTCCATGTCCAAGAGCCTCCGCGCCGTGGTCCGCAAAGTTCGGCTTGCGTGAAATGGACCCGGCTCAATCGTGCAGGTGCGAGTACGTCCGGGATTTGCTCATTTGCCACGCATAGTTCTCGTTATAAGGGCGTCCGTGCCACTGGCCCTATGGGCACTGTTCTTGGTACAGGTTCACTGTGAGCAACGTCAGAGCAACACCACGTCGTATTGTTCCTGGGAATACATGGTTTCTACTTGAAAACGAATGGTTCGGCCAATGAAGCCTTCCAGCTCTGCGACGTTGCCAGACTCTTCGTCGAGCAATCGATCCACGACACGCTGGTTGGCCAGCACCCGGTAACCCACTGCCTGATAGGCGCGGGCTTCACGCAGGATCTCGCGGAAAATCTCGTAACACACGGTTTCGGGGGTTTTCAGCTTGCCACGCCCCTGACAGCTGCTGCATGGCTCACACAACACTTGCTCAAGGCTTTCGCGGGTGCGTTTGCGGGTCATTTGCACCAAGCCTAATTCGGTGATGCCGATGATATTAGTCTTGGCGTGATCACGTTCGAGCTGTTTCTCCAGCGTTCGCAAAACCTGTCGCTGGTGCTCGCCATCCTCCATGTCGATGAAATCGATGATGATGATTCCGCCCAGATTACGCAGGCGAAGCTGGCGGGCAATGGCGGTCGCGGCTTCAAGGTTGGTCTTGAAAATGGTCTCTTCCAGATTGCGATGGCCCACGAAAGCACCGGTATTGACGTCGATGGTGCTCATGGCCTCAGCCGGATCGATGACCAGATAGCCGCCGGATTTGAGCGGGACTTTACGCTCCAGGGCTTTCTGGATTTCATCCTCGACGCCGTACAGGTCGAAAATCGGCCGCTCGCCCGGATAGTGCTCCAGACGATCAGCGATTTCCGGCATCAGTTCGGCAACGAATTGCGTGGTTTTCTGGAAGGTTTCCCGCGAATCGATGCGAATTTTCTCAATGCGCGGGCTGACCAGATCACGCAAGGTGCGCAGCGCCAGGCCTAGGTCTTCGTAGATGACGCTGGGTGTCGAAGCGGTTTTGATCTGATCGCCGATCTGGTCCCAGAGCCTGCGCAGGTAACGAATGTCCATGAGGATTTCGTCCGCACCGGCGCCTTCGGCAGCTGTGCGCAGGATGAACCCGCCCGCTTCCTTGATCCCTTCAAGGGCAACGCAATCGGTCACGACTTTTTTGAGCCGCTCGCGTTCGCTTTCGTCCTCGATTTTCAGCGATATGCCGACATGCGCCGTGCGCGGCATATACACCAGGTATCGAGAAGGGATCGACAGTTGCGTGGTCAGGCGTGCGCCTTTGCTGCCAATCGGGTCCTTGGTGACCTGCACAACAAGACTCTGACCTTCGTGGACCAGCGAGCTGATGCTTTCCACCGAGGGCCCTTCACGCATGGAAATTTCCGAGGCATGAATGAACGCAGCCCGGTCCAGGCCGATATCGATGAACGCTGCCTGCATGCCAGGCAGCACCCGCACCACCTTGCCTTTGTAGATATTGCCGACAATGCCGCGACGCTGGGTCCGTTCGACGTGAACTTCCTGCAGGACACCGTTTTCCACCACCGCCACCCGCGACTCCATCGGCGTGATGTTGATCAGGATCTCTTCACTCATGACTTGTCACCTTCCAGGCATTGCCAACAGGGTATGCCGAAACGGCCAAGCAGTTCTGCGGTTTCGCACAGAGGCAGTCCGACCACGGCGGAATAACTGCCTTGCAGGCCCGCGACGAAGATCGCCGCCAGCCCCTGGATAGCGTAGCTGCCGGCCTTATCGGAGGGTTCGCCGCTGGCCCAGTAGGCTTTTGCTTCCTGCGGCGTGATAACCCGAAAACGCACGCGGCTGCTGACTGTACGGGTTTCGCACCGCAGCCGGTCGATCACCGCGATGGACGTCAGCACTTCATGCTCACGCCCGGACAATGCCAGGAGCATGTTTATCGCATCGGCTTCGTCCGCAGGTTTACCAAGAATCTGCCCTTCCAGCACCACGGCGGTGTCGGCGCCCATTACGCAAGCTTCAGGGTCCGCCAATAACCCAAGCCCGGCCTCGGCCTTGCCACGCGCCAGACGCTCGACATAAGCAGTCGCAGCCTCGTGGGGTAATGGGGTTTCGTCTATCTGCGCGCTGAGCACAGTGAATGGCACGCCGATCTGGGTAAGTAGTTCACGGCGGCGCGGCGAGCCAGAAGCCAGATAAAGCTGGGGCATGAGGACATCTCCGTGTCGATGAGGGTGGACGCCATCCTGATGAAAGCGCGCCCGCCCAAAGGCTCGTTAGTTGATTCTCAAACGCTTGCGCAACCCGCGCAGTCCGTAGCTGATCCACGGCCACAACAGGGCGCTCACCAGCGCTGGCAACACCAGCGCAAGGGTCGGCTGGCGATTCCCCGTCAGCGCGCTGAGCCACAACTGCGCCAGCTGTGCCAGACCAAACACCACCAGCAGCACCAGACATTGCTGCCAGATCGGAAACATCCTCAGGCGCTGATGCAGGGTCATGACCAGAAACGCAATCAGGCTCAGGATTAACGCATTCTGGCCCAGCAGCGTGCCGTACAACACGTCTTCCATCAGACCCAGCATCCAGGCGGTGGTCATGCCAACCTTGTGGGGAAGCGCGAGAATCCAGAAGGTGAGGAGCAACGCCAGCCACAGGGGGCGGAAGATTTCCATGAATTGCGGCAGCGGCGAAACACTCAGCAGCAGACCTATCGCGAAAGTGAGCCAGACGACCCACCCGTTTCGGGCCGGAGCATGACTAACCATCGATTCTCTCCCGAGTGGCGGCAGGCGCGGCAGCCGGAGGCTTGGTGGTGGAAGGCGTCGCTGCAGGCTTGGCCGGCGGTTTGCTGGCGGGCTTACTGGCCGGTTTCGGCGCGGTAGCCGCAGGGCTTGCCGGTGAATGAGTCGGCGCGGCCGCGGGCGCAGCAGTACCTGGCTTCACTGGCGAGGTGGCAGCCGGAGCAGCCCCCGGCTTGACGGGTACAGGAGCGGCCGGCGTTATGGTTCCAGCGCCCTGGGCTCCGGCAGGCTCGCCGGCTTTCTCGGCAGACTCCTGCGCCTGGGCGGCTTCCGCCGCGCGCTCTTCCGGCGAACGGCCGTCGGAAAACACCAGTAGCAAATAGCGACTGCGATTCAAAGCTGCGGTTGGCACCGCACGAACGATGGCAAACGGCTGGCCGGAATCGTGGATCACTTCCTTGACCGTCGCCACCGGATAACCGGCCGGGAAACGCTGGCCGAGGCCAGAGCTCACCAATAAATCGCCTTCCTTGATATCTGCGGTGTCCGCGACGTGACGCAGCTCCAGACGTTCCGGGTTGCCGGTACCGCTGGCGATGGCACGCAGGCCATTGCGGTTGACCTGCACGGGAATGCTGTGGGTGGTGTCGGTCAACAACAGGACGCGGGACGTATAGGGCATCAGCTCGACAACCTGTCCCATCAAGCCGCGAGCATCAAGCACCGGCTGCCCCAGGACCACGCCATCGCGCTCGCCCTTGTTGATGATGATTCGATGGGTGAACGGATTCGGGTCCATGCCGATCAACTCGGCCACTTCGACTTTCTCGTTGACCAGGGCCGACGAGTTGAGCAACTCGCGCAGACGCACGTTCTGCTCGGTCAAAGCCGCCAGTTTTTGCAGGCGACCTTGCAGAAGCAAGGCCTCGGTCTTGAGTTTTTCATTTTCGGCCAGCAGTTCGGTACGACTGCCAAACTGACTGGCAACGCCTTGATAGAGACGCTGCGGCAGATCGACAACCCAATAGGACTGCATCAGCACCAGCGACATCTGGCTGCGCAGGGGCTTGAGCACGGTGAACCGGGCATCAACCACCATCAGCGCTACCGATAACACGACCAGCACCAGCAGGCGCACGCCCAGCGACGGGCCTTTAGTGAAAAGCGGTTTAATAGGCCGCTCCTCCAGGGCAAGATTTCAATTGGCTGTGCTTATTCATGCGGCATTGAACCGGCCTGGACAGATGAGATAGTGAACGCCGGATTACGGCGCCAGCCCAACGCACACAGGTAGCAAGATCGCTACCTGTAAACACAAGGCTGCCTGAACATGCTGCCAGCGATCACTCGCTGGAAAGCAGATCCATGGTGTGCTTATCCATCATTTCCAGCGCACGGCCACCGCCACGCGCCACACAGGTCAATGGGTCTTCGGCCACGATCACCGGCAAACCGGTTTCCTGGGCCAGCAATTTGTCAAGGTCGCGCAGCAAGGCGCCACCACCGGTCAGCACCAGACCGCGCTCGGCGATGTCTGAAGCCAGTTCCGGAGGCGATTGCTCAAGAGCGCTTTTCACGGCCTGAACGATAGTTGCCAGGGATTCCTGCAACGCTTCCAGAACTTCGTTGGAATTGAGTGTGAAGGCACGTGGAACGCCTTCAGCCAGGTTACGGCCGCGCACGTCGACTTCACGCACCTCACCACCCGGATAGGCAGTACCGATTTCCTGCTTGATGCGCTCGGCAGTGGATTCACCGATCAGGCTGCCGTAGTTACGACGCACGTAAGTGATGATCGCTTCATCGAAACGGTCGCCACCCACACGCACGGATTCGGCGTAAACCACGCCATTGAGGGAGATCAGCGCGATTTCAGTGGTACCGCCACCGATATCGACGACCATTGAGCCCCGCGCTTCTTCGACCGGCAGACCGGCACCGATGGCAGCTGCCATAGGCTCTTCGATCAGGAAGACTTCACGTGCACCGGCACCCAGGGCAGATTCGCGAATGGCGCGACGTTCAACCTGAGTGGATTTGCACGGCACGCAGATCAGCACACGAGGGCTTGGCTGCAGGAAACTGTTTTCATGAACCTTGTTGATGAAGTACTGCAGCATCTTTTCGCACACGCTGAAATCGGCGATCACGCCGTCTTTCATTGGACGAATGGCTGCGATGTTGCCAGGAGTCCGGCCGAGCATGCGCTTGGCTTCCATCCCGACAGCAACGACGCTTTTCTGGTTTCCGTGGGTCCGAATGGCCACAACTGATGGTTCATTCAGAACGATACCGCGCTCACGCACGTAGATAAGGGTGTTGGCAGTGCCCAGGTCGATAGACAGATCGCTGGAAAACATGCCACGCAGTTTCTTGAACATGGGAAAGGGACCCTAGGGAACGCGTGGGTAAAAAAGTGCGGCAAACTCTAACAACGACAGGGATTTTGGG
>DASVUK010000108.1:0-110874 GCA_036387095.1 Pseudomonas sp.
CATTGCCGGCCTGAAAAAAGCGTCCATCGAGATCGACCGTAAGGTTCTGGCTGATCTGGCAGTGAACGAAAAAGCGGCGTTTGCTGCGATTGTCGAGAAAGCTAAAGCCACCTTGGCCTAAGTCCCCGACAATCACCGGGCCTCAGCTTCTGGGGTTCGGTGTTAAACGTCATAAATAGGGGAAGAGCCTTTTAAGCTCTTCCCCTATTTCGTATCTGGAGTCTGTACATGGAAAACCTGGACGCGCTGGTCTCTCAAGCACTTGAGGCTGTGCATAGCGCCGAAGATATCAATGCCCTGGAGCAAATCCGGGTCCACTACCTTGGCAAAAAAGGTGAATTGACTCAGGTGATGAAGACCCTGGGAAGTTTACCGGCAGAAGAGCGTCCGCAAGTCGGTGCGCTGATCAACGTTGCCAAGGAGCGTGTCACAGAGGTTCTCAATGCCCGCAAGGCGTCGTTCGAGGAGGCGGATCTTGCTGCCAGACTCGCCGCCGAGTCCATTGACGTGACCCTGCCTGGCCGCGGACAGACCTCCGGTGGTCTGCATCCCGTTACCCGTACTCTGGAACGTATCGAACAATTCTTCACCCACATTGGCTACGGCATCGCCGAAGGTCCTGAGGTGGAAGACGATTATCACAACTTCGAAGCGCTCAACATCCCAGGCCATCACCCGGCCCGTTCGATGCATGACACCTTCTATTTCAACGCGAACATGCTGTTGCGCACCCATACCTCGCCGGTTCAGGTCCGCACCATGGAAGCGCAGAAGCCTCCGATCCGCATCGTCTGCCCAGGCCGTGTGTACCGTAGCGACTCTGATATTACCCATTCGCCGATGTTCCATCAGGTCGAAGGCCTGTTGGTCGATCGCGACATCAACTTCGCTGACCTGAAAGGCACCATCGAAGAGTTCCTGCGCGTGTTCTTCGAAAAAGAGCTGGCCGTGCGTTTCCGCCCTTCGTACTTTCCGTTCACCGAGCCATCCGCTGAAGTCGACATGGAATGCGTGATGTGCAGCGGTAAAGGCTGCCGCGTCTGCAAACAGACCGGCTGGCTGGAAGTCATGGGCTGCGGCATGGTTCACCCGAACGTGCTGCGCATGTCCGGCATTGACCCGGAAGAGTTCTCGGGCTTTGCCTTCGGCATGGGCGTTGAGCGTCTGGCCATGCTGCGTTACGGCGTGAACGACTTGCGTCTGTTCTTCGATAACGACTTGCGGTTCCTTGCGCAATTTCGCTAGTCGTAACGAATCTTTAGGAGAGCAGGATGAAATTCAGTGAACAATGGTTGCGCGGCTGGGTAAGCCCGCAAGTTTCCCGCGACGAGCTGGTTGCTCGTCTGTCGATGGCCGGCCTCGAAGTCGATAGCGTCACTCAGGCTGCTGGTGTATTCAGCGGCGTGATCGTCGGCGAAGTGCTGAGCACCGAACAACACCCTGATGCCGACAAGCTGCGCGTTTGCCAGGTCAGTAACGGTTCGGAAACCTTTCAGGTGGTCTGCGGCGCACCCAACGTGCGTCCAGGCCTGAAAGTTCCGTTCGCCATGATCGGCGCCGAATTGCCCGGCGACTTCAAGATCAAGAAAGCCAAGCTGCGTGGCGTCGAATCCAACGGCATGTTGTGCTCCCAGTCCGAGCTGCACGTGGGCGAGGGCAATGATGGCCTGATGGAGCTGCCTGCTAACGCGCCTGTTGGTGAGGATTTCCGTGTCTACCTCGAACTGGACGATGCCAGTATCGAAGTCGACCTGACCCCGAACCGTGGCGACTGCCTATCGGTGGCCGGTCTGGCTCGTGAAGTCGGTGCGCTGTACGCCGCCGAAGTCACTGTGCCTCAGGTTGCCGCTGTTGCCGTGACTCACGATGAAGTGCGTCCGGTGGAAGTGCTGGCACCGACCGCTTGCCCGCGCTACCTGGGTCGGGTGATTCGTAACGTCGATCTGTCACGTCCGACTCCGTTGTGGATGGTTGAGCGCTTGCGTCGTTCAGACGTGCGCAGCATCGACGCTGCAGTCGATATTACCAACTACGTCATGCTCGAACTGGGTCAACCGCTGCACGCGTTCGACCTGGCTGAAATCAATGGCGGCATTCGTGTGCGCATGGCGGAAGAGGGCGAGAAGCTCGTTCTTCTGGACGGTCAGGAAGTCAGCCTGCGTGCTGACACGCTGGTCATCGCTGACCATCAGCGTGCATTGGCCATTGCTGGCGTGATGGGTGGCGAGCACAGCGGTGTTTCCGACAAGACTCGCGACATTTTCCTTGAAAGCGCGTTTTTCGATCAGATCGCAGTCGCGGGCAAGGCCCGTTCCTATGGCCTGCACACTGATGCTTCGCACCGCTACGAGCGTGGCGTGGACTGGCAGTTGGCGCGCAAGGCCATGGAACGCGCCACCGGCCTGCTGCTGGAAATCACCGGCGGTGAAGCCGGGCCAGTAATCGAAGCGGTCAGCGAGAAAGACCTGCCATCGATTGCCCCGGTAACATTGCGTGCCGACCGTATTGAGCAAATGCTTGGCATGCCAATGGACTCGGCAGAAGTCGAGCGCCTGCTGACAGGATTGGGCCTGGAAATTTCATCAGAAATCGCTGGGCAATGGCAGGTCGAAGTACCAAGCCATCGCTTTGATATCTCGCTTGAAGTCGACCTGATCGAAGAGCTGGCGCGTCTTTACGGCTATAACCGCCTGCCGGTTCGTTACCCGCAAGCGCGTCTGGCGCCGCAAGCCAAGGCTGAGGCTCGCAGCGATCTGCCTGAACTGCGTCGCCTGCTGGTGGCTCGTGGTTATCAGGAAGCAATCACTTACAGCTTCATCGATCCGAAACAATTCGAGCTGTTCAGCCCAGGCGTTGAGCCACTGTTGCTGGCCAACCCGATTTCCAACGACATGGCGGCGATGCGTGCTTCGCTGTGGCCGGGTCTGGTCAAGTCCTTGCAGCACAACCTCAATCGCCAACAGGATCGGGTTCGTTTGTTCGAAAGCGGTCTGCGTTTTGTCGGTCAGCTGCAAGGTCTGAAACAAGAGCCGATGCTTGCTGGCGTGGTCTGCGGCAGCCGTTTGCCGGAAGGCTGGGCGCAGGGCCGCGACGTGGTCGACTTCTTCGACGTCAAGGCAGACGTTGAAGCGGTGCTCGGTTTTGCTGGTGCACTGGATTCGTTCACATTTGTTCCGGGCAAACACCCAGCGTTGCACCCTGGGCAGACTGCGCGCGTCGAGCGTGATGGTCGTGAAGTGGGCTATGTCGGCGCCATCCATCCTGAATTGTCGAAAACCCTTGGCCTTGATCGTCCGGTCTTCGTTTTCGAGTTGGTTCTGGTTGAAGTAGCACTCGGAAAAATGCCTAAATTCCAGGAGTTATCGCGCTTTCCTGAAGTGCGTCGTGACCTGGCATTGCTGGCGGACGAGGGCGTTGCAGCCAGCGCAGTTCTGGAGGTTATTCGTGGAAATGCAGGCGAATGGCTCACAGACCTCAGGTTATTTGACGTTTACCAAGGTAAAGGCATTGATCCGCATAGAAAAAGCCTTGCAGTCGGCTTGACCTGGCAGCATCCATCGCGCACTCTTAATGACGATGAGGTAAATGCGGCGACGCATAAAATCCTCACCTCTCTCGAGGAACGGTTAAACGCCACGTTAAGGAAGTAGCGTATGGGGGCTCTGACGAA
Source organism: Pseudomonas sp. (assembly GCA_036387095.1). Classification (GTDB taxonomy): domain Bacteria; phylum Pseudomonadota; class Gammaproteobacteria; order Pseudomonadales; family Pseudomonadaceae; genus Aquipseudomonas. The sequence goes on from DASVUK010000108.1 coordinate 3,671, forward strand.
AGCTGAGATGGCCGAACGTCTGTACGAAGAGCTGGGCCTGAATAAACGAGAAGCCAAGGAACTGGTTGAGCTGTTCTTTGAGGAAATCAGGCACGCTTTGGAAGATAACGAGCAGGTGAAGTTGTCCGGTTTCGGCAATTTTGATCTGCGCGATAAACGCCAGCGGCCTGGTCGAAATCCAAAGACCGGTGAAGAAATTCCGATTACGGCTCGCCGTGTGGTTACCTTTCGTCCAGGGCAGAAGTTGAAGGCCCGAGTTGAGGCTTATGCTGGAACCAAGTCATAACGACGAGCTACCGCCCATTCCAGGCAAGCGCTACTTCACTATCGGTGAGGTCAGCGAGCTCTGTGCGGTAAAACCGCACGTTTTGCGCTATTGGGAGCAGGAATTTCCTCAGCTCAACCCTGTAAAACGTCGCGGAAATCGCCGGTATTATCAGCGTGAAGACGTTCTGATGATCCGGCAAATCCGCGGCTTGCTATACGAGCAGGGCTTTACTATTGGTGGAGCCCGTCTTCGGATGACCAACGGTGATGCCGCAGATGACACCCATCAGTACAAACAGTTGCTTCGGCAAATGATTACCGAACTGGAAGACGTGCTTTTGGTTTTAGGTAACTAGGGTTTCTGGATACTTCCAAAATTCAAAAGCTTAGGGTATATTCCTCGAAGTTTTCGCAGATCGGAAAACTGATTCACGCCTAGTCGGGGCGTAGCGCAGCCCGGTAGCGCACTTGCATGGGGTGCTAGGGGTCGAGTGTTCGAATCACTCCGTCCCGACCATATTATTCAATGACTTAGCCCGGTTCGGAAACGACCGGGCTTTGTTGTTTCTGGGATTTGATCATTTTGGTCACCGTTGGGTCACCGTTAGCAAAAAGCTCTTAAAGGGCCATTCGGGGCTTCGTCGCGTTGAAACCTGTCAAGTCTGATCAGTTCTGATTGTATTGGCTGCGATCTTTTCCTTTTCGCGAATTTTCTATTGGGGGGGCTAGCTGACATCGACACGACTAGCTGTCTTCAGATTTTTTCTGATCACCACCAGAAGGATATGACAAATTAGGGCGAGGCCGATCACCAACTGCTTACGGTGGATGTTTTCGTCCTGCAGCTGGCAGAGTTCCCGTGCCTGTCGCAGCAGTGAGGGCGGGTGGAGCCAGTCAGATGGTCTCAGGAGGCAGGGCAAGCGTGAACCCATCACGTCGCATTGCTTGAGCTGAGATCGTCGCATGATAAGCGTTGTGGGAGGTCGATTTTTCTGGTGTTCGGAGGCAGGCCCGAACCGGGTAGTCAGGCAAAGCTCGAAGCGACTGGCAAAGTAAGCTTTCTCGAGGCTCGTCACATTGAATAGATTCGATGTAGATGTGCGCCCATCCATCGTTAGTGCATGTAATGGCTGAGGCTATGGGCGCTTAAAGTAAAGCGCCCGGTGAAAACTTCCTTTTAACTACTCATTTTCATCTACGGCTACACTGAAGCTGAGGTCTTTTATCATTAGCGCGCCTGGAGTTACACATTCAGTGGCGTTAATAAATAGCTTGCCAGTGCTGAAGTGTTGGGTGTACTCCACCCTCCATGTGAAGAGCTGCTTTTCTTCGGTGTTTTCACCCCGCGATATAGCGAAGAACGAAGTTTCGAATTCGACGTCGTCCTCATCATAGGCTTGTTGACTTGTCTGAACAGTATCACCTTGCTTCAAGGTGTCGGAGTCAACTCGAAACTCCTCATTTTGAAGGCTAATCACGGCCTCACCCACACTTTCGATGTAAAACGCCATCCGATTTCACTCCTTGGTTAGAGTGGAATTGTAATGGTGAATCAATGGATCAAGCCAGTATTTCGAAAACTGGTACTCAAGCCGGTCTGTCCCTGATCAGTCGGGGGCAGATGTCGGCTTTTGGCAAAGCCGACATTTGGACAACCATCGTCAACAGTCTTACTAATCAGAAACCGGCTAACCCTTGAGCCGATCCTGCCGCTAGAGACCGAGCTCATCCATTGCAAGGAGCAACTTGGCACCCTGTATGATCCGGTCAGTAGCATCTATGCCGTTTTCCTGTGGCACTCGATATATCTGGTCACTGCCGATGTTGAAGCTTGCACGTAAGTCCTCCATATTCCGTGCGAGTTCAGGGTCGTCAGGTAAGTTTTCGAGTTTCCATCCGTCGTCGACACTTTCGATGGTGACAGTACCACCCGTTCGTTCCAGCCCGCGACGCAGGGTTTCGTATCCATAAAACCAGAGGTTGTTGTCTGGAACCTTCAAGCCGCTCGTGGTCGCCACCGCCGAGAGATAGGGGTCGCGGTAGTAACTGCGCATGACTGTCTTGTCCAGCATGCAAATGCTGTAGCCACGTTGGCTGATGGCATAGCGGCCCGAGTTACCTTCACGCATGCGCGGGTACTTGACCAGGTAATAACGCCAGTCCAGCACGTGGTCGCGTTCGCACGCGGTGAGGAACGCCTGCTGAATCTCTTTGAGTACGGCGAGATCGTTACCGCTTTGCGCGACCTGATCGAGTAGTTCGGTAAGGGGTTGTACCAACTCGGGACTCTTTCTGCTCGCAAGCAGATCCCGCCAGACTGCTTCACTGCGCGGCGAGCCGAAATCGAAAAATCGGTAGCCGCCATAACGATCCTGCTTGCGCGAATAATCGCCCAGCGAGAGCAGTGCGCCGGTCAACTGTGGCCAACAGTGAGCATCTTCGAACAAGGTAAGAAACGCTAAGGCACGTTGGGCAAAAATTGCAGGGTCCAGAGCTGGGTCGAGGTCGAACACGGCCAGTGCGCCGTGCAGCACGCTGTTGTCTTCCAGTTGGTAGACCGCTTTTCGCAGCGACGGGTGGGCGGCAAGTAGGTTGATCTTGTCCTTTTCGTTCGCGATCTGCTTCTGATTGAAGGTCGATACGCCGTCCAGGGTTCCGTCGACTATGACACGGCGTACATCTTCCAATAAGGCGGGCATGTTCTGGGCGCGCATCTCACCGCCACCGGACGCTTCGATCAGGTTGCGCACGATACGTAACTGTTCAGGGAAATCAGCGGTGTTGTGCATGCGATGCAGCAGCACTGCGTAGAGCAGAAGGCTATGAGCCTGACTCCACTCGGAATCCCCGTAATGCCGGCAGCAACCACCGAAGAGGTCGATGCGGCTCTGGCCGGGCTGGGTGCGCAGAGGATTGAACAGCAGCAGGGCCGATGGGGATCGAGCGTCGGCTGCACGCAGCCAGGTGTTGAAGGCATCACTCGTGTCCAGGTCGACCCAGATATCGAAGGCTGCAAACAGGTAGTTCAGGTGCTCGACCGCCTTCGCTTGGTCGCTGGCAAACAGGCTTTGTGCCAACTGATCGAGGCTGGCCTTGCTGTCGGCGCGATTACCCTCGCGCCAGGCGCAAAGGTCAAACACAAAACGGAAGTAGCGCATGAATTGATCATCAATAAGCTGATCAGCGTCCTTGTAAGCCCAGATGACGTCCGTCCACACGGTATCAACCCTGTGTGCGAAATCGTCGGCTTGTGCAGGACAGGCGCTTTTGAGCAACGTCTCGAAATGCGCTTTGAAGTTTTCGAACGGCGTCAGCGGCTTGCCGCGAGAGTTCATCTTGATATAGAGATCGTCATTGAGCTTGTTCTTCACCACCGGCAGCAGGTGGAAGCTGATTGCCGGATGGTCGGTCGCGGCAAGACGTTCCCAGGCAGCAGCGAATGCTTCGCTGCTGGCGCTGGCAAAACGCTGTTCCAGCGCCTGCAGCATGACCAGCATGGCACGGATACTGGAGTCATGTTGCCACCCGTGAAAATACCAGGGCTGATCGACAATCCAACCCTTCAAATCGGTCTCGCCGGCGGGTGGTCGATAGTTGGCCAATGCCTCGCAGAACTGTCGGGCACTGGCGCGGGTGGCGTAGGTGAAGTTGCGCCATGCTTGCCCTTCGATGGGCTCGCCGGCCTGCCAGCTCAGGTACCAGTGCAGCAGGAACAGCGTGGTCAGGCGTTGTTGGCCATCCAGGGGATAGAGGGTGCCGTCCACGACATCGCCATAGATGAAATCCAGGCTGATGGGACGGTCGTCATGCATGACGGCATCATGCAAGGCGTCGACGAAGTCCTTGCGGATTCGCTCCACCGATGCGCCATGACGGCCTTGTGCATAGTCGCGCTGGATCAGCGGGATTTCGATTCTTTGGATTCGATGAGTCGCCTGCAAGTTTTTGTCGAAGAGTGAAATGTACGACGTGAGTGTGTGGTTCATGCCATTTTCTCTTCGTTCAGGAAATAGGGCTTGGCGATCTCGAGGATTGTATCGAGGTAATGATTGCGATCCTGAGGGCCCCAGAAATGGTTCTGGTGCGCGTTCGCCGGGGTGTAGTACTTGAGGAATACATTGCGCGTGCACACCGGTATGTAGCCTCCCTTTCGGTCTACATCCAGAAGCATTTGCCGCTTGGCCTCGAACACCGCGTTGCTCAGCAGGCTGTTGTCCGACCTCGACAGCAGGACTAGGTTGGCGATGGAGTGCAGGCCATGAGCAGAGGCAGTCTGCTCGTCGGGCGCATTGAAAGCGGCGACGACACGACTGGCCAGGTCTTGAAAGGTGTTGCCAAAGTTCTGCGCCGTGCCGACTTGCTCAAGCGCTGTCTTCAGTTCCTCAAACAGCTGCGACTGTTGCGGGACGGTATCGGGCGCCAGCTCACTGAGCGCGGTCAAATGCAGCCTTAACCAGGTTTGCCATTGTTCGGCCTTGGTCAGGTTCTCGGCATCCTGCGCATGGATGTGCTCCAGCGACCATGCCGTATCGGTGTGCATGTGGAAGGGGAAGCGTTGGTTGGCGTGTGGCACCCGGCGCATGGTTTCGACATTCACCAGCAACAGCAGGTTCAGCAACTTGTCGTAGTGCTTTCGGTCGTCATAGCTGAGCGCTTCCACGTCCGAAGCTTTGAGGCTCAGTGACTCTTGGATGCGGTGATCCAGGTCCTGTTCGAATTGACGTTTGCTCTGGTTTGCGGACAAACGAGCCAGTTCTCCGAAGTCCGTCCCTGTGAGTACCAGATAACCCACCTTATGAAACAGGTTGCGGTTGTTGAACCAGCCAAGCATCAGGTCATGCAGGTTGAGAACCTGCAGCCAGAATGCCAGTGGGTCTGTTTCGATATCCGGCCGCAGAGACTCGAAGGTATGGTAGCGGGTCGACTTGCGTGACTGGCTGCCGGATACCAGCGAATCGAGCAAAAGGCTGATCCTGGTCGGGTAGCGGTCGGTAACCTTCGGCGAATTGCCACAGATGAAACCCCACAGCTCGGGGGCATGGAGATCGCGCTCGATGATGTCCCATTGGCTGGCGACCTCGGCGGCTCGATCGGCATGCTCGACCTTGATCCTGGACAGCAGCAACGCTTTGACCAACTCCGCATCCGTCAGCGGTATCCGGCCGACGTTCAATCGAGTGAACAGGGCCGTGGCATCCATGTCTTCGGGGGCCTGATACCAGATCACCGCGACTTTCTCGAACAGCGCTTCGTAGAATTTGTTGGCCGCGAATTGAGTGCGAGCACCGTGTTTATCGAACCACTGGCCAATACAGCGATAAGCCCTGTGCAAATGGAAGTAATCGATGTTGCTGTCGTAGTCTTCCAGCTCCTCATCGCCGAGCCTTTCGAGAAATGTTGCGCTCCCTGGGCGGGTTTCGTAGTGCAGTGAATAGGGCAGCGGGGCCTTGTTCAAACCCGTTTTATGCATGTAGAGCAGTATCAGGTAGATCGTGGTCAAGCGCTGCTGCCCATCGACCAATTCCCATTGACATGTTTGCGCCGTAGAGCCTCGTGAATGCTGTTTGACCACAATGGGCTGTAGATTATAGGGCTGGTCCAGTTCTGCGGTTTTCAACGCCTGCCAGATGTCGTTCAGCAGGCGGTCCACATCCGTAGTGTCCCAACGGTAGCCACGTTGGTATCCAGGCACCCTGAAAACACCAGAAATATCGCCTACGAATTTGCTAGCCAGCGTTGCTGCAGTCAAATCGACACTGTGTGAGTCCAAGCAAAGTTCTTCCATGATTTACGATCTCGAATCGGGTGCTGGGTAGGCATGGGATGTTTGGCGCTTCGCGTGGATTCAATCACCCAGTGCGGCTCATTGCCATCATTTTGACTGGCGGATGGGCAAAATCCATGAAACTCAGCCTTCCAGGCGTCCACCCGACATCCCGAATGCCTATGTCTGGTCAGTGGCAGCACGTTTGGGTAGCCATGTCCAAAGCACTTACGCAATTGCATCGGATCTGCGGTCCGGGCAATTAATCGCCCGCGTATACACTCGCTGCTCGACGAAGCGTTTCGCGCACGTGTGCTCGTATTACTGGAGGGGCGAGCACTTCAATGTCCCCAGCATTGCTGAGCAGGAACAGGCGCAAGCCTTGGGTGTCGTGGAGGGTGCAGCTCAAGTCCCATCGGTCGTCGGCGTATTGCACTACAACCTGGTCTTCAGCCAGCGGGTTCTCGGTAAGCCGATTGTGCAGGTTGGGGCTAAGACGTAGTTTGAGTTGGATGGGACTTTCGCCGTGTATCGTCATGAGGTGCTTTTGGACCTCAAAGGAGTTGACGTCGTAGCTGGCCGGGCCAGGTATTTTCTGCCAACTCGTCTTGACCTCTACCATTCGATGCAGCATGAGGGCGCACATCGACTTGGGGCCGTTACTGCTGTACTTGCCGCGGTAGGTGTCTGACGCGGGTGGATCCGACTGCGGCCACTGCTCCTCGAGCACGTAGGCAGACAGATAGACGTTTGAATCCTGATAGGAAAGTGCCAAGGGTTTAAGTAGGTAAATGCACTCAACGCCTCCGGCGTCTCTTGGAAGGTAGGTCACCTCAAGCGAAGCATCGTCCAGAATCGCCCCTTGGATAAGGTCGAGATGCGCAGGGTCATATTTACCGGGTTTGAGCAGCGTAAAACGGGTCCCCGAAGTGATTTGCTGCGTCCAGGCGACAGTCCGCTTGGAGTGCTTGGTTATTTCCGTGGTTGCGTATTCGCGTAGCTTGGTCAGTTGTACCGTATGTGGTGGGAAGCCGAAGCGCTCTGCGTGGTCGAAAATAGCGGCCAACGTCATTGCCTCTGTGGGAGAGAGCGTCAAGTCGAAGCTGCCCCGACCGGTTTTCCAATATTTTGATTTCTTATCTGAGCCGGTTTCACCCTGAGTTACCAACTCGGCTTCGGTCAGAGCTTCGAGGTCTCGCAGTGTGGTTTTTACATGGAGGCTGAAATCATTGAACCACCGACATAGTTCAGTGTGGATATCCGCCGTCGACAGGGACTTGCCTTCGCGTTGAAGAATTTTGCGCAAAGCGGTACGGCGTCGGTGATGATTTATCATTGCTGAAGCTCAGGGACAAAAAGTGGGTTTATCTGCTGGGACTATGTACTGGCTGACAAGCAATCCTGCGACTACATGTGTCAGCCCACAGGAGCATTTCATGAACGACCAAACCTATCTAGCCCTTCCTGACGTTTCTGGGTTCATCAGCTGGCTGGCCACTGAGCTCGATTCACAAGTGCACTTTAATCATCAATATGTCAATCGCAAGACTGATGAGAAATGGTCATGTAGCAGCCTGTACAACGCCTTCGAAAACTACCGTTGGAACCATCCGGGTAATGCCCGCTTAGGCTTCAATCGAGGGTTTTGCTCCAGCAGCAACGGTATCGCTTTGTCTGCCCTGCGTCAGGACTTGGTGAATGCTTGTGGGAGCGACTCGCGCACTCTAGATGCAGCCGTCGACGTGATGCGCTGGGGCGGTGTAACTGCCCACAATGTGGATTGGCTGAAGAAGAATGAGCTCGGGCTTGGCCGCATGTTGCAAGACGTACAAGCTGCGATAGTCGCCGGCGACAGCCATGCACCTGTCTTGCGTTCGAAAAACCTTCGTTTCAACTCTGGGATGACCAAGGTGTACTCCTTGCTCTGCAAAGACTTCATCATCTACGACAGCCGCGTTGCCGCAAGTCTGGGCTGGATGGTCGTAAAGTTTTGCCTTGCATACGGATTGTCTAAGGTTCCTGAAGGGCTGTGCTTCCCTTGGGCCGCTGCCAAGGAAGGAGAGAATACGCTCGCTCCCAAGCGCCGCGACCCTGGTGCCGGCGGGCTCAAGTTCAAGGTCTTGCGCTCAGGCCATCATCACGCAATGTGGAATATGCGCGCCAGTTGGGTGCTGAGTGCGGTCCTGGCGCATCCAAGCGCCGCCGGCAGCCGCTTCCATTTGGTGCCCACTCCGAATGACCCGCTGCGTGCCCTGGAGGCTGCACTCTTCATGATTGGCTACGACCTGGGTGATCAGCGTCTAGCTTTAGCGGCTTAAGACCTGATCGACAACTTCCTTTCGTTGCTTGACGGGGAGGTCATTCTAAATGAGTGAGGTGCAGGATGCGCGACATGAATCCGTTGCAGGCTTTGATTATGCAGCTCGCCGCTGACGGCATCAGCGCTGGTGACTTGAGAAAGGCCGTGATGCAGGCATGCCCAAATCTTTGTGATGCGAAGTATCAATCCACGCTATTTGGCCTGCAGGAGGCCGATAGCCTTATGGGCCAGGAAGTGGGCGGCGAGTGGTGCTTCACAGCAATCGATAAAGCTGCCCCGGGCTACCCTCACCCGGAGTACAGCGCTGAATTTGCCGAGAAGATCTTGGCCGCATCATGCGGGGAGTTTGTCGAGATCAGCGCAGACGATTTGCTGGCTCAGCTGGACGAGATGCTGGCAAAGGCTCGCGCTAAGAACCCGAACACAGGAACGTAAACACCCGGCAGTCCAGTGATCATTAAGGATGCGGTGTTTAACGAACATCAACTGTGTATCAGTCAGAAAGGGGGGGCTTGATGGACATCAAGTCCGATTTTGTGTCCGTCGAACGGGATGAGTTCGATGGCCTCACCACGATTGAGCACCTGCGCCACTGCCGGCATCGCTCCGGCATGTATGAGATTACCTTCTCATGGCGCCGCAATATCCGTCCTGCTTCAGACCGCATGATTCTTGATGTGGAGATCAAGACCACTCGCTCAGGCAGCTGGTTACCATCTCAATTGACCCTATTGGTCGACCGTCAACGGTTTGACTTGAAGTACCAGACAAACAGAAGCAGCGAATATCGCGGGGGTAGCTTCTACGAAATCGGCATGTTTTTCATCGAGCCATCTCAAAAGATTCTTCGCTGCCTGTGTGATGCCAAAGTACTGAAGCTCAAGCTTCAATCTGACGAGAAAAATGAGCATACGGTTCTTCCGGACGAATTTTGTGCCCAGCTACAGTTGCAGGCTCAGCAGTTCTATAACAACGCTTTCGATGGTGACGAGTATTTGTCAGCCGTCAGTGGCGTAGCTGTACGGACAGAAGACACAACGTTCGCTGAACAGATTGCCAGACGAGAGTCGCGCTATCGGCAATTGTGCAGGTATCGACTGCTCTGGGCTGTACTCTGGGGCAGTTTTTTTGGTGAGCTGTGCGTGCTTGGCGCGTTCGAGATCATCACGTTCTCGGCCAAGTCGGCGGACCAGTTGATCATCGCTGGAGTGCTCAGCGCCTCAAGCTGGCTAATTCCCCATCTTCAGATCCTTTGGATCGAACACCAGAAAAACAAAGAGTGCCCCAGTTGTCACCATAGAGCGATAAAGATGGTCCGCTCTCATGAGGCGGTTTATCAAGTCCGATCCGTGGAGCATCTTGTCATCGAAAGATTGACAGGGCAGCGCAAGTCGCGGCAGGTGACCGTGACAGACCATGAGGTGAGTCAGGATTTCGAGTGCAAGGACTGCCGGCATCTATGGACGCGAGGCTATATTGCTCGAGGTTTCTAAGACATCCTGTCAATGAACGGCATCGCTAGGCTCGGATCTGATTTCGGCTAACGACTCATCTTGTCGCAACACGCTGTAGTCTGGAATAAGTGCCAACAGATTGAGGGGTTTCTATGGTCAGGCCAGTGCGTCCTTTCACCATGCGTTGCAAAGATTGTGGCTGGAGCCAAACGGTTATCCCGCTCAGTGATGTCTTGCGATTCGAAGACTGTCCTGAGGTTTGCCCGCGTTGTAAAAGTCGGGATGTAAATATGGAACAAGCCACGGCCCTGGAAGTGGCCGTGGCGAAAGTAAAGCGATTATTTGGTTAGCCCTGAGCCTGAAACTTTGCCTGGCGGCTATAGCGGACCATTCAGTTCTTTTACTTTGTATACGCCAGGCTTGACTCGCAGGTACTTTGCTTCGGCACCCTGTTCGACATTGTAGCCGCCGGCTCCCGTCTGCTCGTCCTGCGCGTAGTTGGCGATGGTCGTCCCGATCGTCGATTCCATAAAGAACTCGAATCCGATACGATATTTTTCAACCAGCTTCTGCTCTATAGAGCACATGACCCGACGACGTTCGCTAGTCAGTTCTTGCACTTCAAAGGGTTCGCTCAGCGCACCGTTGCGCACTTCCAGCAGGATTGATTCATACAGCGTCATGCTTTTTTCCTTGTGATGTCAGCGGCCGAGATCAACCCGACCGCCGTGATTGGTCGTTTACGCGAATGTGGAATCACGTCGGCGGCTAAAAAACCTGAATCGCTCCCGCGGCCACCGGCAGAAAGAGCCATGCGGCGATGACAGGCCGACCCGATGCCGCCTCAATCGCTTGGGCGTAAGCATCAAGCTGACCAGCATGTTCCTCGGCCAATCGCTCCCACTGGGCTTCGGGCGCCGGGTTGGATTTGTGGTCAATGAGCACCCAGCCATCTTTTGTGTCCAGCAGAAGATCGATCCGACCATTGAGCACCTGACCCGAGCGCAGCAACTGTTGCACCGGGTACTCAGCCATGGCTTTGGCCTCTGGCCAGCGGGATTCGATCCAGGCGTGCAAGGCCAATTGCTGTGCGATGACCTGACTGGCATTCACGTGCTCGTGCACTGCGTGGCTCTGCAACAGGTCCTGCACTTCGTCTAAGGTGAGGGGGAAGTTGGGGTCAGTGAATGAAAGGCACAAACTGGCATGAATGGCCGTTCCCAATACACTCATTTCCGGGCTGCCTTGGAAGGCGATGCGAGTGCCGATCCGGCATGTATTGCGGGCTGCGGTGCTGGTGCGAGCGCCACCGCTGGACGGTTGGAAGCCCAGTGGCAAACGAGGCTGGATCGCTTGTACCGGGGCAAACCAGTGCAGATTCTGTTCAATCACCGCCACGGGCACAGGTGAATCACTGGCAGTGAGCGTTTGGCAATCGGCGCGCAGTTCTTTTCCATTCGGCAGCTTCAAAGTCGACAGCCCGGGAGGCGTCATCAACCAGGGTGCCTGGACAGTGTCGAGCCACTCTCCTGTGATCTTTCTACTCGAACGGGCAATGACCAGCAGGTCTCGGGCGCGGGTCATGCTCACGTAGAGCAGGCGCTTTGCTTCTTCAACGGCTTCAGCCCGGCACGCCAGGCCCATGGCGGTCTGTTCGAACGTTTCGCTCAACGGAACCGCTTTCTGTTTGCCCAGCGGCCATGGCCAGTAGCGGATAAAGCGGTCATGCAATGGTTTATGTGGATCGAATGCGCTATTGGACTGAGCCGAGACTGACCATAACCGGTCGCTGATATCGCGTGCCAGATCCATCAAAATCACGACCGGCCATTCCAGACCTTTGCTGGCGTGATGAGTCATCACTTGAACGGCATCCAGCGCAGGAGTGGCCAGTGCATCATTTTTGGCGTTGGAGATTTCGTCCAGCCACAACAACAGCCCGGAGATGGATGCCGCCCCTAATCCATTTCGACAGAGATCCTCATACTGCTGCGCCAGATCGATCAATGCATCAAGGTTGGCCAAGCGCTTTTGCGCCAGCGCTGTCGAGGTTGACCAGCCGGTAACACGCGAGGGTAAATCGCACTCGGCGATCAGGCGTTGCAACGCCTCTACTGGTGTCAGCACTGGCAGATCTGTGCGCAGTTGTGCAACGGCCGCCACAAGCGGGTGTTGCAAAAACTCGCCGAGGCTCAGTTCACGCCACTGCGCTTTGGGGTGTCCTGCATTGAGGTAGCGCAGGCGCTCGGCAACCCAGCTTTCCGGCCCTTCGGTTTCGGTTAACGAGATAATCTGTGCCGTTGCCAGGGTATCGGCCGGGTCGTTCAATCGGCGCAAACACGCCAGTGCCAGAGTTGCCTCTGCGGTTGCTAGCAGCCCTGGTTGTGCTGTGGAGCAGGGGATGCCCAGAGTAGCGAGGGCTGCTGCTACTTTCGCAACGTTACTGTGGGAGTAGCAAAGCACAGTGATATCGCCCAAGCGTACCGCTCGGGCTTCCTGGCGGGGTTTATCGAATACCTGATAACGGCTAGCCAGTAGTTGGCCAATCCCCTCGGCCAACGCGTTGACTTGCAATTCGGCATTTTTGCCGTCCAGTACCCAATTGGCGAAGGCTGGGCCGGGTAGTTGATCCGTGCGGGTCGGTATCAGCTCAACGTCCTTTGTTTCCAGGCTGTTGGCGAAGGCTTTGTTGAATACATCGTTCGCCAGTTCGACCAGCTCGGTACGTGAGCGCCAAGAGTTAGGCAATACCTGTTTCTTGCCACCCATATCGGGCAATGCCTTGAGGATGGCTTGCATCAGCGCACAGTCGCTGCCCCGAAAACCATAGATCGCCTGCTTGATATCCCCGACCCAGTAAACCTTTTTGGCAAAGCGTGAAAGCTTGAGGAATATCGCCAGCTGCATCGGGCTGGTGTCCTGGAACTCGTCGACCATGATCAGATCGAGCTCATCCTCGAGCACCTGCGCCACGGCTGGGTTGTCCAGCAACTTGAGCAAGGCATGTTCCTGGTCGGCAAAGTCCAGTACGCCAAACTCACGTTTGTTGTGTTCGTACACGTTCAATACATCAATGGCCAGGCCGAAAACCTGTTCGAGGTAGGCGCGGATGTCGCCATGTAGATCCGGGTGTTCGGCGTAGCGGCCAATGGTTTCAGAGAGGGTTGTTACCAATGGCTTGAGCTTTGCCTCAGGAGCTTCCTTCGCCAGTTTTGCCCAATCACTCCAGCGCGCGTTGCCTTGCTGCAGTTCATAGTGGAAGCGGGTAAGCAACGTTATGTAGGCTTCAGTGTTCTTTTTATCGCTGCCAGCTGCCTGTAACAGATCCAGTGCCTTAGGAATGCTGTGCAACAACTCGCCGTTCAAGTCGGCTGTGGTCGGTTTGGGGAAATGCTTCAGCATGTCGTTGGCATTTCGGTCAGCAAAACTACGGGACAGTTCAAGATCAATGTCGTTGGTGCGCAACTGACTCAAAAGCTTGCGCAACTCATCGCGCCAGTTGGTATTAGCAAAGTCGCCTTGTTGATTGGTGTCTTCAAGGCCCAGACGTCGGGCGACGGCGAGTAGATTATCCAGGCGTTCACAATCAAGGACCCGGTCAACCGCTTTGTTCAGTAGCAGGGCTGCCTGGTTTTCTTCCAACACACGTTGCTCGGGTGGCATGCCTGCTTCGAATGCAAAACGCTCAAGCAATTGCCCGCAAATACTGTTGATGGTCCCGATACGGGCTTGGCCCATGGCTGTGGCTAGGTTGATTTGGCCCTGCTTGAGAAGGTGGCTACGGACCCGCTCGCGCAGCTCGGCAGCGGCTTTTCGGGTAAAGGTCGTGGCAATCACACCCGAAGGCTGGACCTGCTGATCAAGCAACTCCTGGTGCAGTATTTCAGTAAGCCGGTGAGTTTTGCCGCTGCCGGCGCCAGCACTGATAAATGTGATGTGTGCGGTGGTCGACATTGTCATTGCTCCCATCCGGCCAAGGCCAGGTAGTCGTTGTAGGCTTCGTTAAGGTATTCCATCAGCATCGCCTGATCGGGAGGGATCGAGTCCTCATCCTCTTCAATACCTTGCAGCGCAACTTCAAACCGCCCCTCTGCCTGTTGCGCCTTCCGCCACTTCCAGGCCTCGGTAAAACTGAGCCACAGCTGAGGCATTGTGCTTGGCGGATTGGCCGGCACTTGCTCTGAATCTCTGAAGGTTTGGTCATCCGGGGTTAGCAGGCGCGCGGACTCAAGGATGAAATAGGCTACGGAAGGCCATGAACCGCTGTCCTGACGAAGCAACTCGGCATAAATCGCCAACTGCAGATGGCGGTTTGCCTTGAGCTGCTCCGGGTATTTCTTGCCCCCCGACCACTTCATGTCGACGATGGCTCGATGTCCTAGCGCAGTGGTCAATACCAGGTCAGCAGAGCCGCCCAATGCGCCACCCTCGAAACGACCAGCCAGCGCCTGCTCAGACGTTACGACCGTGATGCCAGCATTGAGAAAGTGCGATCGCAGTCGAGTCAAAGCACGCAGCGCACGATGGCGCAGTGTTGCCAGGTCGGCACCGCGTCCCTCCATCAGCAACACCGCGCCTTCTTCACGTACCACACGGGGGAAGTGGGTCGAGAACCAGCTGTTAAAATCTGTGGTGCTCATGCTCAGCGCGTCCGGCCGAGTGAAAAAGTGCTCAGCCAAGCGATGGGTCAACGAACCATAGAGCAAAAAACCGTCGCTCAGGCTCTGGCTTTTGGACGCCTGAATCTTGGCTCCGTATTGCAGCAACCATTGATAAGGGTTGAACAGCAACAGGTTGAGGCTCGAGAAAGACGCTTTCTCAGGCGTCTCGATCGGGATGTCGGGTGGCAGGCGCCACCAGCGTTTGCGCAGTGGCAGTGGCGCCGATGCTTGGACTTGGCAAAGCGGGCCGGGGTTATGCAGAAGCTCCTCGAGAATATGCACCTTTGGCTGCTGCACAACGGCTTCGATCATTTGCCAGAGCGGGTGGCTTTCCTCCCGTGGTGGCGCGAGTACCAGTATCAGCCGGCAGTTTGCTGCCAGGACTGGTCGCAGCCAGTCACGGGCTGCTTGAGTCAGTAGTGTGGCACCGTCCGGTAGCGCCACCCCGGCATCGGCCAATTGAATGCGTTCGGCCTTGGACCAGGGCGACAGGGGCGGTAACACCGGCATGCTCAGGTGCCACCAGATCACTGTGTCGGCTTGCTCAATGGCCGCACCTGGACGCGAGACGCTCAAGTGGGCGCCGACTTGTGCGGCCAGCAATGGATTATCCACGCCGCTGGCTGTGGCTTGCTCGATGACCTGCTGCAACTGCCGCGGTTTTAACCGCTCCACACCTTGAAGATGCAAGGTCTTGAGGGAGTCTAGTGCTGCTTCACACTGAGCGTAACCTGCCTGAGCCGCGAATCTATGCGCGGGCTCTTGGTGCCCCAGGCGTGCTTTAAAAAACTTCAGCAACCGTTCGACACGTACCAGCACCTCACTGGGCGCCACGCCGTCGTCAGTCGTAAAAGTGGGCATATTCAGCCACTCGTCAATCGAGGCAAGTACGTCGGGCGCATCTGCAGCGTAATGCGCTGCGATTTCCTCCAGTGCATCCTCCCACTTGCTCCCGACGAGGCCGGGTGAGCTTGCTATTTTGGTTGCCAAGCGCCGACGTGCAAACAAACGAATCGGGCATATCGAGTGGGTCAAAAACTGCAGGAGTGCCGGGTAGTTGGCTGGTGCCCAAAGCAGCTCCATGGCCAGTGACAATACCTGCAGGGCAGGGCGTAGATTGCTGCTACCATTGAGGCCATGGCGAGCCTGGCCGGCACCAATAAAATGACCATCAAGACAACCACCCTCGTCACCCGTCACCAGCAAGGTGGGGGTGCCCTGGCCCAGTGAGCGGCTCAGCCAGCTGGCGGCCAATGCTCGAGTTTGCGCTTGAACAACTTGCACTGTGCCATCTTCTTGCCATTGAATGGGCGTGACCTCTACACCGGCAATGCTCTGGCGCAATTGCATTTGCAACTGCCCCAGAAAACCTTGCGCCTTACCCTCCGGTATCTCCAGGCGCTCGTTAGGCAGGAGATTCAGCACCATTTGCCAGGCCAGTGGATAAAGCTCGAAAGCGTCAGCCAACAGCACGGTCTTGATCGGGGGGCGACGAGAGCCCAGCGCCTTGGCAACATTTTGCAAGCGCTGTCCCATGGAAGGGGCGACCTGCACGCGAGCTTGAGTCTCGATCTCGGCAAGGTCTTTCAGACGTTGGCTGGCGTCGGCACCGACGCGCCCATCCCAACCGTGCAAATACAAATCATCCCGCCAGGCCAGCAATGCAGCAGCCACCCCCAATTCATCGGAGGAAAAACTGGCATGATAGAAGCGCAGTGGGTTATTGCAGTGCGCCAGGCAATCGCGGTACGTGGCTGTACGTTGTGCCGCACAAGGCTGACGTGCCACTAGGCCCAGCTGGGTCTCCAGAATATCCAGCAGTCCCTGTGGCCCGACGGTCAACGCCCCTAATCGATTACTGGCTCGTGTTGCCCGCTGACCATCGAGTTGCATGCCGAACGTGATAAGCATTTCTGACACGTTGACGCTCCTTGTGAACGCTGGTGGTTCAACGCACCGTGATTGGCACGTTGTTGCATAAGGAAAAATAGACTGCTGATCAGCGACGTGGCGCTACCCTACGAACCTGGTGCGACGGTTTGTGTCGCGCCTGCCAGGTTTTGTAGCGAAACCACGGTACCTATTGCATCCGCCACTGAATCCAGTGGCCGGTAGGCTGCCGCCGCACGATGCAGTGTTTTGCCAATCTGAGCCCGCAGCTCGGGCGGCTGCTCCACCACCATTGAGTCGCCCAGGGACAAAATCCACCAGTGCAACTGCCAGGTGTTGCTCAGTGTCGAGCGTACTCGAAAGCCATTCTCCAACGGCTCCAGTGTCATATCCGCACTCAATGGTGTCTCACGAATCAGCCGCGTCTGATGGTCACTAACCCAAGCTTGAAACTGAATCTTTTCGGGGGTGCCGAACTGCAAGGCGTCACTGGCCAGGTACTCACACAAGTCAAATGCCTGTAATCCCTCTACGGGTTTATCGAGCTGATCGACATTGCGAAAACGATGCACCGCAAACTGGCGCACATCGGTATACGGATGCGCTGTGGCGATCAAATAGGTCACCAACCCACGCTGTACCATGGCTAATGGATTGAGTGTCAGTTCACTGAGTTTGTCGTTGTGTGCCGAGTAATACTGACATTGCACTTGACGCTCATTAATCAGCGCCCTCTGCAATGTTTCCAGCAACAGTGGGTCGATATCCGGCGCCTGCAGGTTTAGGTCCGGTCGCACGCTGGCGACCTTGTCCAGCCAGCGGGCAGCCGCGTTATCGTCCTCCAGTCCCTTGAGTTTCTGCCGCGCATGCACAAAGCGCGGTTCAAGCACGCTGAGCATGCTGGCGGGTAACAATGGGCGGATGGTGTCGGCAACCAGGGTCAGGCTCAAGGCTTCGCTCAGCGTAATGCCTTGCAGCTCCACATTCACGCCAGGCGTCCAGTACCAGGCTTGTGGCGTGCCTTCGCTACACTGCAACGGGAACACCAGCGACAGATCAATCAAGTCACGTTCGACGGTGCGCCGGCTGATGTTGAAACCGGAGGACTCAAGACGCGCCAGTAACTCCGTCACGGTGATACCGGACTCACGCTTTGGCAGGTGCTTGAGCAACTCCCATTGGCGGCTGACAGTGGAATGCGATTTGGCGGACGGCATGGGCTTTTCCTTGCGCAAGCGAGAGGTGGGTTACGACTTGACCACCGGGTAACAGGCGTCGCC
The DNA here is from genome assembly GCA_036387095.1 of Pseudomonas sp. Classification (GTDB taxonomy): domain Bacteria; phylum Pseudomonadota; class Gammaproteobacteria; order Pseudomonadales; family Pseudomonadaceae; genus Aquipseudomonas. The sequence goes on from DASVUK010000108.1 coordinate 21,307, forward strand.
CCACAATGTTTTCGGGTTGTCGAGCATCAGAAGGATCACCAGGGGGACAAGCTTTGCCAGCAGGTTTGAGCAGTCACGCAATTGTGTGCGATTGACGCTGCCGTCCCAGGTGGCTCCGCCATGAATCATTTGGTTGCGAAGGGTATAGATGCGGTTAAACATCACCCCCAGCACCTTGGCTGTATCGCGATCGGCCAGTGCTGCATGAGCGCTACGTTTGCCGTTACGCAAGCGTTCCTCCCACATGGCTTCATTGATCTTGCCGTTCTGGAAATCCCAGAAGCTTTGGAAAACATAAGGGTTGTCCAGCAGTGCACGTATGCTCCCGGAAAACTCTGACCAAACCAGTTTTTCGATCAGGTGCTCGGTGTCCAGCGTACAAAGTTTTTGCAGGAAAGCCTTGAATGCCTCCTGTTCGGACAATCGATGCTGCTCATCAATATCGGTGGCATAGGCAGCGTTGAAAGCGATCCAGAGGAAGATGAAGCGCCCGTCAACGTCCTCTGCCTGTTCCGCACGATTGAGCCAGCTCAGGGCTCGGTGAACCCGTAGCGCAAGGTTTGGGTGGTGCGCGTCGCGTTCGTTACGGTGGCGTGTCTTGAGTGACTGGTAATCCATTCCAGGTGCTTCCTTTGGCTGAGGGGATCCGCGGGACCTTGAGGATCATGGTTTTATCGGCGGATGAGGGGCGGGATTGAGCATTCAATGAGCCCTGCGACACATTATGACGCGATATGGCGTTAAGCTATCACGTAATAAAGTTCTGTATCTATTCACTGATACGTTATAGGGCAGGTGTTTTGGATGACGCATTGAGTGTCCATCCAGCGCAGGCTCATATCTAGGCCCCAGACAAAAAATTGAGGCCAATGGTCGCGGAAGCGGGTGACGACGACCTCCATTGCGTACTTACATTTAAGGTTTTTTGATGTTGAAACTCGATTCACCGTTGGCGCGGATGAAGGCAATAGCGTCCGGGTTGTTCTTGTTGGCGGCAGCGCTCTATGTCGCAGCCTTGATGTTGATCCACTCCCATCCCGTGTTGGGGGGGTACATGAAAGCCTTCTCCGAGGCTGCGATGGTTGGCGCTATCGCCGACTGGTTTGCCGTTACTGCCCTGTTCCGACGCCCCTTGGGGTTGCCTATTCCTCACACGGCTATCATCCCGCGCAACAAGGCGCGTATTGGCGCCAACCTGGGGGACTTTATTTGTACTCACTTTCTTTCACGTGAGCAGGTACTTCAGAAGGTCAGCGAATTTGATACTGCCAGGCGGTTGGCGCAATGGCTGTCGAAGGAAGACAACGCCGCAGTCTTGTCGGGTTTAGCCGTCAAGCTGGCTGGGCATGGTATTGGCGCCCTGCGTGACGAGCGTGTGCGCCAGTTTGTACGCAGCACTGCTCTGGCGCGCCTGGAAGAAGTTGATTTGGCAAAAATGAGTGGTCAGTTGCTGGAAGTGCTCACCGATGATGGGAGGGCACAGGAGGTACTCGACGCCGTATTGAATCAAGTCGATGTTTCACTGCAAGGCGAAGCGACAAAAAAACGCATCGCCGACGTTCTGGCCACGGAGTTCGAGTTCTTGCGGTTCAACGTTTTCGGCAAGGAACTGCCTCTGCACAACGTTGCCGGCAACTGGTCATCGGCAAAGTTGGTCGAGCGAATCTCTGACGTGATCAGCGAGGTCAACCACGACACTGAACACCCGTTGCGCAAACATTTCAACCAGCAGTTGGGAGCCTTGGTGCATAAGCTCAAGGAGGAGCCAGCTTTTCGTTTGCGTGCGGCACAACTGCGCGCTCAACTCGTTCAACACCCGGCCCTGCACAGCTACCTGACTGACATGGTCGACGATGTAGTGACCTGGTTTGAGGAAGACATTACTCGAAGCGATTCCACAACGCGCCAGCGCTTGGAGGAGGGTACTCGCAAGCTTGGTGACGCATTGAGCGAAGACGCTTTGATGCAGGCCTGGATAAACGACCAGATTCTGGCAATGGCGGGCCCATTGGTTGAGCGCTATCGCTCAGAGATCGGCCGCTACATCGCTGAACGCATCGAAGCCTGGAACGAGAAGGAACTGGTGGAGCAACTGGAGTCACACGTGGGCAAAGACCTTCAGTTTATTCGTATCAACGGAACATTGGTGGGAGGGCTGGTGGGGGTGATCATTCATCTTGGGACTGAGTTTGCATTACAGATGTGAGAAGCACTTTGAATCGTGGTCCTCAGGAGAGTGTAAATCCCCAGTGAGCTTGCCGCTTAAAGATTTCCAGGCGAAGGCCGACAAAACAAAAGGCTGAGGCGACCAACGACTGAACCTTCAATGGAGTTATCAGCCTGTCCGTCACAGCGGGGTCGGCGATTTAAAATGGATTTTCTCGGGGCGACGCAATTTGTCGCGAGGCATGGTTATGCTCAAACCAGCCAATAAACAGGAGTATGGATCATGCTGAAAAACTTTCTCGCCGCAGTTGGCCTCGTCGTTATCGCCAAGAAAGGGTACGAGGTGTATCGGTCTTACAAGTCAATGGAGGCGGAAAACGAGTTTTTGCGAAAGGGGCAGGGGCCGGTTTAGTGTCCATCCCATCGCCTTATTGCTGCTTGTAGATCTGCGTTTGATTGACAGGTTACTAAGGCGTGGCAAAGTGATATCGCGTGGAGGATGATCCGGGTTGCAGGTGTTCAGACGCTAGGGTGCGCGCTGAACGTTATGACTTGGGGGCAACTTGTGTTTGATCCCGGATGCGCCAGCGCTTCCGACACTGCAATAAGGACATTTCATGCCAGCTGAAAATTGGCTGATTCAGCTCAATCGCGAGTCAGCTGAATTCGCGCGTTTGTATCAGGAGCGTCAAGAGGGAAAGACCGTCGACCGGACTTTGCGTATAGCGGTCTGTGGCCTGATGAACGCTGGCAAGAGCGCACTGCTCAATGCATTGACCGGCCATCTTGAAAACGAATTCTTCGAAACCAAAGCAGTGCGCTCGACTAAGACGGTGCAAACCTTAACCCATGGAGGGATTACTTACGTAGACACTCCGGGTATTGACGCCAATAACGAGGATGACCAGCACGCCTGGCGTGGCTTGGCGACGGCCGACATTATCCTGTTCGCCCACAACCTGGGCACGGGCACTCTGGAAACCGTAGAAATCAACTTCCTTAATGAGTTGAAACATCGGCGTCCTGATATCGAAGACAGCTTACTGGTCGTTCTGACCCATGCCGAAAGTGCGTCGGAGCAAAGGCAGGATCGCCTGGACGCAATCAGTGCCATCCTCTCGGCGTTGTTCAAGGCACCTCGCACGTTGATCCCGGCCTCGTTCACGACATACCGCAAAGGCGTGTTGGAGCAAAAGCCCGCCCTTATCGAACATAGCGGCATCAACGTGCTGCACCACCATTTGAAGACACTTGTCGAGCGCGCCGAAAGCGAGTTGCATGCCGTGCGCCGTGCGCGAGATAAGCAGCGTCTGAGTAAGTTGGAGGCCATTGTCGATAAGGCCATCGCCAAGCGGGAACGCACACTGGCTGCCGTCGAAGCCAAACAATCACAGGCGTTTCTGGTGCTTAGTCAGAGTGTGAACCAGTTGGTCAGCACGACCCGAGAACGCATCAGCCGCTGCGAAACCCTTGAATCCGATTGAGAGAACATTGCTATGTGGTGGTTATTGGTACCCTTAATCGGCGCTGTGGTTGCTGCCGTCGCCAGCTCCGACGATGAAGAAAAAGAAGCGGCCGAACGCAGGGCACGCATTCAGACTCGTGAGGCCGAGGCACAGGCCATTGCTCGTCGCAAACAGGCAAACCTCGAGAAACGTAAGGCTCAACTGGTTGCCGACGTTGATGGCCAACTGAAAGATTTATTTGCGACGCACCCTGCGGTACTCGATCGAACTAACCAGGGCGCGCTGCACGTCAGTTTTGACAGCCTTAGTGCCTTTGTAATCAAAAAGGTGCCGAACAAACCAAAAGCTATGTTGAAGCACTTGGATACAATTGCCCCCGGTGCAGCCTTCAGCCCGATCTGGGTGAAGCAAGCTGTCCAGGCGCACGCACTTCAGAAAGAAATCACGGGCCTTCAGCGCCTGAAAGAAGAATTGCTGGGATAAGTCACGATGACCGACCGCCACGCCAACCGAAATGATTTGTTAAATGTCTTCGCCGGGATTGCCGGTGAGTTCGATCAGGTCAAACGCCAGATCGATCGCCGGGAAAGTGTCCTCAAGGCTCAGCTGAGGAAGCTTAATGACGCACGCAAGACTTCGCCTTGGCGTGAAAGCCCGCTTGAGCAGCGTCACCCGTTGCAGGACATGGCTGAGCGCTGTCAGCAGGGGCTCGACAGTCAGCTTGATGCCTGGATCAGGAACGTCGAAAACTATGAGCGCAATACTTCGTTTCGCAAGGATTTCGATGACTCGCTACTGATCTTTGTCTACGGCAAGGTCAAAGCTGGAAAATCCTCCCTGGGGAATTATCTCGCCTACGGGAACTCTGCTCCGGACGCGGCCTTGATCGACAGCGCTTCCCCTCGCCCCGAGTTTTTCTGGCGCGAAAGTACCGGGACTGCGGAAACCATGTCGGCAGAGTTGATGAGCAAGCAGCGATGCTTTGGCGTCGACGTGGTGGAAGCGACCAGCTCAATCCAGGGTTTCAGGTTGCCGGGTATGACCTGGGTCGATTCCCCTGGGGTTCACTCGGTCAACAGCGTCAACGGCCAGTTGGCCGACGACTATGTCGCGTGTGCCGACCTGATCGTATTCCTGAGCAACTCCAGCAGTCCTGGCCGGCACTCCGATATGAATGAGGTCGTCGGGTTGCTCCAGAAAAAGAAAAATCTCATGGTGCTTATCACTGGCAGTGATGTGATTGAGGAGGATGTTGATGACTTGGGTAACTTGGTTAACCAACGGGTAATGAAGGCGCGATCCGATCGTGATGACCAGATTGGTTACGTCGGGTCGGAGCTGGCCAAAATCGACCCATCAGCACAATCGCTCCTGAATCAAATCAATATTCACTCGATTTCGGTGCGTTATGCTGAGGAAGGTGGCCCCCAGGAGCAGGCGCAACGCTGGCAGGACAGTGGGCTGGCCGACTTCGCCGCAGATATTGGCAACATAGCCCGTTCCAGTGGGCTCGCCCTCAAGCGCCAGACACCCTTGAAGAATCTGCAGGCGTTCTGCCTCAAGCTGGCCGAATCGACGGATCAGCTGGAAAAAGAGCTGGTTGATATCAGAACAGGGCTGAACGCCGCGCGTAAGGACCTGAAACTGAGCGTCGATCATATTCTGAGCCAGCTCAGAAAAGAATTACCGGGTCAGATCGAAAAGTATGCCGATCAATATGCGATGAACGACCAGGCTTTCTCTGAAGCCTGCCGTAAGTTGCTCGATCATGCTTTCCAGTATTACGCCAGCGAACTGTGTGATTCGATTGGCCAGAAATTCGAAAACATTGAAATTCACGACCAAGCGGTTGGACCTGTCGCCCGAGAGGCCCCCCAGTTTTCAGAGCGCGTTGAAAAAATCAAATTCGACTCCCGCCGCAATGAGTCATTCGGCAGGGCGGGCGGGGCAGGTTTCGGTGCCTGGGGGGGCGCTGAAGGTGGGGCAGCTCTAGGCACTTTGATCATGCCAGGTGTGGGGACGGTCATCGGTGGCCTGATCGGTGGCGCACTTGGAGCCTGGGCGGGAAACAAGGCTGGGGGCGCGGCGGGAGAATACTTCAATACCAGTGAAGAAATCGAAGTGGCTGTGGGCGACAACCGCGACGAAGTTTCACTGGGGACCCGCGAACAGTTGCTTGAGCTTGCCGAGAACCGGCTGAATGTCCTGTATGAGCAACTGGACCAATTGTGCTTTATCGACATTGCCGACTGGTTGAAAAACTTCCACAGCGCATTAAAAGAGATGCGCCAGCACACGCTTACTCAAATTCAGGAAATCGAAAAGGAGCTGTCCCATGGCATTGCCTGACTTCGCACGGGTTATCCACACCTATGAACGGGTCAGCACCCCGCTGGGCCGTTGGCTGTCCGAACAACAACGTGATGAGCTGGGAGCCCGGTTGCAGACCAAGGCTGAGCAGTTACACCCTCGAATCATGGTCTACGGCAACTACAACGCTGGCAAAAGTACCCTGCTCAATGCCTTGATGGGGCGGGCAGATGCCAAGATGGCGGATCGACCGGAAACGGCCGCGGTAACTGAGTACCGCTGGGGCAATTACACGCTGCTCGACACACCTGGTATCGACGCGCCGATCGAGCATGAAGAGGTGGCTGAGAACCAGCTGCAAAATAGCGAAGTTGTGTTGTTCGTGGTCGCTGCAGGCGGTGCCACCGACGAAGCGAAAACCTGGGAGCGGCTGGTCGATATCGTCGCTTCAGAGCGCCGGTTAATGCTCATCGTCAACAACAAGGCAGGTATTACGGTCGGCGATCGCGATTATGTCGGCATCACCGATCGCCTGCGCATTCATCTGCAGCGTGCGGCGAGCGAGCGCGGTATTGAAAACATTCTGGACAAGGTCCCGGTGCAATGGGTCAATGCCAGAAGCGCCCTCAAAGGACGACTCGAAGACAAGGCGCCGCTGGTAAGCGCCAGCGGCATTCTTGACTTGGAGGAGGCGCTGGGTGACTTCCTTGAGCAAAGCGACACCGGGACAATCTTCAAGGCTTGTCGCAAAGACCTGGTGGTTGCGATCGAACAAGCCAATTTGCGGTTGGTGCAGGCCGGCAATGACCGTCAGGCTGAAGCGCTGACGAAAGCCAAACTGCAGATTGAAAACGAGCGCAGCCGTCTGACTGCATGCCTAAACGATCACCTGGATCGCGATTGTCGTAGCGCAAAGCAGGCAATTGTCAGTCTGATTACTTCAGTAGCAGAAGGACAAGTCAGGGGTGACACCAACCAGGCGATGGAAGAGGGGGCGGCAGAAGTTGTCCAGTCTCTGGGCGACAAACTGATGCGCACGCTGGAGTACGAGCTGCCCAAGACTCAGCAGAGCCTCGGTGAAATCGGTGAGAAACTGGCCGAGTCCACTCTCCGACACGCTGACGCCATGCTGAATGCGGATCTGGATGCGCCGCAGGATGCTGGTGAAAGCATCCTGTCGCCAGCCATCAAGGATGCCTTGAAGAAAGTCCCCATGGGTAATGTCAAGGACATGACTGAACAGGGAGTGAAAGCGGCACTGGAGCTAGGAAAAGAGTTTCTGCCCAAACTGTTCAAAGGTATTGGCCCCAAGACCATGGGACGCTGGGCCAGTACAGCGGGTCGCTGGGCGGGGCCTTTGGTACAGGTCGGCGTGGCGTTGTACGACATCTACCAGGCTATTCGTACAGAGAATGCGGAGAAGGCAGCGCAAGCTCGTCGTACCAAAGCCATCGACGACTCTGCCAGTTCGTTTGTCCACGATTTGCGTCAGGCCTACCAGTTCCAAATCACTCTGGTGGTTGAGCAGGTGTTCAAACCTATGGATGAGTGGATCGACGCGCAAAGCCAGGCTCTGGTGCAACAAGACAAGGCCGCAGAGAACGATAGAATTCTGTTCGAACAGGCACTGATTGAACTGCGCCCGCAAGACTGATCTGGTCCTTAACGCATCTCATCTCAACATTCGCTCCGGACATAGGACGGGGCGAATGCTTCCAGAGAGCCCAGAGTCACGCCTATTATTCTTCCCTCTCGGAGGTTCAATTAATTCGTGATGCAGTGCGTCACGAATTAAAATGCCGGGTTGAGTCACTCATAAAGCCAAGGCTTCAACTCATCCAGATTCCTCACCACGATCTGCTGCGCCGCCGCTTTGGGGTCGAGCTTTTTCGGATCGATTTGAAAACGCTGCAACACATACTTGACCAAGGCGCGGCGTGTCGGAATGATCAGCACGCCATCCTCCATGCCGAAATCGGCTTCGATGATTGCCTTCTGTTCTGGTTTGAGCCTTGAGTCGGGTTCTATGATCACGGCTACCTTGGTGTTCCAGTCTTCATCCTCGTCGATGAGGTTCTCGGTCTTGCGTTCGTACTCAGGTTTGCCGCGCAGGCGACTCAGCACAAAATCTCGGTATTCACGATTCTTCTCGCAATACGCTCGCACATGCCAACGCATACCGGTGTAAATCAGTGTGTGTGGTGCAATCAAGCGAGTTTCTGGAACCGGGTTAGCGAGTGAAACGTACTCGACTTCAATAACCTCGCTGTCGCGGCATGCCTTAAGCAATGGGCGCAACACTTCAGGTCGAATTGTCCGGTCAGGCACCTCCAGCACCATGGTGTGGGCATACGCCAAGGCCAACCCTTCCACATGCGGCGCACGGGAATGGGTCTGGTTCAGCAGGTGCAGATAAGCGCTGGCGCTGTCGTCGATGAACAGTGGTTTGAACTGTTTGCTGGGGACATAGCCCTTCAGCTGCTTGTCATATGTAAGGTTTTTAGGCGCATGTTCGGTGATGTAAGTGTTGATGTCTTTAGACGCCTGCTGACGACTGATCCCGAAGCTCTGGATCAGATGCACCGTGGTCAGCCGGCCTTCCCACCAGGCGACGGTCTCGATCAAGCGATAACGAAGTGCCAAATCCCAACGAACCTGCTTGATGTCTTGATTGCGTTTCATGACAGCTCCATATGCGTGAATACTTTACCTGTATAAGTCTACATTCTATACCTGTCGTAAAACACTACATATCCTTGATCTGTCTTCGAGCTCAATCGAACTCACTAAAGGATGTGGACATGACAATGTCGGATGCTGTTTCGACAGGTGCATTGGTGATGATGGGAGCAATCCTGCTGACGCTTGTGCTGCAGTGCCTGAGGTTGCGGGAGCTCTGGAAAATGGCTCTTGGCTGTCAAAAGGGCACGCGCTGGGCACGGATTTTGGATATGGAAAACTGGGAGCTGCGCTCGGCGCTGCGCGCTGAGAAAGCGCACATCGAGCAGCTGCAAAGAAAGCTGGTGATTTTGCAGGAATTGATCCCAGCAGAGGGATAAGGGCGAAGGATATGAACAGACTTGAACGGATCAAAGGTTGCCTACTGGGCGGTGCAGTCGGCGATGCGTTGGGCGCCACGGTGGAGTTCCTCGAATGGCCTGCAATCGAAGCTAAATTCGGTTCGCAGGGTATCGTTGATTTTGCCCCTACTTTCGGTATCTCCGGTGTCATCACCGACAACACGCAGATGATGCTATTCACGGCCGAAGGCTTGCTGCGGGCTTATGTGAGAAGTGGTTCACGAGGGATTTGCCATGTTCCCAGCATTATCCACCATGCGTTGCTGCGCTGGCTGATGACCCAGAATTACCCTCCTGCGATACTAGTCAGCAGGGACGGGTGGTTGATCGAACAGCGAGAACTCTGGTCTTGTCGCGCCCCTGGCACCACATGTCTCACGGCCCTCAAGGCCACCCAGCGGCTTGGTGCTGTCGCCGAGAACAACAGCAAGGGCTGCGGCGCCTTGATGCGCGTTGCTCCCTGTGCATTCTTTGCTAACGCCTTTGACTACGCTGCCCAGTCAGGGCGCCTTACTCACGGGCACCCTACAGGCTACCTGACGGCAGGGCTGTTCGCTGACATCCTCCAGCGGATGGTCAGGGAGGACAGTCTCGAACATGCAGTTAGCGAAAGTCTGGCCAAATATGGGCAAAAGCCCGGCATGGAAGAAGCTCGCAGCCTTATCGAGCGTGTGCTGTTTTTCTTCTATGAAGGCTACAAGCCCACCCCGCAACGCATCGGCGAACTCGGTGGCGGTTGGGTCGCTGAAGAAGCGCTGGCAATTGGCCTCTGGTGTGCCCTGACGGCGAGCTCGTTCGAGGATGGCGTCATAACAGCGGTGAATCACGGTGGCAACAGCGACGGTTCCGGACTGATCACTGGACACATACTTGGTGTTCAGTATGGCGCTGCGGCGATTCCTGCTCGGTGGTATGGACAATTGGAACTGCGCGAAGTGATTGCGCAGATTGCCGAGGATATTGAGCGCGTTCCGCGTGATTACTGTGGGTATGGCGGAGAGTTCGATCAGCTGATCGAGCAGATGTATCCCGGCGGGTGAGGGAATTGATGGCGACGCATTTTCATTTCGCCACTGAGCTATTCGCAGCGTAGGCTTACCAAAGCAAACTCGCTAGGCTGCCCTTTGAAGCCATTTTGAAGTGGCGCAGGCATTTGTCAGGCATTAATCCTGAGAAACAGCTTTAACCTTATTAAAACCGACAAAAACGGCTAATATCAGCACGTTTTTTTATCGGCAGATTTAGCTATGACTGATCGTTGGCACAGTGTTGATGAAATTGCCGAACACCTCGGCGTCAGCAAGGACACCGTTTATGCATGGATTGCCAAACGCAGCATGCCAGCCCACAAGGTCGGTCGGTTGTGGAAGTTCCAGAAGGTTGAGGTGGATACCTGGGTCAAAGCTGGCGGAGCCAGTGACGAATCGCAGCAGGCGCGAAGTGATGGCTGAGCGTTATCGTCTTTCTTTCACCACGGGTGGCCTGTTTTTGCAGGAAGCACCGCTGGTTGTGGAGCGCTATCTAACGCTGCGTGATTGGAAGCAAACACGGGAGCAGGTGCGTGGTGAGAACCTGTTGCAAGTTCGTACAGCGGCTGCTGCGACACGTATCAGTAAGGAGTTGATCGCGCGTCTGGAGCTTTTGGATCCAGAGGAGCTGGAGTTTTTGGTGGATGGCAGCCTGCGGGAGCAAGGCTACCTTCTGTGGGCTGCAACTTGCCGGCGCTATGCGTTCATCCGCGACTTCGCTCGCGAAGTTCTGCGCGAGCATTACCTGCTTATGCGCCGCCAACTCACGACAAGCGATTACGATGCCTTCTGCAATGCCAAAGCTTTGTGGCATGCCGAGCTGGATGAACTGGCTGCGTCCACGCATAGCAAATTGCGACAAAACCTGTTCCGCATGTTGCGGGATGCCGACTTGATCAGCGCACAGCACCAGATTCAGCCTGTGTTGATAACTCCAGCGCTGGCCCATTTACTGGTTCGCCACGATAACGAGCAATTGCTGATATTCCCGGCAACTGACCATGAACTTAAAAGGTGGCTGCAATGAGCCAAAAAATCAGTCAGCAGCCGCTGGCAGCCCGCTTTGAACACCTATTGAACGTCATGAGCGGTCAACGCTTTCTGGAAATGAAAGGGCTGAATAATGATCTGCCGTTCTACATCTGCGAATTCAAGGCGGCTGAAGCCTTTGAGATACAACGCATGCAGCGGCAACTGGTCAACACGTTGGCCGGTCTGCGTATCGATTGTTTGCAGGGGCGTGGTGTAAAGGTATTGGAAGTCAGCCTGTACGACCTGACCATCGACTTGCTAAAGGCTCGTGAGGGCAGTGACGAAGGTGTCAGCTTGTGGGAACAGATCCGGGCGGTTGAGCCCGATGTGGAAAAAGAAGGTCTGCTGGAACTTTTGCAGGGTGTATTGGATATCAAGGAACACCTGGTCCCGGCTATTGGCGAACGTATTGCTCAGGCGGATTACGACGTGCTTTTCCTCTCCGGCATCGGTGAAGTGTTCCCCTATATTCGCTCGCACAACGTACTCAACAATCTGCAAAGCACGGCCAAGGACAAACCCACGGTGATGTTCTTCCCCGGTGAGTATCGGCATTCGCTGGAACAAGGCGCGTCACTGGAGCTGTTCGGTCTGCTGCACGATGACAAGTACTACCGTGCATTCAATATTTTCGAGTCTCAGGTGTAAGGAAGCAGTCGATGAAACTCAACGGAATTTTCAAGAGCCCAGTCAGTCGCCCGATTGAGGGCGTCATCAAGGCCGACGACGAAGCTAGCTTGTTCAACGAGCTCAGTGAATACGTCCTGACTGACGAAGTCGCCAAGCGTCTGGAGCACTTCCTCGATGCCTATACCGACTACCACCATGCCAATGGCGTCTGGGTCTCCGGCTTCTTCGGCTCGGGTAAGTCGCACCTGCTGAAAATGCTCGCCCTGCTGCTGGAAAATCGCCAGGTCGACGGCAGTACTGCATTGGACATCTTCCTACCCAAGATCAAGGATGACGACGAGCTGTTGCGCGCCCAGCTCAAGAAAGCTGTCGCCATCCCCTCGAAAAGCATCCTGTTCAACATCGACCAGAAGGCCGACATCATCAGCAAGACCCAGGTCGACGCCTTGCTTTCTGTGTTCGTCAAAGTCTTCAACGAGATGTGTGGTTATTACGGCAAGCAGGGCTACATTGCCCAGTTTGAACGCGACCTGGACAGTCGCGAACTGTTCCAACCGTTCAAGGAAGCCTACCAGAGCATCGCCAATAAGCCCTGGGAGCGTGGTCGCGAGCAGGCGCTGCTGGAGACAGGCAACATCGCCAAGGCCTACGCCCAGATCACCGACGAAGACCTGGCGCTGGCCAAGGGCATCCTCGATAAATACCGCGCTCAACACAGCGTTTCCATTGAAGACTTCGGCAATCAGGTCAAGGAGTGGCTGGACAAACAGCCGCCCAACTTCCGCCTGAATTTCTTTGTCGATGAGGTCGGTCAGTACATTGCCGACAACACCAAGCTCATGACCAACCTGCAAACCGTGGCTGAAAGTTTGGCCACCAAGTGCCAGGGCCGGGCATGGGTATTTGTCACCGCACAGGAGGATATGGACTCTGTGATGGGCGACATGAGCAAGCAACAAAGCAACGACTTCACCAAGATCCAGGCGCGCTTTGCCAACCGTCTCAAGCTCACCAGCGCCGACGTGGCCGAGGTGATCCAGAAACGCTTGCTGACCAAGAACGATTCCGGTGCCGAGCTGCTGAAAACCGTCTACAACCAGCAGCTCAACAACTTCAAAACTCTGTTCGACTTTGCCGACGGTGGACAGCACTACCAGAACTTCCGCGATCTGGAGCACTTCACCTACTGCTACCCCTTCGTGCCCTACCAGTTCCCGCTTTTCCAGTCGGCCATTCGTGGCATATCCATGCACAACGGCTTTGAGGGCAAGGCCAACTCGGTGGGCGAACGCTCCATGCTCGGTGTATTCCGCGAAGTGGCCATGGCTATCGACAGCGAGCCAGTGGGCCAGCTGGCCACCTTCGATCGGATGTTCGAAGGCATTCGCGGCGCGCTGAAAAGCGCTATTCAAAGCGCTATCAACAATGCCGAGCGGCACCTTGGCGACCCATACGCGGTGCGCGTGCTCAAAGCATTGTTCTTGGTCAAGTACGTCAAGGAGTTCAAGGCCACTCTGCGCAATCTCAATGTACTGATGCTAGAGCGTTTTGGCGAAGACATTCCAGCCCAACGCAAGAAGCTGGAAGCGGCACTCAACTTGCTGGAGCAGCAAACCTACATCCAACGCAATGGCGAGCTCTACGAGTACCTGACCGACGAAGAGAAGGACATCGAAGAAGAGATCAAAAACACAGAGATCGAAACTGCCGATGTCATCAAGGAGCTGGAAACCCTGCTGTTTGATGGTGTGGTCAAGCAGCGCAAGGTCCGCTATGAAAACGGCCAGGACTACGCCTATACGCGCAAAATGGACGACCGTTCGCTCAGTCGTGAGTTTGAGTTGGCCATCCACATTGTCACTCCGCTTAGTGACAACTTCGATAACCTCACGGTGCAGCGTATGCAGAGTATGGGACGTGATGAGCTGCGCGTGGTGCTGCCGGCTGATGCCCGGTTCATGCAGGATCTCACCCTGCACAAGCGCACTGAGAAATACATCCGACAGAACAGCAGCACCCAGCAGGAAGCGGTCAAACGCATCATCGACGCCAAGGGTTTCCAGAACAACGAACGTCTGGCCGAGCTGCAGGATCGTGCCAAGGAGCTGCTCGGCAAAGCGCACTTGATAATTAACGCCGCCGACGTGGAGGCCACCAGCAGCGACGGTCAGGCCCGTATTCTCAAAGGCTTCTACCAGCTGATTGAAACTACTTATCCGAACCTGCGCATGCTGCGCGATGTGCCGTTCAACGAGAATGACATCGGCAAATACTTGCGCCAGGCCCAGGACGGTCTACTCGGCAACGACGCTACTAGCCTGACCGAGCCCGAGCAGGAACTACTGGCCTATATCCAGAGCAATGCTCGCAGCGGTGTGCGCACCACGGTCAAAACCCTATTGGAGCGCTTCGAGCGCAAGAACTACGGTTGGTACTACGCGGCCATCCTCTGCAACCTCGCGCTGCTTTGCGCACGCGGCAAAGCGGAGGTGCGGCAAGACAGCAACCTGCTGGAAGGCGACAACCTAGAGCGCAGCTTGCGCAACACCAACGCTCACACCACCTTGGTGCTGGAGCCGCAAATCGAGTTCAGCGCCTCCCAGGTTCGCCATCTCAAAGAGTTCTTTGCCGACTTTTTCGACCGTCCCGCCAGCTGCAACGAAGCCCGCGCTCTGGCACGTGAAACCATCGACGCCATCAAAGAACTGGAGATTGATTTAGCCGACCTGCATGGGCAAAAAGCCTTGTATGGCTTCCTCAGCGTGCTGGATGGCGTGATGGCTACTCTCAAGGAAATCGCCGGCAAAAACGCCAGCTGGTTCCTTACCGAACTGTCCCGCGCCTCCGATGCCATGCTCGACACCAAAGAGCAGATCATTGAGCCGCTACGTCGCTTCATGGGTAGTCCGCAAAAAGCTATTTACGATCAGGCTCGCCAACTGGTGCAGGAGCAGGAAGACAATTTCGCCTATGTTGCCACGGGGGAGGTTGAAGCCATCAAGGCATTACTCACCGAGAATAAACCTTGGCAAGGCAACCGCCTGCAGCAGGCCAAACCGCAACTGGAGGCCCTGCAACAAGCCATTGCTAACCAGCTAACCAGCGAGAAGGCTACCGCAGTCAGCCGGCTTGCCGAGTTGGAGCAGCGTCTGCAGGGGAGCAACGAGTACGGCAGTCTTAAGCCTGAGCAGCAGGCTCAGCTCGCTGTGCCGTTTGTTGAAGCTCAGCAGTCAATGCAAGGGCAGAAGCGTATCGCCATGATCCGCGATCAGTTGCGTGCCTTCGAGGACAACCAATACGCACAGTTACTGCTCAAATTAGAGCGACTGGCTCGTCCGCAACCGGTACCAGATCCAATCCCACCCTTTTCTCCGCCACCAGCGGGAAATCAGGACATCGATTATCCGCCGCCACCAAGCACAGAACCACCCAAAGTGGCCGAACCGCGCTTGGTGCCCGCACGATCTATTACGGTGGGTTACAGCAAGCCTTGGCTGGCCAGTGAATCCGAGTTGGATGATTACTTACGACAGCTGCGCGAAGCTTGGCTGAAGGAAATCCAAGCAGGCAACCGCGTACAGATTTGAAACGGACAAGTGCCCCGATCATTTTCGTGAAACCACACAAATGATCGAGCAGGCCCATAAAGAGAAGAATGATGGAAACCACCAAACTCAAGAAGTTCGCCCAGCACACACGTCGCCTGCTCTTGGAGCAAGTGGGCGCCAAGCTCTCCCTAGTGCTATATGCAAGCAGTGCTGCCCGCCGTGAGAGTCCGCAAGCCGTTGCCCAGCTGGAAAAACAAATCGCCGCGAACGGCCGTGAGCAGCTCATCGACAAGGTCGCCTACACCTGGTTCAACCGCTTCTGCGCCCTTCGCTTTATGGATGTAAACGGTTACACCCGTATCCGCGTGGTATCGCCCGCTGATGAAGGCCAGTTCCAGCCTGAAATACTGGCTGAAGCCAAAGCGGGACATATCGACGATGAGCGCGTGCCCGAGAAAGTCCGCCAGCAGATCCAGGCTCTGCTTAGCGGTAACGCCCCTAGCCACGATCCGCAGCAGGAAGCCTATCGTCTGCTGGTAGTGGCCGAGTGCAACGCCTTCCACAGCGCCATGCCTTACCTGTTCGAGCGCATTGCCGACTACACCGAATTGCTGATGCCGGATGACCTGCTCTCGGGCAACTCCATCCTGGCCTACACCCGCGAAGCCATGACCCCTGATACCTGCCAGGACGTGGAAGTCATCGGCTGGCTGTACCAATTCTACATCTCCGAGAAAAAGGACTCGGTATTTGAGGGTCTGAAGAAAAATCAGAAGATCACGGCAGAAGATATTCCCGCAGCTACCCAGCTGTTCACCCCGCACTGGATCGTGCGCTACCTGGTGGAAAACTCTCTCGGCCGTCTGTGGATGCTCAACCATCCTAACTCGGCACTTGCCAGGCAGATGGATTACTACATCAAGCCCGAGGCTGCAGAAACCGACTTCCTCAAGATCGATTGCCCCGAAGACATCAAGGTCTGCGATCCGGCCTGCGGCTCCGGTCACATGCTCACCTATGCCTTCGATCTGCTCTATGCCATTTACGAAGAGATGGGCACTGACCCTAGCGAAATCCCGGAAAAAATTCTTACCCACAACCTCTACGGCATCGAGTTGGATGAGCGCGCAGGGGAGCTAGCCGCTTTTGCACTGACCATGAAAGCCCGCGCCAAGCAGCGCCGCTTTTTCAACAAGGCCATCGAGCCAAATATCTGCGTGATGGAAAAAGTGGTGTTCAGCCATGACGAGCTGGATGAATACATCACGGCCGTAGGGCGTGACCTGTTCACTCTTGACCTGCGTGAAACCCTCAAGCAGTTTGAGGAGGCCGATAACTTTGGCTCGCTGATCCGTCCCAAACTCAGCAGCGTGCAAAACGTGTTGCCCGTGCTGGAGGCCAAGGACATGGCAGGCAGTCTGTTCCTTGCTGGCACCCACGCTAAAGTGCTGCAGGTGCTACGAATGACCGACTACCTGAGCCCGCGTTATGCGGTGGTAGTTGCCAACCCTCCGTACAAGAAAAAGGCAGATCTAAATGAGTCATTGCAAAGCTGGCTCGATGTTGAATACGTCGAGGGTAAATACGACCTTTATCAGGCGTTTATCCTAAGAAGTCTGAAGCTGGTTTTAGCAAAGTCATATGTTGGCATGATCACGATGCAGGGTTGGATGTTCGCGCCTAGATATGAGGCGGTTAGATCTGTGATTTTATCTAGGTCAACAATCTGCACGATGGCCCAGCTTGGAGAGCGCGCATTTGACTCTATTGGTGGGGAGGTCGTTTCGACTACTGCATTCGTCTTGAGTAGCGCGGCCAATGAAGACTTCAAAGGAGAGTTTATAAAGCTGACTGAAGGCCAGTCTGAGGCCGAAAAGGATGCTGATCTTTTGAAGGCGATTCAAGTCCCTCAAAGCAAAATACGCTATCGGGTTTCGTCGGAGCAATTTGAAAAAATCCCAGGATGTCCGATAGTTTTTTGGGCATCTGAAAGGATGAGGAATTTATTCACAAGCTATCCTTCGATTTCCAAGGAGATCATCACGAGGGAAGGGCTCGCGACTGGTAGTAATGCCACGTTCTTACGGGAGTGGCATGAGGCGAGCGTGATGAATGTCGGTTTTAACATTAAAAGTGACGCCGAGGCTAAAACATCTGAAAAAAGATGGTTTCCTTATGTGAAGGGTGGTGGCTCTAGGCGTTGGTATGGTAATTCAGAGCATTTTGTAAATTGGTTTGATGATGGCCGTGAGCTTAAAAATTTCAAGGATGAAAAGACAGGGCGTATCCGCTCTCATAACTACAACGGTGAGTATGGCTTTCGTGAGGGGTTCACTTGGTCTGGCATTTCGAGCAGCGACTTTGCTGTTCGTGTGGTTCCGTGTGGTTTTATGTTTGATGCCAAAGGGCCAATGGGTTTCGTCAGTCAGTCAAGTAAAACGGAGGCCGTAGAGGCATTTCTGAATAGTCGTGTATGCAGCTTCCTACTAAGAATGCTTGCTCCTACGCTTGATTTTAAACTCACCCACGTGCTTAGTTTACCGTTCAAAAAGCCAGACGATGAGCAGTTGAATGATCGGGTTCGGCGCAGTGTGCTAGCCGCAAAGTCCGACTGGGACTCCTACGAAACCTCCTGGGACTTCACAGTTCTGCCATTGCTACACCCCGGCCACCGGCAGTCCACCCTACAAGCCGCTTATCAACAACTCCACTCTCACTGGCGCGAGATGATGCTAGAAATGCAGCGCCTCGAAGAAGAAAACAACCGTATCTTTATCGAGGCTTATAGTCTGCAGGATGAACTGACACCCGAGGTGTCGCTCAAGGAAGTCACCCTCACATGCAACCCACACTACCGCTACGGTGGTGACAAGTCAGGGGAGGAGCTGGGTGCGCAGCTGTTGGCCGATACGATGCGCGAGTTTTTGTCCTACGCCGTGGGCTGTATGTTTGGCCGCTACAGCCTGGACAATCCAGGGCTGGTGCTGGCCAACCAGGGCGACACACTGGCTGAGTATTTGCGCCAGATCCCCGAGCCGAGTTTTATGCCGGACGAAGACAACGTGATCCCGCTGCTGGATGGCGAGTGGTTTGCTGACGATGTGACCGAGCGTTTCCGCACCTTTTTACGCGTTACCTTCGGCGTGGAGCACTACGAGGACAACCTAGCCTTTATTGAGGCATCGCTGGGCAAGGACGTGCGCAAGTACTTTATCAAGGACTTCTACGCCGACCATGTGAAACGCTACAAGAAGCGCCCGATCTACTGGTTGTTCGCCAGCCCTAAAGGCACCTTCAGTGCGCTGATCTACCTGCATCGCTACCGCACCGACACAGCGAGTGTGGTGCTGCAATACCTGCGCGACTTCCGCAAAAAACTGGCTGCACGGCTGGACCACCTCCAACAAATCGGCATCAGCACCAGCGCCAGCCAAGGTGAAAAGACCCGCGCCCTCAAGGAAATTGAACCGCTCAAAAAGCAACTACTGGAGCTGGACGACTACGAGCGTGACACCCTCTACCCGCTGGCTACTAAACAAGTGCCGCTGAATCTGGATGACGGCGTCAAAGTAAACTACCTCAAGCTCGGCTCGGCGCTGAAAAAGATCGTCGGGCTAGATGCCAAGGGGGATGAATGAAGCATAACAAGGAGCAGATACAATGCTGATTCAGTCCATCCAACTGAACAATTTTTTGAGCTTCGGCGCGTTCTCTACCGTCATCCCGCTGGGGCCGTTGAATGTCATCATTGGGCCTAATGGTTCGGGTAAGTCCAACCAGCTCGAGTCAATCGAATTGTCGAAACGCTGCAGGCTCGGATTGGGAATGCATAAACATGAGTAACCCCAAAATCACCCAGGCCCTGAGTAACCTGTTCGACAAGCAGCGCATAGTGTTCTGGTATGACACGCGCCTGGAGTTTCGCGCTGATTTCGAGACGCTGGAGTTGCCGGATGTCGAGAAAGTCGAGCTGGCTAACAATGAGTTTGGCGTGAAATACCGCCTCCTGCGAGAGCAACCGGAACAGAAGTTTCTGATCTACCGTGAAGGTACTGAGCCTTCGCATTTGCACAATTGGCTGTTGGATGTGCAGCTTGCCAGTGGCAATTGCTTCCGTACCGATCAGGTTGCCTTGTGGCTGGCTGAGCTGGAGTTGGGACCGGACTGCTACCCACTTTTGGAAGCCCATGTGGCGTTTTTCGAATCCGCCAAGCGCCGTGAGGCCCTGAGCAAGTTACTTGAGCCGGGTGATTCGCAGAACCTGCTGCAACGCAAGATGCTCGCCGTGTGTGCCGGCAACGAGCCGCGCTTGGATGTGATTCTGGAAAGCCTGCTGGGTGATCTGGCCGCTGGCAAAGATGTGCGGATCAAGTTAATCGAAAGCAGCGGCTTGAATACCTATCTGTGGGAGCAGGTGAAGCGCGCCTATGGCTATAGCTCCGAGCAACCAGGGTTGCACGATTTCGTTATCGAGCTGTTTAAGGCTTGTTTCATGCTTGGGATCGACCCGGCTTACAAGGCGCGACTGTCCGCTGAGGCGCTGGTGTTCCTCAAACGCTGGAAGGACAGTCGTTCGCATGAGCAGAGTTTCGAGACACTGTCTGAGCAGTGCGCGGCGGTGCTGCAGATTGACGACAAGCTGCAAACTCTGGACTGGCGCAGCCTGCTGGAGCTGGATTATTTCGAGCTGATCGACCGCAAGATCCTCAGTGAGCTGGTACGTGCCGTGGTGGCCAGTACAGTCACCGCTGTGGAGGTTGAGCAGTGGGTACGCCAGCGCCGCCAGAGCCACTGGTTTGAGCGCTTCAAGGATGTGTACCTGGCGCTGGAGCATGCGGCGCAGTTCATCCAGGTGCTGGACATAACGCAGCTGCAAATGGAATCGCTGACTGATGGCGTGAAAAAGTACGCCAGCCAGTGGTTCAGGCTGGATCAGCGTTACCGCAAGTTCGTCTATCACCTGCGTGAATCCGGTCAGGCTTCGCTGCTGGGTGAGTTGGCTATGCAGGTCGAGAATCTGTACGGCAACAACTACCTGAGCCGTCTTAACGACCGCTGGCAGCAGCACGTGGATGCGGCGCAGCAGTGGGAGGCCGCGCCCGTAGTGCTGCAGCGCAATTTCTTCAGCCGCTATGTGCAGCCCTTTGTGGAGCGCAGAACTAAGGTGTGTGTGCTGATTTCCGATGCGTTCCGCTATGAGGTAGGCGAGGAGCTGCAAAGCCTGATTCGTCAGGAAGATCGCTTCGAGGCTGATCTGGAACCGATGCTGTCGATGCTGCCGAGTTATACCCAGCTGGGCATGGCGGCACTGCTACCCAACAGCAGCCTGCAACTGGCCGACAACGACAGTGGCGATGCCATAGTGGATGGTCAGAGCGCTCAAGGCTCGGTCAACCGGGGCAAGATTCTGGCGACCAGGGTGCCAGCATCTCAGGTGGTACGAGCCAAGGATCTACTGGCGATGAACCAGGCCGACTCTCGTGCCTTGCTGCGCGACAATGAGGTGGTTTACGTTTATCACAACCTGATCGACAAGACCGGCGACACCCGTGATACCGAAGAACGAGTGTTTGCGGCGGCCGAGGAAACGCTCAGTGAGCTAATCCGTCTGGTGAAGAAGCTGACCAACGCCAATGCCAGTAACCTGCTGATCACTGCCGATCATGGCTTCATCTATCAGAATCATCCGCTGCAGGAGAGCGATTTCCTCAGCGGTGAGCCAGAGGGCGACGAGGTCCTCTACCGCGACCGGCGTTTTGTACTGGGTCGTAGCTTGCGCGAAGGAGCCAGTTTTAAAACCTTCAACCCGGTGCAGCTAGGCCTGACGGGGACGCTTATGGTGCAGATTCCAAAATCCATCAACCGTCTGCGGCTGAAAGGCTCTGGTAGTCGCTTTGTGCACGGTGGTGCCACCCTGCAAGAGGTGGTGATCCCGGTCATCCGTATTAACAAGAAGCGCCAGAGCGATGTGGGTCGGGTGGGTGTGGAGTTCATCGGTGTCGGTGGTAAGACCATCACCACCGGGCAGTTGGCGGTGGTGCTCTATCAAACCGAGGCAGTGACCGAGAAACTGCAGTCGCGCCGGTTGCGTGCAGGTTTGTTCACGCTGGACGGTGAGCTGGTATCCGATCAGCATGAGCTGTTGTTCGACTTCAGCTCTGCTAACCCGCGTGAGCGGGAGTTGCCGGTACGCTTCATTCTCAGCCGCAAGGCCGATGAGGCGAACAATCAGCAGGTGGAGCTGCTCCTTGAAGAGACCGTGGAAGGCACTTCACACTTCACACGGTACAAAGCCGCGCGTTACTCCATTCGCCGCTCGTTCAGCAGCGAATTCGATTTTTAAGCAGGAGCTCCAATGAGTCAGCTCGACGACAAGATCAACCAGTACTTTGCCGGCCTGGTGGTGCGCAAAGACCTGGTCAAAGCGGTGAAGGGCAACGCCATTGTGCCGTCGTATGTGCTGGAGTACTTGCTGGGCCAATACTGCGCGACCAATGACGAGGCGACGATCCAGACCGGTATCGAGACGGTCAAGGAGATTCTGCGCAAGCACTATGTCCACCGAAACGAAGCAGGGCTGGTACGCTCGACCATCAAGGAGAAGGGGCGGCACAAGGTTATTGACCGTATTAGCGTCTCATTAAACGACAAGGATGACGTGTACGAGGCTGAGTTCGCCAACCTGGGCATCAAGAAGGTGCTGATCGACTCCAACACCGTCAAGGCCCACCAGAAGCTGCTGGTAGGTGGTGTTTGGTGCATTGCGGATGTGGAGTATGAATACACCGAGGATAAGTCTGCCTCACCTTGGATTCTGGCCTCGCTAAAGCCAATTCAGATTTCCCGCTTTGATTTCGACGGCTATCTGGAGGCGCGTAAGCAGTTCACCACTGATGAGTGGATTGACCTGCTGATACAGAGTGTAGGCTTCAATCCGCAGATGTTCGGCAAGCGCAATAAGCTCGCCCAGCTTATCCGCCTTATCCCGTTCTGCGAGCGCAATTACAACCTGATAGAGCTGGGGCCGAAGGGCACTGGCAAGTCGCACGTTTATTCCGAGTTCTCGCCCCACGGCATTCTTATCTCCGGTGGCGAAGTTACGGTTCCCAAGCTGTTCGTCCATAACGGCACAGGTAAGCTCGGCCTGGTGGGTTACTGGGATGTAGTGGCTTTCGATGAATTCGCCGGCAAGCAAAAGCGAGTGGACAAGGCTCTGGTGGACATCATGAAGAACTATATGGCCAACAAGTCGTTCTCACGGGGAGTGGAAACCTTGGGAGCAGAGGCCAGCATGGTGTTTGTGGGTAATACCGATCACACCGTGCCGTACATGCTTAAGCACACGGACCTGTTCGACCCGCTGCCGGAAAAGTTCCACGATTCAGCCTTTCTCGACCGCATTCACAGCTACATCCCCGGATGGGAAGTGGATGTCATCCGTGGCGAGATGTTCTCCAGTGGTTATGGCTTCGTGGTGGACTACCTGGCCGAGATCCTGCGCTCGCTTCGTAGTCATGACTACTCAGATCGCTACAAGGGACAGTTCACGCTATCCGACGATATTTCGACGCGCGACCGCGATGGCATCAACAAAACTTTTTCTGGTTTGATGAAGATCCTGTACCCGCATGGCGAGGCGACAGACGCCGAAGTGGAAGACGTATTGCGCACAGCAATTGAAGGGCGCAAGCGGGTGAAGGATCAGTTGCTACGCATTGACGCGACCTATCCAGCAGTTCGCTTTGCCTACCAGGGTGCTGATGCTCAGGAGCGATTGGTGCGCACACTGGAAGAGGATGAGTACCCTAACCAGTACCATCGTCGGGGAGCGACTGAAGTTTCTGCTATCGATTTACCCCACGTCGGCACTGACCATTTGGCGCTTATCGAGGCAGCGCCAGCCAAGCAAAGGCCAATTTCACGCCCTATCAATCCAGTGTCTGTGGAGCCTGTGCTGAAAGAGCAGCATTTGGTCTTCCACGAAAATCAGCGAGGCCTGAGTTTTGACAAGTTGTTCAGTCCCTATCTGGTAGGTGCCAAGCGCATCATCATCACAGACCCCTATCTTCGTATGTTCCATCAGTTGCGCAATTTGATGGAACTGATGGAGACCATTAGCAAGCTGCAAGGTCCGGAAGATGAGGTGGTTGTTCATGTGGTGACCGTTGAAGATGATACAAATGGTGATCGCCAGACCGAAAGCCTGCAGAAGATCTCTGATGCTTGTACCGGTGTTGGCATCCAGTTCAGTTGGGCCTACGACACCAGCGGCACCAAGCATGATCGAGATATCACAACCGACACGGGTTGGAAGATAGTGCTTGGACGTGGCTTGGATGTTTTTCAACGCTTTGAGCTGAATGATGCCTTCAGCTTTGCGAATCGGCTCCAGCAGCATCGGCAGTGCAAAGAATTCAGTGTGACCTTTGTGCGGGTTGACCCGGCAGCTTGCTCGTAGGTTTACGGCGATTAGGCAGAGGCACTCTGATTGGTGTTCGCGGTACGAATAAAGAAAAAAGTTAGGTCAACTGTGGACGCCCTTAGGCGTGGGGAAGTCATAGTGTCGGCTGCAGCAGGAGCTGAGTACAACCGCTGGATTACGACAAAAAATAAGTGAGGGGAGTTTCCCTGCCGATGACTGCCCTAGCATCAGCCAAGGGCAGTCTATCGGGCAGTGTGAGCCTAGGCGTTATAGGTAACCTCGTTCAGCCAACGATACGCAGCCTTCGTGGCCTACAACGATATGATCCAGCGTCTTTGTGCCAATCATGTTGAGGGCGTTCTTGAGGGTGGTGGTCAGCGTGCGATCGGCCTGGCTGGGTTCGGGATCTCCAGAAGGATGGTTATGCACCAGTACCACGGCTGCTGCGTTGTGCTCTAGGGCGATCTTGACCACTTCCCTTGGGTAAACGCTGGCCCCGTCCAGCGTGCCGCGAAACAGCTCCTGAAATCCGATAATCCGGTGCTTGGTGTCGAGCAGCAGAAGAGCAAAGACTTCGTGCTCATGGTACTGCAGCAGTGTTTGCAGGTGGCTGAAGACCTGCTTCGGCTCTGTCAGTGCCCGGCCTTTAGACAGGCGACTCATTGCAAGTTGTTGCGCCATACGTAGGATGTCAGCTTCGGTGACAGGGGAGTCCATGACATAGGTGCCGGTCGTTTCACCGGCTTGGAGTTTGTGATATTTCATTTGGGTCTTCCTATACGAGTGCGTGAGAACGAAGGGTTCTGAGAAACCCTGTTACTGGACGGTGGGCTTGCCGTTGTGTCGCGTGGCTTGCGACTCCAATTTTTGGGCGAGTGAGGGTTTGGCAGGCGCTGCCGGTTGGGCTTTTGGCTCTAAAAGGCTGGGCTGATCTTCAATGCTGGGGAAGAACTCCTCGACGATGGCCCCGGTGTCCTCCTCACTGTCTTCAAAGGCCCCATTGTTAAAGCCCTGCCGGGCCGCGTGATCCAAGGCGCTCTGGTCAAAACCCGCGGCTTGTCGGGTTTCCTCCAGCTGCTGGGCTTCCAGTAAGGCGTCTTCTAAGCTCAGGCCGCTGCGCACCGTGATATCGACGTAGAAGATCGGTGTGCCGTGGCTCTGCCGAGTGGACTTACCCCGCAGACGCAGCTCCAGCGGCAGACAGGCCAGGCGATTGCCGGAGATTGCGCTGAAGTACTGCAGGCGTGCCGCCAGGGTACGTATGCTGTTGAACCCAGTGGTACGGAAGACGAAACTGCCCAGCGGATCGTCATCGCCAATTACCACGTTCAGCCGGCCGTAAGGCTTGCAGGCATGGCCTTGAGCCAGTGAGCAGCCATCCGGTGAAGGACAGGGCAACGACTGAATGCCGTCCTTGGTCAAACGCTTGCAAGTCTCGCCGTTGCCGACACACAGCGGTCGGCCAGTGGTGCGGTCGAACAGGCTGTAGTCCGCCCGAAAGTTCAGGTCAGGCTCGTTGAACAGCAGCCGGATCGGAATACTGCGTAGCTTGCCGTCCTGGCCATTGCGCAGCTCCTCATTGAGTGGATGCAGCAGCCAGCCGTCGCGGCTCTGTACTTGGGAGGTAAGGGTGAATTGATCGTCCTTTTCCGGTAGACGCTTGCCGTTTTTCTCGACGACCTTGCCGATGGAAATGCGCCCGAGTACCGGAGGGGTAATGGCTAAACCTTTGAGCATGGCGGTTCTCCTTAATCCGGAAATAAAAAAGCCACCGGGACCTAAACGGTCCGGGTGGCGTGGGTGAGTGGGATGATTCAGCCGATCAGGAAGCGGCGACTGCCTGTTTTGATCTTGGGGTAGCGGGCCTGCAGGTAGGGTTTGTCCTTGAGCATCTGTTCGACATCCAGACCAAGGCTGTCTTTGGACTTCTTCCAGCTGATGTAGCCTTCCGCAAACTCTGCACGGGTGGCTTCACCCATGGCCTGCTGCAGGACCTGCTTGAGCTGCGCCTCACGCGTCTCTTGCTGAGCAATGCGCTGGCGAACAGCCTTGAGCTCTAGGTAGGTGCTGGCCAACTCCGTTTGTTGGCTGAAGTCCAGGGTCTGCCCGTTATCCTCGGGGTAGAGGCAGCGCAATGCCGCGTCTGCTGAGGCCGTGCCATCGGCCTGTGGTGGGGTGTCACTGACCACGTAATCCCAGAACAACCGCTCCAGGTCGATCAGCCGAGCAATCATCGATTCGTCCCGTTCGATGCGATGGACCTCCAGGTGCTGGCCACCGAGCAGTACCGCCACATCCGCCGCCTGCTTGCCGGTGACGGCGAGCTGATGCATGACCTGCAACTGCACATACTCCGGTACACCTTCTTTCCAGAGGCGAGCCCCGTTGATACCGGCCGTTTTACATTCGAGGATCTGCACCTCTGGCGCGCCGATCACCTCTCGGTCGATGTTGGCCAGCATCCAGGCCAGTTTTGGATCAGGATGCTGCAGCACCGCATTGATGCGGCGGACCCGATGACCGCTGCGCCGGCTGTAATGCGTCGCCACGATAGGCTCCAAAATGTTGCCCCAGTAAGCTGGGCTGTCTTCATCCTGTGGATCGAGTTTGGGCAGTGAGGTGTCACGCCCAGTTTTCTCCAGCCACAGCTCCAACTGGGATTTATATGGGTTAAGTCCGACGGCTGCTGCGGCATCCGAACTGCCGATACCTTGTTTGCGAACTGCCAACCAGTCCTCACGCGGCAGTTGTTTGGTCCCCACCAGGCGTAAGGCGGGACGGGGTTTGTTACTGGGGTGTTGCAGAGTTTGTGTGTGCATGATGTTTTCCTGTGCGGCATAAAAAACGCCCAGCCAGCAGAAGCTGACCAGGCGCTTTAATAGTTGATTAAGTGAGTGGAGCTAGGCGGCGAGTTGCAATGCGGCTTGCAGGGAGCGTTGTTTGATGAGAGCCCCTTGGCCAAACCAAGCCGAGTCCATGCGGTATTCAGTACTTCGGGCACGTCGCTCGTGATCAACGTACTCGGTCACCGCATTGAGCAAGCCCCACGCAGTTCCTTGGGCCGATTCCAGCGTGGCGCCGCGACCTCCGCCTTCGTATAGGCTTTGAACCTTGCGCAATGCGCGCTCGTTCGGCAGGACTTCGGGCAGTTTGCTATTGGGGGGGACGTCACACACAACGCTCATGAAAAAGCCCATCGCTTCATGCCACTGCACCTTGCGTTCAGACAGAGTGCGCATTCGATGCATGAAGGTGTCCCACTGTGAAACGGCGATGCCTAACTGCTTTTTCACCGCCTGCGGATCGAAGCGGGTGTTGTGCGGTACCTTGATCGCGCGGGTGGTGCCATCCAGAGCGATGGTCAGGGTGTTGTTGCAGACCACGCGCACGGTGGTCGGGGTCGCTGTGGTGGCCAGAGTGCCATCACAGGAGGTGGCCAGCAGTAGGTAGCCATTCACCTGGTCGTTACCACGGAGCGTCGTGCCTTGCCCAGTACGGGCCAGCGCCCAGAACTTGCGACCGCCTTTGAGCACTCCCGCGGTTTCCAGCTCGTAGCCCGAGACTTCGGTGAGATCGCGATAAAACTCCAAGACCTCACGCGGCTGCACGACCTGGTAGCGCTGAGAAACCACCGACAGAGGGGCCTTGGTGTCGGAGCGATACAGCACCTTCTGCTCAGGGAAGGTATGAATTGAGCCCAGGTGCCCGATGGCGTCAGACTTAAAATGGACCGGGCTTTCCTGAATCTGCCAGTCCATACCCGCTTCACGCTGCCAGACTTCGAGCGGTTGTTTGGGGGAGAGGCGACTGCCCAGACCATGCCAGGGCGTGGCACCAACGTAAGCCATTTGTTCAACGAGATGAGCCATGGAAATGATTCCTTGCGAATGAAGGGAAAAGCGCGTCGTTTCATTAACCAACGACGCCTGTTCACAACGACTTAACGGTTGACGCTGAAGCTGTAGCCACACGCGAGGCACTGATAGTTGAGAAGGATTTTTTCATCGATCTGCTCGCCCAGCGTGGCCCCGGCAATGCCACCTGCGACCCCACCGAACAGACCACCCAAAATCGCCCCGGCGATGCTGCCGATAGCGATTCCCACCGGCCCGCCGACTACTCCCAGCACCGCGCCAGCCTCCGCTCCCGTTAGTGCTCCAGCGACCCCACTGGCCGCACCGCCCGCTGCACCAATCAAACCACCTGCTTGCTTACCAACATTTTTAGTAACCACTCGTCCTGAATTGCAGCTCGGGCACGGGGTGTACATAAATGATTCCTCTCTGTTTGCTGAGTCCACGTATCACGCAGAAATGCTGAATGACGCGCTCATCGCTGAGCGTTCATCTAGGTGATATAGGTCTGAGATTTTTTTGAATGAGGCTTGCCAAAACAACATCCCAGGGAGGGACGTTGTGGGCGGAATCTGAATGTGAGGTTTGGCGTTAAGGGCAGCTATTTTTGCTATTAATAGCTGGAATAGTACTGGCTAAGGGGAGATACATTCTATTTTGAGACGCGAGACAGATGTAGTGGTCAACTAATCCCGGACACGACGTTAAGTTTTTTCTCGGCCTGAGCTGGGGCCAGTCCGTTGTTGAATTGGTGCGGTCTAATCCAGTTGTACCGATGCATCAGGTAATGACTGATGTCGCGGTGCGCTTCTTGAGCTGTCATGTAGCCCACGGTCGGTATCCATTCAGTTTTCAAGCTGCGAAACACACGCTCCATCGGCGCATTATCCCAACAGTTTCCACGACGGCTCATGCTTTGGCGCATGCGGTAACGCCAGAGCCGTTGACGGAACTGGCGGCTACCATATTGCGAGCCCTGATCCGAGTGAAACAAAAGCCCTTGAGGCCTGCCACGCTGTTCGTAAGCCATGTCCAACGCCTTGATGACCAGATCCGCATCCGGCTTGTTCGACAGCGCCCAGCCCACCACTCGGCGCGCGTAAAGATCCATAACGACAGCCAGGTAATGCCACTTCCCTTGGGTCCAGATGTAGGTGATGTCGCCACACCAGACCTGATTCGGCACCGGCACATCAAACTCTCGATTCAAGATGTTCGGAATGTCAGGCCGCTCAACCGTCGCTTTTTTGTAGGCATGCGATCCAGGTTGTTTGCTGACCAACTCCAGTTCCCGCATCAGGCCTCGCACCTTGAACCGCCCGATCAGCTCGCCGTCTTCCTGCATCATCGACACGATGCTGCGGCTACCGGCGGCGCTTCGACTTTGTGTAAACAGTTCATTAACCCGGCTGCGCAACCGAAGCCGCTCAACGTCTGGAGTTCGGCGCCTGAGGCGGTGGGCGTAGTAACACGAACGAGTGACATCAAAGACTGCGCAAAGCAAATCAACCGGCTCTTGAGGGCTCAGTTGATCAATCAGCGCGTGCGCTCGTGCTCTTCCGACATCAAGAGCGCGGTAGCCTTTTTTAAAATGGATTTCTCCCGCTCAAGTCGAGCGATTCGAGCTTCCAATTCCTGGATTTTCTGCTGCTCAGGCGTCAGCGCCTTACTCTGCGGAGTAACGCCGCTGCGCTCCTGCTGGAGTTGATTAACCCAGCGACGCAACGCGGACTCGACCACCCCAAGCGAGCGGCTGGCTTCGATATGGCTATAGCCTTGATCGAGCACGAGGCCTGCGGCCTCGCGTTTGAATTCAGCGGAAAAAGAACGACGTTGTTTGGTCATCAGACACCTCTATCTGGCGAGCATTCTCGCCTAAATGGGTGTCCGGTTTCATTAGACCACTACAAGAATTGCTTTCAAAGTGGCATGTTCTAAGGCGTAACGTTAGCAAGCGTTACGCTCACGTTCTTTGAGATTTGAGTTGCTGCTTATAGGATTGCCTCGTCCAGTCCTAACGGGTGTAATGATGTTTAATGAAAAATCAGAAGCTTTGGTTATGCTTCGCTTGAGAGATGTTTTAACGCGAACGGGTCTTTCAAGGTCAACTATTTATAACAAGCTAAATGTGGCCTCGCGTCATTATGATGCGAAATTCCCAAAGCAGATACGTGTCGGGAAAACATCTGTGCGTTGGATTGAGAGTGAAATAAATTCGTGGGTGGAAGAGTGTGTGAGGCTGTCTAGGCAGAATCAATGGTCAATGGCGGGCGTTATGTCTGCTGCAGTTTCTTAATGTTGTTTGTTGTATTTTTGGGTGAGCTATGTATTTTAACTATTTCAGAAATAGCGCAAATAAGTCTAATTTCGGAGATGATTCATATCCGAGTTTGTCGCAATTTCCCTTGCTGGATGCAGCAATAAATGAGGCTCAAGCTAATATTCAGGCTCCGCGGGGATTGATTCAAAATGCGGCCCTAACTGCAATCTCTGTTGTCTTGCAGGGCCTTGTAGATATTCGTAAACCCAATGGCCAGGTCGCTCCGACCTCGCTGATGCTTCTGGCTATTGCTGACTCGGGTGAAAGGAAGTCAACGGTTGAGAATGTTTTTTTGAAGCCGATTAGGGCCTTTCAGGCTAAACAGGGCGAGGAGGTGAAGGAGAGTCAGTCGGTGTGGAAAGTTAAGTACGATACCTGGATGGTTCGGCGTAACGGAGTATTAAAAGCGATTATGAAAAAAGCATCAAAAGGGCTTTCTGCTGACGAAGAGGAGAAGGTTCTATTGGCTTTAGAGAAAGAAGCCCCAGCTAAGCCAAAAGAATTTAAGATCTTGTATGAGGACTCAACCTCTGAGGCTTTGTTTCATGGGATGTACGAAAATTTACCTGCGGCTGGTTTGATTTCAAGTGAAGGTGGAGGTGTTTTAGAAGGGCGCGCCTTTAATGACCTTTCAAAGCAAAATGCGATTTGGAGTGGTGACTCAATCACAATTGATCGTAAGACGGCGGAAAGCTTTAAACTTGTTGACGCACGGCTGACAGTCTCTCTTATGGTCCAGGAGAGCGTATTTTCGAAGTACATGGCTCATAAAGGCGGGGTGTCTAGGGGATCTGGTTTGTGGGCGCGCTTTCTAATCTGTCGCCCGGCTTCAACACAGGGGACTAGATATGTAAGCACTCACGTACCGTCCTGGTATCATCAAACACAATTTGCCTCGCGGTTGGAGCACTTTCTTGAGATGGATCTTATTTGTTTCAGAGGAAATAAAAAAGAAAAAGAAGTGATCGGATTCGACTCCGAAGCGGCTCGGCTTTGGGTAGAGATTGCGAATGATATTGAGTCAAGGATGTGTGCAGGTGGAATACTGTATGGGCTAGGTGATCATGGTTCAAAGTTAGTTGAGGTTATTTCTAGGTTGGCTGCATTGCTTCATTGTTTTGAAGGGTTTGAGGGTGATATTTCGATGTCAACCTTGCAGGCGGCAACGGATCTTGCTAAATGGTACTCCAATGATTTTATAAAGTTGTTTGGGGAGAACTCTAAAGAGAACGATGAAGAGCAGGAATTAAATTGCTGGCTTGATAGTTTTCGTAAGGTGGGTAAGCGTTTTGTTAAAAAAAATTATATTTTGCAATGCGGGCCTGGGAAGTTTAGAAAGAAAGCTGCTCTTGAGCATGTTCTTTTGCGACTGGTAAATAACAGTGCTATCCGGATTTTGAATTATCCTGGGGACAAAACTATTTATGTTGATCTCTGTCCTTGGCAGGGTGGTTTGTAGATGATGCTAGTCTCTTTTCGGGGTACTAACTCTTTGGGTTGTTTTTGATATTTTGCGTTAGTTGTTTACGAGTTGTGTTGGTTTGTTTGTCTAGGTTTTATAGGAAGCATGTTCAAGGTGGTTATTGCTTGATTATGTATTACTATTTAATTAGATTGTTGGGTTTGTAGTTTGGTTTAGTTAAATCAGTTGTTTGATGTCTAGTTAATTAGTTAGGTAAGTTGATGGTGCAATAGTTGACGGTTGTGATGTCAACTGATCATTTGTCAGCAGCATGGCCCCCCCAAAGCCATGTTGCTGGCTTCTTGAGGAATCAGTGAGTGATAGATGAAGTTGATTGGATCGATAATGGAGGGTCGTTAGATCTAATGGTTGAGGAGGTCGGAGGGCTTCCTGTTTTAAGGGTAGAGGAAAGCTTGGTGTTGGAGTTGCGTTCTATTGAGAAATTAATGTGTGAGCTTGCTGATAGTAAGGGCTTTTTGTTCTCTTCTTATACTCATCAACTTTACGGGGTAAAGGTTAAGGCTGAGAGGCTTGGTCGCTATTTTGTTGACAAACTGAAGAGGGGAAAGGGAATGCTTGAACAGTACTTCCCCTGTCATGTAGTTAATCCTTATGTGGAGGTTTTTTTCAGATGTGTTGATCGAGTCGATGAGCTTCATTCGCTCAGAGTCTGGCGGGATTTACGCAATGGAGCCGCTGAGGCTTTTTTAGTTAGAATGAATGATCTCGTAGAGTTTGTGCGGCTGGAGCTGGCCAGTGATGCTTTTAAAGCCGTTTTGAAACGATTCCGTAAAGCGTCCGTTAAGCGAGTTAACAGCTTGGAAGGTTATATAGACGCTCTTTTCGCCAAGCACTCTAGGATGCTTGTTGTGCGTGTTGATTTGTCTTATCAGTCAGGCTTTGTAAGTGGTCGTGAGGATTTTTATGGCGATGTTAGTAAGGTAAAGGTACATTGGGCAAAAATGCAGAAAGATCTACACAAGGGCATTCCAGTTGATGGGTTGTTAGGGTTTGCTTGTAAGCTGGAATATGGACAGCTAAAGGGGTTTCATTTTCATTTGTTGCTTTTTTATAATGGATCAAATCATCGCCAGGATGGGGTTTTGGCTAGAATGGTTGGTGAGTATTGGCGGGACTCAATTACGGCAGGATCAGGGCGCTATTTCAATTGTAATGCAGTAAAGGATAAATATAAATATCTTGGAATAGGTATGATTAGTTTTAATCAGCTGGACAGGGTAAGCGCTTTGAAGAATAGGGTGGCGTCATATCTTACGAAAGTGGACTATTGGGTACGGCTCTCTGCTGATAGTGGCAGGTCATTTTTCAGGGGAAATATGCCAAAGCTGAAAACTATGAAGAGAGGGCGCCCTAGACGTTCATGTCCTGCTCAGGCGGCGCCTAATGGTTCTGTGTAGAAAGCCTTTTTGATTACTTTCTAGGCTTTAAGCTGATAATACTGGCAGCTGCTACGGCAAGCTTTACTGTTAGCCCGCACTCATCGCACAAATGGTTTTTAATTGTTTCCTTTTTGGGGTGATATTTTTTGGTGCTTTCTTGGCTTTGTTTCCAGAAAAGCTTTGCCGCCTCGTTTATCATAATCAACGAGATTGAGGCATGGGAAGGATATTCTTTGATGGTTTCATTGCCTGGCTTTTCAATTGGTGTATACTCATAGAGCCTGTCTGGAAGTATTGCATAAGCCGCCTGATCTAGAAGATCACCGCCTCTGAGGCTGAATCTAGATTTTAGCCAGTCTTTTATTTTTTCGATAAGTTCTTTTTTTTGATCGATTGAGGTGATTTTTTCTTTTTTGATGAATCTATCTGATGCTTCGTTCAGGATTGCAAGATCCTCTGACATCCATTCCATTTTTTGACTGTAGCGGCTCTCCTCCATTCCTTCATTAAGGATTTTTTGAGTGTCTTCTTTTTTAATTAGTATTTCCGCGGCGGTAATTTTTTCTTCTTGTGGCTGGTTGCTTTTTCGGTTAGTCACAAAAAATCCTGCGTCAACCACAAGGGATGGATAGGGTTTTAATTGTGCTTTTAGTTGTTCAATCGCCGAAATTACTGAAAGTCCTTCTTTGATGCTGCTGATAAAGGCACAGCTAAAATTATCCTTTAAGATTTCTCCGTAATCTATAATTTCAGCCCACTCAGAGGGGGGTATGGAGAAGAATTTAATGTTGGATTCTACAATTGCGTGGTAATCGTGCTCTTCGCTGAAAGGTGTGCCCCTATGCCGCTTAAATAGGCTTTGTGCTGTTTGTAGCTCATCTGAACCAGCGACGATAGCCGAGCCTGATACGTGAACTGCAACATTTCTAGGGCGGCGGCATAAAAGGGAAATCTGCAGCTTTTCGATTCTGTCTTTGAATTCACTTTCGGAGATGCTGTGCTCCTCAAGAAATTCAGTTACTGATATAATAAACTCTTTGTTTTTCATTTGTAATAGTGTCCTTGTGTAGCGCTGCTAGTCTTTTCTCTGGGCGGTTGGAGTGGTTGTCTATATCAGGCCGGATAAATGTTTGCCGAGAACTTCCCAAGCCTCCGCCATTTCTTTAGCATAGCTATGACGCTGATAAATGCGTTTTACCTTATTTTCCTCTGTGTGGTTGAGGCAACGTTCAGCCACTTCAGGAAGCACGCCAATAGCAGTCATAATCGTCGCGCCTGTACGCCGCAGGTCGTGAGGCGTCCACTTTCCGCCTGGTAGCAACAGTGCTTGGGCTTTGGCGCTACGTCGGCTCATGGAGCCTTGTTCCGGAAGGCGCTGGCGATCTCCCAGCTGCTTGGTTACCGTTTTAGGGCATACATGGTCAGTTATGTAGGTGTTCGGGTAGCACCAAGGTGACAGGCTATTAATCTGCTTTACGCGCTTGAAGTGGCTAATGGCAAAGTCTGAAAGGATGATGCTGTGCGGTTTGCCGTTTTTACTATTCTCGGACGGAATCAGCCAAGTGCTTTGCTCTAGATCGATATGCTCCCATCGGGCGCTCAGGAGCTCACCAATTCGACAGCAGGTCGATAGGGCAATCCAGATTGCAGCTTCGGTGGTGACTAGCAGTCCTGCATCAGGGGCTTTCTTAGCAAGCAGCTTGATTTCGTCATCACTCAGTACTCGGTCGCGTTCAGTATCTTTGCCGCCTATCTTAGCTTTGCGGATACTGGCACTGGGATCGTGCTCAATAAGGTCGCGGTCTACGGCAAAGCGGAACATTTGACGCATAAGCGAAAAAACCATCTTGGCCATACGGTTTACACCGCGAGCGAGGAGGGCATCTGTCACCTCGGTGATATGACCCTTTTTCACATCAGCGACAGCCAAGTCGCCCAAGAAGGGCAGAACGTCCTTTTCAAACATCCGACGAGCCTCTGCACCCTTGTCCTTGCGGTTGATGAGATCAACCTTAGCCCAGTGCTCGAATAGGTCGGTAACAGTCTTGCGTGCCGCCTGGCGAGCTTGCTCGGCTTCGGCTTCTGCTTTCTCGGCGGTGAGTCGTGCCAATTCACCATCTCGGGCTGCGATACGGGCAGCTTCCTCGGCATCCAGATGTTCACGTAAGTTGCGAGTTCCACTTTGGTAGAGGCGTGACCACTCTCCAGCTTTAGTTCTTGCTTCCTTGAGGGTAAGTCCATCAGTGCCAGTGGCGTCATATGCACCTATGGGCAGAAACACTCTTCCACCGCTGGTGTCGGTATACCTGAAGTAAAACAGGCGTTCGCCATCTGGGCGAAGACGTGCCATGAATCGGCCGCAGCCGCGAGGAGCATCCTCGATCAGCCAGGTAGGTTTGGCTGGTTTTGCGTTCATCTGTTTGTCGGTGATCGTCGCCACTTTCGCTTCCCCAGAAAGGCCAGGCTCCAGATGGTCACCGTTGGGTCACCGTTTCTCGCTGGCTTTGGTAGAATACTATCGGAAGCGGTTGGACTGTGTAAACTGTATTGGCCTAGTAAATACAGTGCTTTAGGCCTTGTTCCTGGAATTGTTTAGACTGGATTGGATTGTGATTCACCTTTATGGGGTGCAAGGGGTCGAGTGTTCGAATCACTCCGTCCCGACCATATAATTCAATGACTTAGCCCAACTTTCGCGAGTTGGGCTTTTTCATGTGCGTGACATTTGCGTGACTCGTCGATTTTTCATGCCTGCCTCCTCTTCAGAATCGTCAGCGCTGGTGCGCGCGAGTCGGTTGCTGATACCTTATTTGCCGCTGCAATCAATTGATCCAGCTCTGCCGCTGAGTAGTGACTGGTGATGCTTCCGTTCTTGTGCCCGAGCAAAGCTTTCCGGCCTTCCTCGGTCACACCGGCGGCGCGCAGCCTTCTGCCGAAAGAATTCCTGAATTCGTTCTCCTCTGTATTTCTTGTCGATTTTCCAGATGCCGTTCGGCATTTTCAGGAGCCCGGTTATTGCTTTTTGGGCCATGTTTCCGCTCCTTTTGCTTCAACATGGCGCTCGCTGCGAGGCCGATTGTTGTCCTGATTGGCTGCCTTTTCAATCGCCTTGCGCTCGACGTAGGCGTCAGCCCACAGATCAAGCTCGATACGATCAAACCCCACACCCTGTTTACCAATGGGGAATTCGCTCACGAATGGCCGAACCGTCTTGTTGACTTCTTCCCGGCACATGCCGAGATAGCCGTAGGCATCACCGGCCCGGATGAACCGGGGCAGGATCTGCGATACCTAGGCTGCAGTGTTGTTTGCCATAGGCGTACTGCTCCGAGCTGCCCTATAGCGGCAGAAGATGGTTTGATTTATTTGGTTCAGATGCGGACAATCAACTGAGCTTCTTTGCCCGTTCGGATAGTTTTATGAAAAGGATTTTTCTGCTTTTAGTTTTGGTGGGTTTGTCCTACCTGTTGTCAACATCGCCGAAAGTGCAGTCCTGGCTTCAATACTGGAGCACACCTCTGCAGGGGACTTCCGTTGCTGCTGTATCTGCGGCTGTAGCCCGACCAGCTCCGATGGCATTCAAGTGCGATGGTCGCCAGTACTGCTCGCAAATGACTTCTTGCGCAGAGGCGAAGAGCTTTCTTCAGAACTGCCCCGGGATGAAGATGGATGGCAACAACGACGGCGTTCCTTGCGAAACTCAATGGTGCAAGTGATGCTGCCGATCACCGGCAGGCTGGTAGGTTTGGAGTGGATGGCGCGCAGGATCGAAGGTATAGCAGAATGCAATCATCGCATTTGGAGCTTAATGTATGGATCTCAGCAAACTCGTTCCGCCTGCCCAGTCAGATATCAAAGTGGAGTGGACGTGGGCACATAAGGCAGTTTTGGTCGCGGCGACTTTGATAATTTGGCCCTGTGCTATTTACTTTAATTATCAGCAAATCAATACGTGGAAACTTATAGCTGTAGGAGGGCTGTATATCGATATTTTGGGGGTCGTGATCGCATCGCTTAAAACCCCTTATTACGGTGCATTTATCGATGGCGGGCAGATTCAGTTCTGGCGGGATGATGTTGAGAAGAAGTCTTTTCAAAAGGGGATGCTTCTGATCGGAGTGGGGTTTCTTCTACAAGCTCTCGCAACAGTTCATTAGCTGCCTGGGAATTGCCACTTTGAATTCGACGACCCAGACCCATGGGTTGGCGTCCCAGTCACCGTCGACGGATGACCAGAGCAGCCCGAAAGATTTGCGCGGGTCGGCGCTGTAGGTTTCGATCCCTTCAACATGCCACCAGTCACTAGCTCAGCATGATCGGTATACAGCCGGATGCCCTCGGCCTTGGCCTGCTCTTCGCTGATGTCCTGCAGCGGCTCGACCCGGACGGCGGTTATCTCCAGCAGGATTCGGGTCGCGATACGAGCCATATGGATACTTGGCTTCCAAGCGGAGCGATCATCCCCTCCGCCGTCATCATCACCGGCCCATGCTGCCTCTCCGTCGGCACGGTAGATGACTTGCCCTGAGAAGTAGCCCTGGCCGAAGCGCATTTCGCGAATTGGCGACGCCGGTAGATCAGGCTCCCAATCAATCATGTTCCATGCTCATCGAAGTCGTGGCTGATGAAGCCCCATGTCTCGCGCACCCACAGCCGATTACCAAGCTTGCCATACGGACGTAGGTCGGAATTTCCCGGAAGCGCCAAAAACGAAGGCTCAAATCCAGCTGCCAAGCAGCCGAGCGCGGCGCGTTTCTTCACTTCACGGCGAGTGACTGTCTTCCGGCCATCCAGGATGGCTGAGCTGAAACAGGATCGGACGCTCTTTGATGTCGCTCATACAGCCTCCTGAGGATAGGTGTTGGGCGGCAGGCTCTCGAAGACGATCAGGTTGTGTTTGGGGACGTGCACGACGGTCAGAGGCTTGAGCATTTTGGCACCTGGGCCCGGGGGTGCGTTGAGGCGGGCTTTGTTTCGATGCCGAGGCGGTCTGCCACATTCACCTCAAGCTGCGCGCCGGGGGAGTTGACCCAGTCGGGAAGGGTGGCCACTGCGTCACATGTGAGCATTTGGCGAACTGCACCCCCCGTATGCACAGATGCCATGGCGCGTTGGCCGGGAGCGGGTTCTCTGCCGGATTCTCGACTTCGAGGCCTAGGGTCCGGAGCCGTGCAGCTTCTGCGTGGAACGCCGGGTAATTGAATTCGGGCAGGCCGGTCATGGGCCCAGCCAGCTAAAGTCGAGTCATGCTGCCAACCTCCGATACATTTCAATGAGCGGTGCGGCGTTCGCCGAAAAACTCGCCGGTGTGGCGTGGTTCGTTGAAGGGGTTATGCGAGTTCGGTCGTTCTTTTTGCTGGCCTATCGGTTACGCTTTGGCTGGCGCGATAGAGGAGCGTTGGCGCGTATGGATATGTGCCCTGTTCATCTGGGCAGGGTGAGTAGCTTTGAATTTTGGAGTGGCTATGGGTGACTGGGAGCGGACTTTTGGCAGCTATGGGATGCAGGATGGAGGCATGGGTGTCATTGACGGCATCACTGCGGAGGAGAAAGAAAGCAGCTGGAACAGCAAGCGGGGGCCGGCAGTACAGTCCTTTGCAACTTGGGGGGAAGCCAGCGCATTTGCTCGGAAACATCGCGAGTGGGTGATCATGAAAGGCGAAGGAACTCGCCCTTTTCTAGTCAAGCGAGACACAACCGATACCCAAAAGAAAAAGGACAAGCTTGCTGAGCAGCTCACTCAGGATACTTTGCAGCTCATATCCCAATGGCCGTCCGGCATGGCACAGGCATTTGATTCTTGCTTTTATCGTCGAATGCTCTTCAAGTTATGGTTTCAAACCTTTGAGGAATTTATCCCCAGCGGCTCCGATGGCAGCGCATCCTCACTGAGCTATTGTGCAAAATACCTGTGCATCCAGATAACTAACGTGATGCCCGGAGTAAAGTTTACTGAGCTGATTCCTTTCGAGGTTTACACACAGCCACCCACTGAATTTCGAGAGTGGGTCGATAAGATTTTAGATCGATATGAGGCGCCACCTGCTGAATGAAAGAGAATCTCAAACTGCGCAAGCGGGTGTTGCTTGGAGTCAAGGTGCGATGGTTTGCTTTTGGGACTTGATGCCGTTCTCTTTGCCGATCAGGCCCACTGTTTTGATGTGTATGCCCATGGCTTTCGCTGTCTCGGCCTGGGTCTTGCCGGATTCGGCGTGCGTCTTCACGACCGGTACGTTGGCGTCACGCCGAGCGAGCAGCTTTTCGGCGTGAGTGCTGGTGCCAAGGTGCGGCGCTTTGGCGCTGAGCCCGGAGGGAATGTCCTGAACACGCTTGCCGGTGGCCAGGTCGCGTTCGATTTGGGCGCCGAGCGTAGCGATGATCTGGTCACGCGGATCAGGCGTTGGGAAGCCGACGTTCATGTCGCACCAACCAAACGCAGTGACTGCCGATTTACCTGAGGTTTGCTGTAGCGCTTTATCCAGGCATAGAGGCTGAGTTATTTATTTGAACAAGTGCCAGTTTTATACGCATGCCGGCTCGTCTTGCGTATAAAGCAAGTTTGCGATCCAAGGTAAGAGGCGGATCTGGGCCGGCAATGAGTACTGAGTGATTTTCTCAATACTCTGTGAGACCTGTCGCTACGGTTTAACTGGAAAATTGCTCTGCCTGATCATGCGCCTTACGCAACCTTTCGCGGCTATTGGTCAGATGCAACCTCATCGCGGCTCGCGCGGAATCAGCATCCTGCCGTGCGATGGCTTCGTAAATGCCTTCATGCTCACCAATCAGTCGTGCTTGGTATTGCTCTGGATCGCTGTGAGCCAGCTTTGCTGAGTCAACACGGGTTCTTGGCAGTATGCCCGGTCCGAATTGAGACAGAATGTCGGTGTAGTAGCGATTTCCGGTTGCAAGTGCGATCTGGTAATGAAACCGGAAGTCCGACGCCACTACGTTGCTTTTGACAACTGCTTGATTAAACGCGTCCAACGCCTCGCGCATCGACACCAAGTCCTCGCCATTGCGACGGATGGCGGCGAGCCCTGCGGCCTCCACTTCCAGGCTGGTTCGAAATTCAAGAACGTCAATCACGTCTCGCAATGTAATGATGGTGGCAGGATCAATGCGCAAGCCATGAGTGTTGCGGTGATCCAGCACGAAAGTGCCCACGCCCTGGCGTGTTTCCACCAGGCCGGATGCCTGTAGCCTGGACAGGGCTTCCCTCACCACCGTTCGGCTCACATTGTATGCACCCATTATTTGCGTCTCGGTCGGCAGCTTCTCGCCACACTTGATTACCCCTTCGCTAATTTGGCGGGTCAATACTGCTACCAGTGTTTTGGCAAAGCTCTGGCGCTTGCGGCGTGGTGAGGGTACTGCGTGGCTGTCGATCATGGGGGCCGGCTTCGGACTGAATTTGACGCGTCATTATAGGCATCTGACGAACCCTGATCAGGCACGAGAATCCATCTCGATTTGCATAAAGCAGCTATCCATTTTGAATGGATTGAGGCTTTTCGAACGCGCTGATGCTGCGGGGCCGCCGCATTTTCAGAAGCCCGTGCAAGTGTCTTGTTTTATAGATATCTGTATTAGGCCAGCGTGCGTAGCTCGGCCCAAATGCACTTCATAAACTCCGGTTCAACAAGATCCGGAGGTTTTCATGGACGTTGCAGATTCTATAAATATCGAAAAGTTTGAGGTCTCGACACCCTTTATCAGGGACGCGGACATCGCTGAATTGGCCAAGTGGCCAAAGGTTATCGCCGCGCTTGCTGAGGCCTACGCCATGCCCATCAAGCCGGCTATGGTGCCACCGCGCATCATGGCACGGGGTGAGGGTTTCTGGTTGCGCAGCCTCTGTGCGGTTTCGCCGTCGGGCGAATACATGGGCTGCAAACTGATTGCCGCCTCACCAAAAATTCGTCGAGCCAGCTACCTCATTTCCCTGTTCGATCAGCGGACCATGGAACTGGCGGCGCTGGTAGACGGTAATCGCATCACCGATTTGCGCACTGCGGCAACTGCCGTGGTGGCGGCCAATGCAGTGATCCCCGAAGGCGTCCTGCGGGTTGGTGTAATCGGTTCCGGCTCAGTGGCCAAGAGCATGCTGACGGCGTTGTTGTCGGTGCGCGAAGTGTCCCTGGCACGCGTGTTTAGCCCGACTCCTGCTAGCCGCACAAAGTTTGCCGCCTCCTTTCAAGAGACCCATGGCCTGCTGCTTGAGACCGTCGACAACGCCCAGGCGGCAATCGACGGTGTCGATGTGGTGGTGTGTGCAGCGCGCAGTCGTGACGAGTCGCCGGTGCTGCTGGGCGAATGGCTGCAACCAGGCATGGTGGTGCTGTCGGTAGGCTCCACGTTGCCAGAACAACGCGAAGTCGACTCGGCCGCCATGGCCCGCGCCGACCTGATCATTGCCGACATGCCTGAAGAAGTGCTGCACGAGACCGGCGATGCCCTGGTTGCCACCCGTGACGGCGTGGACGTTGCGGGCAAGACCGTGAGTCTCGCCGAGGTGGTATCCGGC
This sequence comes from Pseudomonas sp., assembly GCA_036387095.1. Taxonomy (GTDB): domain Bacteria; phylum Pseudomonadota; class Gammaproteobacteria; order Pseudomonadales; family Pseudomonadaceae; genus Aquipseudomonas. Next base: position 62,552 of record DASVUK010000108.1, read on the forward strand.
CAGGTTCCCGCGCGCCGCTCAGCCAATGACATCGTCATCTACAAATCGGTCGGCACTGCCCTGCAAGACGTAGTGACCGCCGAGATGCTGCTGCGCGAGGCGCTGTCCAGCAATCGCTTCCAACTTATCCCTGCGGGCGTCGTGACGATTGACCGCTGAAGAACCCATTCAAGGAGAACAACGATAATGGCTAACTACAAACGCAATGACGCCCGTGCCTGGGCAAACGAAATGCTGGTGGGTTGCTCCGGGGTGACCATCCCCAGTTATAGCGCTGACCTCAAACGCCTGAACGAGCAGGGTATCCGTCACGACATCCAGAAACTCGTGGACCTGGGTTTTACCTACACCTTGCTGTGCACCGAAGTCGCGATTACCCCGCAGGAGAACGCACAGTTCACCGCGTGGGCCAAGGAAACTGCCGGCGACAAGCTCGGGCTGTTTTTTCACGCCGGCTTTGGCACGCTGGCAGAGAATATCGAAGCGCTGAAGCTGGCTGAGAAGGCGGGTGCGGACATCGTGCTGTTGTCCTACCCATCGAATTTCTGGCCAACCAGCGAACAGGAAATCTACGACTACACCAAGAGTGTGTGCGACGCCACCGACCTCGCGGTCATGCTGTTTCCGATTCCGTTATGGGGCTTCGAGCGGGTGCACCCGCAGGGCATGTCCCCCGAGTTGATCCGTCGTCTGTTGGACGACTGTCCGAACATCGTCGCGATCAAGGCTGAGCAGGGTTTCCCGCATGTGGCGGGGCTGATCGAGACTTATCACCGTTTCGGCGATGAAGTGCTTATCAGTTGCCCGATCGAGAGCGATGTGATCCCGCTGATGAAGTTCATGGACTTGCAGTTCTCCGGCACCAGTTATACCCAATGGATGGGCGACCATTTTCCCAAGACGTTCGATCTGGCCCGTAATGGCAAGTGGGAAGAAGCCATGCAGCTGCACTGGCAGGCTCAGCCGGCACGAGGCGCTGTGGGCGCTGCGACTGGCGCCTACATGCCGGGCTCCAATTACATCAACCGTGCGCACTGGAAATACATGGACTGGCTGGCCGGTTTCAATGGCGGTCCGTTGCGTGCTCCAGGTGGCCGTATTCCGGATCGCCTGATGAAGGTCCTGCGTCAGGGGCTGGTGGCGTCGAAACTCGAGTGCACCTCGGATGACGACAGCCAGTTTCTGATCGGCCGATTCCCTTGCTGAGGCGCCGTCGATGAGCATGCAATTGTTGAACGACCCTTCATTGTGGCGCCAGGGCGCCTTCATCAACGGCGAGTGGGTCAAGCAAACCCCTCACGGCACGTACGCCGTTCGCAACCCGGCGAACGGTGAGGTTCTGGTCGAGTTGCCGGTGTGCAAGGAGGCGCAAGCCGAGTTCGCGGTCAAGTCTGCTCACGAGGCATTCACGCGCTGGAGCAAAGTCCCCGCCAAGCAACGTGCCGAGATCATTAATCAGTGGTACCGGTTGGTAGTCGAAAACAAAGAAGACCTGGCCACGCTGATTACCCTGGAAGAAGGCAAACCACTGGCGGAGGCGCGTGGTGAAATCGACTACGCCGCATCCTTCCTGCAGTGGTTCGCCGAAGAAGCAAAACGTATTCGCGGTGATGTGATTCCGGCACCCAAAGAAACCCAGCGCATCATCGCCCTCAAGCAGCCAATCGGTGTCTGCGCGGCGATCACCCCCTGGAACTTCCCCGCGGCGATGATCACCCGCAAGGCTGGCCCGGCGCTGGCGGCCGGTTGCTCCATGGTAGTTAAACCAGCGAGCCAGACGCCACTGACGGCCCTGGCGCTGGCCGAATTGGCGCGCCGTGCCGGTGTACCGGCCGGGGTATTCAGCGTGCTGACCGGGAATGCAACGCGAGCGACGGGCAATGTGCTGACCGGTCACCGGTTGGTGCGCAAGATTACCTTCACCGGCTCCACCGAAGTCGGTCGTGTGTTGCTCGCGCAGTCCGCCGAGACTATCAAGAAGTGCTCGATGGAACTGGGCGGGAATGCACCGCTGATTGTGTTCGATGACGCCGATCTGGATCTCGCGGTAGAGGGCATTCTCCATGCCAAATTCCGCAATACCGGACAGTCCTGTATCGCTGCCAACCGGGTATTTATCCAGGATGGCATCTACAACGAACTTGCTGAGCGCCTGGCTCTTCGCACCCTCGAACTGAAGGTGGGTAATGGGCTTGAAGCCGGGGTGCAGATCGGTCCGATGATTGATGCCGCCGCGGTGAACAAGGTTGAGGAACAACTGCGCAACGCCTTGGCCGGTGGTGCCCGGGTGCTTGCAGGAGGTCAGCGACACTCACTGGGCGGTGCTTTCTTCGAGCCGACAGTGGTCGCCGATGTGACGCTGGACATGACCATCGCCCGCGAAGAGACCTTCGGTCCGGTCATGCCGCTGCTGCGTTTCGGCACCGATGCCGAAGCTATCGCCATGGCCAACGACACCGACTTCGGCCTGGCTGCCTACCTGTTCAGTCGCGACGCCGCGCGCATCTGGCGTACTGCCGAAGCATTGGAAACGGGAATGGTCGGCATCAACACCGGGCTGATTTCCAGCGAGGTCGCGCCGTTCGGCGGGATCAAGCAAAGCGGCCTCGGCCGTGAGGGCTCGCATTACGGTATCGATGAATTCCTCGAGATCAAATACCTGTGCTGGGACGGTGTAAGTCCCAGCTGATACCAGGTAACTCCTGACCCGCGGCATGACGATGCGGCGGGTCGATTCACCGCAACGTGGCTCCCAGAACAATCATAAAAGCAGGTAGTGCCATGACATATCGTCAGAAGAAGTGTGCTCGTTTGCCAGTGGTCTTTGGAATCGTCCTTGCCGCGGGTGCCCTGTCTCCCTCCAAGAGTTGGGCGACAGTCAGTTGGGAATCGGATGACGGCCTGAAGGTCGACTGGAATAACTCACTGCGTTACTCCGCCATGTTCCGGATGGACAAGCGCGATGGCGAGTTATTGTCCAATCCGAACCTTGATGACGGCGACCGCAATTTCAGTACCGGACTGGTTTCCAATCGCGGCGAATTGTTCAGCGAGCTGGATGTAGTCCATTCCGCCGGTTTTGGTGCGAGGGTCAGTGCCAATGGTTGGTACGACACGGTCTACAACCGTCACAACGATAACCCCGGAATCAGTGGTGGTGCCTTTCCAAATCAGGTATCCACGGGGCCGGATGAGTTCACCCGTTCCACTCGCGACCAACAAGGGCGTGATGTCGAACTGCGCGATGCCTTTGTCTTCGGGCGTTTGCAATTGGGTGAAACGGAGCTGACCGGGCGCCTTGGTCAGCACTCGCTGGTCTGGGGTGAAAGTCTGTTCTTTGCCAACAATGCCGTGGCCGGCGCACAGAGCCCGTTCGATACCACCCGCTTGCTCGATGACCCGACAGCGGAGGCCAAGGAGTTCGTATTGCCGGTGCCGCAAGTCTCGACTCAGTGGCAGTTGAGCGACTCTCTGTCGGTCGGTGCTTATTATCAATTCCGTTATGTGCACAACCGAATCCCGGCGTCGGGGAGCTACTTTTCGGTGTCCGATATCGTCGGTTCCGGTGCAGAGCGGCTGGTACTCGACCCGACCACCGGGTTGTCGGCCTTCAGGCAGTCAGACCACGATGCCAAGGACTCCGGTCAGTTTGGTTTGCAGGTACGTTGGCAGATTGGCGAGTTCGATCTGGGGTTCTATGCCTTGCAATTTCATGACAAGGATTTCCAGCAGGTGACCAGTCTTGGGCAGCCGTTTGGTCCCTTCGGCCCGGTTCTGCCAACCAGTTATTACCTGGCTTACCAGGAAGACACCCAGCTCTATGGATTCAGTGCCAGCCGCAGTTTTGGAGACCTGAACCTGGCGCTGGAAGCTTCTGTCCGCAAGGGCCAGTCTTTGGCGACCACCCATGCCGTCGATACGTCGGCGTTAGGTGGGCCAGTGCCAAATAATAATGATCATCCTGCCTACGCGGTGGGCGATACCGCCCACATCAATCTCTCGACCATCTGGACGGTGCCACGTACGGCACTGTGGAATGAGGCGAACCTGGCGGCCGAGGTGGCATGGACGCGCCTGCTCAAGTGCAAGCAGAACTGCGACGACAGCGTCTCTGGGGTGGCAGCCCTGGACCCTAATATCACCCGCGATGCGTGGGCGATGCGAGCGGTGTTCAAACCTATGTACCGCCAGGCAGTGCTTGGTTGGGACATCGGTGTGCCAATAGGCGTCGGTTTCACCCCTAAGGGCTCGCGCAACCCGCTCGGTCCGGCAGCAGTACCGCCAGAAAACGGTGGTGATCTCACCGTCGGCATCAGTGGCCTATACATGAATGCCTGGAACCTGAACCTGGCCTACACGCGCTTCTTCGGACCTTCCGGCAGCTTCCTGGATGACACCAATTCCTACAGCTACAAGCAGGCCCGTGCCGACCGCGATTTCATCGCCTTCACAGTCCGCCGCAGCTTTTGATCAGTCTGTTTAAAACAAGAACGAGGAGACCATCATGAACAAGGTTATTGCCTTGGGACAAGGGCTGGCGCTGTTGGCCTGCGCCATCGCCTTACCCCTGCATGCCGCGGTTCCGGCCGATCAGGCCCAGCGCTTGAAAGGAGATCTGACACCCACCGGTGCCGAGAAGGGGGGAAATGCCGACGGCTCGATTCCCGCATGGACCGGTGGACTGACCAAGCCAACCCCGGGCGATGTACCGGGAGGACGGCGCGGTGATCCGTTCAAGGATGAAAAGCCGCAGTTTTCGATCAACACACACAACATGGCGCAGTATGCAGGCAACCTCAGCGACGGGGTGCAGGCAATGCTCAAGAAGTACCCGGACTATCGCCTGGATGTCTACCCGACCCGCCGCACTTCGGCAGCGCCACAATGGGTGTATGACAATACCTTCGCCAACGCGACCCGCGGCACGCTTGAAAAAGGCGTTCCCCAGGGCGTCTACGGTGGTATTCCCTATCCGATCCCGCAAAGCGCCGAAGAAGTGATGTGGAACCACGTGCTGCGCTGGCGCGGTGCCCGATTCCAGCATTTCAACAACTGGTATCAGATCCTCGCCGATGGTCGTGCCGTATTGGTGACCGATGCCGAGATCAACGAGCAACTACCGTACTACGACAAGAACAGCAGCCTCGAGCAGTTCCAGAGCGAAGGCAAGCCATTCTGGCAAGTAGCAATCCGCAACGTCGGGCCCCCTCTGCGGGCCGGCGAAGCGCTGCTGGCGCACGAGTATCTTGATCCGGACAAATTGCAGACTTGGGTCTATCTCAAAGGCCAGCGGCGCGTGCGCAAACTGCCTAACGGTTGCTGCGACACGCCGACGCCAGCCGCCGCTGGCGTGATGACCTTTGATGAAATGTACACCTGGACCGGGCGCATGGACCGCTTTGACTGGAAAATGATCGGCAAGAAGGAGCTGTTTATTCCTTATAACGCCAACCGCACACTGCAGCCAACGAAGGATGAGGACATGCTCAAAGGCAACTTCCTCAATCCGGACCATGTGCGCTGGGAGAAACATCGTGTGTGGGTGGTCGAAGCGAATGTGCGTGCAGGCCAACGTCACCAGGCCGCCAAGAGTCGTTATTACTGCGACGAAGACACCTGGATTTGCGTGCTGGCGGACCGATGGGATGCCAATGGTCAATTGTGGCGGACCTTGTGGTCACAGGTCGTGGTAGTTCCGGAACTCCCGGGATCGGCGATTGCTTCTTTTGGCTACAACGATCTGCAAACGGGAACCGCGTTCGTCGCCCAGCTCAACAACAGCAAACCTAAACACTACGTGCTGAAAGAAATCGACAACGACAAAGTGTTCTCGCCAGACGGCCTGGCAGGTAGCAGCGTGCGCTGATCGGTATACCTGAGGTTATGCGGTGCACAGTCCTTTGTGGAGCGGCGCGGTACATCTGGTATCGATCGCTTCCACAGGTTGTGCACTGTCATAAATCTAATGAGGATAATTGCATGGGTGCCGTACATGACGTGCTGGATAACAAACTGGAAAAGGATTCCGAGAAAGAAGTTGTGCAGTTAAAAAATATGGGTGCTCTCAAGTCTTATATTGATGAAACGAAGATGACCCGCTACCAATGGGTCATCATTGCTGTTTGTGGGTTGATTTATATCGTCGATGGTTTTGATATTTTGGTGATGGCGTTCACTGCTCATTCGATTTCTGAAAGTTGGGGTTTGAGTGGTTCGCAAATTGGTGTGCTGATCAGTTGCGGCCTGGGTGGTACCGCCGTAGGTTCTTTTTTCGTGGCTCCATTCGGTGACAGATTTGGCAGGCGAACGGTCATTCTGGTTTCGTTGGCTATTGCCAGTCTTTGCATGATTTTCAGCGTCTGCGCCGCCAATGCGCTCCAACTGGGTGGTCTTCGTTTTCTGACCGGCATTTGTATTGGGGGGATACTCACAAACTGTAATGTCCTGACCAGTGAGTACTCTTCTATCAAGTGGCGAAGTCTCACGATCTGCTTGCTGTCCACCGGATATGCGATAGGCGCTACGTTTGGTGGCGTGTTGGCCATGTAGGTAGAAAAGCGTTTTGGCTGGCGGGTCGTATTTCTGATCGGCGGGCTCATGTCGTTGATGTCGCTTCTGGTCGCAGTCGCTGCGCTGTCGGAGTCTTTGTATTTTCTGATTAATCGCGAGCCGAGAAACTGCCTGCGAAAAATACAAAGCATTCGAGTGAAAATGCAATTGCCGGAACTATCGTCCATAGCGATGGAACATCCTGCGTCAAAAAAAATAAAAGGAGCTTATGCCGATCTGTTCAAGGGTGAGGCGAGAAGGGCGACCGTTTTGTTATGGATAGCGTTGTACTGTCTGATGTTCGGCTTTTATTACATATTGACTTGGACCCCTAAAGTACTAACGAATTCGGGTTTATCCAACGAGCAAGGTATCAGTGCCGGTGTAGTCATTAATTTTGGGGCGATGTTCGGAACCATCGTGTTCGGGCTTTTGGGCTCACGCTACAACATCAAAACCTTGCAGGTTTTCTTTCTGCTCAGCACTGCGGTGCTTGTGGTTGTTTTCGGTTTTTCGTTAGGTAATTTGGACCTGGCGTTGATGCTGGGACTTGTCGTCGGGATATTTGGCGTCGGTGCAACGGCAGGGCTGCATACCGTCGCTCCCATGATTTATGAATCAAGCCATCGAGCGACGGGGGTCGGCCTGGCTATCGGCATCGGTCGCTTGGGCAGCATGTCCTCACCAATCGTGGCAGGGATACTGCTTGATCAAGGTTGGAAACCCACAAGTTTGTTCTTTCTGGTTGGCGTTGTTTTGGTGGTTTCTGCAATGGCGGTTGTGTTGATGAAAGCGATCAGCAGCTCTCCCGTAAGAAATTGATACCTCCCTTCGATTTTCAAATCCTCCGTCAATAGCGCATGCCACGCCGTGGGGCAGAAGGGCGCCACACCAAAGGACTTTTCCTGTCCACGGCGCCTCGGCCCGCGATGATCTGCATTTTGTAGATATCTGAATTAGAAGCCGCTGCGTAGCTGCTGTCAGGCGCGGTCCATACACTCGATTCCCAACAGCCGGACAGTGTGGCTGTCACGACAACAACAAAAAGAGGCAATGCCCATGAGTCGCAAATCCAACAAGGTGCGAAGTAGCGTGCTTGGGGCGATGCTGAGTGCAATCACCATCTGTGCCAACGCTTCGGCAACCGTCCCCGAAGTCGGCGAGCCTGCCCAGCGCGATGCGTTGATCTCCAACCAAGCCAATCAGGCGGTCCTGCTCGGTGCTGCTGTCACCGACAGCAACCGACTGGTCGTCGTGGGCGAGCGTGGCATGGTGCTGCTGTCCGACGATGGCGGCGCACATTGGCGCCAAGGCGCCGTTCCGGTCAGCGTTACCCTGACCGCCGTTCGCTTCGCCGGCCAGCAGGGGGTTGCTGTCGGTCATGGTGGTGTGGTGTTGACCAGCAATGATGGTGGCGAGCACTGGCTGCTGCGTCTGGAGGGGCGTCGTGCCGCGCAATTGGCGCTGCAGGCGGCGAAGGCAGGCGACAACCCGGCGCTGATCGACAGTGCGCAGCAGTTGGTAGACGAAGGTCCGGACAAGCCGTTTCTCGACGTGGCCATCAACCAGGCGGGGCGCTTGCTGGTTGTCGGCGCCTACGGAATGATTTTCGACTCACCGGACCTGGGGCAGACCTGGAGTTCCTGGATGGGACGTATGAACAACCCGGACGGTCTTCACCTGTATGCGATTCGTCAGCGCGGCAATGATCTGCTGGTGGCGGGTGAGCGCGGGCTGGTGCTGCGCTCCGTCGATAACGGGACGACGTTCGAGCGACTGGAAACACCCTACAAAGGCAGTTTGTTCACCGCTGAACTGCCAGGTGATCGGGACATCGTTGTTGCTGGACTCAAGGGCAGCCTGCTACGCAGCCATGACGGTGGGGCGACCTGGCAGCGCCTTACAGCTGCCGATGCCTCTTCCTTCACCGGGTCCTCCCTCGGCGCCGATGGCACCCTCTACCTCGTGACCCAGGCCGGTCATGTGCTTGGCTTGCAGCAGGACGGCCTCCTTCAGTTGAGTCAGCAGGCTCAGCCTTCGCTGAACGGCATCGTAGCGGTCAACGCTGGAAACATCGCATTGCTCAGTAGCCGAGGGGTGGCCACGCTGCACCTCAGCGGGCGTGCGGAGGAATTGAAATGAATTTGAACATCTCTCTGCCAGGACGTGCCCCGATGGCCGATTTTGACTCCCGATCCGGCTCTCTGGTCGAGCGGGCAATCTTCAACAATCGCTTGATTGTTGTGTTGTTGTGTCTTTTGTTGACCGTGTTTTTCGCCAGCCAGTTGCGTCATCTGGAACTCTCGGCCAGCTTCGAGAAAATGATCCCGCAAGGGCATCCCTATATCCAGAACTTCACCGCCCACCAAAAAGACCTCGTGGGATTGGGTAATGCCGTGCGCATCGCTTTGGCCAACCCCAAGGGCACAATCTATGACGCGCAATACATGAACGCGTTGCGTGAATTAAACGACGAATTGTTCCTGATGCCTGGCGTCAATCGCATGCAGATGAAGTCACTGTGGACGCCGTCGACCCGCTGGGCGGGGGTCACCGAAGACGGGTTGGAAGGTGGATCGGTCATTCCTGACGGTTACGACGGTTCGAAGGCGAGCCTGCAACAGTTGGGTGCCAACCTGGCGCGTTCCGGCGAAATCGGTCGACTGGTGGCCACCGACTCCCGCTCAACGGTTATCTTCCTGCCGTTGCTGGCTCAAGATGCCGAGGGGCGCCCGCTGGACTATGCCGCGCTGGCCGCGTCACTGGAGCAGTTGCGCCACAAGTACGAGGCTCGCGGCTATGAGATGCACGTCACCGGTTTCGCCAAGCTGGTGGGTGACCTGATCGATGGGGTGCGCAGCGTGTTGGTGTTCTTCCTCATCACTCTGGCCCTGAGCAGTGCGGTGCTCTACTGGTTCACTCGCTGCTGGCGATCCACCGCTGCGGTGGTCGTTGCCTCGCTGATCGCTGTCGTATGGCAGCTTGGCGTGCTGCCAACCCTGGGTTTTGCCCTCGACCCTTACTCGATCCTGGTGCCATTTTTGGTGTTCGCCATCGGGATGAGTCATGGCTCGCAGAAGATGAATGGCATCTTGCAGGACGTCGGACGAGGCGCCAGTAAGCTCACGGCAGCGCGACTGACATTTCGGCGGCTGTTTGGTGCCGGCCTGGCGGCGTTGGTGATCGATGCGGTTGGCTTCGGTGTGCTGTTGGTGATCGACATCGAGGTGATTCGCGAGCTGGCCCTGGCGGCTTCAATCGGCGTCGGTATCCTGATTTTCACCAACTTGATTCTGCTGCCGGTGATGCTCAGCTTCATCGGTGTCTCGCCACGTGCCGCACAGCGCAGTCTGCGTGCCGAACATGCTGAGCAGAACGGGGTCGCCAGGCATCTGGTGTGGCGCGTACTTGACCGTTTTACTCAGCGTCGTTGGGCGATGGCCGCGATCGCTGTCAGCCTCCTGTTGGCCTTGGGCGGATGGGGCGTTGCCCGGCACTTGCAGATTGGCGACCTGGACCCGGGCGCGCCGGAATTGCGCCAGGACAGTCGCTACAACCGTGACATGGCGTTTATGAACGGCAACTACGGGGCCTCCAGCGATGTGTTGGCGATCATGGTGAAGACCCCGGCCGGTTTGTGTTCTGCGTTACCGACCCTGAACAAGGTTGACGCGCTGGAGTGGCAGCTGCGCCAGCTGCAAGGGGTGGAAAGCACCGATACCCTGGCCCTGCTGAGCCGGCGCATGAGTGCCGCCCTGAACGAGGGCAATCCGAAGTGGTACGACTTCGTGCCGAATCAGGACATGCTCAATACCATTACCGCCAGCGCCCCGCGTGGTCTCTACGACGACAGCTGTTCGCTACTGACGCTCTACGTTTACCTGGCGGACCATAAGGCTGCGACTCTGTCGCGGGTGGTCAGGCACGTGGAGCAGTTTGCAGCGGCGAACAATACCGACGAGGTGCAGTTCCTGTTGGCGGCGGGTACCGCCGGCATCGAAGCGGCCACCAACATGGTCGTCACCGACGCCTGGCGTCAGATGAATCTGCTGGTATATGCCATTGTCGCGCTCCTGGCACTGATCACTTTTCGTTCCTGGCGTGCAGTGATCGTCGCGGTCTTGCCGCTGATGCTGACCTCGCTCCTCGCGGAAGCGCTGATGGTCGTCCTGGGCATGGGAGTGAAGGTGGCAACACTGCCAGTCATCGCCTTGGGCGTCGGCATCGGTGTCGACTACGCGCTTTACATCCTGTCGGTCATGCTGGTGCAACTCAAGGCCGGACAACCGCTGTCGATGGCTTACTACCGCTCGCTGATTTTTACCGGCAAGGTGGTCATGCTCACCGGCATCACTTTGTCCATCGGCGTTGCCACCTGGCTGGCAAGCCCTATCAAGTTTCAGGCTGACATGGGAGCGCTGCTCGCGTTCATGTTCCTTTGGAACATGCTGGGCGCTCTGGTGCTGGTACCTGCGCTGTCAGTCTTTTTGTTGAAGCCCAAGCGAGCCCCAGTCACCGAGCGGCAGCCTCTGCCGAGTACCGTGGATCTGCCGGTAATGAAGCAGACCAGTCCCTGACCGGACGGATCAACAGCTCAAAACAAACAAGAACAAGTAGTGAGGAGAGCAACCCCAATGATCAATTATGACCTTATCTATCCGGGCAATCCCGACCAGTATCTGGACGACCTTTGCGAGCGCGTCTCCCAGGGCATGGACGAAGGTTTGCTGCCCGTCGAGGTATTCCGCGACGACGCAGTGTTCCGTGCGGAGATGGAGCGCATCTTCACCCGCAACTGGATCTTCGTGGCCCATACCTCGGAGATTCCGGAGAAGGGCGATTACGTGCTGCGCCGCATCGGCATCGACAAGGTCATCGTCACCCGTGATGACGATGGCGAGGTCAACGTGCTGCTCAACCACTGTCGGCATCGGGGTTCCGAACTGTGCCATCAGGACAAGGGTAATACCCGTCACTTCAAATGCCCGTACCACGGTTGGGTCTATCGCAACAACGGCGATTGGGCTGGCGCGCCACATCTCAAGGATGCCTACGGCGGCCCGCTGGACAAGAAGGAATGGGGCCTGCTGCGGGCGGCCAAGGTCGAGGCGATCCATGGCTTCGTATTCGCTTCGCTCAGCGAAGAAGTGCCGCCATTGCGCGAATACCTTGGGGGCGCGGCGTGGATGTTCGACGCGCTGTTCGGCTTGCACCCTGACGGCATGAAAGTGCTCAAGGAGCCGGAGCGCTTCGTGGTCAAGGCAGACTGGAAGAGTGGCGCGGAAAACTTCAGCGGCGACGCCTATCACGTCAGTACCGCACACCTGTCGGCGTCATTGTCGCAGTTCATCCCGGGCGTCAATCAGGTTAGCAGCCTGGCCAGCGGCTATGACTTCGGTAACGGGAACAGCTTCATCGGTCACGCATTGCCGGAGCTGATCGCACCGATGTTCGACTTCTGGGGGTATCCGCCGCAGTACCGTGATCAGTTTGATTTGACCCAGCTCGATGAGGTGCAACTGGAGATGCTTAAGAAAGTGCCGCCCACTATAGGCACGATCTTCCCCAACTTCAGCTTCCTGCGATTCCCTCAACCTGACGTACCGGGCGCCATGCCGATTCCATTCACCAGCATTCGCATGTGGCAGCCGGTGGCGCCGGGCGTGATGGAACTTTGGAACTACGAGCTGGAATACGCCTTTCTTCCGGAGGAATTCCACGACAAAGCGTACATGGCGGGCCAGTTTGGCTTCGGCTCCGGCGGTATTTTCGAGCAAGACGACACCGCCGTTTGGGAAGGCATCGCCAAAGTCGCATCCAGCCCATGGGCGCTCTCGAAGGGTATGCGTCTGCATTACCAGCAAAAGCGTGGGGGTCCTGATCCGGACTGGAAGGGGCCGGGTGAGTTCCACCCCTCGATCTACGGCGAGTACAGCCAGGAACGTTTCTGGCGCCGTTGGGTAAAAGAAATGACCGAAGGCAAAAGCGCGAGCAAACACGCCGATCAGTGCGACGATCAAGGAGGCTGCGAGTAATGAAAAAAATCCACGAATTGCGCGAGCACGCTGCTGACTTTCTTGCCAGGGAAGCGCTGATACTCGATGAACGGCGTTTCCGCGACTGGTTCGAACTGCTCGATGATGAAATCGACTATGACGTACCGATTCGTATCGCCATGCGCAACTATGCCGACGAGTTTCCCCCAGGCGCCTTTCGCATCAAGGATTGCAAGGCGCATATACAGACCCGCATCGCGCGTCTGGAAAGCGATCACGCGTGGGCCGAAGTTCCGCCATCCCGCACGTTGCGTGTGGTGGGTAGCGTGATGGTGGATGCCACTGAACGCGCGGATGTGATCTCGGTGGTCAGCGCAATGATCCTTTATCGCCAGCGGGGCCACGATGATCTCGGTGATGTGATACCGGTCCGTCGCCATGACTTGCTGCGCGTCACGGAGGACGGCTTCAAGCTGATCAAGCGCAAGGCCTTGATCACCCACGCGGTGCTGCAGACGCCCAACCTCGGCGTATTCCTGTAACAACAAGAACGAGAGAGCCGTGAAATGGCGAGCGAAAAAGTTGAAGTGATCCTCGATGCCCTGAAGTGCCAGGGCTATGGACTGTGCCTGGGGGCGGACGATGTCTTCGAGCTGGATTTGGTGGCGAACATCGCTCATCTGAAACAGCGCTTCGTGGATATCTCGCGCAAGGACGAATTTGAACAACTGGTACGTGACTGCCCGGCCGCAGCCATCAGCCTTCGTGTGATTCAAGAGTGAACAGGGGAGCAAGCCATGAGTGATATTGCCAAGAATCTGATTGGTCGCAAATTTGACCAGATCTGCTTCGTTGTCCCGGACCTTGAGGCCGCCATGGCAAATTGGAGCAAGACCAATGGCGTTGAAGTGTGGAACGTCGCCCATGACCTGGCCAAGGAGCAGACCCAGAAGGAATACCGTGGTCAGCCCGGTGATTTCCAGTTCAGCTGCGCCTATGGTTTCGCCGGTGACACCCTGATCGAACTGGCTCGTCACGACGGTGGCAACAGCCTGTACAAAGACTGGATCGACAGCCGGGGCTACGGCCCGCATCACATCGGCTTTCGCCAGAGCAGTGCCGAGGAGTACGCGCAGGCCGAGCGTCATTACCAGCAACAAGGCCTGGAGAAAGCCATGGCGGGCTTCTTCGAAGGTCCGTTCGGTAACTGCCGCTGGAGTTACTGGGACACTCGCGAACTGATCGGTTTCTACACCGAACTGTATTACGTTGATGGTCAGTTGAACGATCGTATGGCCGCGTTGCGTCGTGGTGAAAACGTCAGCATTACCTCCTGACCTGATCTGGCCGGGGTGTACGTTACCGTCGCCCCATGAAGCGCGCTGCGCAAAAACGGAGTAACGATTCATGAATATTATCGGTCCAGATGCAGTGGTCTTCGGTGTCGAGGATATCGAGGTCGCCGCCAAGTACATGACGGACTTCGGTCTTAAGCCTGTCGGGGAGGTTCGCGAAGGCCTGCTGTTCGAAACCCTCGACGGCACGGGCGTGATCATCTGCCAGGCTAATGATCCAGGGTTGCCCGCTCCCCTTAGTCCGACCAACAAGGCGCGCAAGATTGTCTATGGCGTCGCCGACCTGGAAAGCATCGAGCAGATCGCCGCCGAGCTGGGCAAGGACCGGGAGGTCAAGCGTCTGGCTGACGGTGCCATCGAGGCGCTCGACGATCTGGATGTGCCGCTGGTGTTCCAACTGACCCGCCGTCGCGAAATCATCCTGCCAGCCGAAAAGATCAATGCGCCGGGCGCGCCGTTACAGCGTCCGGTAAATTGCATCGGTGTCGACGATCAGAATGTTGTGCCGCAGTTGCGTAGCCTGGGGCATTTCGCGATGTTCGTACCGGACGTGGCCAAGGCCGAGGCGTTCTACGTCAACCGCCTGCAATTTCGCGTCAATGACCGCCTCGGTGGCGGTCCTTTCATGCGCTCCAAGGCCACCCAGGAACATCACACCATGTTCCTCATCCAGACCCCGCCGCAACTCAAGGGCATTGAACACATGGCATTCCATCTCGGCGGGCCAAGCGAAGTGATGCAGGCCGGCAACCGCTTCCGTGACCTGGGCTATCCGAGTTTCTGGGGCCCGGGCCGGCACAACTTCGGTTCGAACTGGTTCTGGTATTTCGACGGCCCGCTGGGCTGCCGCTTCGAGTATGACGCCGACATGGACAAGCATGACGACCACTGGGTACCGCGCGAGGTACCGCTGCATGCCGATAACGCCCAGGCCTATTTGATGGATATGCTCGAAGAGAATTGGGCACCCTTCAACGGTCCGCGAAAACCGGCGAACAACCCTTCCTGACGAGAGCCGTCAGCGCACCTGAAAGCCGAGGCTCGCGCCTCGATGCCGATCAGTTCACTGCATCCAGTGTGGGTGCTGACTGACCTGCATCGAGGCGCGGGTCTCGGCTTTTTTGATGCCGCTCCAAGCCTTGCATTTCTTGCATATCTGCCTTGTCCGAAGCTCTCTGGCTCCCTGGTGGAGCACTCCTTAAGATGGAATTCAACGAATGTAAAAGCGTTCGAACGAACAACAGAGAAGGCAATCATGACGAAGGGCAATCCATTTCGGTTCACCGGTGTCGAGTGTGTGAGGTTCGCGGTCGAGGAGCTGGCCGATGCTTGCCGCTTCGCCTCCGATTGGGGGCTTTCCTACGTGCCTTGCGCCGATCCCGAGGTGAAGCTGTTTCGCGCGGTCGATGGCTCCGAAGTTCAGGTCGTTGCTACTGATCCTGCACGTATCGACCGCACTCCAATCGGCGGAGGCAGTGGCCTGTGCGAGATTGTCTGGGGTGTCGAGGACCAGGCTACCCTCGCGGCGCTGGCCCAAGAGCTGGGACGTGACCGGCGTGCCGAGTTTGATGCCGATGGTACGCTGCACAGTGTCGATGACCTGGGCATCAACCTGGCCTTCCGCGTCGCCCAGCGCAAGCCACTGCACTTCGAAGCGACTCGTTATAACGCGCCGGGCCAGCCACAGCGCATCAATCGTCGTGCGCCGGCGTACAAGGTGGCCATGCCACGGGAAATCAGTCATATCGCCATCGGTGTGGACGATGCCGCCGAAGCTGCGCGCTTCTACATCGAGCGATTGGGCTTCCTCGTTTCCGACCGTTATGCCAATCGTGGATTGTTCATGCGTTGCTCGCCTGCGGGCAACCATCATCACGTGTTCTTTATGAACGCGCGCGTACCGGGAACCCGCTTCAATCATCTGGCTTTCAAAGTGCGCGACATTCATGAAGTGATCGGCGGTGGCCAGCATCTCGACGCATTGGGCTGGAAGACCTTCGCCGGCCCAGGTCGCCACACCATTTCCTCGGCGTGCTTCTGGTACTTCCAGACGCCGTTCGGAGGTTCCTGGGAATATGCCGCGGACGAGGACATCGTCACGGACGAATGGGAAGCCCAGGACTTCGCGGCCATCGCCCACATCTTTTCGGAATGGACCTTCGGCCTGGAGAAATCCGACGGCACGCTCAAGGGGCCGATTTCCGCAAGCAAGGAACGGAAGCTCTAACCCCTTCGGTTTCCTCATCGGCTGTCCTCTCGCACACTCGTTGCGGCGAGCGTGGAGGGCGCTTCTTCACCTGACTTCGGGGAGCACCAGACGTGTCCGAATCGATCCGCCTACAAGCCCCTTACTGGATTGAGCTGTTGCACACTCAGGTGCGGCAGATCCAGGGAAAATACCGTACCCGCATTATCGAGGCCGGGTCCGGCCCCGCGCTGATCCTGCTGCACGGCACCGGTGGCCATGCGGAAAACTATGCGCTGAACATTGCCGAACTGGCCAAAGACTTCCATGTCATTGCCATGGATTTCCTCTGGCATGGCAAATCACAAACCGAAGGTTACGACCCGCAGATCATCCCTGCTCTGGTGGACCAGGTTCTGGATGTGATGAACCTGCTCGACCTGGACAGTGCCTTCATCGAAGGCCAATCGCTGGGTGGTTGGGTGGCCATGCAACTGGCCCTGCGTCATCCCGAGCGTGTCAATGCGCTGGTGCTGACCACGACCATGGGCTACACGCCTGATGCGGGCGCGATTGAGGGATATGTCGAGCCGGACTGGGCCAGCAACCTGCCAAGTTCACTCGAAGTGTTGCGTGACCCGAGCTTCGACAATGTGCATACCCGCATGGCACGCATTCTGGCCAACCCGCATCGACTGACCGATGAAGCCGTCATGGTCCGTCAAGCGCTGTACCGCCAGCCTGAACTGGCTGCCGTGCAAATGCAGTTCATTGCCGAGTACCTGGCGGGATCGACCATTCGCCAGCACCTGGTGACCGATGCGCTGGCCCGGCAGATCCGCCAGCCCACGCTGGTTTACTGGGGCGACCGTAATCGCACACCACCGGCGCTGGGTCAACACATCGCACGACAGGTGCAGAACGGCACCTTCCATTGCGCAAGCGACACCGGGCACTGGGCGCAGTTCGAGAGCGCTGCCGAGCATAACCGGGTCGTCGCTGCCTTCCTCCAATCGCATCTGTCCGGGGATAAAACCGCCATGTCGATAACTTCCCTAAACCCGGTTGGCCGCTGGGAAATCCTGTCCTGGGAGCAGCGCTTCGATGATGGCCGCGTCGAGCTGCCGATGGGAGAGTCTCTGCAGGGATTCATTCAGTACACCCAAGGCGGTCACATGGCTTGCATGATCGCCAGAACCGAGCGGGTCAGTTTCGAAAGCGGTGGCCAATGGAATGCCAGCGACAGCGAAAAGGCGACGGCCTATTCCAGCATGCTGGCCTATGGCGGTCGCTACGAGGTCAGCGATGACGTGATCACCCATTACGTCGATATCAGCCTGTTTCCCAATTGGGTGGGTGGCGCGCAGAAACGCCGCTTTGAAGTCAACGCCAACGGCACTCTGACCTTAAGTGCACGCCTGGAAGAAGGCACCCCTCAAGCCCGCAGTGCACGCCTGGTCTGGCGGCGTGCTGACGTTTGAACACGGAGAGACAACCATGAATAACTCACTTAATCCCGAGATCGGCCAGTCCATCCAGACCGGTTCAATCGTGACCAACTACCACGATATCGGCACCGGCGAACCCGTGTTGCTGCTGCACGGCTCCGGTCCTGGTGTCAGTGCCTGGGCCAACTGGCGC
The DNA here is from genome assembly GCA_036387095.1 of Pseudomonas sp. Lineage (GTDB taxonomy): Bacteria > Pseudomonadota > Gammaproteobacteria > Pseudomonadales > Pseudomonadaceae > Aquipseudomonas. Next base: position 80,278 of record DASVUK010000108.1, read on the forward strand.
CTGAGCATCCAGAGCCTCAAGGGCGACTTCCGTCTGTTGGCGCCTGACCTGGCCGGCTTCGGCTTCTCCCAGACGCCCGTGGACATTGTCTATTCACGCCAGATCTGGCTGGATCAACTGGTCGATTTCCTTGATGCGCTGGATGTGCAGAAGGTCAATGTGATCGGCAACTCGTTTGGCGGCTCCATGGCGTTGGCCCTGGCCATCCATTATCCGGAGCGAGTCAACAAGCTGATCCTGATGGGCAGCGTAGGCGTGCCTTTCGAACTCACACCCGGCCTGGATGCGGTGTGGGGCTACGAGCCGTCGCAAGAAAATATGCGCTCGATCATGCGCATCTTCGCCTACGACCAGAAGCTGGTCGGCGACGACCTGGTGCGCATGCGTTATGAGGCGAGCAAACGGCCCGGCGTACAGGAAGCCTATTCGGCAATGTTTCCCGCGCCGCGCCAGCGTTGGGTCGAGGCAATGGCCCACGATGAGGCGCAAATTCGCGGTATCGCTCACCAGACTCTGTTGGTTCATGGGCGCGACGACAAAGTGATTCCGCTGTCCACCTCGCTGACCCTGCAGCAATGGATCGACGACAGCCAACTGCATATCTTCGGGCGTTGTGGCCACTGGACGCAGATCGAACACGCAGCTGCGTTCTGTCAATTGGTGACGAACTTCCTCAAGGCTGCCTGACCGGTTTGTCTCGTCTTTGATCAAGAGCGAAACAAGAACAAAAACAAGGAATCCCGCAATGACTCAAACCGTACAAAAGGCGCTGATTGTCGGCGCCGGCACCGCCGGAATGTCCGCCGCCATCACCTTGCGGCGCATCGGCATCGAAGTCGACATGATCGACATTAACCCGAACTGGGGCGCACTCGGTGCGGGGTTGACCATTACTGGACCGACCTTGCGCGCGCTGCATCAGCTTGGCGTTTATTCGGATATGGTCGATGAAGCCTATGTCGGCGAAGGCATCCAGATCTGCAACACCCAGGGTGAACCACTTCGCACGCTGAAGACGCCCATGCCGGCGGACAGCCTTACCGAAAGCAGTGGCGGCATCATGCGTCCGGTCCTGCATGGGATCCTCGCTCGGCATGTGCGTGCCACCGGGACGGAAGTCCGCCTGGGGCTTTCCGTCGAGGCATTTGAACAGGACGACAGCGGCGTCAACGTGACCTTCAGTGATGGCAGCCAGGGAAGTTACGACATCGTGCTCGGCGCCGATGGCGTGTTCTCCCGGGTGCGCGGGCTGATCATGCCCGATGCACCGAAACCCGAGTACACCGGTCAGAGCTGCTGGCGCCTTTTTCTGGAGCGACCGGCCAGCATCAAGCGTCGCACCTACTTCCTCGGCGGGCCGTACAAGGTCGGTTTTTCCCCGGTGTCAGCGACGCATATGTACATGTTCCTGCTCGAGCGTACGCCGCAGGTGTTTATCGAACCGGCAGACCTCCACGGTGAGCTGGCCAAGCGTCTGGAGAGTTACGGCGGGGTTTTGGCCGAGGTCCGGGATTCGCTCAGCGAACAGGACATCCCGGCAATTAACTTCCGTCCCCTCGAGATTTTCAGCTTGCCGGCCCCTTGGTATCGCGGGCGAGTCCTGCTGATCGGCGATTCGGCGCATCCGACCACGCCACAACTGGCCTCCGGCGCTGGCATGGCCATTGAAGATGCATTGGTGCTGGCGGAGGAATTGCAGCGTGCCGATGGCGTAGAGCCGGCATTTGCCGGCTTTATGAAACGCCGCGAAGCGCGCTGCCGCCTGGTCACTGAGTCCTCGATGGAGCTTGGCCGTCTGGAACAAGTGCGCGCGCCGGTCGAGGAGCAGACCAAGGTGGTCGAACAGGCACTGCTGATCTTGAGCGAGCCCATTTAAGCGGGAGTTTCCAATGACTATTCACGATTCGCTGCTGCAAACAATCAGCCTCGAGCTGTACAACGCCCAACGCCAGGCCCAGGCCATTGCGCCGCTCACTGAGCGTTACCCCGAGCTGACCCTCGTACAGGCCTATGGGATTCAGCAGCATCTGATAGCCCGGCGCATGAATGATGGCGAGCGGGTGGTTGGCAAGAAAATCGGAGTGACCAGCCAGGCAGTGATGAACCTCTTGGGTGTCGGTCAACCGGACTTCGGCATCCTCACCGATGCCATGACGGTGAACTCCGGCGAAGCCATCGCCACGTCCTTGCTGATCCAGCCCAAGGCCGAGGGCGAGCTGGCTTTTGTGCTCAAACACGACCTCATGGGGCCGGGTATCACAGTGGCCGACGTGTTGCGCGCCACCGAGGGTGTCATGGTCTGCTTCGAGATTGTCGACTCCCGTATCCAGGATTGGAAGATCAAGATTCAGGACACGGTAGCGGATAACGCTTCTTGTGGAGTTTTTGTGCTCAGCGACCGCTTGGTGCCACTGGACGATGTTGATCTGCAGCTGTGCGGCATGGTTTTGGAGAAGAATGGCGAGATCGTCGCCACAGGGGCAGGGGCGGCCAGTATGGGCTCGCCTGCGGTAGCGGTTGCCTGGCTGGCCAACACCCTGGGGCATTTGGGTGTGTCGCTGAAGGCTGGCGAGGTGATTCTGTCTGGCTCCCTCGGTCCGATGATACCGGTCAAGGCCGGAGACAACCTGCGGGTCTCCATAGGCGGTGTCGGTAGCTGTTCGGTCCGCTTCAGCTAACGCTGACGGGCCGCAAGTCGTAACGCTTGGCACTTCAAAAACAATAAGGAGAGAAGGTATGGGCTTCGTACTGAAAGAGTCGATCCTGGCCGGAATCATCGGCGGCATCATCGCTGCAATTCTTGCCTTCAGCATCAATCAGTTTCTGGTGCCGTTCCCGCAGAGCATCCTGGACAACTCGTTAGGCAATGGCATCAGCGGTTTCGTCAGTGGCCTGCTCAGCGGCTTCGTCGGCGTTTATCTGGTACTGCGCAAGGTCGCCAAAAAAACCTAGACACTCAGGGCCGGCTCCCATTGGCCGGCCCTTCATCCACGGCTGGAGCTCTGCCATGAACAACAAATATAAAGTCGCCATTGTCGGTTCCGGCAACATCGGCACCGACCTGATGATCAAAATCCTGCGCAATGCCCAACACCTGGAAATGGCGGTCATGGTCGGTATCGATCCGGCTTCCGATGGTCTGGCCCGCGCCCAGCGCATGGGCGTAGCAGTGACCCATGAAGGGGTTGAAGGCCTGACCCGCATGGACGTGTTCAAGGACATCGACTTCGTCTTCGACGCCACCTCGGCGGGTGCCCACGTAAAGAACGATGCGTTTCTGCGCTCGATCAAACCCGGCATCCGCCTGATTGATTTGACCCCCGCCGCCATCGGTCCGTACTGCGTGCCGGTGGTGAACCTGGAGCAAAATCTTGATCAGCTCAACGTCAACATGGTCACCTGCGGTGGCCAGGCGACCATTCCGATGGTCGCGGCCGTGTCACGCGTGGCGAAAGTGCATTACGCCGAAATTGTTGCTTCGATTGCCAGTAAATCTGCGGGCCCCGGCACCCGCGCCAACATCGACGAGTTCACTGAAACCACCTCCAAGGCCATCGAAGTGATCGGCGGCGCGGCCAAGGGCAAGGCGATCATCGTGATGAACCCGGCCGAGCCGCCGCTGATGATGCGCGACACGGTGTTCGTGTTGTCCGAAGCGGCTGACCAGGCGCTGGTCGAGGCCTCGATTGTCGAGATGGCGGCCGCCGTACAGGCCTATGTGCCGGGCTATCGCCTGAAGCAAAAAGTCCAGTTCGACGTGATCCCTGAAGACGCCCCGCTGAATATTCCGGGCCTCGGCAAATTCTCCGGCCTGAAGACTTCGGTGTTCCTCGAAGTCGAAGGTGCCGCCCATTACCTGCCAGCCTACGCCGGCAATCTCGACATCATGACCTCCGCAGCCTTGGCCACCGCCGAGCGCATGGCGCAGTCGATGTTGAACGCCTGAGGAGACCGACATGACTTTCAATCCCCGCAAAAAACTCTACATCTCCGACGTGACCCTGCGTGACGGCAGCCACGCGGTGCGTCATCAGTATTCACTGCAGAACGTGCAGGACATCGCCCGTGCCCTGGACAAGGCCAAGGTCGACTCGATCGAAGTCGCCCACGGCGATGGTCTGCAAGGTTCGAGCTTCAACTATGGCTTCGCCGCGCACACCGACCTGGAGTGGATCGAGGCCGCGGCCGATGTCATCAGTCACGCCAAAATCACCACCTTGTTGCTGCCTGGCATCGGCACGGTGCATGACTTGAAAGCGGCCTACAACGCCGGTGCCCGGGCGGTGCGCATCGCCACCCATTGCACTGAAGCGGATGTCTCGAAACAGCACATCGAGTACGCCCGCGAGCTGGGCATGGACACCGTCGGCTTCCTGATGATGAGCCACATGATTCCGGCCGAGCAGTTGGCCGCCCAGGCCAAGTTGATGGAAAGCTACGGCGCGACTTGCGTGTACATGGCCGACTCCGGCGGCGCGATGAACATGCAGGATATCCGGGACCGTTTCCGTGCGTTCAAGGCAGTGCTCATGCCGGAAACCGAAACCGGCATGCACGCGCACCACAACCTGTCGCTTGGCGTGGCGAACTCGATCACCGCCGTCGAGGAAGGCTGCGACCGCATCGACGCTAGCCTCGCGGGTATGGGCGCCGGTGCCGGTAACGCGCCGCTGGAAGTGTTCATCGCCGCTGCCGAGCGCCTGGGCTGGAACCACGGCACCGACCTCTACAGGCTGATGGATGCCGCGGATGACATTGTGCGACCGTTGCAGGATCGCCCGGTGCGAGTTGATCGCGAGACGTTGGCGCTGGGTTATGCCGGGGTCTATTCGAGTTTCCTGCGCCACGCCGAAATCGCGGCGGCGAAGTACGGCCTCAAGACCCTCGACATCCTCGTCGAACTGGGCAAACGACGCATGGTCGGCGGTCAGGAAGACATGATCGTCGATGTCGCGCTGGATTTGCTCAAGCGCTGATCCTTGCCTCTCGACTTGTAGGAGCGAGCTAGCTCGCGAGGGACTGAGCACGACGCGTTTATCCAGTAAACACGCGTGTGATCGTTAACGTCCATCGCGAGCAAGCTCGCTCCTACAAGGATCCGCAGTGTTATCCCCTTCAAACATTGAGTCCTCCCTTGAACACCACGACCCTCGCTCAACGCCCTCTCTCTGTACCTCTGATGTTTCTGCTTGGCAGCCTGGCGGCTATCGCACCGCTTTCCACTGACATGTATCTGCCGGCGTTCGCCATGATCCGCCAGGACATTGGTCTGGCCGCTGGCGAGGTGGAGCTGAGTTTTTCGTCCTATTTCATTGGCATGTTAATTGGCATGCTTTGCTATGGACCGGTGAGCGATCGGGTCGGACGCAAGCAACCGCTATTGATCGGGCTCGGTCTTTATGTGGTGGCCAGTGCCGCAATCACGCAGGTCGACAGTCTTTCAGGTCTGGTGTGCTGGCGTTTTCTCCAGGGCTTGGGCGGCTGTGCCGGTGCGGTGCTGACCTTTGCCATCATTCGTGACCGCTGCGATCTGTCGCAAAGTGCGCAGAACATTTCCACGCTCATCCTGATCATGGGCGCAGCGCCGATCATGGCGCCCCTGCTGGGTGGCTGGCTCATGGCGCTGGCAGGCTGGCGCTGTGTGTTCACCGCGTTGACCCTGTTCGGCGTTTTGTTGTTTATTTATGCGTTCGTGGTACTCGAAGAACCGCCGATGGCCCGGCATGTCGGCGGTGGAGTGCGAGCCGTGTTGAGCGAATACCGCGAACTGCTGAAAGCCAGCCAATTCATGACTTTCGTGTTGATCCAGGCGCTTGTCATGGGGTGCATGTTCAGCTACATCATCGGCTCGCCATTTGTGCTGATGGAGGTTCACGGTATTGCGCCAGGCGCCTTCGGCTACTTCTTTGGTGCCAATGCGATGGGTGTCATGGTTGCAGGGCAGCTCAACCGAGCCCTGTTGAAGCGTTTCACGCCGGTCCAAATACTGGGTAAGGCGCTGTGGTTGCCGTTCTTCGGCGGCACTTTATTGGTGATTGATGCCCATCTATCCGCCAGCAGCCTGTGGTTGGTGCTACCAGGGTTCTTCATTGCAGTGTGCAGCGTAGGGTTCGTCAATCCTAATGCGTCGGCACTGGCCATGGCCGAGCAGGGGCGCCGTGCGGGCAAGGCTTCAGCGATCCTCAACGGCGCCATCTTCGCCGGGGGCATGCTTGCCGGTCTACTACTCAACCTGTGCTACACCGGCACCACCGCGCCGGTGGCCTGGCTGATCTACTTCAGTGCATTGCTGGCGGTGTTTGTCGGCCGTCGCCTTTGAGCCTCGCTTTTTACGTACGGAACCCGGACACCGCAGCATTTAGAGTGCTGCCCACCAGACCCAGCTCGCGTACCGCACCTTCCAGATGAATACTCGCCGTGCCACTGTGTTCGGCGATTGCTCGCACCCGCGCCATGCTGTCACCGACCTGGCCGGCCACAGCGCTTTGTTGCTCGGCTGCTGCTGCGATTTGCTGGCTCATCTGTTCGACGGTAGAAACCGAGGCGCTGATGGCCTGAAGCGCCTGTGAGACCTGTGCGGTCAACGACACGCTGGCACGGGTCAACTCCTGACTGCCTTGCAGGCGTTCCGACGCTTCAGCGCTGACGTGTCGTAGTTGATCCACGATGTTGGCAATCTCTTCGGTGGCGGTCCGGGTTCGCCGGGCGAGGCTACGCACTTCGTCGGCCACCACTGCAAAGCCACGACCATGCTCGCCCGCTCGGGCCGCCTCGATGGCGGCATTGAGTGCCAGCAGGTTGGTCTGCTCGGCCAATGCGTTAATCACTTCAAGCACCCGGCCCACTGCGCCACTTTCTTGCAACAGGCGCTGCATCGCCTCGCTGCAACCGGTCATCTCATCTGCCAGGTGGTCGATGCGATGGCTGGCCTGACGCACCAGTTCATCGCCGCGCCGGGCTTCAATATTGGCGTGCTGCACCGCCTCACAGGCGTCGCTGGCATGGCGTGCGACATCTTCGGCGGTGGCAGTCATTTGTTGCATGGCCATGGCGGCCAGCCCGGTTTCGGCATTCTGCTGTTCGACACCTTGGGTGGTTCGCTCAGCTACTTGGACCACATCATCGGCGGTGCGATTGAGCGTTCCAATATCCTGGGCGATGCGCCCGACCAGCGCGCGCAAGCTATTGAGCATGCCGCCGACGCTGGTCAGCAGTTGGCCGAGTTCATCACGCCGGGAGTGGGACTGCGGCTCGGCGGTCAAGTCGCCGGCGGCGATCCGTCGGGTCAGTGCCAGCGCTTGATTCAACGGCCGCAGGATCAGTTGGCGAATCAACATGGCCGCACCAATACCCAGGGTCAGCGAGACGAGCACAATTGCACCCAGCAGTTGCGTGACCTGTTGGTTGATTTGGTGCCAGGCCTGTTCTTGCGCATCACTCACTGCTTCGAGGCGTGCGCCGACTTGCACGCTGGCATCGTTCATTGCCACCTGGCTCTGGGTGGCACGTTCACGGCTGGTCACGAAGTTTTCGAATGCTTCGCGGTACCCGGCCAGTGCGGCGTTGGCCTGGCGCAGCGAGTCCTGCTCGCTGCCGTTCAACTGGCGGGCCACGCTATCCAGATAGGTGACCAGCTCGGTCATTCGGGTTTCCCAGTCATCGCGGGCGCTCAGGCTGTTTTCATGGGCGAAGTACAGTTCGCTGTCGCGCAAGCTGGACAGCTTGTCGCGCAACATTGAGGTCTGCTCCAGCAACGTCATGTGTTCCTGGGATGCCGGTTGAGTGTGTTCGGCGAAATCGTTGAGCACGTCGAGCTGATCGAGCAGCAAGGCGCTGAAACGCTCGCCAAGGTTCTGCGCCAGTTCCTGCATGCGAACCCGAGCCTCGCGCTCCTCCAGCTTGGCCTGTGCATAGCGCTGGAACTGGGCGAAGTAGGTGGCGCTGGCTTCGCTTGCGGTGACTGCGTCGGGAATCTTGCCGCGATGTCGGCTCAAGAGTCCGTCGAGCTGATCGATCAGGTTAGCCACTTGCCCGGATGCATCGGTGGACAGCGTCAGGCCAAAGTCCTTTTCCGCGCTGCGGGCCTGCAACATCAGTGCGCGGACGCCACCCAGGTCACGGATAACCGCGCCGCGCTGTTCGAGCACATGCAGGGCATTGAAGGCGGTGCAGGCCACCGCGAGTGTCGACGCCAGGACCAGGCCGAAGCCGAGTGTAAGCTTGGCGCCCACCGAGAGATTGCCGATTACACGAGCGAACATGGACGTCTCCTTTCAAGGAACAGCAATGGCCTGTCGATGAGCGCACTTGGTCGAATCGAGCGGTGCACGGTCGCAGTGCCATAAGGTAGGAATCAGCAGGCGCGGGGCGCGACTGGAGCATTGGCCATGACCGTAGGGCAGCGCGGCTCGCCACCGCCCCGGGGTTTGGGAACCGTCAGTCCAGAAGATTTTTCAGGGCAATGCCTGTATCGATGATCCGGGCCGGATCGGGCGAAATGCCGGCGGCGAGCAGCTTGCGGCTGAGGATGTGTTCCAGCGGCTGATTGACCGAGTCGACTGCAATCAAGATGGCGTCGCGGTAGTGGAATACCGAGAAACGGTCGTGCTCGGGCTCGCCACGTATCACGCAGTGAGTCCGGCCGATTGAAAGGCCGACCATCTGCAATTTGATCTGACCCTGATCAGACCAGAACCAGGGAAGCGCATCGTAGTCGGCGTCTTCGCCGACAATCAGGCGTGCGACCAGTCGAGCCTGGTCGTTGGCGTTTTGAATGGATTCCAGGCGCAGGCGGGCGTTGTTGGCAGCGCGGTTCTCAAAAGCCACACAATCACCGATGGCAAATACGTTTGCAGCTGACGTGCGCATCTGTGAGTCGACCTGGATGCCGTTGGCGCAAGTGATACCAGCGGCCTCTGCCAGCTCGCTATTGGGCAGCGAGCCTGCACCGACAATCACCAGATCAGCCGGCCACTCGCCGGTTTCAGTGCGTACCGCAGTAACACGGCCGTCATCGCCAACGAAGGCGCTCACAGTGCTGTCGAGTTCGAGCGTGATTCCCTGTTCGCGGTGCTTGCGGGTCACGTAGGTGGACACCTCTGGCGACACGGAGCGTTCCATGATGCGTGACGCGGTCTCCAGCACCGTGACTTGTTTGCCGAGCTTGCGCGCGGTGCTGGCGATTTCCAGACCGATAAAACCGCCACCGACGATGGCTACGGACTGGCTGTTCACCAGGCGCTGACGCAGATTGCGTGCCTGTTCGAGGGTGCGCAACACGAGAATGCCATCCAGCTCGCTGCCTGGCAGCGCCAGGGTACGGGCGCGGGCACCGGTGGCCAGCACCAGCACGTCGTAGGGCACGACGGTGCCATCTGCCAGTTGCAGCGTTTGTGCCATCGTATCGACGGTGCTGACCCGGGTGTTCAGGCGCAGATCGATGCGCTTGTCATCGTAGAAGCGTTGCGGTTCAAGCAGCAGTTTGTTGTCGGCTTCTGGTGTTTGGTTTGTGAGGAAGGCTTTGGAAAGCGGCGGGCGGTGATAGGGCAGGTCACCTTCGTCGCTAAGCAAAGTGATAGTGCCGGCGAAGTCCAGGGTGCGCAGGGCGGCGCAGAGGCTCACTCCGCCATGCCCGGCACCGACGATAACGACATGTCTTGTCATATTGTTGTCTCTGTCGTTTGTTGGCAGGCCGGCGGCATCTGCGCCGGCCGGTGTTTATTTCTGAAAAAACCGCTGCAGCAGTCGTTCTACTTGCGCGGGCGCCTCGTGGTTGCAGATGTGCCCGACACCGTTGATCACTTGCAGCTCGAAGTGCGGATTCTGTGCGGCCATGGCCTGCATGTCGGCCATGGGTCCGCCACCGTGATCATGCTCCGCCGCCACTAGCAAGGTAGGCACTTGCAGTTGCGGTAAACGCTCGCTGAAGTCCATTTCGATGAAGGCGCGCACATAGGCCAGATAGCCATCCAGTGTGGTGTTTTTCATCATCGCGCGTAGCAGGTGGTCCACCTGTGGGTGACGCGTACGGAAGTCGATGCTTAACCAGCGGTCGACAGTGGCATCGGACAAAGCATCCATACCCTGAGTCTGGGCGGCATCACAGCGCCCGCGCCAGAACTCGCGTCGGTCATCCGGTTGACGAGGTCGACAGCAGAACGCGGCGATGCGAGTGACCCGTTCGGGGTATTCCAGGCCTAGGGCCAGGGCCAGTGAACCGCCGAATCCGAGACCGACGACGGCGCTGCGGGTGATGCCGAGGCGGTCCCATAGCTGTACGACGCCATCGCGAATCGCGACGAAGTTGCAGTCCTGTGGTGGTGCCGGGCTGTCGCCGTGACCCCAGGGATCGAAGCGCAGGACGCGAAAATGCGCGGACAGGCTCGCTGCTGGCTCGGCCCAGAAACGTGCATCGTTGCCGATACCGGGAATGAACGTCAGGCAGGGGGCATTCGCCGGTCCGCTGATAACGTGGTGAAACGTGGGCAGTACTTTCATTGAACAGGCTCCTTCGCTGGCAGTAGGTTACGAAGGTGCCGGCAGGGGAGGTAGGCGATGAGCTGGATGGCTGCTATCCGGGCAATGCATGGCTGTTGGTAGATAGCTGGGTTGCGGTTTTTGCTGGAGTAAGAAGCGAGACGGGGCTGTAGGATCAAGGCTGGCCCTAAGTCGTGTGATCTGTCAGACGCGGCGATTTCAACAATAACAATAAGCGGTGTGGGCGGGCTTATTCCGCGCCGCTGGAGAGTCACATGGCAGCACTCATTCAATCGGTCCTTGTGGTCGGCGGTGGTTTTTCCGGCATGTCGGCGGCCATCGAGTTGCGCAAGCGCGGCATTGCCGTGGACCTGGTGGAAATCGACCCGCATTGGCGCAACTATGGCGCCGGTATAAGTATCGGCGGTCCTACACTTCGGGCTTTCGGAACCCTTGGCATCCTTGAGCAATTTCTTGTCGAGGGCTATGCCTGCGATGGGCTGGACATTTTTTCACCTGACGGCGTGCTGCTCACCCAGGTGCCGACGCCTCGCATCGCCGGTGACGAGGTTCCGGGGAGCGGCGCAGTCATGCGTCCGGTACTGGCGAACATCCTCGCTGATTCGACACGCGCCAGTGGCACCGACGTACGCTTGGGCTGCACGGTGACTGAACTGGAACAGGATGCCGACGGTGTGACCGTGGACTTCAGTGACGGAAGTCGTCGTCGCTACGACTTGCTGATCGGAGCCGACGGTTTGTATTCCTCATTGCGCACACGCCTGTTGCCTGAAGCGCCGCAACCGCGTTACAGCGGGCAGGGCGTGTGGCGTGCGGTATTGCCGCGTCCTGCGTCGATCACCCGCACCAAGCTATGGGTCGGTGATCATTTGAAGGTCGGCTTGAACCCGGTTTCGCAGGACGAGATGTACATGTTCGTCAACGAAGACCGGCCGGTTAACGATTTCGTGCCACCGGAGCAGTTCTTGATACGTTTGAAAGCATTGCTCGATCCGTTCAGCGCGCCTGAAGTGTGTAATGCCAAGGCGATGCTCGACGAGCGCTCACTGGTGATTTTCCGTCCGCTGGAGGGACTGTTGGTGGAGCAACCCTGGTATCGCGGGCGCGTGGTGCTGATTGGCGATGCGGTGCACGCTACCACACCGCATCTCGCTTCCGGGGCATGTATTGGCATTGAGGACGCCATCGTGCTGGTAGATGAGCTTGAGAAAGCTGCCAGCCTGCCGGCCGCACTGGAAAACTTCCAACAGCGTCGATGGGAGCGTTGCCGACTGGTCGTGGAAAACTCCATGCGTCTGGGCGAAATCGAGATTAATGGCGGCGACAAGGCCGAGCACATGCACATCATGCATGCTTCATTCGCCGCATTGGCTCAACCGATCTGACAGGGGGGAGACGTCGATGAGTTTGTTAAGTGAGCATGTAGTACTGGTGACTGGTGGTGGTTCAGGCCTGGGCCTGGGCCTGGCGCGTCACTGCCTGAGCGAGGGCGCGCAGGTGGCGATCTTCGAGATTTCGACGGAGAAGGTCACTCTGCTACGTGAAGAGTTCGGTCCCGACGTGCTGGTCGTTCAGGGCGACGTAACGCGCCTTGATGATTTACGTGCCTGCCGCGAAGCGGTGCTTTCACGTTTTGGCCGGCTTGATGCACTGATCGGTGCGCAGGGTATTTTCGACGGCAACGTGCCGCTTATGGAAATGCCTGAGGAGCGCCTCGATGCACTGTTTGACGAGGTAATGCGGGTTAACGTCAAAGGCTATCTGCTGTCGGCCCGGGTGTTCTTTGATCTGCTGCGTGCCAGTGAAGGTGCCATGGTGCTAACCACTTCGACTGCAGCTTATGCCGCCGATGGTGGCGGTGCGGTGTACAGCGCAAGCAAGGGCGCAATACGCAGTTTGGTCAACCAGTTGGCGTTCGAATGTGCGCCACATGTAAGGGTCAATGCCGTCGCACCGGCCGGTATCGCCAACAGCCAACTGAGCGGGCCACGTTCACTGGGGTTAGAGACACAAAAGCAATCCGACATTCCTGAGGATGCCTTTCTCTCGATGTTTCGCTCGCTCAGTTTGCTCAAGGAGCTCCCGACGCCCGAGGATCATGGGCCGCTCTATGCCTTTCTGGCATCCCGGCAAAACCGCATCATGACCGGGCAGACGGTCGTGGCTGACCAGGGGATGCTCAACCGGGCGGTGCTGCATCGGCAGCACTGATTGTCCGCTGCCGGCCCGGTGCTATTTGTTCAGGAGCGGTTCTTCAGCAACAAAGGGGCTTCCTGCTCCAGCAGCTTTTGCACCGTGCGGGTTGCCAGGGTGTTGGGGCGACGCAGGGAGCTGGCCAGCACCACGCTGCGCATGAGTTCCGGCTTGATGATACGGGCGACCGAAAAGCGAGGGTCATCGACGTGTTCGAACAAACCCGAGGTGATTGCGTAGCCGCCACCGGCAGCGACGATTTCCCACTGCAGCCGGATCGAGTCTGCTTCCACCGCACAGTCGAATTGAATGCCGTGTGACTTGGAGAGTTTTTCAAGCCGCGCGCGCAATGGATGAGGGCGCGAAGGCAGTACCAATGGTAGCCCCTGCAGGCTGGATAACTCGACGGTGGATTGTGTGACAGCGGGATCTTGCGCACGACCGACCAACATGAGCTTGGGTTGTACTAGCACCGATTCTTCCAGGTTCGACACATCGGCTTCGCGTAGAAGCAGCGCCATGTCTACACGCCCTTCATTGATAAGTTCTTCAAGGTGTGCGCTGCTGCCTTCGCAGATTTGCAATTTGATGCGTGGGTAACGTTCATGCACCAGCTTGTACAGTGGCCCGGCGATGGGTTCCACAGTGGAGGGCAACAGACCGATCCGTACCTCGCCAATTGGAATGCCGCCCGAGGTGCGAATCACGTCGGAGACTTCTTCCGACTCCGCTATCAGGGCTTCAATACGCGGCAGAATCTGCAGGCCGAATTCGGTGAGGTTGACGCCGCGTCCGGTACGGTTGAACAGCCTGACTCCGCATTCGCGTTCCAGTTGGGAAATATGCCGGCTGATCATCGATTGGGGTACGTCGAGTGCCACGGCTGCTTGTGTCAGGCTTCCCAGTTTGGCGACCTTGATGAAATGGTGCCATTTCGGGTCCAGGATCGATTGCACTGTGGCTATCCTTTTTATTTTTCATGGAAGACGTGAGGCTTTGGATTATTCCATGCGTTCGGTATCCAGGGCAAAGGGCGAGCTCGAACTGCTCAATAAGCGACTCTTTACGGTGCTTGTACCGAGAGCTATGGAACGAGGAGACCACGTCTCTGTAGCCGCGAACGCTGGAAAGGACAGCATCGACTCGGTCGGTGTGTGCTCGTAGGTTGAGTACAACACGGCACTGAGTCGATCGCCTAACAGGTTCCAGGCGCGCTTCTTCTCTCCGGCATAGTCGTGGTGCAGGTAGTGGCGTCTCACCCGAGAGCCGGCCAGCACATGGTTTTGACAGTGATCGATGGCGTCCAGGCTGACACCCAAAGCCTGCATCATGGTCGCGCTCGTGCGGCGCAGGTCATGGGGTGTCCAGTCACCGTTCTGGCCGTCGGCAAGCACCAGCGTATCGTCATGTGAGGTCGGCGAAGACACTGATGGCTCGCCGGTGAGCGCCGCGGCGGTTTTCTTGTGTTCGTGGGAGTTAGTGCCTCAAGTTCTTTGACGGCAATTTTGGCCATTAAACGGACTCCCCCTACTTTTACCCCCACGAAAACGTCGGCTCTTGATGGACGTTACTGGACTCTCGCGGAGCAGAACTTCGCTGGAGCTCAAGTAAATACTCGCTTGGAAAAATCCAGAGTGAAATTTTGGAAGCGTTCAAGAAGTATGAAAAAGGAGAAGGGGTGCAAGGGGTCGAGTGTTCGAATCACTCCGTCCCGACCATTTAATTCAATGACTTAGCCCAACCTTTTGAGGTTGGGCTTTTTCATGGGCGTGACTTTTGGTAATTCCTTTAGTCCAACAAACCCCGCTGCGCCAGGTTCTTCATCAGTGCACCTACGCCAAACACCCACGGTGCTGCCTGGTGGCTGCCGGTTACGCGGTTGTGCAGGGCGCCCAATGACGGCGATGAAATGCTCACCACGTCGCTTTCCTTATGGGTAAAGCCCTGCCCGGGAATGTCGCGATCGTCGGTTGGGGCGAAGAGCGTGCCGAGGAATAGCACGAATCCGTCAGGGTATTGGTGATTGGCATTGAGCGTCTGTTGTGCCAGATCAGACGGGTCGCGGCTGATTTGACTCATGGAACTGCTACCGTTCAGGACGTAGCCGTCTTTCCCCTCGACGCGCAAGGTCACTTCGCAGCGGCGCATATCGTCGAGGGTGAAATGTTCGTCGAACAAGCGAATGAACGGCCCCAACGCGCAGGAAGCATTGTTGTCTTTGGCTTTGCTTAGCAGCAGCGCACTTCGACCTTCGAAGTCCCGCAGGTTGACATCATTGCCCAGAGTCGCGCCATGTACCCGTCCCTGGCTATCGACAGCCAGCACCACTTCCGGTTCCGGGTTGTTCCAGTTCGATTCAGGATGAATGCCAATGGCGTCGCCGCTGCCCACTGCCGCCATTATTGGCGCTTTGGTAAATATTTCAGCGTCCGGACCTATGCCGACTTCCAGATACTGCGACCACATGTTCTGCTCGATCAGCACCTGCTTGAGGCGAGTGGCCTCTGGGGAGCCGGGGCGTAGGTCGCGCAGGTTGTTGCCGATCACGTTCTGGACCAGGGCGCGGATATGTTCGGCACGCTGAGCGTCGCCGCCGGCCTTTTCCTCGATCACTCGTTCAATCATGCTGGCCGCGAAGGTCACTCCCGCAGCCTTGATGACTTGCAGGTCCACGGGCGCAAGAAGGCTGGACTTGGTCGGGTCGCGTTGTTCACCGCTATTGGCCAGTAAGGCCTGTATCGATCCCAGCGAAGTGCCTGGAGTGCCGCGAATGGCCTCCAAGGGAGACTCGCGGTCCAGCAACAGGCTCAAGGTGGGAAAGCTGGCGCTACAGTCGATGACTTCGCCATCACGCAGCACCACCACGGCCGGGCCACCGAAATCCCCAGGCAGCCAAACACGCCCGACCAACGTCGCGCGTTGCCAGTCTTCGGGCAGGGTATTTCCAATCGTCAATTGCAGCGCTTGCATAGGGCTGATCCTTGGGCTTAGTGGGAATGGCGAGGTGTGCCGTTTTCCGGGATGACGCGCCAATACAGGGTGGCCGGTTCCAGGCAGCCACCGGTGGACAGCTGGCCGACCAGTTGGCGATACAGTTCTTGCCAGGGTGTTTGCGAGGGCGCGAGCGCGGGCAACGGTTCCTGGCGGCGGGCGTCCAGCACGGATTCGTCCACCAGAAGGTTCACGCTGCGTGCATTGAGATCCACGCGCAAGCGGTCACCGGTGCGCAGTAACGAGAGGCCCCCGCCCACGGCCGACTCTGGTGACATGTTAAGGATCGAAGGGCTGGCCGACGTGCCACTCTGACGGCCATCACCCAGGCAGGGTAGCGAGTCGATGCCGGCCTTTATCAGTGCCGAGGGCGGTGCCATGTTCACTACCTCGGCGCTGCCGGGATAGCCGACGGTGCCGCAGCCACGAATTACCAGAATGCAGCGCTCATCAATGTCCAGAGCCGGGTCGTTGATGCGTGCCTGATAGTCTTCCGGGCCTTCGAAGACGATAGCCCTGGCTTCGAAGCAGTTGGGTTGCAGCGGGTCGCTGAGGTAGGTACTGCGAAACGCTTCGCCCACTACCGACATCTTCATGATCGCGCTGTCGAAAAAATTGCCGCTAAGCACGATGAATCCAGCGCGATGCTTGAGCGGGTCTTCCCAGGACCGGATGACGTCGCGATCGCCGGTCAGGGCGTTTTCAACGATTTCACCCATGGTGCGGCCACTCACCGATTGGCAGTCCCGGTGCAGACGGCCAACCTTGTCCAGCTCATGCATCACGGCTGGGACGCCGCCCGCGCGGTGGAAGCCTTCGCCCAGATATTCACCGGCGGGCATGCAATTGACCAGCAGAGGCACGTCTTCGCCAACGCGTTGCCAGTCTTCCAGTGACAACTCAATACCGCTGTGGCGAGCGATGGCAATCAGATGCGGCGGACAGTTGGTGGATGCGCCCAAGGCAGAGGCAACGGCGATGGCATTTTCGAAAGCGGCATGAGTCATGATTTGCGAAGGTCGCACGTCTTGGCGGACCAGATCCACGATGCGCATGCCGGTGGCATACGCCATTTGCCCACGTTCGCGATAGGGCGCCGGAATGCTTGCGCAACCGGGCAGCGACATGCCCAGTGCTTCGGCAAGGGCGTTCATGGACAGGGCTGTGCCCATGGTGTTGCAGTGGCCCACCGAGGGGGATGCCGCTGTGGTCAGGGTCATGAACCCTTCGTAGTCGATTTCCCCGGCGCTGAGCAGGTTGCGCGCATGCCACAGTACGGTGCCCGAACCGATGCGCTGGCCTTTGTGCCAGCCGTCGAGCATGGGCCCGCCGGAGAGCACGATTGACGGCAGATCTGTGGTTGCCGCGGCCATCAGGCAGGCCGGCGTCGTCTTGTCGCAACCGGTGGTGAGCACGACGCCATCCAGTGGGTAGCCATGCAACACCTCGACCAGGCCCAGATAAGCAAGGTTGCGATCCAGCGCTGCTGTGGGGCGACGCGACTGCTCGGCGATGGGGTGTACCGGAAA
Organism: Pseudomonas sp.; assembly: GCA_036387095.1. Classification (GTDB taxonomy): domain Bacteria; phylum Pseudomonadota; class Gammaproteobacteria; order Pseudomonadales; family Pseudomonadaceae; genus Aquipseudomonas. Next base: position 97,488 of record DASVUK010000108.1, read on the forward strand.
CTCCATCGGGATGCCGCCCGCGTCGCGAATGCCATCCTTGACCCGTTTGGCCAGTTCGATGTGATGGCGGTTGCACGGGGTCAGGTCGCTGCCGGTCTGGGCGATGCCGATAATGGGTCGCCCCGATTGCAGTTCGGCACGAGTCAGGCCCTGGTTCATGTAGCGTTCCACATAGAGCGCGGTCAGATCGGCGTGGCTGGGATCGTCAAACCACTGCTGACTGCGTAGGCGGCGTGGGGTTGAATCGGTCATGGCAGGCTCCGGCAAGTTATTCAGGCAATGAGTTGTGGCGACGCAGCTGACGGATCAGGCCGGCATGATCGAGGTCACCGTCTCCGGCCTCGACCATGGCCTGGAACAGTCCGTCCACCAGACTGGCCACTGGCAGCGTCAGGCCCAGTGTCCGGGCTTGCGCGAGGGCAGTGTGGGTGTCTTTGAGCTGCCATTTGGCAGGGCCGCCAGGGGTGAAATCGTTGTCGAGCATGCGTTGACCGTGTTGGCGCCAGATCGGCGAGTCAACGAAGCCGCCCAGCAACGCTTGGTGGACCTTCGCCGGGTCGGCGCCGCCGCGCTCGGCCAGCAGTAACCCTTCGGCAACGGTGGCGATGGTGCTGGCGACGACCAGTTGGTTGACCAGTTTGGCCAGTTGGCCGGTACCGCTCGGACCGACATGCACGGGGCGGCCCATGGCGGCCAACGCGGCACGGCCTCGTTCCAGGGCCGTCGTTTCCCCGCCGACCATGATCGCCAGGCTGGCATCACGAGCGCCCCGTTCACCACCGGAAACCGGAGCGTCGAGGTAGTGCAGCTGTCGGGCAGCACAGCGTTGTGCGTGTCCGACAGCGGTTTGCACAGGGATTGAGCTCATCACGATCACCAAGGCGTCGGCAGCCAATACCAGCGCTGCGCCATCCTCGCCGAATAACACGTGGTCGCAGGTCGGGCCGTCGCTGAGCATGCAGATCAATAGGCTGGCGCCGGTTGCCGCCTGGGCCGCCGTCTCGCAGACAACAGCACCGTCGCGCGACAGCTCCGCTACCTTGGCGGGCGACCGGTTCCAGACCTGCACCCGATAACCCGCCTGCAGCAGGTTACGAGCCATAGGCTTGCCCATGATGCCGGTTCCGATGAACGCCACTGTTTCCAGGGTCATGCCTTGCCTCCTACTGCGTCAGCAGGAGCGTCTGGCGCGGCCGCGAGCTGTACCGGATTGCGCGGCATCAGCACCATGCCCAGGCCTCCGGCACCCACCAGCGCGGCGATGATCAAAAAGCCCGGTGTGTAGCTGCCGGTCACGTTGAACAGGAACCCGGTCAGGTAGGGACCGGTGAAACCGCTGAGATTGCCGATGGAGTTGATCATGCCGATCCCGGCAGCAGCTCCGACACCCGTCAGTACTTGACCCGGCACCGCCCAGAAGACGTTGATCGCGCTGTACACACCCATGGCCAGCAAAATGAAGCCGATGACAATAATCCACGGTTGGTTGATCAGCAGCGCCAGGGCGATGGATGCGGCGGCCAGCATCGCGGCACCGCCTGCATGCCAGTGACGTTCCTGCAAACGGTCGGAGCGGCGGCTCCACCAGATCATGGCTACGGCGGCAACTGCGTAAGGGATAGCGGTGATCAACCCGTTTTGCATCAGGCCGATTTCCAGCCCGAACGAAGCCCGGAACGATGCCAGTACAGTGGGCAGGAAGAAGTTCATGGCGTTGGAGCCCGAGGTAATGCCGAAGTACACCAGTGCCAGCATCCATACCTGCCGACTCGCCAGCGCCTTGCGTATCATCTGGCCCTTGGTCGGTTGCACGCCCACTACAAGCGGTTTGCTGCGCTCTTCCTGATCCAGGGTTTTCATCAGCCACTGGCGTTGCTCGGCAGTTAGCCAATGGGCATCGGCTGGTCGGTCAGTGAGATAGAAGAAACAGACGACGCCCAGGATCAGTGCCGGGATGGCTTCGACGATGTACATCACGCGCCAGCCGACAAATCCCCAGGTATCACCCAGTTGCATCAGCCCCACCGATAATGGCGCGCCGACGATCTGGGCGATGGGGACGCCCAGGTAGAAGCTGGCAATCATGCGCGCGCGGTAGCGGCTGGGAAACCACAGTGACAGCAGATAAATCACGCCGGGGAAGAATCCGGCTTCGGCAATTCCCAGCAGCACGCGCAGGGTGATGAAGTGTCCGGCAGTCTGCAGAAATCCCATGGCGCCGGCGATAATGCCCCAGGTCACCATGATCCGGGCGATCCAGACCCGGGCGCCGTAGCGGTGAAGCAGGATGTTGCTCGGTACTTCAAACATGAAGTAACCCAGGAAGAAAATCCCCGCACCCAGACCGTAGATTGTCTGGCTGATGCCGATGTCTTCGTTCATGCGAAGCGCTGCAAAGCCGACGTTGTTGCGGTCCAGGAAGGCGACCACGAATAGCAGGATGAGAAACGGAATCAGACGCCGGGTAACTCGCTTGATGGTCTGTTTTTCGATGTCCGAGACATCGGGATGGGGAGTAATCATGTCGCACGTCCTCGCATTATTATTGTTGTTGTTATCGGTAGGGAAAGCGTGATTCGGCCTGCTGGCTCAGCCGTTATCCTGCGGCTGTGTCCTGGATATGGGCGCGGATGATGGTGTCAAAATCGGGATCAGCCTTGAAGCCCAACGCCCTCGCTCGTGGAGCATCCACCTGGCTTGGCCAGCTTTCCACGATGCGCTGGATGGTGGCGTCGGGTTCCCAGCGAATCAGCTTGACCGCCTCGGGACCGGCAACCCGCTCCAGGGCAGATACCATGTCGGCAACGGTGGTGGTCACGCCAGGCAGGGGGATGATGCGTTCATCGCCCAGGGTTTCGGGCGACAGAACCATGGCGTGCAGCATCGCTTCGATGACCCGGCGCGGCGAAGTGAGGTACACCTGAGTGTCGGGGCGCACCGGGCATACAGCGGGCTCGCCCGCCAATGGTTCGCGAATGATCGAACTGAAGAACGTCGAAGCCGCCTTGTTCGGCTTGCCGGGACGCACGGCAACCGTGGGCAGGCGCAGCACGCGACCGTCGATAAAGCCCTTGCGGGCATAGTCGGCCACCAATAGTTCGCCAACGGCTTTCTGCATACCGTAGGACGATTTAGGTGTGAGCACGGTGTCGTCGTCGACCACGGCGGGAAGTTTGCCGCCAAATACCGCGAAGCCGCTGGCATAGACCAGGCGCGGTGCGTTGCCTTGCTTGCGCAGTGTCTCCAGCAGCGTCATGAGGCCATGTAGATTGACCTGCATACCCAGGTCGAAATCGGCTTCGGCAGCCGAACTGACCACTGCTGCCAGATGCCATACCAGATCAACGCCATCGGTGACGTGCGCCACGACCCCGGGATCGGCGATGTCGCCCGTGATCAGCTCGATGCGCGGATCATCGGGCACGCCTTCGCCGGCAAAGGCATCGAACAGCACGATATGTTCAATGACCTGAGGCGACTTGCCTTCAAAGGACAAGCTACCCAAGCCGAGCAGGCGCTCGGCCAGTTGCTTGCCGATGAAGCCGGTGCCACCGGTGATGAGGATTCGCATGCGGTGCTCCTGTTTTTATGATTGTTGGAAGTGCCAGGCGGTACGGGGCTGTTCGCGAACAAGCGGGCGCCCCATCTGCATTGAATATAGGGGGGGTCAGTCCGCCTGAACCGTGCGTTGGTGCTGTTCGCCAAGGCCTGTAATGCCCAGGCGCATCTCTTGACCTGCACGCAGGAATACCGGCTCCGGCTTCACGCCCAGACCCACGCCGGGTGGTGTGCCGGTCGAAATGATGTCGCCGGGCTGCAACGACATGCAGCGGCTCAGGTAAGCGATCAGCGCGGGAATCTGGAACACTAGCGTGCGGGTATTGCCGTTCTGGTAGCGATGGCCATCGACTTCCAGCCAAAGGTCCAGTTGATGCGGGTCGGCGATCTCGTCGCGGGTCACCAGCCAGGGGCCAATAGGGCCGAAGGTGTCGAAACCTTTGCCTTTGTCCCAGGTGCCGCCGCGTTCGAGCTGCCATTCACGCTCGGAAACATCGTTGATCACGCAGTAGCCGGCCACATGCTCCATGGCGTTGCTCTCGTCGATATAGCGACCCGCTTTGCCGATCACGACGCCCAGCTCGACCTCCCAGTCAGTCTTGCTCGAACCACGGGGGATCTGGACGTCGTCATTGGGTCCGCAGATGGCGCTGGTCCATTTATTGAAGACAACAGGTTCGGTCGGCACCGCCATGTTTGATTCGGCCGCATGGTCGGCGTAATTGAGACCAATGCAAATGAATTTGCCGACCTGGCCGACGCAAGCACCGATACGTGGCGAGCCGCCTACCAGAGGCAGGCTGTCGGGGTCGAGCCTGCTCAAGGCGTCCAGGCTGGAAGGCTCCAAGGCGTTGCCCGCCACGTCGCAAATATGAGCCGACAAATCACGGATCTGTCCTTGAGCGTCCAACAAGCCTGGTTTTTCCTGGCCTTTCTCGCCATAGCGCAGCAGTTTCATAAGAGAATTCCTGAATGGATAAAAAGGTTCAGACGCTCATGCCGCCGTCGATGACATGCACGCCGCCGGTAGTGTAGGCGCTGGCATCGCTGGCCAGGTACAGCGCCAGGCGAGCGATTTCCTCGGCCGTGCCGATACGACCCATGGGCTGTCGATCCACGAAGGCCTGATAGACCTCTGCCTCCGAGCGGCCCTGGGCGCGAGCTTGTTCGGCAATGCGCTGGCGCAGGGAGGGAGAGTCAACAGTGCCGGGGCAAATGGCATTACAGCGAATGCCTTGGCTGACGTAGTCGGTTGCCACTGATTTGGTCAACCCGATGACGGCTGCCTTGCTGGCGGTATAAGCAAAGCGATTGGGCACGCCTTTCACACTGGACGCCACCGACGCCATATTGACGATGCTGCCTGCACCGGCCTCCAGCATGCCCGGCAGGAATGCGCGGATCATGCGGTACATGGCGGTTACGTTGAGGTCGAACGAAAATTGCCAGGCCTGCTCATCGCAGTCGAGCAACGCGCCGCCGTGTACGTAGCCGGCGCAGTTGAACAGCACGTCCAGCGTGCCCACCTGTTGGCAGATCGAATCGATGGCCGAAGGCTGGGTCACGTCCAGTTGCAGTACCTGGATGCCGGGAATGTCCTGCAAGGCTTCTATGTGCAAATCGGTCGCGATCACCTGCGCACCGGCTTGCTGAAAAGCCAGTACCGATGCACGTCCAATGCCTTGCGCCGCAGCAGTGATCAGAACGCGTTTGTTGGCGAGGTTCATGGTGGTTATCCATTGTTATTGTCGAATGCGCCGGACATAACCCTAGGGCGGCTTGCCGATAATCACCAATGAGATATTCTCAAGGCCTAATAACCGGAGGTTATCGAATGGCGGATGTCGGCTTTAAACAACTGTGCAACTGGCTGCGGTTTCGGCATCTGGTGCTGATTGACACCTTGGCTCGCACGCAAAATATGCACGCCACCGCCCAAGCGATGAATATCAGCCAGCCGGCCGTTAGCAAAATGCTGCGTGAGATCGAGAAACAGCTGGGTTTTGATCTGTTTTGGCGATTGCCGCGCAGCATGTCCCCCACGGACCTTGGCAGCCACGTAGCCCGCTATGCGCAGATCGCGCTGAACGATGCCGAGCATTTCGTCGGGCAGGTCAATCATCTGCGGCAGGGCGGGCACGGTCTGCTGAAGATAGGCACTATTTTCGCACCCACCTCGGTCGCTCTTCCTGCCGCCATCGTCGGCATCAAACAACGCTGGCCGCTGCTTTCGCTGGATGTCCTTGAAGGCACCAGCGCCAATCTGTTGAGCATGCTTGAACACAAGCAACTGGATCTGGTGATCGCACGGTTCACGCTGGACAGTCACCGCAAGCTGTTTGACTTCCAGCCGTTGGCGCCTGAGCCCCTTTGTCTGGTCACCGGCAGCCAGCACCCGCTGGCCGGTGCAAAGGAATTGCCGCTGGCAGACCTCGGCAACTGGCCGTGGATCGTTTATCCGGCAGGTACACCCATGCGAGCCAGGCTGGAACGAGCATTTGCCGAGGCGGGCATGCAGACGCCGGAAAATACCGTAGAAACCAGCTCGATGCAGACCACCCTGCAGCTGCTCCAAACCGCGCCCATGGTCGCAATGCTTGCTGAATCCATGGTCGGGCCGGACATTCAGGCTGGTCGCCTGACCCGCCTGGCGTTGCCTTTCCCGCTGGTATTGGCGGACTACGGCATCGTGACCCGGCGCAATGAAACCCCTGGCTGGTCGGCGCAGGCGTTTATCGAAGAACTGCTGTGCGGCGCGCGCCAGACGCGTCAATAACCCTTGGTTATCGTTTGATTGAATCTCGTCATTGGGCAGCTGACGGTGGGCCTACTAGAGTGACCGACGCCCCGCCTCACCGGCAGGGGCGCCAACCGCTCAGCAGAGGCGCGCATGAAAACAATAAAAAGCTACAAGACGCTGACGATTCTGTTCCTGTTTCTGATTGGCGTAGTCAACTATCTGGACCGCAGTGCGCTGTCCATTGCCAATACCTCCATCCAGAAAGACCTGGCCATCAGCCCGATGCAGATGGGCATCATGCTGTCAGCCTTTTCGGTTGCCTATGCTTTTTCACAATTGCCGTTGGGTGCTTTGATCGACCGCTTGGGCAGCAAGCTGGCATTGGGGGGCTCGCTGATTGTCTGGTCGGTGGCGCAGGCCGCTTTTGGGCTATTCAGCAGTTACGCGCACCTGGTGGGTTTGCGAGTGCTGCTGGGTATTGGCGAAGCGCCGGTTTTTCCGTCTGCTGCCAAGGCGTTATCGGAATGGTTCGACACTGAAGAACGTGGCACCGCAACCGGCTGGGTCTGGTCGTCGACGTGCATCGGACCGTGCCTTGCGCCGCCCTTGCTGACCCTGTTCATGGTGCATCTGGGATGGCGCGGGATGTTCGTGCTCACAGGCATCATCGGGCTGGCGCTGGCCGCCTGCTGGTTCGCCTTCTACAAGAGCAAAGCGCAGTACATGGCCGAGACCGGGCGCGCCGAGCCCCTGCGAACCCTCGCAAAACGCAGCGCGGCGCCCCGGATACGTTGGACGGCGCTGTTCAAGGATCGCAATACCTGGGGCGCTTTTCTCGGATTCATGGGGGTGATCTACATGATCTGGCTCAACCTCACTTGGTTGCCGGGTTACTTTGAGCGTGAGCACGGCCTGGACCTCTACCGTACCGCCTGGGTGGTATCTCTGGCTTATTTGTTCGGGGCCGTGGGTACCATCGTCTCCGGCAAGGTATGCGACTGGCTGGTTGCCCGAGGTATGAAGGTCCTCGCCAGCCGCAAACTGATGGTGATTATTGGCTTGCTCGGCGGGGCGTTGTTCACGTTAATCGTGGCGTTCACCACCAACGTGGTGGCCTGTGTGATCCTGCTGTGCCTGACGATGTTCTTTATCAACATTTCCAGCGCTACGGCGTGGATGATCGTCAATACAATCGTGCCGTCGGAGCGAGTTGCATCGTTCGGTTCGATCCAGAATTTCGGCGGTTACCTGGCCGGTTCCATCGCGCCAATCCTCACCGGATTCAGCGTGCAGCAGAGTGGTTCATTTTCCTCGGCGTTCGTGATTAGCGCGGTGGTTGCGGCGTGTTCGGCCCTGGCGTATTTCACATTGCTCAAGGAACCCGCCGCACAACCTGCATCGGTTGCAACAACCGATGGCGTTCACACGGCAGTTTAAGGTCATGGGAGCCAGACGTACCTGCTGTGCAATACCTCATGTTGTGCCTGGGAAAGCATTTTTTACCTGAAACACAGTTGGCGTTATTGCGTCAGTCAAAGGGGCCTTTCTTCGAAGGGCCCTATTGGATCCATGTTCTGGTTGGATTCAGTAGTGTCAGAGATACTTAGCAAGCTTAACAACTTTGTGGTGTGCCACTAAAGTTGTAGTTGTATTACTTCTGCAGTAACAACTCTCTCCCTTTTGTTATTGAATTCTCCTGTTTTCTTTATCCCGCTGAAGATTTTCATAGTTCTTTATATATTTTTCACAAATGGGTGGCTATGATGATGACAGATGGCCATCAGTTCTTTGATGTCCATCAGAAGCAGGCTTGCACACGGAGCGAAGATTGGAACTCGGTTGAACTGCTTCATTACGGTCAGGGCGGGAGGCCCTTATCAAGGGGTGGAGCGATAACGATAATGCGGTGAATGTCATGCTGAAACTGATCGCAGTGTCCGATTTACAACTGGGCATGTACATACACGAGTTCTGCGGCTCGGGAATCGAACAGTCACTTTGGAAGAGCGGGTTTCTTCTTCAGAACGAACATGACTTGAAACGCATCGTTGACTCTCAGGTTACAAAGCTCTGGATTAATGTTTGCAGAGGCAAAGACGTCAACGTCGCTGTACAGCCCTGCGCGACACCGCGAGCATGTCCGCGAGTCGCACTCGATCAGGAGGTGCCGCGTGCGATCAAACTTTGTTCACGCTCAAAAGTTGCAGTGGAAACAATGTTCCGCGATGTGCGTATGGGGCGATTGGTGGAGACAGCGCACGTCACCGAGTTGGTAACCGATATTGCTGAATCAATAATGCGGCACCCTGATGCCTTGATCAGCCTCGTTCGTCTGAAGACGTCCGATGAATACACCTATATGCATTCTGTTGCCGTCTGTGCGCTCATGATTGCCTTGGCCCGCCAACTGAACCTACCTGCTGAACGTGTACAACAGGCGGGAATTGCCGGACTGATGCATGACATCGGCAAAGTGGCAATTCCTGTTGCCATCCTCAACAAGCCCGGCAAGCTATGCGACGCAGAGTTCGCAACCATGCGCACGCACCCCGAGGCAGGTGCTCAGATGTTGCGCTCAAGTGCGCACTTCGGCCCTGAAGTCCTGGACGTCTGTCTGCATCACCACGAAAAGTTCGATGGCAGTGGTTATCCGCACCAATTGGCGGGTTTGCAGATAAGTCTGTTCGCAAGGATGGGGGCTATTTGTGATGTCTATGATGCCGTGACCTCTGACCGACCCTACAAGCGAGCCTGGGGACCGGCGGATTCGATTCGCCGTATGGCCGAATGGCAGGGACATTTTGATTACGAGCTGTTCCAGGCGTTCGTCAAATGTGTGGGTATTTACCCGGTGGGCGCTTTGGTTCGTCTTGAGAGTGGGCGTATCGGCGTTGTGACCGAACAAAATGAGAAATCCCTGCTCACACCCAAGGTCCATGTTTTTTATTGCGCAACGTACGAAAAACACATTCCCAAGATAATCGTCAATCTCGCAATGATCGGTGGGAGGGATCGGATAGTTAGCCGGGAAAACGCCGAGGACTGGGGGTTCAAGGATACTGACCAGCTCTGGTCCGGCCTGTCCTCGGACAACAATTCGCGCTTTGACTGAAGGGCGCTTGCGGCGAGCTTCTTGTTCTTCTGATCGGTATCTTTTTTGCAGGTTGTGCAATTAAAACTGCTTGTTGCCTGCTCTTTTGACGTGATCCGTCACGCGCGGTTTTGGTCGGTGGAGTCGCTCCTGTTAAGCGCGTGTTTGACGCCTGGCGGGCTTTTACGTGTCACGCAAAAGATCGTTGGCGTTAAGCAGGTCGTAAGCAATTTCCGGGCGCTTTTCGAGTCCGCGGCGAATAGCAGCAGGAATGGATTGTCGTGTTTTGCGACAAAGACCGGGGCGTTCGTCCAGGGTGATACCGATACCGCGCATGGTTCGAACTTCATTGAAGCCCGGCTCGATATGCACGCGTATTCCCAGTTGTTCATACAGGCGACGTTGTAACCGTTGCAGGTCCGCAAGGCTTTGCAGGTTTTCCAGGCGATCGAGTAGGCGTTTTTCTTCCGTGCGGTTCAGAAACAGAACACGCATGTCCGCCCCTGGCGTTTCCAGAAGCATATCCCGACCGCAAATGCAGGCGCCGGGAGGGCAGGGTGGACGGATTGGCAGAGGGGTTGTCATGGCCTCAATCATAGAGGCACGAGGTTGAATTTGCCCATGGGCTTATCGCTCTTTCGCGTGGCAGTGTTCACCGCGCTCGGCAAGGCGTGATGATTGGGCTGTCACACGCTGACTTGCCAACCGCAGGCTGAATCCCGAAGATTGCCGTTCACCGATTGTTCAAGGCTGTAGCGATGATCCACATCCGTTCCATGACTGGCGAAGACTTCGACGCTTTCTGGCCCACCTTCCACGCGGTGATCAGCGCACGGGAAACCTACGCTTATGACCCTGACCTGACTCGGGAAGAAGCCAGGCGGCTCTGGCTGGAATTGCCGTTGCGCACCTTCATTGCCGAGGAAAACGGCGAACTATTGGGAAGCTATTACCTCAAGGCAAACGCTTCCGGCCCCGGCAGCCATGTGTGCAATTGCGGCTATATGGTTACCGAATCTGCCCGGGGTCGTGGTGTCGCTCGACTGATGTGCGAGCACTCTCAGGGCGTCGCGGCCGAATCGGGGTTTCTGGCGATGCAGTTCAATTCTGTTGTGTCGAGCAACGAGGTGGCGGTAGCGCTTTGGCAGAAGCTGGGCTTCGACGTGGTCGGCCGCCTGCCGCGCGCTTATCGCCATGCTCGACTGGGCCTGGTTGATTGCCTGGTGATGTTCAAATGGCTGGCCAGCGAGCCGGCAGAGCAGCAACCCGAGCGGGCCAGACTGATCGGGCGTAAGAATATCGAATCAGTGGTGTCCCGGCCGCGCCGCAATAAGCCCTAGCGGCCATCACCCATAGGAAACCCCAGAACGGCAGACGCGACCGGCTGGCGAGCACCGTCCAATAACGGTCAGCCGGCCCCGCCAGAGGCTAACCGCCCTTTGGCGCAGGCAGACTGGCGATTTGGCGTGACTGGCAATTGAGATAAGCCGAGGATTTCAGCCAGCGTTGGTCGGGATACCAGGCGAACATAAACTGGCCATCCTTGAGTTTGTCGATGACCTGACGCGCCACTTGCGGTCGCACCGCAGGACAGCCCTGGCTGCGTCCGATACGTCCCTGGCGTTCGCTCCACAGTGGGTTCACGTAATCGGCGGCGTGAATCACGATATCCCGATCACGGGCGCGATCATTGAAACCGGGTTCCAGCCCGTCCATGCGCAGCGAGTAACCGTGACTGCCTTCGTAGCTTTCCTGGGTCCGAAATAATCCCAGGCTGGATTGGTAGCTGCCCATACGATTGGAAAACTGAGTGGCAAAGTTCTCACCGGATTTTTGCCCGTGGGCCACCAGATCGCGCAGCACCAGTGTTCTCTTGGTGAGGTCGAAGATCCACAGGCGACGAGCGGTAGAGGGCTGGGAATAGTCGATGACCGCCAGGTGCTTGGCTTGTGTATTACCGTCGCTGACGGCGCATTGCACCGCATTCAGGGCACTTCTCAGTACTGTGGGGTTGAGTTCAGGGGCGGCTTTGGTGAGCCTGGTGTAGAGAATCTGGTTGTTGGTTCCGGCGGCGAGGGCTGGACCGCAGGTTGCGCATAGGGTAATAGCTGCCAGACAGAGTCGGCGCAAGTTGGTCAGCATGTGCAGGAAGTCCTCGCCGTCACGTTGGCTTTTGATTCTGTTGGTATTCCGTCAAATCGACGGCCATGGATTGGAGTGAAGCAGTTGGTCAAAAAACGTGCATATTACTTGAGCATTGGTTTGCTCGCTGCGCCATTGGTCGCGACTGCCCAGGACGGGTACGTCGATTTGCAAAGCCCGGTGCAGTTGGCGCTTACACAATTGGCAGTGCAATGCCCCGTCCTGGCTTCGCGGCTGGACGAACCTGCGCAGCATCTGTTGCAGGCCTTTTATCAGCAGCAGGGCAACTTGCCGGTCTGGACGGTCCAGGGTCGTCCGTCGTTGCTGGAGGCCGAAATCCGGCAGTTGGCGGATGACGGCCTCAATCCGGCGGACTACAGCAAGCCAGGCGATCCTGCGACCAGCGATTGGGTCTGCGCTGACCTCAATCTGAGTCAGCATTATCTGCAAGCGTTGCATGACCTGCGTTATGGCCGCTTGCAGCAGGCACGTTTCGAGCCGCTTTGGCGTGCCCACGAATCATCGCTCGATCGCGACCTGCAGGTGCTGAGCCTCGCCACGCCCGGTTTACAGGACATTGCGGGGGCGTTTCGTCAGGCTCGTCCGCAGCTTGAGCAGTACCAGAATCTGCGCCGTGTCTATGCCCAGCAGCGGCAATTGGCGTTACTCAGCTGGAAATCTGTTGGTAGCGGCCCGTTGTTACGTCCGGACATGCAGGATGATCGAGTCCCTCAGTTGGCCCAGCGATTGTTCAGCGAGGGCTATTTGAGCAACCCGTTTACCGGGCCGGATAACGGCTATAGCCCTGCACTGGTAAAGGCGGTCAAGAGCTTTCAACTCAACCATTCGTTGCAAGCCGATGGCGTTATTGGCCAGGGTACGGTGAACGAGCTGAACATCAGCCCGGCGATGCGCCGCGAACAACTGCGCATTAACCTGGAACGTTTCCGCTGGCTGGCCCAGGACCTGGACCCCGATAGCATCCTGGTCAATGTGGCGGCAGCGCAACTGAGTGTTTATCAAGGCGGTGTCGCGGTGTGGCAAACCCGCACCCAGGTCGGACGTGCCGAGCGACAGACGCCGCTGCTCAAGTCGGTGGTCACGCGCTTGACCCTGAACCCGACCTGGACCGTTCCGCCCACTATTCTGCGCGAAGACAAACTGCCAGAGATTCGCCGGGATCACGGGTTTTTGCTCAAACATAATCTGCAGGTGCTGGACCTTGCCGGCAATCCTCTGACGGCTGAGGACATCGACTGGGACAACCCGGGCAACATCCTTTTGCGCCAGGACGCGGGGCCGAAGAATCCCTTGGGCAAGATTGTCATCCGTTTCCCCAACCCGTACTCGGTCTACCTGCATGACACCCCCAGCCAGGCGTTGTTCAGCAAAGGGCCGCGGGCGTTCAGTTCCGGATGCGTGCGTGTCGAGCAGCCTTTGCGGCTGCGCGACCTGTTGCTGAGCCCGGCGGATCGTGCCCGGACAGAGGAGCTTCTGGCCACCGGTATCACTCACGAATTCCGGTTGACCAAACCCGTTCCCATCCTGCTTACCTACTGGACTGCCCAGGTCGATAGCCAGGGTCAGTTGCTGTATGTCCCGGACGTCTACGACCGTGACCCTACGCTGGCGACCGCCTTGGCGGCTCACCTTTGAGCGTTTCACATGCCTTGCTGGTCATTTGTGTCAGCAAGGCGGTTTAACGTCCGCCCACGACCATGGCGCTACCGGTTGAATGTGGAGGCCGCTTCCTCGGTTTTTGGCTGCGGCACCACCGGCGGGACTTTTTCGATTTGCTGGGGCAAGGTGCCAAACGTTACAGCGAGGGAGAAATGTCGACCTCCCAGGTTGCGCAT
>DASVUK010000109.1:0-5630 GCA_036387095.1 Pseudomonas sp.
CGACGCTGGTCCTGTAGGAGCCAACTTGTTGGCGAGGCGGTCTTGAGCCTTCTCGCCAACAAGTTGGCTCCTACAAAGGCTGCTATAACGCAACACCATTTGAGCAGCCCAGGCTGCTCTTTTGCTTTTTGAGAGAACACCCCCATGAAAGCCGCCGAAACCCGAATCCTGGAACTGCGCGCAGAGCTGGATCAGCATAACTACCGCTACCACGTCCTCGACGAGCCGAGCATTCCGGATGTGGAATACGACCGGCTGTTTCACGAACTCAAGGCCCTGGAAGCGGAAAATCCGCATCTGGTGACCCCGGATTCGCCTACGCAGCGGGTTGGTAGCGCGGCGCTTTCGGCCTTCACTCAGGTGCGCCACGAAGTCCCGATGCTCAGCCTGGGCAATGCTTTCGAAGAAAACGACCTGCGCGAGTTCGACCGCCGTGTCACTGAAGGTCTGGATTTGCCCGTGGGTGATCTGTTCGGCGCAGGCGCCAAGGTGCAGTACAGCTGCGAACCCAAGCTCGATGGTCTGGCCGTCAGTCTGCTGTATCGCGATGGCGCGCTGGTGCGGGGCGCAACCCGTGGTGATGGCACTACTGGCGAAGACATCAGCGTCAATGTGCGCACCGTGCGCAACATCCCCCTCAAGTTGCACGGCAGCGGCTGGCCGCAGACCCTGGAAGTGCGCGGCGAAGTGTTCATGTCCAAGGCGGGCTTTGAGCGGCTCAACGCCAGCCAACTGGAAGCGGGCGGCAAGACGTTCGCCAACCCGCGCAATGCCGCGGCCGGCAGCCTTCGTCAACTGGACTCGAAAATCACTGCCAACCGCCCGCTGGAGTTTTGCGCTTACGGTTTGGGGCAGGTTTCCGCCGAGTTTGCCGACACGCATATCGGCAACCTGAACAAGCTCAAGGAATGGGGCATGCCCGTCAGTCGCGAGTTGAAGCTGGCGGATGGCATCGACGAGTGCCTGGCGTATTACCACGACATCGGTGAGCGGCGTCTGGCGCTGACCTATGAAATCGACGGCGTGGTGTTCAAGGTCAACAGCCTGGCTTCCCAGCGCGAGCTGGGTTTCCGCGCTCGCGAGCCGCGCTGGGCCATCGCCCATAAATTTCCGGCCATGGAAGAGCTCACCGAACTGCTGGACGTTGAATTCCAGGTCGGCCGTACCGGCGCAGTCACCCCCGTTGCCCGCCTCAAGCCGGTCAAGGTCGCGGGTGTTACCGTCGCCAATGCCACCTTGCACAACATGGACGAAGTGGCGCGGCTGGGCCTGATGATCGGCGATACCGTGATCATTCGCCGCGCTGGGGATGTGATTCCGCAAGTCGTACAGGTGGTCCTCGAACGCCGCCCGGAAGATGCCCGGCCCGTAGAAATTCCCCAGACCTGCCCGGTGTGCGGTTCCCATGTGGAACGCACGCAGCTGATCAAACGCAGTAAGGGCAAGGAAACCGTCAGCGAAGGGGCGGTATATCGCTGCGTCGGACGTCTGGCCTGTGGCGCGCAACTCAAGCAGGCGATCATCCATTACGTTTCGCGGCGCGCCATGGATATCGAAGGTCTGGGCGACAAGACTATCGAGCAACTCGTCGACGAAAAGCTTATCGGCTCGCCGGCCGATCTTTATGCGCTGAAGTTCGAGCAGATCGTCGATCTCGAAGGTTTTGCCGAAATCTCCAGCAACAAACTGCTCAAAGCCATCGAATACAGCAAACACCCGACCCTGGCGCGCTTTATCTACGCGCTGGGCATCCCTGACGTGGGCGAGGAGACCGCCAAGGTGCTGGCCCGTTCGCTGGCGTCACTTGAGCGGGTCAAGCAGGCGTTGCCGGAAGTCCTGACCTACCTGCCGGATGTTGGTCTGGAAGTGGCGCACGAGATCCACAGCTTCTTCGAAGACGAACACAACCGTAACGTCATCGACGCGCTGCTGGGCGAGCGCGGCCTGCAATTGCAGGATCAGGGCGAGCTGGGCGCGGAGTTCGCTGCCAGTGCGACCCTGGGTGGCATGATCGACAAGTTGAACATCCCGTCGGTCGGCCCCGGCGCGGCGCAAAAGCTGGCGGACAAGTTCGGCTCCCTGGAAGGCGTGATCAAGGCGGATTGGCTGGACATGCGCCAGGCGCTGCCGGAAAAGCAAGCCAAGGCTGTGCGAGATTTCTTCGATAACCCGGAAAACGCCGAGCGCGGCCTGGCCATTGAAGCGCAATTGAAAGACTTCGGCATGCATTGGCAGAGTGAAAAGAAGGTCATCGAAGGCTTGCCGCTGGCCGGGCAGACCTGGGTGCTCACCGGTTCGCTGGAACTGATGAGCCGCGACGTCGCCAAGGAAAAGCTCGAAAGCCTTGGTGCGAAGGTGTCCGGTTCGGTGTCGGCCAAGACCCATACCGTCGTGGCAGGGCCGGGTGCCGGTTCCAAGCTGACCAAAGCCAATGAACTGGGGCTCAAGGTGCTGGATGAGGAGGCGTTTGTGGCTTTTCTTGGCAAGCATGGCATCAAGGCAGACTGACCGTTGTTGCAGGAGCCAACCGGTTGGCGAGACGCGGGTCCTGTTCCTTGAGGAATCCCGCCTCGCCAACCGGTTGGCTCCTTGTTGCTGTACTCCATCAGAATCCATTGAACCCCTACAACCGCCGATGATCTAGTGCTTGCACGCTCACGAGGAGATCGTCATGTACCGGTTTTTCGAGCAACTCAGTTCACGTATTGCCGCGCCTTTTGTCGGTGAAACCAAGCGCAACAGCAAAGTCTGGCAATGCCATTGCGGACAGTCGATCTTCTTTCCCAACACCCAATGCCTGGCCTGTTCGGCAGCGCTGGGTTATTTGCCGGAGCAAGGACGCCTTAGTGCGCTGGAGCCCGGTCCTGACGAGAACACCTGGCGTTTGAGCGACGAGCCGGGCGCCGGTCTGTATCGGCGTTGCGCCAATCTCAATACGCCTGCGGCCTGCAATTGGCTGTTTCCTGAGCACAACGTCGGCGAATTCTGCATTGCGTGCAGCCTGAATCGGACCATTCCCGATCTTTCAGTGGCGGAAAACGGTGAGCGCTGGTGCAAGGTGGAGACTGCCAAGCGCCGTCTGGTGGCGCAGTTGATCTCATTGGGCCTTAAGGTCATACCCAAGACCCAGGACGAAGAGCGCGGCCTTGCCTTTGATTTTGTCGGCGTGGACCTGGAAGGCAAATTGCCCACCACGGGGCATGCCAATGGCCTGATTACCCTGGATATCAAGGAAGCGGACGACGACCATCGCGAGAAGGTTCGGGTGCAGATGCACGAACCTTACCGGACCTTGCTCGGCCACTTCCGGCATGAAGTCGGCCATTACTATTGGGACCGGCTGATTTCGGACACTTACTGGCAAGACGGCTTTCGCAACTTGTTCGGCGATGATCGCGCCAGTTATGCCGATGCGCTGGATCATCACTACCAAAATGGTGCCCCGGCGGACTGGCAGCAGAGTTTCGTCAGCGCCTACGCCACCATGCATCCATGGGAAGACTGGGCGGAAACCTGGGCACATTACCTGCACATGATGGACGCGGTGGATACAGCGCTGGGGTTCGGCATGAGCGCGCGGGACATGGACCTGGATTACCGGCCGTTTCAACTGGACACCCTGTACGACCCGCAGCATCCGGGTGGCCCTGCGTTCCTGTCGTTCGTCAATGCATGGATCGAACTGGCGGGCATGCTCAATGAGCTGTCGCGCAGCATGGGACAACCGGATTTTTACCCGTTTGTGCTCTCGCCGTCTGTGATCACCAAGCTGCACTTCATTCATCTGGTGATCCAGGATGCAGGTGGTAAGGCGGATGAGGTGTTGCAGGCGCAATAGCGGCCACTGAGCGCTATGATTTAATTCGCGAACTATGCTGGTCCGGTCCGGGGGCACGACCCGGATCTGACCAGTAAAGTGTTGTCTGGGTATTATCTGTTTAAATTCTGACGACTAGCCGGGCAATAATATTCAGTTTATTAATGGATCGGTTTATTGCTTGTGGTGTCGGTTGCGAGCGATACAATTTGTAACTTCTTCTTTTGCTCTCTCGCTTGTCAGGGATCTTTTGCTGCGGATAATTGCGTCGTTGTATTTAAATGGCGTTTCACAGTTAAAGGATCTACACGTGATAATAAAAAAACTCTCGTTCGCCTTGATAGTGGCATCTCTTTCGTTGGGCGGCACGGCACAGGCCGAAGTGACAGACCCCCTTAATGTTGTCGGTGTTTATAAGTGCACAGGATACGACAGCCATCTTGGGCCATTTACTGGCGATCTGACCTTCAGCCTCGACGCCAAAGCAAGTCACTTCCCCAGCTCTTTCGGTACCTATAAGATCGACTTCAAGGTCGATGTGGCCGGAGCCAAGGCGTCCTATACAGGCTACGCTGCTGCGCAGGGGCAATCGCTGGCGGTCTATTTTGCCAACGACGACGAGAAGGAGCCGACGGACCGAGGCGTAGGCGTCGCGGTCATCACCCATGATCAGGATGCCAACGGAAAGTACACCACGACCTTGCATAAGACCTATTATGTTCCCGATTACATGCGCGACTCCAAAGAGGGACACGGTTCAGGCGGGCGAGGCGTAGAAGTGTGTACCAAACAGACTTGAGTTAATAAGTTTGTTATTAGACGGCGCGGTTGATTAGTCAGCGCGACGTTCTGTAGGAAACGACTCGTTGGCGAAGTCATTGATGTTCATTTCTGTCCTTGTTTCGCCAATGAGTTGCCTTGGGTGTTTCCTTTTTAAACAAAGAACTCGATGAGCAAAATATAACTGGATTGCACGTGTGTTTAAAATACATTTTCTATAGCGTCTGGAGTCTGATACTCAAACGCCTTTCATATCCAACGCGACCTTTATAAGCGACACCGGTATCGACCCAGCCTTGACCGAGATAGAGGTTAAAGGCAGGCAAGTTGTCAGCATCTACCGATAGCATGATCTGTTCGATATCAGGCCACCACTCGCGCACGGACTTATGCAGACCTTGCAGGAAAGCCTTGCCCAGCCCCTGGCCTTGAACATGCCGGTCGATTTGAAGTGCGTGCATCGTAGCGGAGCCTTCAGCTGCCCAATCCGGCAGAGCGCTGCCCCGTCTGAGCATGAGAAACCCGATCGGCTGCTCATCCCGCAGCAGGATGAAGCCTTCGATATCAGGACTGGGTTTGACTCGCAGGGTGTTCAGCGCGCAGTAGATGTCACCGGAATAGGGCAGTTGTTCGGGAAGAATCTCCAGCAACGCCAGCTGCTGACGCTGGTCGGCCGTCAGCTTTTCGTAATTCACAACGTCGATTTTCATACTGCTAAAAGGCACCGTCTGACAAGAAATGTAGGCGAAGCTCAGTATGGCCATTGTTTGGCTGGCCCGCTCAGGTTAAAAACACCTGCTTCCCTGCACAACCAACGGGCCATAGCCCCGTTAGACAAGTGCTTGACCCCTATCGGTTTTTTTATCCGGATTACGGGTTGTAAACTCACGCAAGACCGGTACAATGGCGCGGCTTGCCGACAGGCGAGCGTCGTTATGGTGACCCCATCGGTCCCCCCGCAACGATTACCCGTGAACCTGGTCAGATCCGGAAGGAAGCAGCCACAGCGGGAACATTGTGTGCCGGGGTGTGG
>DASVUK010000110.1:0-89627 GCA_036387095.1 Pseudomonas sp.
CTGGGCGGCGGTAGACGCAGGCTTCGCTCAAATTCCGAAGTACCGGAGCGATAAAATACCCAAGCTAAGCAAGCCTCAAGTTGAACGCCACGGGATTGAAAACGTGCAATGGTCAGCCGCTTGATCGTAAGCTTGGGCGGCCTCCTTGCTCATGCTGATTATATCGCTAAGCCATTTCGCAAAGGTAGGTCTGTTGCCCACGCCGAGGACGATTTTCGCCGACGCTGCGCGTGCACGACGGCCTAGACACGCACCGGAGCCGACCCACCATTTGCCGCGATTTGGCTTGGGGGTGTCATGGCAGCTCAGTGTGACCTACTGACACTCTATGACGTACATCCGACTGGAAACTATGCCGACACGTCACGAGCCCACCCCGACACACCCTGCGAATGTTTCAATGGCACGCCACGAGGCTATCGGGGGTATGCCAGATGTGGATCTGTCCCAGCGATTTAGATCTATTGCGAAACTACTATCAGCTTCAGTCTTCCTCATCGCAGCGGCTGTGCTTGCCGGGTACTGCTGGGGATTTCAGACTGTCGTAATCTTTCATCCTGGCTTCGCAGGGATGGCCCCGCTCACAGCGTTAGGGCTGATGGCTCTATCTGTAGCCAATCTCTCGGCGTCGAGGCATCCGGTCACAGTCTGGGTTTCGAGCAGCGTTGCTTTGACGATTGCAGCCAGCGTGCTGGTCAGTCATCTCATCGCTGGCAGCGACACCCTTAATGAGGCTTTAGTACGCTCGCTTTTTCCAGGCTACGCCGCGCCCGCCGGACTGACCTCCGTTGCTACCGCTTTCTGTCTGGCTCTGCTTGCATGCGCCCGGATGATGCGAGCGGTTGGCAGGCATAACTCTTCAGAGATAACAGCAGCCCTCGCAGCGATAATGGCGGGGTTGGGTTCGCTCGGCTATGCCTACGGCTGGCGTGATTTGTATTCGCTTTACCCGTTCAAGACGATGGCAATACACACAGCGCTCTCATTGCTATTTCTGTCAGCTTCAATGCTGCTGTCGCAATCAAAAGGGTGGATGGCAGTAGTGATCTCCCGCAGGCGACCCGGATCGGTAACGCGTCGGCAGCTGGCGTTGACTGCAACGCTTCCCATCGTTGGCTGGGGTCTTATCTTTGCCGTCGACAAAGAGCTGATTGGGCCCTCAGCTGCGATTGCTTTGGTTGTTGTACAGATGTTTTTGCCGCTGGTGACCTTAATCATACGCGACGGTGTGGTTCTGTCCCGGCTAGACGAGGAACAGCTTGCCAAGCAGCAACTTGAGCGACGCCTACGCGCTGCACTTGAGGCGGAGCTTCAGGAAAAAAGCGCGGAGCTGGAGGACGAGTCCAGACAGAGAATTGATGCCGAAACGTCCATGTTTCGAGCTCAGCGGCTGGAAGCAATGGGGCGGCTCACGGGTGGGATTGCGCATGATTTCAACAATCTGCTGATGGCCATCTCGGGCAACCTTGAATTCATCCAACGAAAACTTCCCCCAGATTCAAACGTGCACCAAAACGTGCAGCGCGCAGCTCAAGCAACCGACAAGGGGATAAAGCTCACCGCACAGCTGCTCGCATTTTCACGGACGCAACGGTTGAATGTTCAATCGGTTGAACTGGGTAAAGTCCTTCAAGCAGCACAGGATTTGCTCGGCAATGCATTAGGCCCGAATATCAACGTTGAGGTATGCCTGCCGAGCCAAGCCATATGGGTGTCCACCGACCCGTTACAGCTTGAACTAGCGGTCTTAAACCTGGCGCTGAACGCCCGTGATGCGATGCCCACCGGCGGCCGGTTCTCAGTCAGTGTCGCACCAGCTCTGCCAAATTCGGAGCCTAATCGAATGGTCACGATCTGAGTAGTTGATACTGGAACAGGGATGACTCCAGAAACTCTCGCGAAGGCTGGCGAGCCGTTCTTCACCACCAAGGAACACGGCAAGGGCACCGGTCTTGGGCTGGCCCAGGTGTACGGCCTGTGCCGCCAGTGCGGCGGGGATCTGCGGATCTCAAGCGAGCCAGGCAATGGCACGGTCGTCGAGATAATCCTGCCAAGCTCCAATCCAGTTGAAGTCCTCCGCAGCGAAGTGGGCCTTTCACTAGGCGTGCGCGACGACCTGCCAGCCGATACTCCAATCTTGTTGGTGGACGATGATGAGTGCGTCCGAGGTGTACTGGCAGAGTCTCTGCGTTCAGCCGGTTATGTAGTCAGCGAGGCTCATAATGGATCATCAGGGCTTGAGCTGATTAGAGAGCAACACTACGCAGCGGCAGTCATCGACTTCCTGATGCCAGGAATGAATGGTGCTGAGATGGCTAGGCAAGCGAGGGAGATTCAGCCTGACCTCCCCATCGTGTTCGTCAGCGGGTATTCAGACACGCTTGCGCTTGATGCTATTTTTGACGCCGTCGTGTTAAGGAAGCCGTTTGACCTTGAGAAGCTTCACCAAGCACTGGCCTCTATCCGCTGACAAGCTAGCATTGCAGAACCGTACTGACGAAAGCACGCGACGGCTAAGGGTTGCTAACCGCAGTGGTGGCCTTGCTAAGCTTCGACCCGCTTTTGCGGTGGGTGGCCCGGTAATGGAGAACTTATGGTAAGCAAGGAAAGAGCATTCTCAATCCAAGACCTTATTGTCGCGCTCATGCGTGATCAAGGTATCCACTCAGGTTTTTGGGGTTTAACAGTCCATTTCGATGCTTCGGGCACATCCATCGCAAAGCCGGGCCAGCCTGAGCTAAATTTCCCAGGCTTGGCAGTGGGCGTAACCGGTGTGACTTTGATACCCGCTAGCGCTAATGCGCCTGGCAGCCTCGACGCATCGGTACATAACCCGGCGCGCAAGAAGCGAAAGTCGCCGAGGCCAAGAGCCTCGAACGATGGCTCTTGATGGGCTTATCTGATCGTGGCAATCCTCAGCGGAGATCCGTCTTGACCGATAACGGTGTCCACTGTAGTCACAGTCCCAACGTCGATTGCGCTCGCGGTGGGCATATGCATTGCGATGTCCTTGTAGTGCATCAACTGCTTCCTTCACCACGACATATGAGCGTGACCGAGGCGCAGGACGATCATATTTCACAGGCATGCCTCAGACGAGAAAATGCACCACCGAAGCTACCGAGCCACTGCTGACCAGCCGTATCAACCCCATCTCCAGCTCGTCTCGACCAAATCTTGACACTAATCTTAGGGCGTAACGCATGTTCCGGATGGCCTTGCTTCGCGATCACTTGAAGTACAGCGACACCTTCGCATCGTGGTTACATGAACAGTTTGCGTACGAGTTTGGGTCACAGCCACTCTGTGAGTGGCAGCGCGAGTTTAGGGAAGGCCAGAACGACGCATGCTGGCGAACCCTGATCATGCTTGAAGGTGACCAACTGCTCGGCGGGGCTGCCCTTGCCAAAAATGACTTGCCCGAGCGACCCGAGATCGGGCCATGGCTGGCGTGTGTGTTTGTTGCACCATCCGCGAGACAACGAGGCTTAGCTGAGCGACTAATTTCCGGTGTTTGCTCCGAAGCGCGAGCGCTAGGACATCACCAGTTATACCTGCACACACAAGACCGACGTGAATATTACTCGAAGCGAGGGTGGCAGTATGTAGAGTCATTTCGCGCTTGGGGAAGAGAGCACTCGCTGATGCAGCTAAAGCTCTAGTCCGGCTGCTTATCGTAAAGACCACGTGAGAGGCCCTGAGCTCATGCACATAACGGTAGGGAATCGGCAGCTGGGTAATCAGAAAGATGTTCGGCATTGAAGCTACGGCCTCCTCACACCAGAGTTGTTCAAGATCAGGCGGAGATGTACCTTGGCGGCCTGAACTAATCCAGCGATGCGGCTCTGACAGCGTTACTGGAGCCCCTAAATGCACCCAGGCGCCCCTGTGTGGACAACCCCATGCAACCCAACTCTCCTACTGCAGATCTCGTAAAAAGCATGACTGAGGTTACAGAGACGCTGCACGACTCTTTCACCTCTCTGTTGAGCGCAGCAGTGCAGCTGGCTGAGGTTGGCCAGGATGATGAAGCGAGACGTCTCGTGGAGTTGGCCAAGGAGATTCAAAGCGCTGAAGACAAAATGCGTACTCACACGAAGGACGCGTGAGTGGGAAAGATCGTGAAGCTCAATGTGCATTAACGCCCAATCCGAGCGGGCGAATGCCAGAACGTAAAATCTTCTACCGATTAGGGGTTGTTCTCCTCGTTCGAGGGCACCTGTTCGAGCGTCGACAGCGCGCGCAGCTTAGGTGAGCATGAGGCTTATCACTGGCATAAGGAACGCCGGATGTGGATAGCAATCAACGCATGATCACGTGGTCGTCCGCTTGGGCCATGGTTGGCGGGCAAGTCGTATGCACTGGTGTATGCGGGGCCAATCCATCTCCCTCAATGAGGACGTATTCCCCAACGAACCAAGCTGCAAAGCTAAGGGCGAAGTGGCCCAGATGCCATGGCGACAGTCGGGGCATAGCCTAGAAACCGTCCTATGACGGAACGTCGTCGTTAGATTTCTTCGTGTTGACCGGACGTGCGAGCAAATTGCCGACTGACGAGGAGATACACAGCCAACAAGGATCCAGCGATCAGCAGCGTCATTTGAACGCCGAGCGCTGCCGCAATCATTCCTGCCAACAGACCTCCCACGGCTTCGAAGCCAAAGCGCATTGCGATATAGAAGGCGATCACCCTCCCCCGCAAAACCTCCGGCGCGTTGCTCTGTAGCATCATGTTGCTGCTGACATTGCTGATCGTGATACCGAAACCGAGGCCAGACAGCGCCAGCAGGGTCAATATCAGTGGTGGATTCGCGGCGAGTGCACATAGCGAAAGCGCGCAGATGACCGTGCCCCAGACAATGATTCGATGCAGGTTGGATGAGCTTCCGGCAAAGGCGAGATAAATGGTCGCGACGAAGGCTCCCGCGCCTGCCGCTCCCCACAACCAGCCCAGTGTCTGCGCGTCGCCAGCAAACACGTTCTTGGCCAGGATGGGTAGCAAGACCGAATAGCATGATGCCAGAAGGTTAACCATTACCACGCTGATGAGCAGTCGCCGCACATGCACCGTCGTCCACAAATAGCGGAGGCCCTCGCGAAAGATTTGTCCTGTAGAACCTTTCGCTTTCTGCTGGGGTGCGCTTTTAACCTTCATCAAGCCGACCAGTAGCATCCCGAATGCCACCGACGTAGCAAGGAAACACCCTGCCTCACCACACCAATTGATCAGAAAGCCCGCCAGTGGTGGCCCAACAAAACGTGCGGCGTTGATCAGCATTGCATTCAGGACAAGGGCATTGGGCAAATCTTTGGGATCATCAACGAAGCCGCCAATCAATGCCTGGCGCAAGGGCGTTTCAAACGCATTGAGCAAGCCTAGCAAGAGTGACATCAGGATGATGACCTCCTGCCTCATCCAGTACTGCCACGTAAGGACGGCCAACGCCAAGGACTGCAGCGCAAGCAAAGTCTGCACACCTATCAACAAGCGCCGTTTGTCATGCCGATCCGACCAGGCCCCCGCCAGGGGGCCGATGAGCAGTTGGGGAAGCAGCGTAAGAAACGCTATTGCGCCCAGTAGCACCGCAGAGCCAGTCAGGTGATAGGCCAGCCAGGACAGAGCGACCTGCTGGATCCATTTGCCTAACGTCGAGAGTCCCTGCCCCACAAAGTAGACCTGGAAGTTGCGGTGACTTAACGCGCGAACCGGTGCTGGCCATTGACGCTTAGCAGAAGAAATCACGTAAAGCCTTTGTTGAACGGGCGCGCCTGCGCCTTCTCCCGGCAAGCCCAGCGCAGTCGGCCAAGGCTTCAAATGCTGTACTGGGTGTGCGCGGAGTCAGGAAGGAAATTCGCAGCCCTTTTGCGTGAGGGATTTAAGAACCCAGGTTCTGTCGTTTTCGCCTTGAGCGATCTGTTCGAGCTGTTTCTGTTCTGCTGCGTGTTTGGCGTACGCTCGGTCATAGACTTCGGCCACTTGATCAAAGGGAACGCAGAGCAAGCCATCGTCATCGCCAATCACCAGATCGCCCGGCTCAATGACCATACCGCCTATGGCGATGGGCACGTTGATTTCGCCTGGGCCATCTTTATAAGGGCCGCGATGAGTAACGCCTGCGGCAAACAGCGGAAAATCCCCAGCACCGATGCTGGCGGCATCACGAATCGCGCCATTGATCACGATGCCGGCGACACCTTTTTTGATCGCGTAAGCCACCATCATTTCGCCGATAAGAGCATTGCTGAGGTCGCCGCCCGCGTCGACAACGATAACGTCGCCAGGCTGGGCGATGTCCAGCGCGTAGTGCAGCATCAAATTGTCACCAGGACGAGCCTTGACGGTAATCGCCGGGCCCACCAAGACACCGGAGCGGTGCATTGCGCGCAGCTGCGCGCCACCTGCCGTCATGCGGTTCATGGAATCGCTGATATTGGCCACCGGAACGGCGCGGTAGCGCTCGACCCATTCGGCATCCACCTTGCGCTCTTGCGCCAGCACTCTGAATCCAATGGACATTCTGCTTTCCTCTGATATTTGTAGGATTATCGAACCTTAGGCGTCACGATTAGAATGAAATGACGTTTCGAAAGTAGCACCAGAATTTTTGGTACGCAACGGCGTTTTCAGCCAAACGCCATTCAACGCGCACCCAAAAGTGCCGACAACCGGCGCTTTCGTACCCAAGCCGCTGATTTTGCGCGTGTAATTACCACTCGAAAATCCTGAACAAGGCACCTCGGCAAAATCATGATTATCTTGGTTATTGCAACGTCGTTTCATTATGGTACTTTCTGAATAACGCCGCCGCGCCAGATCGCGGCAGCTGCACTCAGATAAAAAAGCCAAGGTGTGCACATGACCCGAACCATTCTTTTGACTGGCCCTGAATTAACCGCTGAAGCCATGGCCCATGCGGCCTCCCATGGCGTTCGCATCGTTCCAACCGTTCCGTATGCTCCCGCCGACGAACTCATCGAGATCATTTCGGCCGAGCAGCCCGATGCGATCATCGTCAGGCAGGGAAAGCTGACGCGCGAAATGATCGACGCTTCAGCGAAGCTCAAAATCATCACCAAGCATGGTGTTGGCTACGACACCATTGATGTGGTGGCCGCAGGTGAACGAAAGATTCCGGTGACCATCGCTCTGGGTGCCAACGCTCAGTCCGTCGCGGAGCACGCGTTCGCTTTGATGTTCACGGTGGCGCGTCAGACTGCGCTGCTGGATGCGCGGATGCGCGACGGGCATTGGGACAAGGCCACGTCTGTCGGTATGGAGCTGTCCGGCAAGACATTGGGTCTTGTAGGATTGGGCTCGATCGGGCGGATCCTCATGGAATTAGTGGTTCCGCTGAAGATGCAGGTGAGAGTCTACGACCCTTACTTGAAGGAGCTGCCTGCGGTTCCAAATGTCCAGCTCGTCACCGACTTCGATGCGCTGCTGGACGCCTGCGATATCATCAGCCTGCACTGCCCGCTGACGGAAGCTAACCGCAACCTGTTTGGGGCTTCCCAATTTGATCGCATGCGCTCCAACAGCATCCTGATCAACACTGCGCGTGGCGAACTGGTTGACACCGATGCGCTGGTTCATGCGCTCAGCGCCCGGCAGATTGCAGGCGCAGGCCTGGATACGTTCAATCCGGAACCACCGCCGGCCGACTCCCCGCTCTGGGGGCTGCCAACGCTCGTTGCGACTCCTCATGTAGGCGCCAATACGTCTGAAGCACGAGACCGGGTCGGCCTTCTTGCTGTCGAGCAAATCATTAATTACTGGAACGGTACAGCGCCTGATCCTCGTGCAGTGGTGAATCGTCACCTCTTTCAGAGCTGATCAAGCAAGTCACCCGAACCCTAGACCTCGGTTCGGGTTACACAAAGTTTTCTCCAAAAAGAACAAAATGGGAGAGAGTCATGTCTGTCAGCTCCACTGATATCAGCGCCATCGAGCGCTCGACCATGCGTAAAGTCGCATGGCGTTTGTTACCCTTCCTCATTCTCTGCTACCTCCTGGCGATCATCGATCGCGGCAACATCGGGATGGCGTCACTGCAGATGAACCATGACCTCGGTTTGACTCCCGCCATCTTCGGGCTTGCCAGCAGCCTGTTCTTTGTCTCGTATTTTTTTGTTGAAGTACCGAGCAACCTGGCCTTGCAACGTTTCGGCGCGAGGATCTGGATCGCAAGGATCATGATTACCTGGGGTTTCATTTCGGCGGGTACAGCGTTCGTACAAGGCGCGAACTCTTTGTACGTCATGCGGTTTCTTCTGGGCGCAGCCGAAGCCGGGTTTTTCCCTGGGGTATTGCTCTATCTAACCTATTGGCTGCCGGCCGCTTATCGCGGTCGCATGGTGGCGATTTTCATGGTGGCGATACCCGGCGCAAATTTCATCGGCTCGCCGCTATCAGGGATTCTGCTGAGCATGGACGGTTGGTTCGGCATGCGGGGCTGGCACTGGCTGTTCATTCTGGAAGGGATACCTGCCGTATTGCTAGGGATCGCCTGCCTGTTCGTCCTGACCGATCGCCCAGAGCAAGCGCACTGGCTGAGCACCGAGCAACGTACGTGGCTCACCGGCCGGCTCGATGAGGAACGTAGCCGCAAGACCGCCATCGGGCACATTTCGCTGTGGAAGCTGTTGCGCCATAAACACATCTGGGTGATGGCGTTGATCTACTCAGGGGCGTCCGCCGCTGGCAGCACCATGAGCGTATGGGCTCCCCAACTGCTAAAGACCTTCGGTTTGAGCAATCTGGAAATCGGCATGGTCAACGCCATTCCCTACGGACTTGCTTCCGTATTGATGATCCTGTGGGGCCGCAGCTCTGATAAAACCGGTGAACGCCGCTGGCATACAGCGACTACCTTGTTATTGATCGCTGCAGGGCTGCTGCTAGCACTTGTCACCTCCTCTCTCACCGCGACCGTTGTGATGCTTTCGATGGTACTGATCGGCGCTTACTCAATGAAAGGGCCGTTCTGGGCGCTGGTCTCCACCTGGCTCTCTTCATCAACTGCAGCGGCGGGCCTGGCAGCAGTTGGCGCCATGGCCAACCTCATCGGCGGCGGGGTCATGGTGAACGTCTACGGGACGATCCATGACGCTACGGGTAGCTACGCCCTCGCCCTTCTGCCACTGGCCGCACTCTGCGCAGCGGGTGCGTTGATGGTGCTGTTCATGGGCCGCAGGCAACTGGGAGATGCAGCTGCGGAGCCAAAGCTCAAGCAGGGTGCCAACGCGCACTGATCAAGGCAAAATTTTTACCGTCGCCCGGCGCCTGCCGCGCGGCGGTTTTTTTTGCCTATATTCACGGATCGATAAAGCTTAAGAGCAATAAAACTGCTTCATACTCAAACGCTTGAACATTGCCGGATAAGGCCCAACGGCAGTATTTTGCAGGGGGAGTCATGCATTTCCCGATGCTCACCACTATGAGGAGAAATCAATGGTCAAAATCCGCCCACGTCCTGCTGTCACTGGGGTGGCCTCGGCTGATCGGGTGTTGACTGTGCTCACGGCGTTCAGGACGGGAGACACCGCCGTAGAGCTTGCCGAACTCGCCGAGCGTACTGGACTGATCAAAAGCACGATCATGCGCTTGATGGTTTCACTGGAAAATCACGGACTGATCACACGTATGGCCGATGGTCGCTACCAGCTGGCGACCGAAATCATGAGGCTCAACACGGTCTATCAGGACGGACTGGATCTGGAGCGGCATATCACGCCGTTGCTGCACAGGCTGACACAGGAAACGGGAGAGACCGCATCGTTCTATGTGAGGCATGGCGCCTACAGAATGTGTCTGTACCGGGTCAACTCACCGCATCACTTGCGACTGCACATGCAGCCAGGCGACACCCGCCCAATGGATGCTGCAGCAGGCGCTGAGGCGTTGCGCACGCCCTATGCGATAGCGGCGAAGATGATGAAGCCGATGTACTCGGTAGGTGCGACGGATCCTCACGCGTCATCGATGGCGTTGCCTATCTTCGGCGCGGGTGAAAGCCTGATCGGAGCGTTGGTGCTGTCCGGCCCGGCGAGTCGATTGACGGCTGAGCAGGCCCAAACCTTCTATCCATTTTTCCAGAATGCCGCACTTGAGCTGACACGCAGCCTAGGGGGCGACGCGTTGGCTATTGATGTAGATGAGCCTGCACCTAAGAAAACAAACAAGAAGAAAACAGCCAAGGCTTAAACGAAATGTCACTGCCCGACGGGGGCCGGACAGTGACATGAGTTTTTCAGCAGAACATCGTTTAGTGAGCGGGCACTTCCTTCAAAGAGCCGGGTGCGGTGGTCGGCGGATTCCGGCGAGCCGGATCACCTAATGCCAGCATTGTGAGCGCGCCGAGCAGCAGCACTCCCGCCACCGCATAGAACGGCCCGGAGAAGCTTTGGCTGTAATCCCTTATCAAACCAATCATCGACGGCCCGGCAAAGCCGCCAAGGTTGCCGATCGAAACGATTAGCGCCAGCCCGCCTGCTGCTGCTCGCCCAGTGAGGAAGCTCGACGGAATCGCCCAGAACGTCGCTTGGAACGACAGGATGCTTGCGACGGTGGCACTCAAGCAGGCAATTTTCAGGACAGGATCATTCACCAGGGCGCTGGCGACCATCGCCATTGCAGCCAGGCAAAGCGCGCCGATGACGTAACGCATGCGATGCTGGCTGCGATTGGCCAGTCTCGCCCAAAGGGTCATTGCGCACGCCCCCACGATGTAAGGGATCGCGGTCACAAACCCGACCGTGGCGTTTTCCATACCTAATCCCTTGATGATCTGCGGTAACCAAATCCCGATGCCCACCGATCCCACGATGCAGCAGAAGTTGATAAACGCGAGTACGAAAACGCGTTTGTCCGTCAGCGCTCCGCGCAGTGTATCGCCGTGCCTTGCAGCAATGTCGCGCTGCTCGCTAGACAGGCGTTCGCTAAGCCAGTTCTTTTCACGGGGAGTGAGCCACTTCGCCTTATGCGGCGTGTCCACCAAAACGAAAAAACAGGCTATGCCAAGCAGGACGGCAGGTAAGGCTTCTGTGATAAGCAGTAGCTGCCAGCTTTGAAGCCCGGCGAAACCGTGCATCCCCAATAGCCAGCCCGAGAGCGGTGAGCCAAAGATGTTGGCGACAGGAATGCCGAGCAGGAACGCAGCCGTGGCGCGAGCACGCCATTTCCCGGGGAACCACAGCGTGAAATACAAATAGACCCCAGGGGTAAATCCCGCCTCGGCTACGCCAAGAAGAAACCTGGCAATCCCGAAGCTGATGGGCCCGGTGGCGAATGCGGTCGCCATGGAAATCAATCCCCAGGTGATCATGATGCGCGCAATCCACACCCTCGCTCCAAAGCGCTGCATCAGCAGATTGCTGGGAATCTCGAAGATGAAGTAGCCAAAGAAAAACAGACCCGCAGCCCAGCCGAACATGGTCGCGGTGAGGCCCAACTCCTTGTTCATGGTGATCGCGGCAAAACCGACATTGGTTCTATCCAGATAGCTGATCACGTAACAAAGAAATATGAACGGGACGATTCTTCGTAGAACGCGCTTAAGCAGGCGCTCTCCTTCTGCATCGCTGAGATGCGTGTTTTCATCCTGGTGAGTTATCGAGGTCATAGGTCGCTCTTTTATAGTTGTTAACGAGCATGGAGCTGACAATCGTCAGGCATGGGAATACATAGGCATACCCGGAACGGGGGCCTTCGTACGCAAGATGCTCCCAGTCTCCGACTCGGTGACGAACAGGTCTCTGTTCTCTTTTCCACCAAAAGCCAGGTTGGTATTGCTGATGCCGGCGCCGGAAACAATGCGAAGCAGTGGCTCACCCACAGGCGACAACCGCCACACAGAGCCAAAGCCTGTGTGTGCGATGTACAGGTTGCTTTCCTCATCTAGAGCCAAGCCATCCGGGCCACCCAAGCCACCGTGCAGCTGGGCGAACACACCTACCTTGCTGGTGATCGAGCCATTGCCCAGAGGAATCCGCCAGATTTGCTGGGCGCGCGTGACCGCCACAAGCAGATGGTTATGGCGTGGATCAAATACGATGCCATTCGGACTGGGTACGGTGTTGAGCAGGCAGCTCAAGTGGCCATCGGACGAAAGCTTGTAAACGCGACCACTGGGATCCTGCAGCCCTGTCTGCCCCTGATCGGTGAAATACATGTCGCCACTTGGCGAGAACACCAGATCGTTTACGCCTTTGAAACCCTCCGAGCCGGCGCTTTCGAGGTACGGAGTCACGCTGCCCTTGTCAGGGTCGAGCAGCATGATCCCCCGCTTGTAGTCAGTTATAAAAATCCGACCGTCCTGATGAATCTTAAGACCGTTTGGCCAGCCGTTGTATTCCGCGACCTGCTCCCACTCCCCCTCTGCGCTGATACGGAAGATTCGACCGAACGGGATATCAGTTACGTATAGGCGGCCTTGCCGATCAAACGATGGGCCTTCCAGGAACGAGTCGATATCTCGTCCCTGACGATTGGCGTTCGCCCATGACGTCTTGCGTTTCTGGCGAAAGCGCTCGGGTAAACGGGTGAAGACTTCAGCTGTGACAGTCGGCGGAGGTGCAAAGAAGCTCATGGCAAAACTCGCAGGCTATTGTTTTTGGAATGGCGTTTCATTAAAGCTATATTCAACACCGGGGCGCGTCAAGGAACCTTGACTACCACTCATCGACGGCACCGACACAGCCTGATGCAAGACTCGTGGGCAAAAAACTCGTAGCTTCTTACTAAGAAGGGCTCCTAGCTAAAGCCAATAGCGAACCGGCTCGACACGCGGCGCTGTCCCACCCATTGCCATTTATGGAATGCCGTTTCATTATTTTATTATCATTTCAACCTACAACAACAATAGGAAGGCTCTCCATGGCATTTTCGAGGCGTCGCTTCATTCAGGCAGTGGGCGCCATCGGCGCCCTAGCATCAGTACGGGCACAGGCGCAGACGCCCTATTCTTCAGGCGAAGAACGACCCATGCTTCAAGTGCCACACGGGAGTGTTGATAGCCATATGCATCTGTATGACGACCGCTATCCAGCGGCAACGGATGCCACCTTGCGCCCTCCTAATGCGTACCTGACCGATTACCATGCGTTGCAACGTCGCTTGGGCATCCATCGCATGGTCATCGTCACGCCATCGACCTACGGCACTGACAATCGGTGCATGTTGGAGGGCCTGAAACATAGCCAAGGCGCTGCACGGGGTGTGGCAGTTGTAGACGGCTCGATCACGGACGAGAATTTGGCAGAGCTGCACAATGCAGGCGTGCGAGGGATTCGCTTCAATCTCAGTTACGGTGGCGCTGCGCTAAGTGACCTGGAACGGCTTGCCGCCCGCGTAAACGAGTTCGGCTGGAACGTTCAAATTGTCGCACCAGGTACTCAGCTGATTGATTTGGAGACGCGGCTGCGTCAGTTACCTGCAAGGCTGGTGATCGATCACATGGGGCACGTGCCACAGCCAGAAGGGAAAGAGTCGGATGCGTTCAAAACGATTCGACGGCTGCTGGATAACGAGAAGGTATGGGTAAAGCTATCAGGCCCCTATATACGCTCAAAAATCGGGCCGCCGAGCTACGCAGATGTGGGGTTGGTGGCCAAGGCTCTAGTTGAGCTCAAACCACAGAGGATGTTGTGGGGCTCTGATTGGCCGCATCCTACCATGCAACAGCGGAAGCCGGACGATGCACTCATGTTGGATCTTCTGGCTGGCTGGGCGCCCGGCGAAGCTGAAAGGACGATGATCCTGAAGGACAATCCCGCTGCGCTTTATGGTTTCGAATAACTAGAGCCAGTAGTGAACTACAACCGACCCAACCTAAGCGGCACCACGTGGTAACGATCGTATCAGCGTGCTTAGAGCGCAATTGCAGACAGAAAAAAAAGCCGTCTTTTAAGACGGCTTACCCAAGAGGCCAACTATCACCTAACCAGCCACGTCTCGACCTCATCCCCAAACTGACTTTTCCACGCTTTGAGCAGTTTATGGTTCCCGCCCTTAGTTTCAACGACCTCTCCGGTCAGAGGATTCTTGTAAACCTTAGTGTCGCGGGCCTTGCGGGTTTTTTTCTCAGCTACCACTGGAGCAGCCTTGCGGCCGGATGTACCCTGCGGATCCAGGATGCTAACGATCTCCCTCAAGCTGAAGCCATACTCACCGAGG
Organism: Pseudomonas sp.; assembly: GCA_036387095.1. Lineage (GTDB taxonomy): Bacteria > Pseudomonadota > Gammaproteobacteria > Pseudomonadales > Pseudomonadaceae > Aquipseudomonas. The sequence goes on from DASVUK010000110.1 coordinate 14,174, forward strand.
AGGTCGCGCAGTTTGGTTTCAAACTCGATTTCCTTCTTCAGGCCAGTGTCGTTCTTCAGGGTTTCTAACTCTGCAAGCTGAGCAGCGAGTTGTTGTTCCAATTTTCGGAATTCGGCGAGACGAGACATATAGAAACCTGTAGTTAGATGTTGCTGCTATCGTAGCCGAAACCATTTGCTCAGTCTGCAAATAATCTATGGAGGCAAGGGGCCGCAGCGCGATCGGGGTTCAAACCGTGGGTTGCCATTACACGCCACTGCAACGCCCAGCAACCCCGTGACTGCACTTCCCTCAAGCACCATCCATTCATCTCCTACTCAATTCCGGCAGCCACATCCATCAACACTACGGCCTGAGCAGCACGTCCAGCCGTAACTAAGCTCGCTGGCGCCGAATGCTAGAGCTTTGCTTAACTGCGTTCTGCTCGTGCCCCTGCCGAAGACGAGTAGCGGCAAGAGCCGCAACGAGCAATACGAAGGCAATAACTTTCATGCCATTCATAGCGTTTCCAGTACTTTGCTCGATCAGCCCCATTACTGACGGGCCGACAAACCCACCTAGGAGCCCACAACTGTTCACGAACCCCAGTCCTCCTGCCAAAGCTGCCCCTTGTAGGCGGGACGCCGGGTAAAGAAAAATGATCGACTGCACCACGAAAAACATCACTGCCGAAATACAAAAGCCAAGCAGGCTGATGACAGGCCCCGCGAGCGAAGCAATACCTAGTCCAACAGCCATCGCTAGTAGCCCGGCCACTAGCATTCGCCGAGCACGCTGAGGAGTGCTTGCAAATCGGGGGAGTGTAACCGCACCAACTGCCGCTGCCAGCCAAGGCAGGGATGTCAGCAACCCGATTTGCAGAGTGCTCATGACACCGTATTTGCCAATTATCCCGGGTAGAAAGAAGATTACGGTATAGACAGTAATCTGATGGCAAAAGTAAACAAAAATCGCGAGCAGAATCTGAGGAGTGAGGCATTGCTTAAGTGCATGACCACCGTGACCAGCCCCCTCCTTAGCCTCGGTCGCTAACTGGCGTTCGATTTGCTCTGCTTCAGCAGCACTTAACCATGGCGCCTTACTTGGGCGATCCGGAAGTTTTTTCCAGACCACAATGGCAAAAAAGACCGCCGGCAGCCCCTCAAGCATGAACATCCACTGCCATCCGCGCCAGCCGAGCACACCGTCCAGTTGCATCAATGCGGCGCCTAGTGGGCCACCGACGATATTAGCAACGCATACACCCAGCAGGAAATAACCGGTAGCGCGAGCGCGCTGCTCTCTCCCAAACCAATAGGTTAGGTAAAGCATGACGCCAGGGAATAGGCCCGCCTCGGCAATGCCCAAAAGCAGGCGTAGGACGTAGAACGAAGTCTCGCCCTGGACAAACGCCATCGCTGCCGAAATGAGCCCCCAGGTAATCATGATGCGGGCAATCCAGAACCGCGCGCCGACCTTGTGCATGATGAGATTGCTGGGTATCTCCGACAAAGCGTACGTCAAGAAAAACAGCCCGGCGCCTAAGCCATACGCCGCAGCTGAAATGCCCAGATCAACATCCAGCTGATGCTTGGCCAAGGCGATGTTGGTGCGGTCAAGAAAGCTCAACACGTACGCGGCTATCAGCAGCGGCATGAGTTTGGCAAAGAGCAGTTTGTTCAATTGTGCGGCATCACGGGGAGGAGAAACCGGGTCAAGCGTTTTTGTTATTATCATGGCGAACCTCTTGCTCAGAGTGCGAGTCGGGGCGGCGCAGTAAGCGCCGGTGGCAGTACTGTCAAAGCAGCGGTTGAGCGACCAAAGCCTGCGGGCGATGGGAAAACATCTGGAGGATTGCACCGCCCACTGCGCAGCCCGCCATCACGAAGAAGCACACGGTGTATCCGCCGAGACTTGTCCACCCACCGCCGGCATTAATAAGTGTCCCCATCAGCACGGGGGCGATGCCACCACCAATAAACATTGAGGTGGTGATGATTCCGTTGGCCGTCGAAGTGGCTGACGGCTGCGCTGAATCGGAGGCGACCGCGTAGTAGATTGGCCATACTGCATTCGCGACCAAGCCGAACAGTAACTGGACGACAACAATGATCGCGGTGGTGTCAGCGAAGTAAAACGCACCGACACTGGCAGCCATCCATAGCCCGCAAATGATCAGTGTGATGCGCCGACCGATGATGTCCGAGAGCGATGGCCAGATTAGTTGCCCCAGGATGCCGGTCAACGCGAATACCACGCTCATGGCAGCGGATTCAGCCAGCGACAACTGAAGGATGTTATACAAATATGCTGGCAGGACGATGTTGACACCCATGTACACAACCTGCGTGAGCATGGTATTGCCTGCGGTCAATGCAATATTGCGATCACTGATCGTGGCCTTGAACATCTTCCAAGCCTGGCCTTTGATGTTCGGCGAAGGAGTGCTGTCTGGCGCAGTCATGCCTTTAGCTGCGATGTCTATGTAAAGCGCGGTGATTCGGTCGGCCGTCGAATAGCGTGACCAGAAGATCATCAGTGGCAACGCCACTATGAAGGCGAAGAAGAACACGTACCGCCAGTTTTCCTCACCAAAGGTCGTGATCACGAAACTCGCAACAATGCCGCTCAGCAATGCGCCGATGGGATACCCAGTGTGGTGGGCTCCAAGAGCAAAGCCACGTCGTTCAACTGGCCACCACTCGGCGGTATTGCTTACGCCCACCGGCTCGCCCCACCCCGCGCCCAGGTTTACACCAACACGCAAAGCGATGAACGACGCCAGATGGCCGCTCAGGAGCTTGAAACCCGATATAAATGAGATGAATGTGTAGCCCAGAACCAGTGGCACCTGAAACCTTGCCCTTTTCCACCCGCCGCCGTAGCGGTCGCTCCACACTGACCCAGGAATATCCAGAACCGCGAGCGCCAACATGACTACGGTCGCGGTCGTGCCCCACTGATCGGCTGAAAGATCGAAATGCTTGGAAATGGTCGGCCCCAACCGCAAGACGATCTCGCGATCGTAAGCGTTAAGGATCCAGATCATCCAACACACCAACAACGACACCCAGGAATAACGATGAATCTTGCCTAACGATGCTTTCTTATTGTTTTGCATGGGATCTCCAGGCGTGGTTTCCACGCCCAAACGAGAGGGCTCAATCGTCCATGAGCGTCAGTTCCGGTTGATTCATTGCTTAAGAGGCGAAGCGCCGTTCGGCGATGCCTTTTACGCCTAAGCCAGTTATTGCAAAGAGCGCACCGCGCTGCTGTCCATCGTCGGGAAAACGCGGAAGTGGCGGTTTTGCCATGGACGTCACAAACAGGGTGTCTAGACGAGGCCCGCCGAAGGCCAGGCTGGTGACTTTCTTTACGGGCATATCAATCACCCGATCGACAAAACCGTCCGGCGAGTAGCGCACGAGCTTTCCGGCATACACAAGTGCCTGCCAAAGGCAGCCCTCCGCATCTACAGTGCAGCCATCCGCTGCTCCACCTTCCGAGGTGTCAACGCTGGCAAACGTACGACGGTGTGAAGCCGCACCCGTAACGCTGTCATAGTCATACGCCCAGATATCACCAGACCAAGTATCGGCAAAGTACAACGTCCTTCCATCGGGGCTCCAGCACGGCCCGTTAGAGACGATGATGCCTTCGTCCAGCGTATGAAGACTCATGTCGGGATCAAGGCGATATAGCTTCGCGCTTGCCTGCTCTTCCAATGTGTCCATGGAGCCGAAAACGAAGCGGCCCTGTCGATCGACTTTACCGTCGTTGAGTCGGTTGTTTGGCAGCCCTGGTTCAGGCTCCACAATCAAGTCGAGCTTTCCGGTTGGAAGATCGAGGGTGTGAAGTCCGCTCTGTAAGGCCACTATCGCAGCATCGCCGCTTTGGCGAAGGGCCATGGAGCCGATTTTCTGGCCAACGTCCCAAGCACGCAGCTCGCGGCCATCCTCTGTGCAACGCAAAACCCGACCGTCAAAGCTGTCTATCCAGTACAGGCGCTGTTGTTCTTCATCCCAGACAGGGCCTTCACCCAGGGTGGTTTTTACATCAACGAGAATTTCGATACGCATGTACGCACCCCTCTCTTGTTCTTATTGAAATAACTACGTCACGCGCAGGTGAAGACCCCACGCGCTTATTGGCGGTAACTGGCACGTTTCAAAAATTAACTTCGTTTTTACCTTTGAGGCTGAGCATTTCCCTCGCTTCATCCGGTGTAGCAACGCGCCCTCCTAGTGCTTCAATCACCGTGCGGATTCTTTTAACCTGATCAGCATTCGACGCGGCCAGCTTGCCCGGCCCATCCCAGAGAGAATCTTCCAGACCAACACGGACATTGCTTCCCATCGCGAGGCCCATGGTGCCTAGCGGGATCTGATTGCGACCTGCCCCCAGAATTGACCATTCGTAGGCGTCGCCGAACAACCGATCAGCTGTGCGGCGCATATGAGCCAAGTCTTCCGGATGGCCGCCTATACCGCCACGTAACCCGAATACAGATTGAATAAAAATCGGTGCTTTAAGCAGGCCTCGCTGAAGGAAGTGGGCGGCGGTATACAGATGGCCTATGTCGTAACATTCGATCTCGAAGCGGGTTCGATTTTCCGCGCAAGCGTTGAGGATGTGGGCGATGTCCCGGAAGGTATTACGGAAGATGCGGTCGTCGCTTTCGGCGAGGTACGGACGCTCCCACTCATGTTCGAACTCGGTGAAGCGGTCGAGCATTTCATACAGCCCGAAGTTCATCGACCCCATGTTTAGCGACGCCAACTCGGGCTGCAGCTGAGCCACGGGTTGCAAACGCTCCTCAACACCCATCGTTGGCGCGCCGCCCGTGGTGATATTGATGACTACATCACTGCTGGCCTTGATTGTCGGCAGGAACTGGCGAAACAAGTCGACGTCCTGGCTGGGACGGCCATCAACGGGATCACGGGCATGCAAGTGAACAATTGCGGCGCCTGCTTCTGCAGCGCCAATGGCTGCTTCGGCAATTTGCCCGGGAGTAATTGGCAGATGGGGCGACATGGAGGGCGTGTGAATTGCGCCGGTGACGGCACAGGTGATTATAACTGGACGTTTTTTGGGCATGAGTGTTCTCCATTCTTGTTCTTAGCGAGAATTTGGGTCAAATCTAAAGCCGGCCGCCGATTACGATTGTGTCGTGATGTGCCTACAAGTACTCGACGTTGCCATCCACACTGATGGCTTGCCCGGTGACGTTGCGAGCGGCCGGTGAGCACAGAAACAGGGCCATGGCTGCCACGTCTTCGGCGGTGACCATGCGTTTCAGCGAAATCTTTTTGAGGTATTCCTCACGCATCTCGGGTTCCGGCACGTTCATCTGCTCGGCACGGGCGCGAATAACTCCATCCATGCGCGGGCCCTCAACGATACCGGGCAGTATGGCGTTGACACGAATGTCGCTTTCGCCAAGCTCCGAGGCGAGAGATTTCATCAGCCCAATGATGGCCCATTTGGTGGCGGCGTAAGGTGTGCGCCAAGCGTACCCAAGGCGTCCGGCCACCGAGGCGATGTGGATCAAGTGCCCATTTGGCGATTCTTTTAGAAGAGGTACCGCGTGGTGCGCGAAGCGGTACTGGGCAGTGAGATTGATGTCGATTGTCCGCTGCCACTCTTCATCCGTAACGGCGTCAATCCCAGCCGTCGGCCCGGCGATCCCTGCGTTGTTTACCAGCACATCAAGACCACCGAACTGCTCGCGCTGCACCTTGAACACCGCTTCGATTTGTTTTGGATCTCCCACATCGGCACGGGTGGCTAAGCTGCCGGGGTAGCGATCACGAAACGCTGCTACTGCAGACTCGCTTACATCACAAACATGCACCTTTGCGCCGGCTTCGATGTAGGCAGCAGCGAGCACTTCACCTATTCCCGCCGCGCCGCCCGAGATGAGTACGCGCAAACCGCTGTAGGGCACTAAACGATCCAGAACGCTCATGCTTTTTTCACTCCTGATGAAGTTGACCGAGTACGGCCGCTATTAACGAGCAGGCGCGTCAACGAATCGGCAGCCTGCATAATGTCGTCGATGACAGCTGCCCGGGCGGCGGCGCCGTCTCGGGCGGTCAGCGAAGCCACGATGCGGTCATGCGCTTCCATTGATCGCTGAAGGTGCGCTTTGTCAGGAGCGACCAAGGCGAAACACGGCCCCATGTGGAGCCAAAAGGTTTCAACAGCTGCGATGGTGAGCTCGGCTTTTGAGACCGCGTAGATGCGTCGGTGGAAGGCGAAGTTAGTCCAGAGATAGCGAGAAACATCGACTGTGTCAGCTGCCTGCTGCATTTGCCGGCAGAGGTCATTGATATCCAGGAGGTCAGCGTCCTGGATTAGCGCTACTGCCTTTTCCGCGAGCAAACCTTCAAGCGCAACACGAGCGTCGCGAATTTCGCGAAGCCGGGTGGGCGTCATCATGGGAACACGGAGTCGAGCAGTCTCTGTGACATCGAAAGCATTTTCGGCGCTGAGTCGATTAAGAGCCTCACGAACAGGCATTGGACTGGAACCCAGAGCCTCGGCAAGGCCACGGATGGTCAACTTCTGGCCGGGCTGGAAACGTCCGCTCATCAAAGCTTCGCGAAGCTGGCGGTAGACCTGATCCTGCAGCGTGTCTCGGGAAACGTGCCGCAGAGTGGGCAATGGGATAGGACGATCAGTCATCATGAAGCCTGTGTTCACGTTTTTGTTTGCTGAATATGTGATCACAAATCTCGTATGTCAAACAATTTCAACATCGGAGTGCTTGTTTGCATTGAGCGAGTTTCGCTCTAAGTCTTTCTGGGCTAGCAAGGCGATCCTGCTGGCCAACGGATCCTGTACAACCTCCATTTCATGTACAGCTTTGGCCGCAGAGAATGCATACTGTTACATCCTGACATCAACACGCTGCCCTGCTGCTGACCCCGCCGCAAGTCAGGCAGCCAAGGCTTCATATAATGCTGCTCGACGAATCCGAAAAGACCTACCGACTTCTTATACAAAGCGTGGTCGACTACGCCATTTATGGGCTAACACCCGAAGGTCTCGTCGCTAACTGGAATTCAGGTGCACAGCGAGCCAAGGGTTATACGGCGCAGGAGATTGTCGGTCAGCATTTCTCGCGGTTCTACACCGACGAAGAGCAAGCCACCGGCCAACCCCAACGGAACCTGGAGACCGCGCGCGCGACTGGGCGCTTCGAGGCGCAAGGATGGCGCTTGAGAAAGGACGGAGCGGCGTTCTGGGCACATGTGGTCATCGATGCGATCAAAGACGACGACGGCCAGCTCATTGGATTCGCGAAGATCACACGTGACTGCACTGATCAACGTAATGCGCTCTTGGCGCAGCGAGAGGAGGAACGCAAATTTCGGCTTCTTGTACACGCCGTAAGTGACTACGCCATTTACATGCTCGACCTGACGGGTCACGTGGTGAATTGGAACATGGGTGCCGAGCGGGCCAAAGGGTACACAGAGGCCGAGATTGTGGGCCAGCATTTCTCAGTGTTTTATACGCCCGAGGATCGGGCTGCGGGTCTGCCGGAGAAAGGCTTGGAGACCGCGCGGCGCGAGGGCCGATTCGAAGCGGAGGGTATTCGACTGCGCAAGGACGGCTCACGTTTCTGGACGAGCGTGGCGATCGATGCCATTCGAGATGATGACGGGCAAATGATCGGCTTTGCCAAGGTAACCCAAGACATCAGCGAACGCCGTCGCGCTGAGCTTGAGTTGCTTGAAGCGAAGGAAATGGCGGAGCAGCAGAGCACCGAGCTGGCAAAGCTGTCCCGATTCCTAGATTCGGTCATCAGCAATATCCCGGCAAGCGTCATCGTTCAAGATGTGCGATCCCGAATCATCCTGCTGGCTAATCAGCAGGCGGAGCGGCTGTTTTCTACAACCAGTATGGTCGGGCGCTTTGCCAAAGAATGCCTACGGCCTGAGTCAGTCGCTTATCTTGAGGCGCAATTTAATCAGACCATCGAATTGGGGGACGTACACGTCTCCGAAGCGGCGGTTGAAACAGCCCATGGCCTGCGCACGCTTCGTAGCCGGACGCTGTTGAACCGGGAAGCCGTCAGCGGTCAGGACTATGTGCTGTTCGTAGCTGAGGACGTAACTGAGGAGCTGGCTGCCACCGCTAAAATTCACCACATGGCCCACCATGATGCGCTTACCGGCCTGCCGAATCGCACGTTGTTCAAGGCTCGACTAAAGGATGCATTAGGGCGATCGCTGGGTAGTGAACAGATCACCGCAACCTTATGCCTCGATCTCGACAACTTCAAAAACATCAATGATGTCCTCGGCCATGCTTTTGGAGACAAACTGCTTAGGAATCTCAGCGACCGTTTAAGTCGTGAGCTTCGCGATCAAGACACCTTGGCGCGATTGGGTGGTGACGAGTTCGCCGTTATCCTGCCGGGCCTAGAGACCCATGAAGCGGCCGAGCTGATGGCGCAGCGGCTTATCCAAACGACGCGACCGGCTTTTTTGATCGATGGCCACACCTGCTCAGTCGGGGTCAGCATTGGTATCGCTTTGTCGCCGGATGATCATGAAGATCCCGAGCAACTGATGGGATATGCGGACATGGCTTTGTATGAAGCCAAACGTAACGGACGCAATCGGTTCGAGCGTTTCCGACCTGCGCTAGATGAAACCGCGCGTCAGCGTAGAGCCCTGGAAATTGATCTGCGCACGGCGCTTCATTTCGGTTATCTAGAGATGTATTACCAGCCGATCATTGAACAGCAAGGCGTAGAAATTTCCGGTTATGAAGCTTTGCTCCGCTGGCAACATCCGACCAAGGGCACAATCATGCCGGTGGATTTCATTCCCATGGCTGAAGAGACTGGACTGATACATGAGGTGGGCAATCGCGCGTTGAACCTTGCCTGCCGTGAAGCTGCAAGCTGGGGCACGGCTCAGACGGTCGCGGTAAACCTTTCACCCGTGCAATTCAAAAATCCGGGCCTTGTTGCCGCCGTTGAACTTGCATTGGGCGACTCAGGCCTGCCCCCCGCACGCCTTGAGCTTGAAATTACCGAGTCCGTATTGCTCGACAACAGTGAAGAGAACGTAAGCGTCCTTCGAGCATTAAAAGCTTTAGGGGTGGCAATTTCTCTCGACGACTTCGGAACCGGCTATTCATCCTTGGGTTATCTGAGGTCATTTCCATTCGACCGAATCAAGATCGATATGTCATTCGTCCATGACATGGCCGACAGCAAGGAAGCTCTGGCGATCATCCGGGCCATCACCGGTATGAGCAATAGTCTGAATATCAAGACAACAGCTGAAGGCGTGGAGACTCCTGAACAGATGGCCCAGTTGACGGCCGAAGGCTGCACCTGCTTTCAAGGCTACTTGTTCGGTAAGCCAGTGCCTGCCGATGAGCGCATAACCATGCTTGGTTTGAATCAGTAAAACACGAGGTATCGTAGCGACATAAGCCCATCCGCTTAAGGCAGACATACCGCCTAGGTTCTCACAGGACTTCGTTCCAAGCTTTCATTAAGGTTGCTACCTCATCTTCCCGCACCGGCGGGCTCAGAAGATACCCCTGCATGAAGGGACATTCCATTTCTCTGAGCCGCTGCAGCTGAGCGAGCGTCTCGACCCCTTCGGCAGTTATGGCAATGTTCAGAGCTCTTCCAAGTGACAAAATGCTCATGACAATTGCCTCACTTCGGTCAAGGGACATCATCCTCGAGATGAACGATTGGTCGATTTTGATAGCGTCGATTGGGTACCGGTCGATGTATCCCAGCGAGCTATATCCAGTGCCAAAGTCATCAAGCGCGATACGTACGCCTAACTCGCGCAGCCCCTCGAGCACTTTTACAGTCGCTTCTGGCTCGAGAAGAAAGATACTTTCCGTGATTTCAATCTGAAGCTCCCGCGCAGCAAAGCCTGTCTTAGCCAAGACGCTAGCTACTTGGGAAATGTATCCGGGGCGGTTAAGCTCCGTGCCAGATACATTCACGTTCAAGTGGAGTTTCAAGCCGGGGAACACTTCCCTCCAGCCCTGAAGTGCGATGCATGCCCGCTCCATGACCCACCCGCCTAACTCATGGATAACGCCTATGTCTTCAGCAATAGGAATGAAGACATCCGCAGGTACATGCCCAAGCTCCGGATGAACCCACCGCACCAGCGCCTCAACGCCACAAATCCTACCCATTGGAACGTCATAAATGGGCTGATAGACGACAGCAAACTCGTTGCGCTGCAGTGCTTGCTTGAGGGCGTTTTGCATGAGCAAAGTATCGACAGCGGCCTTTCGCATAGATGAGTCGAAAACCGTCCAGCGGCCTCGGCCCTGCTTTTTCGCTGCATACATTGCAACATCGGCGTCTCGCAGCAAATCCTCTGGGGATGCATGGCTCAGGTCGGCTGACACGATCCCCAAGCTGCAGGAGGTGAATATGTTTTGCCCTTCAATTGCCACAGGCATAACCAGTTCGGAAACAATACGCTGAGCCACGTCCTCCGCCGCCGACGCCTGATCATCACCCAGCAGAAGAATTGCAAACTCGTCACCGCCAATCCTGGCCAGTACGTCCCCTGCCCTTAAGCAGGCTTCCAGCCTTCGCGCGACGACTGTGAGCAACACATCCCCGGCGCGGTGACCCAAGCTATCGTTGACGAACTTGAAGCGATCCAAGTCGAGAAACAACACCGTGGCGGCTGGTGCGCTATCTCCCTCCTCGCCAAACAGGCTAAGCAGACGCGCCATGAGGTACGCGCGGTTGTACAGAGAAGTGAGCCCGTCATGGTATGCGGCGTAGGAAAGCTCATTTTCGATGCGCTGTCTTTCAACCAATCGGGTCTCAAGGGCTATCCTTTCTTCCCTGTCCTCCAGCACCTGTTTTGAGAGCAATTCCGCTTCCTTTCGCTCGCTAATATCCCGCTGCACTGAAACCCAGTGGGTAAACCATCCTTTTTCGTTCGCGACAGGAACGATGCTAAGTTGCACCCAGAACCTGGTGCCGTCCTTTCTCGCATTCACTACTTCGATTTCAATAGGCTGCCACTTCTGAAGCGATGCTCGTATCAGGTCTAAGCTGGCTCGACTGGTCTCCTCGCAATGGAGAATGCGAGGCGTCATGCCAATCACGTCGGATGCTTCGAATCCCGTCGTCAAAAGGAACGCGGGATTGCAATACACGATTCTGGGCCCAGGTTCATTTATTGGCTCTGCTTCGGTAATGAGAATTGCATCTTTCGCGTTGACAACGACCGACTCCAATAAGCGAAGGCGCTCGAGAGATGGCGCATCTTCCTCGGGGATTCCCCCTTTAGCAAAGGTGATCATCCCGCCAAGCATGACCGCATGAGTCCTTAAAGCGTAGGTCTGCGCAGCACTGAGCCGTTGCTGTGGCTCATGACTGCTCACGAGCAATACGCCGAGCAAAACGCTGTCCTTGCTCCGTACCGCTATCGCCAAGAGAAAATCATCCGCGAAATGCCTGAGGCGCTGGAGCGATACGGGGACTGCGCTCCCGGTTGCTTCATTGATGATGCAAAAATCCTCATGAGCGACTGCCGCGCTCAAGAAATCTTCAGTCTCTGCGTCCAGCTCAAATCGTTCGACGCCGCAACTAGCCAGGGCTTTCCATTTGCCTGCCTCCCCACCCACCAAAAGGCTGCTTGAACAACCGGCAGAATGTGCTGCAACCTCCACCATCAAATCCATAGCTTTAGAGCGATCGGCGTAACTTGTAGCTTCCATACTCATCTCTTAACTACCCCAGCGACAGCCAGCGGCGAATGATCAGAACAGTTTCATGTAGCCATCAGAGACTGAACGTCGGCGGATTGGAAGAGCTGACGGCGGCAGCCCCAATCCAGTCTATGGACAGGTTTAGGCTCACATCAACGTACAAGAAATCTCAGCGAACAACTGCAGGCAATCATGGGCGGCGTCCGGCCAACATGCAGATCTGGTGGCAGATCGTCCGATTTCAGAGCCATTTGCGCAATATGCCATCGTAGACGCCATTGCGGCGGATAGCCTCGAGGCCTGAGCGGAATTTTTCCACGGTTTCGTCTGAGGTGCCCAAGCTGAATGCCATGCTTAAGCCCCCTCTGCTAAGCTCGGGAAGCTCAAGCGAGCGGATCAATAGCTTTTCCGGATCCTCCCCGTTCTGCCGAGTAAGGTACAGCGCATTAAGCTCGTTCGAGATCCACAGCTCTACGTGATCCACTTTGAGCTTGCGATAGTTCTGCTCGTACTTATTGCTCGACTGCAGTTCTTTACCAATGCGGAAACCCTTGGAAACCAGGTATTGCTCGCCCACATCTCTGTTGACGGTGGCGATCTGGTAATCGAGGGCATCAGATAGCGTGTTGAGTTTTACGGGTCGGTCAGCAAGCGAGTAGATGTACCATTTGGTAGGAGCGATAGTACCAACCCACCGGAATAGCGGTTCGCGCTCCGGTGTTCGAGCAATGGAATAAATAAGCACATTGCTTTCACGGAGCGCCAAATCGTATGCCCGAGCCCAAGGCATGGTTTGAATCGAAGCTTCCACACTGATCTCTTTGAGTACGGCCTGTACAACCTCTGTGCTCATCCCTGTAACCCGCCCATCCTGAGTCATATTGTAGGGGGGCAATTCCTCGGTAACGATACGCAGAGGAGCCTCTGCCGCAGCAAGAGCAGCGTACCCACATGCAGACATGAGCGTCAGAAAGCGAAGCCATCGTAAGCAGTTAAACAAGTTCCCTCCCCTGCGCCCCGTATCTCGGCAGGCGTTCTGGTTGTTGTCCAAGAATTATCGGCAGAGCTAGCGGCGGCATAAATGTCATCCGTCGACGATGCAGAGCGCGTAAATTGGCCCTCGACGTAACCTGCTTTCAGCCAAACGCCCACTTGGGGCAGCAGGTTCGAGCAAGTCGCTCGTTTCACCGATCATCATCAACACGGCTACGCCCAGCGATCAGCGTACGCAGTTTGTGTTATTACCATCAGATGCTGAGGCGCCGATGCGCTGCAGTCCCTCAGTTTCCAGCTCAGCATCTCTGAGCCAAGGAATGAGCGTAGCTACGGCTGAAACTGTGAGCATTGTCTCTGCTTGGGCGTTTACACCCAGCGGTACGGCACTTAGAGCAACTGGAATCTGTCCCTGAGGATCTAATGGCGATAAACGAACACACTCGAAACATTGTTGTGATTGGTGCTTCAGCGGGAGGCGTCGAAGCGCTGCAATGCCTGTTTCGCTCGTTACCACCAGAGCTACCTGCGGTCTTTTTGGTTGTGCTGCACATTCCGCCATATACCCCTAGCGCACTGAGCAGTGTTCTTTCCCGAGTAACGTCAATGCCGGTGCTTTCCGTCATCGAAGACCAAGCACTGAAAGCTGGCAGGGTTTACGTGGCCAGTGCTGATCACCATCTGGTAGTAGTCGATGGAGGATTGCGGGTAACCCGGGGGCCCAAGGAATGCCGGTCACGGCCTGCGATAGATGTGTTGTTTCGCTCTGCATCTGTCATCCACGAGGAGAGAGTCATCGGGGTGGTACTGTCTGGAGCACTGGACGACGGCACTGCAGGGCTCTGGGCAATCAAGGACAGAAACGGACTGGCGATGGTTCAGGATCCCGGCGAAGCGGGCCATAGCTCGATGCCCAAGAGCGCCATCCAGCACGTTGCGGTCGACTTCATCGGTACGGTCAAAGAGCTCGCAAGCGAAATCGCAAAGCAGGTTCATACGCAGATTGCGCCCAAGAATGCGCACCCAGCTAACGAACGCCACTTGATCGAAAGCGGGATCAGCATTAACGGTAACGGCCTAGGTACCGGGGTCATGGGACTTGGCAATATTTCCAACTACACCTGTCCCGATTGCCATGGCGTGCTTGTGCAAATTAAGGAAGGATCGATCCTAAGGTTTCGATGCCACACAGGGCATGCATTCTCGGTTAAAGCGCTCATCGCCGATGTGAATGAGGCCATCGACAAGGGGCTGTGGGATACGCTAAGGGCCGTTGAAGAGCGCATCATGCTGCTGCGGCAAATGGCGGACTTGGCTGAAGATGATGGCAATGCCGACGACGCCGAGCGCTACCGAACGCAAGCTAGCAGAGCTGAAGAGCGGCTGATCCCCTTGCGAGAGCTCGTGTTAGATCCAGAATTTTTCAGGCTTGAGTGATTCCGGCGCTCCCATTCATTGGCGGTTGCGGCGCGCGTGATTGCCGCGATACGCATATCCAGCTCCTTGCGCACAACGAGGGCATCGTGATGATTTTGTGGCTCACCGCCTCAATCTCGCGCCAAGGAACAATGTATCAATGCAAGCGGGGTAAATGGTCATGTACCAAACGTCAGGAGGGTCAGTCTTGCATGATCAACCCTCTCCATTTGCAGAAAAACAGCGGGCGACGCCTAGAGAAGCCTGGCGAGCTGATCGACGCGCTCTGACGAGGCTGCTTTGTAAAGAGTGTTCAAGTCCATTACCTGATTCCAAGTAATCATCTCGGCATGCCGCCAATCGGTTACAGCACGTCGAGCGCTAGCTTCTGCCAGGAAGGTGGCGGCGACTGATTCGGCATTCAGAATTTGAGCCATCAGGGAGTGGGCCTCTCCGACAACATCTTGGGAGAGGAGCAATCTGGAAATGTCGTTAGGGGACAAACCGGATGAATTAAAAACGTCTCTACTGCCGAGAGGTTTGTTCATGAGGCTGAGTGCATACCAGGTAGGATCAAAGATCTAGAACCAACGGCGGCCATCGTTAACAAGTCTAGACGGTTATCGCTGGTACCACTTTTGTACCAATGCTTTTCTGAGCAGGGGGGCGGAGTGAAGGAATTCGCCCGGCCGTCGTCACCCCAGCAGTTCTCCGGAGCTTTTCTTGCCGACCAGCTTTGGCTGGCCCTTTCGCCTACCAAAAACAAAATCCGGGGCGTCGTTGCCCGCCACTACGGCCAGTAACGTCCAACCCTTGTCCAGCAGGTCGTTGGCACCCGTAGTGCTACTGACCGTGATCACTTCAGCGACATCTTCAAGTTCCATGTGGTGGTGCTCCTTCGAGTGCATGGATTACCGTGCCAGCATGGCCCGGCGGGGTACATCCAAACGTGACGCACGCCGCGCATCAGCCCTCCAGCGGCACGCCGTCGGAGTCCACGTTCGGCTGCCAGCTGTCTGCCGCTTCATTTACGGCGATATCAAGGCCTGAAATTGTGCTGCGTTGATGATGCCCAGGCGATGCGCATGCTCAATATAGTCGAGGGTCAGCGCGGCGTTGTGCTCCGCGAATGCATGGCTCACCCCGTGGTGGATCGATCCGATCAGTTCTTCGACGCGCTCAATTACGCGTTCGGGGGACATGGGCATGGCTCACAGCGTTCCTTTCAGTCCGTCACATTAAAAAATTCTCCGTCACACTCTGTAGAGCGTCTGCGTCGACTCTTTTCAGGTGGTAATTTTCAAGCTGGTCGGCATCATGCCGAGGTCTGTCAGGATTTTGCAGAACGCGGACTACGCTTTAAGCAGCGGGGCCAAACGCAAAGAAGGAAGGTGGCCCACTGTGGGAGGATGCATTCCGGGCCTGCCGATGACACTGATGTAGTGTAATACCATCTGGAACCGGCCGCCGAGCCAGAGCGGTAAATTCCGCATCCGTCAATTCGGGGCGAACCTATCAAAGCCAGTTACACCCTCCCGAGCGGATGGACGGTAGAACTAGAAGCGAGTCTCCTTCCCCAGCTTCATACCTTTCCCGATCACCGTGGGGCACCTGCAATATCCGCCCAATCTGGGGCTCCGAGTAACCATGCAGGTCACCAACGAGTTTGAGGGGAGAAACCTACGAACTGATCCACGAGGCCGATACCTTAAGCGGACGCTTACAGCCCAAGGCCTCTCACAGCGATTGCTTTATGTATGACCAATGTATGACTGGAGTTCCTTCCCCGCGTACAAGGGATTACGTAACGGCGACGAGGCGCATCCTTAATGATACCGAGACCTGAATATCCCGCGCACGTCTGACTGTGCGTCTTTAGGACTCATTTCGCTCAGTTAGGCTGGCTGCGTTAGCAAACACAACAAGAGACAAACCTGCCACCTGAACGTAGCTGAGCGTCTGCCCTAACGTGAAAATGCCAATGGCCAGAGCTATTACAGGCTCAGCACTCGTAAGCATTCCGAAAGTAGATTGCTTGAGCGATTTCAGCGCTAGTAAATCCAAGACGTAGGGCCCGAGGGGGTATAGCAATGTGATAATGAGGATCTCGCCAGCCTCGACTAAGCCCACGCTTGAGCCTGTTTCGCAGGCTCCTATCATCAAGCTTGTACAGGCGGCGGTGAGCAGTGCCGGACAGATTCCAAAAATACCCGCATCACTTAGACTTATACGCTTGCCCAGTACGATATAGCCTGCCCAAGAAACTGCTGCAGCGAATGCCGACCAGATGTGGGTGGCCGTCCTATCGTCCTGAGTTTTCACAAGCATGAGGTAGATGCCTAGCAGCGCTCCACCCACCAGCATTAACGACCTAGCCGTTTTCTGGTAAAGGCATACGAGCGCTAACGGCCCTAGAAACTCTATGCACGTAGCGACAGCTAGTGGCATATTCGCGATTGCGATAGAGAAAAATATAGCCATGCCAGCCATCGCTATTCCGAGCAGAAAGGTATCCATGGTGAATAGCCTACGCATCTTTCTGCCTGTCCTCACTAAACAGACAGCGGTCACAATACCGGCGGCGTATAACAAACGGTACGCCGATGTATGAATGGGCCCCAGCGAATCTATGAGGGAAACTGAAGATGCAAGCCCGGCCTGCATAAGCACCATGGACGTAAAACATAACGCCAAAGACTGTGAATTCCATTGATTTCCCACTAGAGCATTCTCGGTTGCTGAGTTCTCCGAATAAGCCATGTGGAGTAGATACTCTCCATGAAAATTCCAAGAATCTGCAGCTGATTAAATGGTACCCGCCAAACGACGCGCGGTGGGATGCCCACGTGTCCTTGGCCTGCCGACCCCTCCAGCCGCAATAAGCTAAAGATTGGCATTAAAGGCGATGCACTTTCGATGACGTTCAAGTCGCCCACTAGCGGCAATGCGGGACAGTTGCGTCCTCCGCGCTTGACCGTCTATGTCATGCAACCGCGTCAGTAAATCCTCCGATGCGCTAACGGGCCATGCTCGCTCAATCGCCACCGCTCGGCCGCTCGTTTACCGCTGCGCAGTGATCCGGCGAAGAGCCAATCCGTGCGCCAAAGGGCCGAAGGCAGGGTGGTATTTCGACCCGGATGTTGCGCATGGGAACAGCACATCATTGATGGTAGCGTCCTGTGCAACTGGAACTAACACCCCTCAATGCCTAGCCTAGGCCTGACAAATTTTTGGAACACACCTGCTAGCGACAGCATCTGAAACCCATGACCGAAGACTCTACATTAAAGACAACGGTGCCGACTGTCCTTCTAGTCGAGGACGACTGGGTCGTAGGCGCTTTAATCCAAGAAATCCTCGAAGCCGAAGGGTTCATAGTGATCAGCTTCGAAACAGCTGATGATGCTTGGAGCTATTTGAGTGCTCAGAAAGGCTCAGTGGATTTAATTTTTTCTGATATCCACTTGCCCGGTCTTAAGGACGGCGTCGATCTGGCAAAACTAGCGTATCAGCGTTGGCCTAACATTCCGGTCATCCTTTCTTCCGGGGGAATGGGCCAGCAACGGCTCGACCTTGGGTTCCTACCGATATTCATATCCAAACCGTGGCACTCTCTGGATATCGGGATGATTTGTCGGCGCGCTTTGAATAAACGAGTTGAAGATCGAAGTCGCATCGTATCCCTGGAACACGAAACGCTCACTGATCTGCACATAATCCGGCAAAAAAGCCGGAAAAGTTGACGGGGCATTCACGGCCAATAACAACTGGGCATTCATGTTGGACAGCTTCAGGTTTAGGGGCAGAGGCTTCTGAGTCAAGCGGATGCAGCGCCCCGTGGGGGGTTAAGCCAGATCCGTAAGGGCCTCGTCAGGCTCCTGAAGCTCCTCATCCTGCTGAGGTTCTTCTCCGTATTCATCGTAATCCGGCGGAGTTAGTCCAGTGTCCCGTGGGGAGGCTTTTTCAGTGCTCATGACAATACCCGAAAGTGATAATGGTTAAACCGCCTAGCCCTCGGATGGGGCTTAGGGGCCCGAGTGTAGATTGGCGAACTCTCTGCCGCTCACCTACCATGGGTTGTTGCCCGCCACGGCCACGATCTCGGTGAGAGTTAGGACTCCGCAGTCCCCATGTTGTTACAACGCAATTGAGCCCGTCTGTCAGAGGAAGCGCAACGACCAATCTTCGTCGTTTGCTGCGATACTCGAACATGGGAGATCCACGGCCTCCTAACAGCGGTGGGTCAACGTTGAGTTAAACGCTTTGCGGCGGTCTTCCAGATCCTAACCTTAGGTCTTGCGCGAGAACGACCGCGAAACCCGGTTTACCTATATCTCTTGCCCGCTCATCTCTAACTGGGGCCCTCAGTCTCATCTCGGCTTTGAACCAAAGCATAAATCCGGTGACCTTGCGCGGTTAGGACTCGCTTTAGGCCGCAGCGAATGCACCTGCAGCGCCGCCACTTCGCTCTTGCCCTCTGCACCCACGATATCCTTGGCGGCCTCCTTCAGGCTTGTCCTCGACGAACTTGAAGAAGACCATCGCCCGGTCTCCGCTACGCTTGAGGTGATAGAGCGCAACAGCCCGAATAACCTGTCGGAACATTCATGGGTATGGACACATGAGTAAACCAGTAAGAACGACCGCCCCGACTGAAGACCTCATCGAGAGCATGGGCGAGGTCGCGGTGACACTCCACAGCTCCTTCACCGCGCTACTGAGCGCAGCGGTGCGACTCGCAGAGGCTGGACAGGACGGAGAAGCTAAGCGGCTCGTAGACCTGGCCAAGGTCATTCGGCACGCTGAAGAGACGGTACGCAGTCATACCAAAGATGCGCGGGCCGGGAGAATCGTGAAGCTCAACCTTCATTAAGGTGTTGGCATGAGCTCACGAGTCTTACCTAGCATCACATCACCATTAACTTTTTGCCACATCCCTCATTCGAGTGCATCTCTTTGAGCATCGACAGCTGATGCAGCATAGGTAATCTTGGAGCTGATCACTTGCCGGCAGGGTACTGAGATGGATAGCAATCAACGCATGATCACTTGGTCGTCCGCATGGGCGTTGGTCGAAGGGCAAGTCGTGTGCACCGGGTGCATGCGGAGTCAACCTATCTCCCAATGTGAACAAGCGTTTTTTCACGGGCCAGGATGCAAAGCTAAGGACACTGTAGAAACGCTACCCTGGGCCGAGCTGCACCAGATCCTAGATTGTGAGCGTGGCTGATCGAGATGGGGCCTGTACCCGAGAAAAGTCCGCCAATTAGCATGGGACATACCCGGATGATCGCACTATCTCTAATCTGATCTCATTCTTGATCCGTGCGAGGTGCCTCGTTGGCGGTGCGTCCACAAGCCGAACCCTCACCGTTACAAAATCTGCTACATCCCATCCTCTACTTTTCCGGGCAGGGATTGAAAACCTCTGTCGCAGCAATGGTGGTCACGATAGTAATTTTGGTGCCTGGAATGGTCGAGACATGAGAATCAATCCGTCCATTTTCGCGAACGTAGTCTCTGTCTGAGTTCACGCGGCTCATTTGGCTCTGACCGGCGAGGTAATCCAAAAAACGGATCTTGGCGGAGGTATCAAACTGGCCGCTCTCAGTTAGTGGAATGATCTGCGTCGCGACTTCACGGGTAAAGACAAAAAAGCTTGCTGGAGCGGCGCGGTCGCGAAAGACTTTGATGCACTGCACGTCGCTTGTTTTCAACGTCAAGAACCGCTCGTAGATGCCCCCTGAATACGTGCTGAGTATCAAGCCATCCCCTGCAAGAACCCCCAGACCTTGAACCGCGTGACACTGCGCATCGCCTCCACTTGCCGAACCGTATGGTAAATAGCACCAGTTAGTCCTAGCCAGGGCCTGAACCGATCCGTGCACCAGGTGCAGATCACGCTCAATCTGCTGGAGAGCTTCAGGCGTCTGGTAGGGAATGCTGCATCCTGCAAGGGCGCAGAAGAGCGGTAGGTAAAACAGACGGATTGGAGACATTAGTTTTTCATTTTAACTAAATGATTCGCCATTTTAAGCACAAATGGTTCAGGACAACGAACGCATGCATGCCTGAGCTTGCGTCTTGAACCGGCAAGGTGCTGTTTGGTGCAACCGAAGCAAAAAAAGCTGATTCAGATCTACACTGAGGTTCCAAATCCTCGGGGTAGACTTATGTACAAGGTGGTCAGTTTCACCACCCTAGAGCTTTTCGACAAGGTCTGGACAACACCAGTATTAAAGCTTGCCCAAGAAATCGGCGTATCAGACGTAGGCCTAGCGAAAGCTTGTCGTAAGGCGGGTATCCCACTCCCTTCTAGGGGTTACTGGGCCAAGCAGGCGGTAAAACGTCCGGCCAAGCCGAAGCCCCCAACGGACAACACGGTGATCAGCTTCAAGGTCTTGGACAGGACACTCCTGCCCGCCGAAAAGGCAGTAGGTGGCAAAAATGAGCCGGCCAACGCCCCCCCAATTGTCCCTCCAATATTGAAAGATCCTCATCCGCTTGTAGCAAAATGGCTGAAGCATGCTGAGTCCGCTACAACCCATGAAGGCCATTTGGCAATTCAGAAGATGCATGTGCTGGATACTCGTATCTCGGCAGCGCAGGTTGATCGCGCAGCGCTAATTCTCGATACGCTGATCAAAGCAAGCGAAGCGCTAGATTATCTCTGGACAACCGGAGCCCAGGATAAAACCACAATCCAAATTGAAGGGGAGAAATTCACACTGCAGCTAAAAGAGCGGCTAATTAAGCTTGCCCTTCCTCCCCCGCCTCCGATCCCGCGCAAACGAGGCGCCCCGTGGACACCCGATTTTTCATCATGGCGCGCTCCTCAGTTTGAATGGATACCGACAGGCGAACTGAGCCTGCAAGTTGAGGCGGACACCATGCATGGCACTCGCAAAAACTGGGCAGACACCAAGACGAAAACACTGGAGCAGAGACTGGGCGGCGTCATCGAAGGTCTGCCCCTCATTGCCGAATCGATCAAATCTGCAAGAGTCAGACGTGAAGAACAGCAACGGGCGCGTCGGATCGAGGAAGAGTTGCGCTTGGAACAGGTGAGACAGGATGAAAGCCAGCGGCGGCTGCGCCAGGAGCTGATAAGCAACACGGAGCGCTGGCTACTATCAGTTCAGCTTCGAGCCTTCATAGAGGCTACCTGCAAGGCGAACGCTGGCAGCCCAGCGCATGTCCGAGAGCAAACTGCCCTATGGGCAAAGTGGGCCACGGACCAGGCAGACGAGCTTGACCCTATTCAGGCAAACATGGGATCAGTCATAAACCTTACTGCTACTGTGGAGAGCTGGTTTACCGGCCACAGCATGAGGCGTGGGGAGAAGGATTGGTGGCTAGAGTAAAGCTCTGTTTACTGCCTGCTAAGTCATCTAGAACGCGCTCTGTGGCGGGATGCAACATCGCAAGCAACAGGGGGACGCCGCTATGAGGCTCGACAGTGAACCTAAATCCCGGTTGTTTTTCGCTTTAGGCTGCCCTGCCACTTTGAAAAAGGCGATTTCGCACTGGCGCACGTCGCTTGCGCTGCGGGTTGGCCGCCCAGTTCCCACCGCGAACTTTCATCTCACGCTGCTGTTTCTGGGTTCTGTAAACACGTCACAGATCGCAGAAATCTGCACAGCTGCATCGAAGGTTAAGGTACCTGGAAAACCGGTGACCGTTGTCCTTGACCGCCTAGACGCCTGGCAAAAATCGAAAGTTTTGGTGCTTACTCCAGACGATGCTCCTGTGGAGGTGATGCGATTATCGTACGCGCTCGAGCAGGCGATTTTGCCGTTTGGGCGAAACGAAGAACACAAAGAGTTTCGACCTCACTTAACCCTAACGCGTGATTATCGATCTCCAGTCCCTGAAGCGAGTAGTCCCCCAGAGTTCTTTCTCCGAGCCGACCGCTTTGCGCTTTACGAGTCTCATAAAGGCCAATATCGGATGATTGCAGAATGGCCACTTACTCGGCCCGTAGAGCTTGGATGACGGCAACGTATAACGATCGTGAAGTCAGTGACCTAGCGAGCTAAAAGTATCTGTACGGCTTAGGGGCCTGAGTCCCGATCTAACCACTACGATTCTAATTGTGGGACGGCGACATGGGCTGCCTACCGGCAACTGGTTGCTCCGGCGGGGGTGACCATGCCTGCCAGACTTTCGCCAATTACTGGTTCTTTATCTCAACCCCTCGATAGACGTAGCCGATGATCGACCCGTTACTCGTCAGGATTCAGAACCTAGTCCTGCGCATTGAAGCGTAAGCGGGGTGCCGCATGCCAGGCAACACAGACATAAGCTGCTAGATTCACTAGGAGCCAGTTGTTTTGGAGGTCTGCTCAGGGGATTCTTTTGGGATGTCAGAATTGCGTCGTTGATAACGTTGTCTCCACCGCAAATGGCTCATACCTTTCCGAATAGAGGAATGACTCATGAAAGCGATATACGCGGCTGCGTTCGCGGTTCTACTAATGGGCTGCGCCAGCGGGGGAAACAGTCCAGCAAAAGACGCGCATTCTGCCCCGCCACCAAACGCCACGGAAATCACCGGCGGTGAGATAACTAGCCAATTTATAGGGCGTTCACACCAAAGCGTAACCACGAGCGGGCAATCCTTTACCGAGACTCTAACAGCCGACGGTAAAGCCAAAATTCACATAACCGGCATGCCTGAAGCTTCAGGAAACTGGAAGATCACAGGTGACGTCATCTGCGTGACTTACTCCGCGTACGGAGAAGAATGCAATATTGTGAAAGCGGATGAGCAGTCATTTTGGTTCATCGACAACGTCAAAGGGACAACAAATAATCGCTTCCCTCGCTGATGCTGGATGGGCTAGCCCCCTGCCTGATGATCGCCGCCTGGCTTGTTAGAGCGGGTGCGCGAGCGGCGCACGTGCGCAAGCAGGTCATCGTTGCAATAGGCGTTGAAAGTATTCTAAACACGAGTCGAGGCCGTGACGCTGTTCGGCGCCTGAAGGCCGATGCCATCAGTTACAGAGATGTCGGCATGACCGTGAAGTCTGACGTAAAGACAAAGCTGCTCGTACCGGTGGAGGCTATAGACCCCAATCCATACAAGCCCAGTTGAACCAGCAGGGAGCTGAATATCTACTCCCTGGCATCGCCTCGCCCATCGGCAGTCATAGCATCCATTACACGCGCCAGCTCTTTGACAAGATCCTCGTAGTTGAGTTGTAGGAACTCAGCAATGGCCTCATTTCGAAGCAGCCTTGAGACGTAGCCCTTGGCTATAACCAGCACGAGCATGGTTTCGCCCATGGTGTCCTCAACTAGCCGGTAATCCTGGCTGACCTTTTCCATTTCTCGCTCGAGTCGATCGATGTCTTCGACTGTGGTGCGGGACTTCCGAGGGCGTGCCGGTGTGGCTAACTGATCAGGTCGCGTAGCTGCGAGCATCATCTTGGCGTACATATTCGTGAAACAGTTCGCCGACAGCATCATTTCGGCGGTTTCGATTTGACGCATCGGCTTCATCTTCTTGAATGCACCGAAGGCGTGCTGATTGATCTGCCTGTCCTTCAGCATCTCCACTACCTCGGGAGCGATGCCATCGAGGAGTTGCTGCCGTCTTCGGATATGCTCGACATTCACGTCAAGGGCCTGAGCTATCCGAACCGCCGACGTGCCCTTTTTGATCGCCAGAAGAATCATCTTGTGCTCTTGGATCGGCGTCAGACGGTTAACCTGGCGGTTATAGGTAAACCCTTCGTCGTCGCTGGCTACCAGACACAATGCATGCGTCGCCCCCAGTGATTGCAGCGCCCGCAGCCTCATGCGCCCGTCAAGTAATAGGTACCTCGGCCCGTTCTCATTCGCAGTTTCCCGGTGTACCGCTATAGGCTCAATTACGCCAAGCTCCCTGACAGAGGCCAGGATACTCAGATATTTTTTGGACGCCTCCGTCCTCGTACCAACGCCTCGAGAGGAGAAAATCTGCTCAAGTGGAATGGCCAGGACGTCTCGCTCGAAAGCACTTCTGACTGAGCCCATGATCACGCCTCCCCATGGATCTTGTCGCTCAGAGGCTTAGGTATATCGTGGATGCCTTCCGCCCGCAGCAACGTACAGAAGTGGCTATCTTTGAACAAATTGCGAAGCGCGCTGGTGATGAACAGCAACCGATGCTCACTGACATTGGCTTTCTTGATCATGAGTTGTTGTCGCCGAACTTCATTGTGATAGGTGCTCAGAAGGCTATGGGCGGTTGTTGGCTGTTGGGCCCTGGCCACGCTGACCTTGAACGTTTTACCTAGGGAGCGGCGCTTGTCGATTAGCCTTCTGACACTAATCATCTGCTCACCTCGGAGGGTTCCAGCTTCGTATGCATCGGTAAGAGAAAGCTGGACGTCAGCATCTGAAGCCCTGCAGATTTCGATGGCTATAGTAATAGGCAGCCAGCCCTTTTCCACGCCCGAAATTAGTCGATCTTCACCTTGGCGCAGCAGCATCAACACACCGCCGATGTAAGTCGGATCTAATGCAGTCTTGTCCGCGATCTGCTTGCAGTTGTACCCACGATCCGAGAGCACGCTAATGGCGTTCAGCAGGTCTCTATTGGAATGCCGTCTACGGGCCAGGTTCTCAACCAGGCTGATCAGATAACCGTCTGCATCGGTGGTCTCGACCACAATGCACGGAACCTCGCTCTCTCCAAGCGCCATTAACGCTTCAAAGCGGCCTTGGCCACAGACCAAGCTGTATTTGTGGCCTTGATCATCCGCACCGCTCACACATACCGTGATGGGCCTTTTGATGCCGACACAGGCAATGTTGTCGACCAGCTCCTTGAAGATTTTCTGATTGCGCGTTCGCGGATTCAGTACACGAATCCGTTTTGTTGAGATGTACTGAATTTCCGAGGCGTCTCCCACATGGAGTGACAGGTGACTGTCGGTAAAGTCCAACATCAGGCGATCCTCCGATATGGCATGCGAGTAGAGAGGTGAGCAAGGATCTCTAGCGTCTCAAACCTATAGATCTCGAGATCGACGCGGTTGTGCTCAGCTATCCGAACCTTTGGAACAGTCATATCAAGAGCTGGGAGAAGAAAGTAGTCGAGAGCCGACTTTCCGCTTGGCGTCATCCTTACTGCGAGCGTCACATCCGGGCATAGGCCAAGGTCAAATTTCACAACCCAGCGGAGTGAGCCGGAAGCCAGTTCCTGGCATCGACTGAGGACGAGCGACAGGGTGAATTCATCATTTATCCTCAATAAGTCAGTAAGCGGATTAATTTCGACCTTCGCACCGACCTCCTTAATGAGTTCAACCGTTTGGCGCAGGACATCAGGGTATGTCTGACGGATCTGACGATTCGCCTCGATGAATCGATAGTCACGCGCCGGTGTGAATCCTACGAGGCCATAGCTGCGCAGTAGACTACCGAATCTCGAACGATACGCTGTACTGGACGGTACGCCGGGCGCTTCGTCAATGACGAGGCCCGATAGGAAACCCTCCTTGTGGAACAGGGCGCGTAACGATTCAAGCATTTGCTCGTCAGTCCATCGGAAGCTTCGAGCGGCGATAATGGCCTGAGCCGTCTGGAAGACCAGCGGGCTCACGACTGGATCGAATGCTCCCTCAGCTCTGACCCAGTCGTCTTGAGCATTTTTGACATGCTCATCTTTGAGTTTGAAAGAAGTACGGTTCCAGACGTTATTGCCGATGTATTTTTCGTTGACTAGAACCTGATGGACTGTGCCTCTTGTCCAGGGCGTGCCCATTCCTGTCCGATGGCCAAGCCTGTTCAAAGCGCGAGCGATCTCGCTTTCTGAGCGCCCGTCTTCCACAAATGCACCATATATGTCGTGGACTACTTTCAGCTCATCGCTAGGCCCAGGCACCAGGACGACGCGATCAGTCTGAATACTTTTTTCCTGCCGCATCTCAAGTACGCCCTTGGCAACTCCGTTCTGGTCAACAAGCTGCCGACGCAATCCGAATCCAGCCATGCCGCCTTGCCGGTACCCAAGACGAATTAATCTAGCCTGGCCAGCGAAAACCTTCACCGACAGCTCGCGGCTATACTCTCCGGCCATCATTCTCTTCAGGCTTTTGACGATGCCGGACACCGGACTTCCGTCATTCTCGAACTGTTCTGCGCAGTATTGAACAGACACACCAGCCTGGCGGCAGCGAACTTCGTAGCTCGCGCTAAGATCGGGGTCTTGGAACCGTCCCCAGCGACTCACGTCATATACCAAGATCGTACTGAAGGTGCGGCTAGGGGATTCCGCTTCTAGGAACAGTTTCTGCAGCCGATCTCGGCCTTTGAGTCTAAGCCCACTTTTCCCGGCATCAGTGAAAACGTCGACGATCTCTAATCCCTTGGCTATGGCGTAAGCGGTGATGGTCTCGAGCTGATTGTCAGTTGAATATTGCTGGTGCTCAGTGGACATACGAACGTACGCGACCGCGCGGGTAGAACGGAATGAATCGGCAGCACATTTCTCGTCGGCAGCTTTCACGCAGCTCGTCCCGTGGTGCTAGCTCGGAATACGGCCAGCAAGGTTATTGAGTCGTGCGTCGAGAATAGGAAACAGCGCTGGAAAAGTATTTCCTAAAACGGGTAACAAATTTCTGGAGTGGCATATGGGCGATTTGACCTACGCAGCGGCAATAGCCACAGCTCTTCGAATTGAAGTGGGATCGTCCCATCAGGCCATCAAAACGCTAATGCGATGGACTGCCGCTAATGAGCGAACAGCTAAGAATTGGCTAGCGGGAACGCATGGGCCGAGCGGCCAGCATCTGATGTCTCTGATTCATCACTCGGACGGCGTGTTTGGAGCCGTAATGTTCTTGACCTCCAGACACGATGCTCTCGCCACTGATGACCTGCATGAGCTCCGACGACGGTTGCTAACAACAATGCGCTTGCTCGATAGATGTCTCGGCCCCCCTTGCGCAAGCTGAGGTATCCATAGCCTGCTCAGCTCCTGCGAAAAAACCAACTAAGCAGGTCGTTCTCCTCTCGCAGTCTGTGCAACGTCATCCTGTTACCAGTTCATGCGTGTCGATTTTTTTGCACGCGGAGCTCGCAGGCCAGGACGGCCGCACGCTTCGCTCGAACTGGCCTACCCTTACGATTCCGCATGGAGGACATGGTGATGAGCGACAGTCGGGAATTAGCGCTATCAATCGCGTTGGAGGCTGTCCTCAACGCAGCGCGGAGCTTATACCTGGACATGGACGAGCTCCGACATACTGCAATTCAATCCCTGTCGGTTATGCCGAGCCATATCCTGCCTATGGTGGCCTCAGCAATACAAGAAATCGAGATTGCAACTGATGCGCTCGACTATGAAGGTACTCGGCGGAATGACCTGCCCTGAAAGCTTTGGAGACGACCTAATCCCATACTCTTCCAGGGAAATGAGGCTAAAAGAGGCCTCGCACGATTTGCGTATGGCCATGCGATGTATACGCGAACTGTCGAAAACTGCGGGCGTTTCCAAAGCTGTTTGAGATACCGCTTGGGAGTGGCAAGCCGAGTCCCACAAACAATGGCAGCATGAGCTTGATGAGAAGGGACGCTTATCTACGATTACGAAGGCGACCACCAATGTGGTGCGAGCGCGACGTCGATAGGCCGATAGGCCGATAGGCTGGGTAGGTTATACGAATAGCGCGAGGTGGGTGGGACGTTTCGTGGGAGGGGCAGAGAAACTACGAAACGATTTAAATCTGCTTACAAACTCCAGATGGACGCTGTGATGGCCGGTTGCTAGCCTCGCCAAGTCATCACTGCGAGTCAGCCATCTTGGCCCCAAGCAACATCAAGCTCCCCTATCTGCGTCTGGCGTACCTATTATGCGGCATTGCCCTCACCTTACTTGGCATTGGCGGCCTGATCGTGCACTCGTGGTTCGTTGGTGGGGTGCTGGGGACTATCGGGTTGACCGCCCTGGGATACGCCGCGTATCCCGAACGGGAGACCTTTAACCGAATATGGAATGATGGCGCGTGGGTAGACTTCGCGAATCTGGTGGTGCAAGTGATGGAGTTTTTGACGTCCTGAGTGGGTAGTTAGGTGGGGTCGTTTACTCGCGAGCTTTTTTTAAAAGGACTGCTGACCTCAGAAGTACGAGACAACCACTCAGCACAGGCATCATTGCGTACTGCACACGCAGGTTCACTCCCGGTTGGGTAGTTCAGTTAGGGGCTGTGCTCGGGTAACCCAAGCGACGGCACAAAGCGCCAATCCGGCGACATTCAGGCTGACAGGGTTAAAAGCATCAACTAGGAGTGCGGGCTGCACCAGTGCGATATCCACAAGCAACCCTACCAACACGACAGCGGCGATCGCCAATGACCGATTGTTCCGAGGTGCAAACAGCAGCAACGCTGCAAGCGCCAGTTCCGCTAGGCCTGCGCCACGAGACAGCCAGGGAGCGCCCTCTAGGCCATGGGCCCGCAGCAACAGTTGCTCACCAGGACTAAGCGAAATCAGCTTAGGCACCAGGCCATGGTAAGCAAACATGAACGCGAGACCGCCACGCCCTAGCCAATGTGCTTGGCGCAGTGCGGTCATGGCTGCCCCTTTAGAAAGCGACGCTCATGATCTTGAGTCGGTAGCAGGCAGACATCGTACTGCCCGAATAATCTATATCGGTTGAGAGCGACACGGTCATAAGACCAGTCCCGCAGCCACCGTGGAAATACCTTCAGCACTTGAAGCAGGGGCCACGCGCCCGGCAGCCGACTGATGACCTCAAAAAAAGCATCCGACCTCACCCAGTAATGATGATCGCGGATAACCGCCATTGTATCGAACGTATCGACGGGTAACCCCGCCCAAGCCAGCAGCGCTTGACCCTCCTCGGATTGAACGGTGGCAAGCCGGACGCGGTGGCCGCGATCATACCGGATCAAAAACTTTGCCCAGCCGTTACAAAGCTTACAGACCCCGTCGAACAAAACGACGGTCTCATTAGGCCCCAGATAGGGTGCCGGGGTGGAACGAGTCAATGGCGCAGGCATAGGCAGGACTCTAGGGCGATACAGTGGCGTCATTCTAGGCGGCAGCGAATGCGCTACTGAACTGTTGATCCATACAGTATCCGGCGCTACTCTATTCGGAGAACATACGTACTCCTGACGGCAATCTTATGACCCATCTCACTCAATCCATAGCTCACACCGCTCTAGACCGTGGTATGCCTACGGAGCTCGAAAGCTACCAACACCAGTGTCTGATGCTCGTCGACGAGCTTCAGGAAGCCTGCTCAGACATTCGAAGGTTGAAAGCTGATGCACATACCTTGATAGCCATAAACGACGGGCTCAAGGCCGAGCTAAAGGCTTCGAAGCTCGCGTCAACAGCGCAACCGATGGAGAGTGATGTTGCGTTGGTCGGCACATTATCTCGACAGCAAGCGCGATGATTGGCGTCCGGTGAGAAAATGCAGATACTCCCACTAAGCCAGCCCATTATCATGGAAGCGCTTAATGGCAAGGAAGCAAAAAAGCAGCCCGAACATGGCGACTATCGCGACCTGGATCTTCATATTGGTCGTGGTCATCGTAGCTGTCCCACCTCGGATTCGGCTCGTGGTAGCGGTTTTGGCGGGGATCGCTGGCTTCATATGGCTAGTCAAAAAGTCTTTTAGATATTTATCAAACAACCCTCCTCGCCCGACGAAGACGATCCTCGCCGACTCAAAAGGTCAGACTAAAACCTTGTCGAATTACGAACCCAAATCAGAAATCGGTCTTGAAGTGGGCAACACCGAAGGTGCCCGCTCGGATTTCCACGTGGTGAGGGTGAGTACACCTGAGCGGCAGTTCTCGATCCCCAAGCCCAAGGAGATCGTTACCAATGCACGATGGATTGGAAAGGATGAAACCTTCTCTGTCAGAGGCCAGATTATCCACGGTGGCATGGTTTATTTCGCTGAAAAAGCAGACCGCACCTTAAACCTTGAGCCCTCGCTAATTGACGCTCAGCTGCCTGTACAGGCTGTGCATGTGGATCTAACCGAAAGGATCACCGGCTACTGGCCCAGTTACAGCGGCATCTCTCCTGCTGCAAGACGTGGCTACCTGCAGTGGCTGTCCGAAGGGCGGAGTACGCTCAATGTGGATATCGGCTACGTCTTCATTTTCTTCTATGGTCTTGAGCGTCGGGCGGTCGTTGACTCGATTACAGATGATGTAGCCCGCTCTGAGCTGCCGGCCATCGTTCAAGAGGTCAAGCGGCTAGGAGCGCTTTATGGTGAGAACGCGTCGTTTCGAAACTACGCGTCCAACCTGCTGAACCACATACAGCTCATCAATGTGGAACCTCAGACGTACTTGCAAACACCGCGTCGTATCGAGTCGGGTGGCCTTGAAATGCCGATGTCGCTGCGGTTGGCATTGGGGCAGATGGCTTTGGACAAGCATCCCTTAAATGCGGCGTGGGCGTTGGCGTGGGTGCAAACAGACCCGAACATCAGCCGACGCACCTCAGTATCTAGGTGTGTGAATCAGTTTGAGCAGCTGTTCGTGACGCAGTATTCCACCCGTTATCCAAATGGTCTTATGCTTAACCAGAACAAGACCATGCTCAAAACGGGCTATCGCTCCGCCTCTTCTCGCTTGATTGTTCCCGACATGGCACTGGGCGATATACCGGATGTTTCGGTTACCTCGGCAACACGCAACAAGCTGCAATCGGTGGTGGATGAGTGCACGATAATCCTCGGCCCATACAGCAGATACCTGGGTCGCAATCCTGACGGCGCCTCAGATCTAGAGGGCATCCTGCAACTGCCAGTGCACCTCTGGCCGGCAGCAGCAAAGGATGTGATCGCTGCCCTGCAACTGCAAGTCGGCGAAGAGCATCTAGTGATGGCTTTGGAGGATCTTGCAGGACGCTTTGGATCTGCAGGAGCTCTCCCGCGCGGCACAATCATCGCCTTGGCGAGAGCATTCGAGTCCTTAAATATTGGCTTCGAGCCGGACGTACTGTCCGGCAGCCGAACTCCCAAAAATCTGGACACGATCGTATTGTTCGCGGCGGATGACGAAGACGCGAGTGTACGGACAACCTCGGCCTACCAGGCCGCAGTGGCTACGCTGGATTTAGCAAGTGCGGTCGCGGCTGCAGATGGGGTCACGTCGAGCGAGGAAATGGCTCAGCTCGGGCAGCATATCGACTCCTGGAATCATCTCGGCACAGCCCATCGCAAACGGCTGAAAGCCCACTTGCAGATCCAAATTCTGCAGCCACCTACCCTGGCGAGCCTGAAGAAGAAGCTGAGCCCTCTGGGCGCCGACGCCAAGCGCGCCATGGCCAGGTTCCTCGCTC
The DNA here is from genome assembly GCA_036387095.1 of Pseudomonas sp. Lineage (GTDB taxonomy): Bacteria > Pseudomonadota > Gammaproteobacteria > Pseudomonadales > Pseudomonadaceae > Aquipseudomonas. Next base: position 45,623 of record DASVUK010000110.1, read on the forward strand.
ATCTTGCTCAAGCTGACGGAAACGTTTCGCCGCAGGAAGTCCGGCTGCTGGAACGCGTCTATAAAACTCTGGAGCTGGATCCACAGTTGCTTTACGGGGACTTACACGGCGCAGCTATCACTTCTCCCAATACCGCCTCCCCGGCGCCCAGCTTCGGTGCCGTTCCTTGCTCCCATCAGGCCCGTGAGATGCCCCGCAGTTCTGGCGCAACCCAAGGCTTTAATCTGGACATGGATAAAATTGCGCAGCTCCAGCGCGAGACGGCGGTGGTGTCAGCGCTGCTGGCCGAGGTATTTAGCGATGAATTTCCAGAACCGCCTGCCATCGTGGACAGCCTCAAAGATCAGGCCACTGACCATGCAGCGACCGTACATGGGCTCGACACAGAGCACTCCGCGTTTCTGCGAATGATCGTGTCCCGCCGCGAATGGAGCCGCCAGGAGCTGGAAGATGTGGCCACAGATATGGAGCTCATGCTGGACGGCGCTCTTGAGCAAATCAACGACATGGCGTTTGAGCGGTTCGACATGCCAGTCTCAGAGGGGGATGACCCCATCGAGATCAACCCGGATATCCTGGAAGAATTAGCCCTATGAGCACAATACGCCCAAAGGATCGCGATGCGGTCATTCAGTCATTGCGAGCCGGTGTAGTCCCTCGTGCGGGCCAGCATCTTATTCAGGTGGGTCGAGCAGGTGAACTGGACGCGCTTCTGAAAGACATAGATCGACTCGCTGACGGCGGCTCCGCCTTCAGGATCGTTGTAGGCGAATATGGGGCCGGGAAAACCTTTTTCCTTAACCTTGTCCGGGGCATTGCGATGGAGCGCAAGTTGGTCACGATGCACGCCGATTTGAACCCCGACCGCCGGCTGCATGCCTCAGGCGGACAAGCACGCTCCCTGTATGCAGAGCTTGCTAAAAACATGTCCACCCGGACGAAACCGGACGGTGGTGCGCTGCAGGGTATCGTTGAAAAATTCATTTCTCAGGCAAAATCGGAAGCGAAAACTCGGGGCGTCGAGAGCGAAGTCGTTATTAGAGAATTCCTGGTCGATCTCACCGAGATGGTGAACGGCTACGACTTCGCTGACGTCATCGCCAAGTATTGCCAAGGGTTTGAACAAGGCAACGAGCAGCTCAAGGCGGATGCCATACGGTGGCTTCGAGGCGAGTTCACTACCAAGACAGATGCACGTGCGGCGCTCGGTGTCCGAACCATCATTGATGACGCATCGGTCTACGATCAGTTGAAGTTGCTGTCGCGGTTCGTACGCCTAGCGGGGTTCAGCGGCCTCATGATTTGCCTGGACGAGCTCGTAAATCTATACAAGCTCGCGAACACTCAGGCACGCAACGCCAACTACGAGCAAATCTTGCGGATTTTGAACGACTCCTTACAAGGCTCGACCGAGGGCCTTGGCTTTGTGCTGGGCGGTACACCCGAGTTTTTGATGGACACGCGTCGCGGGTTGTACAGCTACCCCGCCTTACAATCCCGGCTTGCTGAAAACACGTTTGCCAAATATGGATTGATCGATCTCTCGGGGCCGGTAATCCGCCTCAGCAGCCTTACCCCAGAAGACTTCTACGTACTGCTTCAAAAGCTGCGTAACGTTTATGCCTACGGTGACCTGGACAAACACCTGATGCCTGACGAGGCAATCCCTGCGTTCATGGCGCACTGTAACCAACGGTTGGGTGAGGCCTACTTCCGCACGCCACGCACAACCATCACAGCCTTCATCAACCTGCTCGCGGTGCTGGAGCAGAACCCTGGAGCGGACTGGCGTGCCTTGGTGGGGGCCGTTCAGGTTGCCCAGGATGATGGTGGCAAGCAGGATTTAAGCATCGAGGCAGACGATGAGCTCACAAGTTTCAAACTCTGAATCCTCGTCTTTCGAGCGCCTGCACCCCGCCGTTCAACAGTGGGTCTGGGCACAAGGATGGACAGCATTGCGGGATGCCCAGGAATGGGCCATTTCGGCTTTGGTCGACGCGGATCGGGACGTGATCATCGCCGCCTCAACAGCTGCCGGGAAAACTGAAGCAGCATTCCTGCCCATCCTTACCAACCTGATGGATCACCAAGACCCAGCTGGGTCAGTCCTCTATATCAGCCCACTCAAGGCACTCATCAACGATCAATGGGACAGACTGAGTCGACTGTGCGAGCAATTGAATCTTCCCGTCGTCGCATGGCACGGCGATGTGTCTGCCAGCAAAAAACACAAGTTTCTCAAGTCCCCTAAGGGCGTCTTGCTGATCACCCCAGAGTCGCTTGAGGCGCTGTTCGTCAACAGGGGTTCAAACCTGATGGGGCTGTTCCAAAACCTGCGTTACATCGTCGTCGACGAGCTGCATGCCTTCATTGGCAGCGAGCGTGGCAAGCAGCTCCAGTCATTGATGCAGCGAGTCGAACTTGTAGCTGGAAAAACCCTGCCGAGAGTCGGCTTGTCCGCCACGCTGGGAGACATGTCGCTGGCGAGTGAGTTTCTCAGGCCCGGGCATCCAGAGCGGGTGCAGGTGATTGAATCGAAATCATCTGGCCAGAATCTTCAAGTGCAGCTGCGCGGCTACATGATGCCGCCTATGCAAAAGTTGCGTGCTGTGGAAGTACCTACTGCCGACCCTGATCAGACCCCAGAGGAAGAGGAGGAAGAAGACGAGTCCGGCTCCAGACACGCCATCGCCGCACACATGTACAAGGTACTGCGCGGCAGTAACAATTTGGTTTTCCCGAATAGCCGGCAGGAGGTGGAGTGGTACGCAGACCGCCTTCGTCGCCTCTGCGAAATCAACGGTATGCCCAACGAATTCCTGCCCCATCACGGCAGCCTTTCGAAAGATCTTCGAGAGGACACAGAGCGTGCGCTCAAAGCAGGCACGCCTCCAGCAACTGCGGTGTGCACCACGACCCTGGAGCTTGGCATAGACATCGGCAACATCAAGACTGTCGTCCAGATAGGTTCGCCTCCGTCAGTTGCGAGCCTGCGCCAACGCCTGGGCAGGTCAGGCCGCCGCAACGACGAACCTGCCACGCTCCGGGGGTACTGTCAGGAACGTGAGCTTACTGACCAATCGTTGTTATCTGACCTGCTGCGCCAAAACCTCGTCCAGACCATTGCGATGATCAGGTTGCTGATTCGCAACTGGTTCGAGCCGCCGAGGGCTGAGGGCTTGCACGCCTCCACCCTGGTGCAACAGATTCTGTCAGTGATCGCACAGCAAGGAGGCGCGAGCGCTGCCCAGCTATGGGGTGGTCTTGTTGAAAGCGGGACATTCAACGGCATTTCCAAGACTGATTTCTTCTCTCTGCTGAAGGGGCTCGGCGAGAAGAAACTGATCGTGCAGGACAGCTCAGGTCTGCTGCTCCCTGGAGAAGTCGGTGAACGTCTGATCAACCATTACGAGTTCTACAGTGCTTTCACCAGCGACGAGGAGTTCAGGCTTGTACGGGAAGGCAAACCGCTTGGCTCAGTACCTGTCAGCAGGCCTCTAATGAAAGGCCAGCGAATCATCTTTGGTGGCCAGCGCTGGCGGGTACTGGATGTAGATATCGAAAAAAAGGTGATCGTCGTCACTGCGGCTCGAGGCGGTCAGCCCCCTCAATTCGACGGACTTGGTGCCATGGTGCACGATCATGTCCGCGAGGAAATGCGGGCTGTGCTTACTGAAACTGCCCCCTGCCCCTTCATCGATAGCAAAGCACAGCAATTGCTCAGCGAAGCCCGAAAGTCGTTTTCATCACTCGGATTGGCAAACAAATTCACCTATGGGTCTGATTCGAAAACTCACCTGGTGACTTGGCGTGGCGACCAAACCAATGATGCTCTGGTATTGATGTTTAACCACGTAGGACTGGCTTGCGAGAGCTCAGGCCTGGCGATGTCGGTTGGCGGCTCACAAAAAAATGTCGCTGACGCTCTCGCCAAAATTGCTGAGCTAGACCCGGACGACATCGGGTCACTGCTGGAAGGCGTCGAGAACCTCATCAAAGAAAAATGGGATTGGGCTCTCCCCCGCTCACTGCTCATGAAATCGTACGCTTCATCTCAGCTGAATTTCAAAGGAGCTGTTATGTTTGCGAAATTGTTCAGCACTCCATGGCTTCCCGGTGGAATCGCATTTGAAAACACAACCGTTCACTAGGGGTAGTGCCAAGTTGCTGAAGGCGATGGCCGCGTAAAAAGGCTGGTGCGCTGGATCCGATCAAGGATGAGAGTTCGGTGACTCGACCCAAGGCGTTTCAAGCGTGATTCTCTAACGGCCATTGCTTATGCCATGCCAAGTCCTGTGCCATGCCGTCATGGTATGGGTCAGGCGAAGCTCAAACGCCCTTCGATATGTTACTGGTTTCCAGCAAGGGCGTTGAGCCGTGGCTGTCGCTCATCATCTTGCAAAGCGATGCTGCTCGAGACTTCGAGGTTTACAAAGTGGATGTAGATTTCGCGGCGGGGGGATAAAAGTCTCGGCCGCTAGATACCAAGGGGACTGCAATAAATGCACACGTCCAACCATCTTGGCCGCAACGTTCGGCATGCTTGCAAGGGCACCTAACCAAACCTTTTTAGTTGCTCGACGCCCAGACTTGGACTGGGGCAAAGCGGTGACCGCCTATTGAAAATCGGAGGCGATTGATCACTCGCTTTCGCGCATCACCCCTCCTGTTGCATTGAGCCTGGTGATCCTAGCTCGCCCATTTGGTAACCCCGGCTTCGCTCCATCAGCATCAGGATTTCGAATTTTCTCATGGCGTTTCACCTCAAAAAGGAAATAACAAGGATTTGCCTTCACACCGTTCCTGTAATCGATATACGTTTTCGCGCCGTGCAAAGCGGCGGATAAGGTTCCTATTAGACTCATACCTGACGTGGCAACTGCAGCAGCAAGCCCACCAAAAGCCAGACCAAAGTCAGCTAATGCGGCCCGTCGTACAGATGTTATTTTATTCGATATAGCCCTGATCTGAACCTCAGACATTTCATGTTCGATATCGACGATTTTTTTATTAACCACTGCCGCGTCACTCTCGTACCGAAGCTCTCTAAACCTGGCCTCTAGGTCTGTTCTAAAAGTCTGAAATGCCTCGCCATCATTATTTCTAAGATTCATCAAATCACGAGAGCTGATTTTTTCCATGTATGGGAGTTTCATTTTCAAAACACATTCTATTGCGTTTTCTGGTATCCCTTTATCAATCTCGACCATTGAGCTACGCAAAAGCTGACTATCGAAATTCGATGAGCAAGCGTAAACCGAGCCCAGGCCATGAGCCAAAGAAACCTCAGTGGCAAGCCCTCGAAAATGACTGCCAGCACTTCTCGCCAAAGACTCTCTTACCCACTTATCAAAGTGGGCCTGACTGGGTGGCGAGACCGGGGTATGGATTTGAAATTGAGCTATCCGCGTTTCATCGTCAAATGATAGAACTTCTTGGGACATTAGATTATATACGTAACCAGCCCCAGCGCGCGTCCCTTTGAACCTGATGAATATTGTTCTGCAGGGATCCAGCCGATCCGTGACCATCAACCCTTCAGGGGTCGCCCTTGCAGTGAATATTTCGCTTTTTTCTTTGAATATTTGCAGAATAGGCGCCGGCACGATATCGGCATATTCATTCGCGTCGTAGTAAATAGGTATTTGCGCGGGAGGTTCCGCATACAAACTTACTGGGAAAAATTTAAGGTACCCACCAACAACCAGCTCCCTTTTGCTGAGCACATCCCTCACGGCCTCAGCCAGAGCCACTCGATCTATCCGGTCGGAGTTCGAGTTAATCCCTAAATATCCCGACATAGTCGAAGAGATGGCGCTTTCAGGTACTGTAAAAGGAAATATAGGATCTGGTAAAACCATCTGCTCCACGTATAACGCGGCCCTTTTCAAGCTGTCGAGGCTAGCCATTTCCCTACTGCCTACACAGCTTAAGTTTCCAGCAGATTTTTTTACTTCATGGGTTAATCGGCTAAGCTCGGCAATACAATGCTTCCGATAGCTTTCCAACTCATGCTTCAAGCGTTGATCAGACTCCCCCTCATAATTAATGGCGAGTAATGTCTGATCCGTCAGCAGGCTGTGCGCCAGAAAGTCGAACATTGTATTGCTCATCAATCACCCCAAACCTAATCTGATAAGAGCTGGCAGTTGGCCAACACTAGGCCACGCCACTCCAGCAACGCGCGGTACCGAGTGATGCCAAGCGACCGTCAGGATCGACACGCCACCAAAATGGGCCAATGACACTTGATCTCGCGGCTAACGATCCATATCAGGAATCGTCAACGTCCAAAGCCGATTGGCAACTTGAAACCTCCGTCATAGATTCCATGGCTGCACCTAAGGCTGCCATATTCAAACCAGAAATAGGGGATTTTCCAGATGGGCACATTCGTGTACTACCCTGTTCCAGAGTCGCAAGCGAGGAAGCGACTCGAAATAAAAAGCCGAGAGGCGAACCTCTCGACACATTCACGCGCTATACGTCAAGCCAGTTGACCTGGACAGCTTCGAAAGTCAGCACAAACAACCCCACCGTCCAAACCTGACGCGGCGGTAGCCGCTTACTCGTTGATGGTAGTGACTGGCCAATAATCCACTGCAAAATTTGCGATTTCTGCACTTCGATCCAGGATCGCGGTTCGGCTATAAGCAGGGGTTTTCCCCGCGTGCTCAGCTGCCAGGACAAGCACCGATTGAAATCCTGATCTACCGTAAAGAGTAGGGGTCGAGATCTTGGCTTCTACAGAGTTGTTGCTGCAGGCGCTGTTAACCTTTGTCTCCAGCAGAAGCAGGTTCCCAATGCGGTGGACGTTCTCGTCATAGGAGGCTTCGCTGTGGAATCCATAAGCCTTGATTCCGAACGAAGGCGACTGCGGGATGATGTGCTCAATAGTGATGCCATCACGAATAAGGCTCGCCAAATCCTCAATGGAGTAAGGTGATTTTCTGAATCCCTCCTCCACTGCAAGCAAGATACGAAGGGTACCCGCGTTGCTATACATGTCCTCGTTGAGGCGGCTGCGAAATTTCTCAGAAGGCATAAATCGCTGGCAGATGTTCATTAGCTCATCCGCGATCTCACTGGCGTCCCGCTTCCCAATCCCACGCACAAGGTGCGCGACTCCTGCTTGTGGGTTAGTGCCCTGGATCTTGTAGACCCGCAGATCTGTGATCTCAATGAGCTCCAACAGGCTTTTATCGCCATGGCTTGCAACCTTTTCGTCCAACCGGTTCTGAAGCTTGAGACGGATGAGCAATGGGTACAAGGTCGTGGAAATGTCCTGGATAACAAAGAGCGTATAGAGATCGCGCCGATGGCGGGCCTCTTCAACCAGGTCGCTCAACCCTTTAAAAAAGCTTGCGAGATCGGTCACGTAAGCACTAATGAAATCACGAAGCCGCGATGGGTCGCTCCGCATCCCCTTCAGAGAGGGCTTCAAGAAATGCTCAAGGACTGTTTCCGACGACGCGTTGTAATCCAAACCTTCAAGCGCGCCATATGGTTGGCCATCGAAAGCGAGGTAGTGGTACCGAAATATATCGTCTTCCCGGAAAGGTTCACGATTGATCACACGGATCTGATAGCCAGACTGAGCAGAAAGCGACTTGAGCTTGCTAAAGCATCGAAATGCATGGCCGAACTGCTCGGCAATCATCGTATCGAGCTCACCCTCTAAGAAGCGATTGGAGTAATAGATCAGCAGGCTTTTGGCGATATCCATCTTTGCGAGAGGCACGCCTCGATCATTCACCGCCTGGAACATGCGGATGGCTTTACCCTCATTGCCCTCGGTGAATTCGAGAACCTCAAGCATTCCGATATTAAGCAACCACTCCTTGAGCAGCGCATCCCCGCCTTTGGCAGCCAATGCGGCAACCCGTCGCCTGATCCATTGATCAGCCTCAATCAACCGCTTCTGGCCGTCAGAATGAGCCGGCAGAGCATCATTCTGTAGAAGATGCTGAAAGAATTTCAGGTTCTCGCCCTGTACCACGAATTTAGGGCCATGCACGGGGTGAGAGACGTAAGTGCTATGGTAAAACTTACGGATGTCCTCGTCCTTCACCTCGCTGATGAGCGCATTCAATAATAGCGTCAGAGTGGTCAAGCGCTGCTGCCCATCAACAACATTCACAGGGCCTTTTTTGTCAGGCTGACACAGGATGAATGTGCCCAGATAATGCCCCCCGCCAAGCTCCATCGCCTCTTCAATATCTTCGAAAAGATCGTCGACGTTTGGCCGTGTCCAAGCATAATCCCGCTGATAGGCAGGAATGAACAGGTTCTTTCCTGTGAAAAACTGCTCCAGAGATTGAGTACTCATGACGATTATTTCCTTATGAATCGATCTGTACCGACACACTGCGGGCATCGGCAATATGAAATTAACAGGGTGACGAAGATGACCGAGGAGACTGATTGGCTCCCTCATCGCGCATCTGCCAGAGGATGAAGTCCAGCTTTTTGATGTTGGTAAGCTTGGCGTGCTGAGGCACATGCTCGTCGAAAAGTCCTAGCCACTCGGCACCCTCAGCAGATGCAAGGAAGCTTTGGTACCAATTATTTATCTCCGCATAGCAGTTCTTGGCATCGTGGATCTTGGTGCGCGAGTAGTAGGCTGGCGCCTTGGCGCCGAGATTTCGAAGAACATGCGCGTCCCAGACAGGCCTATCTGGATTGAGGGTCGCAACGAGCTTACTGGCGAATGATGGCTCGTAGCGGCCTGTTGCTAGATGTAGATGATCGAGCGTATCTGAGAATGTAGGAGCTAGACCTTTGCCTTTCTCCATGAACCGGTAATAGGTCTCATACCAAAGAGGTGTGCGCTGCTTAACCCGGTAAAACCCGTTGTACGCGCGCTGAAAGGTACGATTGTCTGCGACGTCGACTGTGCCGAACATGTCCATTAGCGCTAAATATTTTTGAATTCCAGGCTGCGCTTGACCAATTGCATTGAGCACATCACGCGACATAATCCGACTCCATTCTGAGAATGGCACAAGGCTATCTCAGAAAGACCGTCATGTGGATCCCTTTTTGTAAGGCGGTCAAAGAAAACGGCGAGCAACCGTGAAACCGCACAAGGCAAATGATGCAACGTTGTTTGGCACTTGCTGTAGACCAGCTTTCGCATCGATCTGGGCTCGGCTCGAAGGCATGATTCTATGCAAGCAGAGCGCGCAGGCCATCGTCCGAAGGCGTGAGGATGGAAGCCCGCCCGGGCCGAGACACGCAGTGGCTTGGTTCACGACAGCCGTCTGCTAGGCAGCACGCCCTTCTCTATCCACTCTGTTACAGAGCTTAAGCTCTGCCTATTCGATGCGATCAATGTCGAGCATGGCGCGACGAGTGGGTTTTTTCGAAATTAAAGTTCGATCCGCTTAAGTTCTTCCGAAATATACCGTCTAGTAAGTAAACAACTTGTTAAAGGGTGCATCAATGACTAAGAAGATACCTCCGAGCACATTCCTTTCAACTCGCAATGAGAATGCACAATGGGCCATTTCCTTTTTCACTAAAGCAAACCTGAAGGAAAGGAAATTCGTCAACATGAATCGCCCGCAAGACTATAACGAGGTTTTGCTGTGGGTCGATAAAGAAATGGCCTCAGTCATGGTCGGTGACGTGAATCTGGATCTCACCCGAAGCCAAGCAAGATCCTTGCGTTTGTGGACGGATAGTCGAATCCTTGGCCCAAGAAGAACTGCAATACCTGAGCTTATACTTGCCTGCAAATCAGTTGATGAACTGTATAAACCTACAGCGCTTAGTACGTTCAGAATAGATCGGCCATTAAGCTTAGAAACTCAGAACCCCTGATTACACTGGATAAGATCATGACTGGGCACTCCATTTTGCGGCCATAAAGACGTGGCGTTTTATAGCAATATCTCCTGCTTGCCAAGTAATTTAAGTTTAGCGACGCTCCTTGATTTCCGGCACCATTGTGCAAAAATCGCAGCGTCAACCTGACAGGCAAAAGAGCGGAGGCAAGCAATGGACTATCACGTGTACTATCTCAGCATTGATATCACCCTCGAGGAGAGTCGCCTTGATCACCCCGACAATCTTTGCGGAGTTTCAAGAGTTACAGTAAGCACAAAAAGCAATCCGCTTTACTGGCATTGCAAAAACATCAGAGAGGTTGAGCAAGCATACGAGCGGCACCATAATTTCCCCACCAACGATGACGCGGTGCTCTGGCCGGAACAAAAGGTCAAGGTGCTCAAGGTCGAGCCCGCATCTGCCTAGTAGGTCTGGCAATACATGGCTCCCGGCTTTGGGCAGCTCACTACTCATGAAGATCCTTCCTCCGTGCATGACGCCGATCTTATACAAAAGAATATAAATAGGCACTCATGAAATTCCTTATTAGCTTCGTCGTCTTTGATACCACCGTGGCGACAGTGTTACTGGGCAACCATTGCTCTATGAGCGCAGTTCAACACGAGATCATCAGTACGGACGCAGCTGAATATTCCGCTTGCGGGTCAGTCAGAGATGTCGAAGCGGCGTTCGAGGGAATTTATAATTATGTACACAGCGACGACGACGTGACCCGTCCAGAAAGCAAGGTTAAGGTAATCAAGGTGGAGGCGCTTCCCAAGGGATAATAAAAAGCTTTTGACCTTAGGCTGCGCTGGTTTATTGGGGAGCTAGGTGAGAGCGCACCCGGGTTTCAGGATAAAGGATCGCGTTCTTCGCCGACGTCAAATTCACCGAAAGCTCCGAGATAAACGGTTCGACAGGGCATGTTAACAAGCAGACCCTGTGCTATTAGCATGCTAGGAATTTCACGCATGAAGTCACCAGCCTCCCACGGAGTCATATTCGAGGATCTGATCGATTCGATGAAAACTGAAAGATCGAAGTCTCGCGCAGCCGCATAGGGGCCACTCCTGTCATAGCTCTCGAACAAACCAGAGGCTATGCAGACAACCTCGTCTTTTTTTATAAACATGCTGAGCCGCCCTTATAGATGACAAGCCTGCTATGCAGCCGCCAGCGATTGATCAGGATGTCTGCGACCATTATTGCAGCGAGCGAGGGGTGAGGTGATGCTGCCCTTTAGAGAGTCGTAGGAAATCTCGAAAACTCGAGCGCCCATTCCCGCGTTGAAAAGTGGCAAGCACATAGCGGGAGTTCTCTGTAGTCAGCACCCAGTAACGCCCTTCTCGTCCCGCTTTAACGATGTCAGAGGTGCGGATGAGGTGGCCATCCTCAAACCGTCCAAATTGGTCTCTTCGATTGTGGTTAAACGCGACGCCGATGCAGGCCCGGGCTCTGATCGACACCCCGCAGAGGTAAGCGGTTACCGGCTCGTCGAAACCTTGTTCCTGGGCTCTGATGATTCGCTTGAGATCGAAATCTGTGTGGCGTTTTCCGTGGAAATTTACGTCTATAGTGTCGAGCATCACTGCGCTCCGGTTGCGTTGTGTATGGAGTTATCAGGAATTGCACACGCAACCAGGCGCGCTGGTATCGTGGGGGGTCACTGGTAAATTCAGGCTGATCGAATCATGCTTGAGAGAAAGACGGGCCTCAGGTTGGCCAGCGCCTCAATCCTGAAGTCTCGCTGGTGTGAGGTGTGATACACCGCCCCCTTAGCCACTTCCAGCAAGCAAACCTCAGAACCAGACCTGTCCTCACCTACGGTTACTCTAGTTAACCGCTCCATCTGCCAGCCTTCGGACTTATTCATCCAAGATGGCGTAACAGCCATAATCTCGGTGATAGCTAAATCCGCACCTTGGCTTATCAACATTTTTTGAAGCTGGTGGTTGTCGTCAATCATCACCGCACACTCGCTGAGTCGACCCTCGTTTTCGACGGTAAGCGTTAAGTGATACCAAGGCGTTCGCAACAACCTCGACACCCCGCGCCAATTGGACACGCCATCCCCGAACATTCCTGGGACGCCTATCAGGTCGTTGTCTAATGTTCTGAACATGTGTCGCCTCAAGCTGCTGGAGCACGTCAGTTGGCCAGCAGAACCGGTTGGTAGTCAGAAAAGGGAAAATATCGCTTCGATGGAAGCAGACTTACGATGGCCGGGGCCGAGCAAGACGTAGACCGTGTTGCGTGTTTCGAATAGGTAGCCATCCTTGAAAGCGGTTCCCATGCTTGAGCGCACCCAATGGCCTGGCTCGAAACGCCTCTGCTCGTCGTCCACAACTTTGTGGGCAAACATGAAAATTGGTTGGCAGCCTGCGGCGGTAACTTTCGCTCGCTCTTCGTCGGTAACGATAGCGTCTAGGATTATCCACTCCTCGACGGCGCATAGGGGCATCCATTTGTAGTGTTTTCTGGCTTCGCTTAGGACTGCTTCAGGGGAGAGCTCCGAACCCGATAACCTGATCCCCGGATCACCCAACAGCCCGCCCTCGATTGGCTCACCCACGCGTCATGCCCCTTCTGTCAATTTCTAATAAATACCAGCTAGTGCATGATACCGCCACCGCAACAAATATATCTGTTTGTGCGGCGGCAGGCAAATGCGACATACCGTCTCCTTTTGTCGGGATCGAGAAATGTCGCTGCGCAAATCTTATGCGGCAGTAGTTCAACTGCTTCGTACTCAGAAAGGCCTGTCTCAGGCAAAACTTGCGGGCCCTATCACACAGGCGTATGTGAGCGAGCTTGAGCTCGGTAGAAGCTCAGCGACCGTCGAGACGAGTGCTCACCTAGCGTCTTCGCTTGGAATAGAGCCACTCACGCTGCTGGCACTCACTGTTGCATCCCATGAAAAGCGTTCAACGCGCGAAGTCCTTCTGGCGTCGTTAGCAGAGGCAGAAGCCCTAGGGATAGCTGATACGGCCCTTCCGACCGAACCAAGAGTCATGACCCCGCCTGTTGTGCTGGAAGCAAAGAGAAAATGGTTGGCCGTTCAGGAGCTAAAGGCGAAAGGGTTAAGTCAGAGTGAAGCAGCAAGACAGCTGGACATTCCGGAATCGACATTGCGCCGGCTGTGGCACCGAACGTTAAAGGATTAAGCACCAGGCCGATGGCGGAAACAGCTGTCCCTCATTTCATCACGGATCAACTTCGCGAGTTGATCCGACGTACGTGCGCTCCATTTCGTGCCTTTCGCCGCTCGACAGGCCGATCCAGATTGCTGATCAGCTCCTCTACTCAGAGCAGTGGCCTTGGTCAGAGCAATGCACGCCTGGATGTTGGCCCAGCGCGATCTTGTGCCCAACGGATCAACGACGGCCAAGGCCCGAGATCGCAGGTTGAAAAGCTGCCTAGCGTTGCTGCGCTACATGGAAGATGGCGCTGTGCCAATAGAGAATAACCCGGTGGAAAATCAGATCCGGCTCTGGGCACTAGGACACTCGAATTGATTGCTTGCTAGGTCACTTTACTGCGGTAAAGGGGCGACGGCGATCATCGGTTTGATCCATTCGGCAAGCGTGAGTGCGCACGATCCTTGCGTTTATCTCGAAGTTGTGCGGAAGCGGCTGCCGCCGCAGCGGACGAGTGAGATCGATCAGCTACTCAACCGTGCTTCGATTAAACGGTTCAAAAAGAGCTATTTCAAATTGACCTAGCCACAACTGTGATGCAAGCGAACGTGAGTAGCCTAGAACTTGCTAAAGCTCCGCCACCGTCGACCCGAGTTTTCAAATCGCTAGTGCCTTAACCGTGGAGCCCGTCACGCTGCTAGCTCTCGTAGCGGGCTCGCACAAAGGCTGTACTGGGCGACAGGCATTGGCAGCGGCATTAGCCGAACTTGAGCTGTTGGGCTTGGCCGACGTGTCCTTGCCAACCAGTCCTGCTGCCGTACAGCCGTCTGGCGTAGCGGAGGCGCGGAGAAAATGGGCTGCGGTACAGGATCTCAAAGCGCGAGGCTTCAATCAGTCGCGAGCAGCGCGCTCGGGTTGCCTGAAACCATGTTTCGACGGCTGTGGAATAAAGACCAAAGCGTTTAGTTAGAGCGATTCGCAGAAGGGCCATACGTGGAGAGCAAAACACTACGCGCCCAAACCCGGTAATCGTTAAGGTTGGCGGAGCCGCTGAGAAGCCAACAGTTCTGTCATTTTTCTCGAATCTTTTCAGGCTGTTAGCCCAATTGGAGTTTGCTCTCGTGTCATCTGCACCTAGGCTTCGCCCGTGCGGAACAGTGTTAGAAGCTCTGGCCGTTGCTGATCTGCAGCCGCGTGCGGAGTAGTTGCCTAAATAGTTAGGCAACTGTCAGATCGAGTCCTATCTGCGGGCAGTAGTATAGTTTTGGGGGGCGTGGGCGTGGTTATCTGAGGTCTGGAATTTGGTGTGTGCGTGTGTTTGTGACTCGGGCGATTGTTGCCACGGTGTGCGTGGTGACGATCATTCAGGTGGCCAGAAGTACTCACTGTCACTGTAGGAGCCGGCTTGCTGGTGAACGCGATTCATCATTCACCAGCGCAGCGCAAGACCCGCCGCGTTCGCCAGCAAGCCGGCTTCCACAGGTTCACCGCTTGTCAGTCAGCACGGGGCAATCCCCTTCATCACCACTCGGCAAAGCTGCCGTCGGCATGGCGCCAGATAGGGTTGCGCCAGCGGTGGCCGATGGCGGCGCGCTCCTTGACGTACTCTTCGTTGATTTCGATGCCCAGGCCTGGCCCGTTCGGGATTTTCACCATGCCCTTGTCGTAGTCGAAGACTTCCGGGTTCTTGATGTAATCGAGCAGGTCGTTGCTTTCGTTGTAGTGGATGCCCAGGCTCTGCTCCTGGATGAAGGCGTTGTAGCAAGCGGCGTCCAGTTGCAGGCAGGCGGCCAGCGCAATCGGCCCCAGCGGGCAATGCAGCGCCAGCGCCACGTCGTAGGCTTCGGCCATGTTGGCGATCTTGCGGGTTTCGGTGATGCCACCTGCGTGGGACGCATCCGGCTGGATGATGTCCACGTAACCTTCGCTCAACACGCGCTTGAAATCCCAGCGGGAGAACAGACGCTCGCCCAGAGCAATCGGCGTGCTGGTCAGGGGCGCCAGCTCCTTGAGCGCTTCGTAGTTCTCGCTGAGCACCGGCTCTTCGATGAACATCAGCTTGTACGGGTCCAGCTCCTTCATCAGCACTTTGGCCATCGGCTTGTGCACGCGACCGTGGAAGTCGACGCCGATGCCCACGTTGGGGCCGACAGCATCGCGCACGGCGGCGACGTTGGCCAGGGCCAGATCGACCTTGTCGAAGGTGTCGAGGAACTGCAGCTCCTCGGTGCCGTTCATTTTCACGGCCGTGAAGCCACGCTCCACTGCTTCTTTTGCCGCACGCGCGGTGTCGGCCGGACGGTCGCCGCCGATCCACGAATACACACGGATCTTGTCGCGCACCTGGCCGCCGAGCAGGTCGCTGACCGACACGCCCAGCGCCTTGCCCTTGATGTCCCAGAGCGCCTGGTCAATGCCGGCCAGGGCGCTCATGTGCACCGCGCCGCCACGGTAGAAGCCACCGCGATAAAGAACCGTCCAGATGTCTTCGATGTTGCGGGGATCCTTGCCGATCAGGTAATCGGACAGCTCTTCAACCGCGGCTGCTACCGTGTGCGCGCGGCCTTCGACCACCGGCTCGCCCCAACCGGTGACACCCTGGTCGGTCTCGACTTTCAGGAAGCACCAGCGCGGCGGAACGATATACGTCGTGAGTTTGGTGATTTTCATGTCTTGTCTCTCTTATTCAAAAAGCACGGGCTTATTCAAAAAAAACCGGGTCACTGTTTGGGGGCAGGCTTGTGCTGGTTCCAGGCGGCCACATACGCCTTGGCGCTTTGCGCGACGTCGTCGGCGCTCATCCCCGGCTTGAACAGGCCCGAACCGAGCCCGAAACCGGAAACGCCGGCGTCGAGGAAGACTTTCATGTTGTCCGGGGTGATGCCGCCGACCGGAATCAACGCCGTACCGGCAGGCAGTACCGCCAGCCAGGCCTTGACCACCGCCGGTCCCATTTGCTCGGCAGGGAACATTTTCAGCACGTCCGCGCCTTCGGCCAATGCGGCAAAGGCTTCGGTCGGCGTGGCCACGCCCGGCGACAGGTACAGGCCTTCCGCCTTGGCGGCGCGCAGGACCTTCGGATCACTGTGGGGCATGACAATCACCTGCCCGCCGGCTTCCTTGACCTGACGCACTTGCTCAGGGGTCAGCACCGTGCCCGCGCCGATCAGGCAATCGGCAGGAAGGCTCTGACGCAGCAGGCGAATGCTGTCGTACGGCTGAGGGGAATTGAGCGGGACTTCGATGACGCGGAAACCAGCGGTGTACAGCACGTCACCAATGGCCGGCGCTTCTTCGGGGCGCAGGCCGCGCAGAATCGCGACCAGACCGTTTTGCACGAGGGCTTGCTTGAGCATGTCAGTTCTCTACGTGGAGGGGCCGGGCTGCGGCCGAAGAGGAGGATTGAACCAGGCCGGCCTGCACCGCGACCTGCCAGAGGCCACGCTCGGTGGCTTGTTCGGCCAGGGTTATCCTGGCGAATCCGTTGGCATCGAGGGCCCGCTGGTAGCGTGCGATCAAGGCATCGCTGCCAATCAGAATCACGGCGGGCAATTGGGTTTCGGTCTGGCGGAGCAGTTGTGCCAGCGCGACGATTTCATGGCCGATCAACAGGCCGGACAGGTAATCGGATTGCGCGGTCCCGGACAGCACGCCCGTCAGGCCAAGGGTCCGGCAGCTGAAAATAGTCGACAACGGCCCCGCTGCGCCGCTGGCCGACAGCGACACCGACACGCCTCGGTCGAAGGCTTGGGCGTCGAAGGCGTCGCTGCGCTGAATAGTGCGGCCGAGGATCGTGTGGCTGGACAGTGCGGCATACACCTCACCGGTCATGAAGGTATCGAAATGCTCGATCCGGCCGTTCACCGCCCTCACCCACTTGGAGTGGCTGCCGGGCAGGCCGATCAACTGCGGTTTGGCGGCTTCGCCGGCGGGCAGCGAGTCGAGAATGCCGAGGACCTGGGTTTCTTCGCCGCGCATCACATTGGGCAGCTCGGAGCGCTGCAGGATGCCGGGAATGATGTGAACATCGACGCCGCGCACGCTGCGCACCGTCACCAGCGCAGAGCTCAGGGCCGCAACGCTGGCCGGTGTCTGCTGATACACGGCTTCGCGCCAACCCTGGGCGCTGCCGACCATGCCGCAGGCGATCACAGGCAGCGTCGGTTCGGCGTCGAGCCAGTCGCCGCAGGCTTCGTCAAACGCGAGTTCGAAGCCGTTGGAAATCTGCTCACCGCGGATCAAACGGGGTGTGGATGGCAACTGCATGATGCCCGCGCTGAGCGAGCGTTGTTCCAGTACCCGGCCGTGTTCACCGAGTCGATACGCACGAAGGGATGTCGTACCCCAATCGAGCGCAATCAATTGCGCCTGCATGGCTTCACCTGATTGTTATTAATGAGTGAATGCGGGACGGACTATAAACCTGTTTTACAGAGAATCTCAATATATAACGCAGCGTCTCATATAGTGGGATGCAGCGAAAGCTGAGAGGCTGCTTTCGACGATTGCCGGTTCTAAGCGGATCAGTTGTTCGGGCATACTGCAGCCCGCTGTTGGCAAAACTTTCACGAATGCGCTGGTAGTTTCAGCCTCAGGTGTTCCACGCCTGCCCTGGGTCAGCCCCGGTTTCCCCGCTCGCACCACTCATCGGCCTCAGTGCCGAAGGTGGTAACTTTGCTGTCCGCGCCACCCCTTCGCTTTCTGCCCCGCACGCCTGCTGGCGCCTGTAGCCGTGCCCGCACGCCTGACTCATCTCGCAAAAAGGATCCGTAAGATGAAGCGATTCTCCGTGCTCGACAGCCTGCGCGGTCTCTGCGCACTGACCTTGATCGTCCACCATTCGCACATTGAGCGAAGCATCACGGAGCTGGCGTTTTTCCGGAATGCCAGCCAGTTCGCCGGCTTGTTCTTCGCCCTGAGCGGGTTTCTGATTTACCGACGCTACATCGGCACGCTAAGCACCTCGCGGCAGCTGGGCGACTTCATGATTGCCCGCGCCTGCCGGGTCATCCCGCTGCACATCGCCGTGCTGGTGTTCTTCATCGGTTTCGAGTGCCTGAAATGGATGCTGGAGCGCTACGGCCTGCTGTTGAATTTCCCCGCGTTCAGTGGCGACCGTGCGCCGGGGGAAATCCTGCCCAACCTCTTGCTGATCCAGGCGTGGTGGCCGGGCTTCAATGCGCTGTCGTTCAACTACCCGTCCTGGTGGGTCAGCGTTGCGTTTTACCTGTGGCTGATCTTCGGGTTGATCTGTTACGCCCTGCCGCGGATGGCGCGCATGATGTTCACGCTGCTGGGCGGATTGGCGCTGGTCGGGTTGTTCGAGGATTTCGATCTGCCCACGCGGTATGTGCTGTGGGGTGCGGCCTGTTTCTTTGCGGGCACGGTGACGTACCGTTTGTACGCGCGGTTGCGCGATGTCGCGCCAGGGCCGGTCTTGGCCAGCGTCCTTGAAGTGAGCGTGCTGGTAGCCATCGTCTGGCTGATGACTGACGGCGCAGCGCCCTTGACCATTGAGCTGACGGCGCTGTTTTGCCTGGCGATTCTGGTGTTTGCGTGGGAAGCCGGAATGGTGTCGCGTCTATTACAAATGCGAGTATTCCCTGCGCTGGGCAGGTTGTGGCTGTCGATTTATCTGACCCACGCGGCGGTGATTTTTGTGATTGCCACCGGGCTGACCGTGGCCGCGAAGTTTGGCGGTTACCCGCTGTTGGTGGACAAGCCGGGTGAAACGCCGGGGGTGCTGGTGCGGTATTTGAGTACGGGCAGTGCGTTGAATGACAATCTCTTGATGCTGTTGGTGGTGGTGGCGGTTGTGGTGGTTTCGATGCTGACCCATCGGTATATCGAGAGGCCGGGGGTGCGGTTTGAGGCGCGGCTAAGATCAGGATCAAGATCGATGGCGTCTGCCTGACGGCAGACTGGTTCGCCTCTTTACGCAGGAAAATCAAAAGCGGATCAACATCTTCCCGGGTAAAGCCGGCGCTACTGATATACGGCCGTCACAGCCTACCCGCCAACTCACACGCCTCCCGGTCCGCTTTGGCATTCGCGCCGAAATCCTCCGCCAGCAAATCAACCAACCCCCGCACCGAAGGCAACAACCCCCGGCGGGACGGGAAGACCGCATGGATCAACCCGCTCGGCGGACGAAACTGCGGCAGCAATTCAACCAGGCGCCCCTCATGCAAGGAATGCCGGATCATTATTTCCGGCATCTGCACCATCCCCACACCCTCGACCGCCGCACGGTGCAACGCATCAAGATCAGAACTGACAAACCGCGGCTGGTGGGGGACCTCGATACGCTTGTCCCCCGGCCCGATCAACGCCCAGCGGTGATCACGGTTCGCCGGGGCCAGATCCATGCTCGGCAGCCCCATAAGATCCTGGGGCGTACGGAGCGATAAACCTTCCACCAGCGACGGCCGTGCCACCAACTTCTGATGGCTCTCGCCCAGCACCTTCATCACCAGATTCTCGTCATCCAGCGGCGGAAAACGAACCCTCAGGGCGATGTCATAGCCCTCCCCCAGAACGTCCACGCGCCGGTTCGTGCTCTCTACCTGAATCTGCACCTTGGGATGCAGCACCAGAAATCTGGCAATGGTGTCGCTCACCCCCATGGCCCCGAGCGCAGGCGGGCAACTGATGCGCACAATGCCCTGGGGCTCGGACCTGGACTGCTCAACCACCTTTTCAGCGGCATCGGCCTCCACCAGCATCGCCACACAATGTCGGTAGTAATCCAGGCCCACCTCGGTCACCGTGAATTTGCGCGTGGTGCGCTGGATCAGACGCACGCCCAGTCGATCCTCCAACTGGGCGATGCGCCGGCTGAGCTTGGTCTTCGGCACCTCGATCTTGCGCGCGGCGGCAGCAAAGCCCTTGTGCTCGACCACCTGCACGAAGTAGTACAAATCGTTGAAATCGTACACGGTATGCCGCTCGCCTGGCCGAAAGGGGCTGAGATTGTCGCAGGTTGCATGGGGGCTGTCCTGCGTCGCAGTGTGCTCAGGCGGTGAGCACGGGACGACCTGGAAAAGCTCACAATGCAGCGCCTTGACCTTGCCAGCGTGGCAAGGTTGATCCTTACTGGAACTCGACTTCACGGAGCGTACGCGATGCCCGGTTCCGACACATTTGATCTGCCCATTGCAGGCATGACCTGCGCCAGCTGCGCCGGCCGGGTCGAGCGCGCCCTGCGCAAGGTGCCAGGTGTTCAAGTCGCCACGGTCAACCTTGCCAACGAGCGCGCCCACGTTGAAGTCAGCGGCCGGATTGACCCCGCGCTGTTGGTCGCCGCCGTCGACAAGGCGGGTTATAGCGCCAGCCTTGAACAGGATGCAGCCGCCCGCCAGGCTGATCAGCGCCACCGCCATGCCACCGAGCGTTGGCAGTTGATACTCGCCGTCGCCCTTGCGCTGCCGCTGGTACTGCCGATGATCCTGCAACCGTTTGGCATTCACGGGATGCTGCCGGGGTGGTTGCAGTTTGCCCTGGCAACGCCGGTGCAGTGCCTGCTGGGGGCGCGCTTTTACGTCGCCGCCTGGAAAGCCGTGCGCGCCGGCGCGGGTAACATGGACTTGCTCGTCGCGTTGGGCACCAGCGCCGGTTATGGCTTGAGCGTCTATCAATGGCTGAGCGCCGCGCCCGGCACGATGCCGCACCTGTATTTCGAGGCGTCGGCAGCAGTGATCGCGCTGGTGTTGCTGGGCAAATACCTGGAAAGCAGCGCCAAGCGCCAGACCGCCAGTGCCATTCGTGCCCTGGAGGCGTTGCGCCCCGACCGGGCGATCACGTTGGTGAACGGGCAGGAAGTAGACGTCGCCATCAGCGCGCTCGGTCTGGGCGATCGCGTGGTGGTGAAGCCCGGCGAGCGCTTTCCGGTGGATGGCCAGGTGATCGAAGGCCAGAGCCACGCTGACGAAGCCCTGATCAGCGGCGAGAGCCTGCCGGTGCCGAAACAGCCCGGCGACAAGGTCACCGGCGGCGCGATCAATGGTGAGGGCCGGCTGTTGATCAGCGTCGGCGCTTTAGGGGCGCAAACCGTGCTCGCGCGGATCATCCGCCTGGTCGAAGATGCACAGGCCGCCAAGGCGCCGATCCAGAAGCGGGTCGACAAAGTCAGCGAGGTGTTCGTGCCGGTGGTGTTGCTGGTGGCGGTCGCCACACTGGTCGGCTGGCTGCTGGCGGGCACCTCGCTGGAGGCCGCCCTCATCAACGCCGTGACCGTGTTGGTCATTGCCTGCCCCTGTGCGCTGGGGCTGGCCACGCCCACGGCGATCATGGCCGGCACCGGCGTGGCGGCGCGTCACGGCATCCTGATCAAGGACGCCGAGGCGCTGGAACGTGCCGATAAGGTCACCACCGTTGTGTTCGACAAGACCGGCACGCTGACCTCGGGTACGCCCCGCATTACCGGCATCGCGGCGCTGGACGGCGATGAAAACAGCGTGTTGACACTCGCCGGCGCGCTGCAGCGAGGCAGTGAACACCCGTTGTCCAAAGCGGTGCTGGACGCGACCGTCGAGCGCGGCCTGGCCCTGGAAGCCGTCAGCAACAGCCGCTCGCTGGCAGGACGCGGTATCGCCGGCACCCTGCAAGGCCGTGACCTTGCATTGGCCAATCGACGCTTGCTGGAAGAAAGCGGCTTGAATCAGGACGCCCTGCATGACCGCGCCCAAGCGTGGGAAGCCCAGGGGCGCACGCTGTCGTGGCTGATCGAATTGAGCCCGCAGCGGCAAGTGCTTGGCCTGTTTGCCTTCGGCGACACGATCAAGGCCGGCGCCGCTGAGGCCATTGAGCAATTGAACGCGCGTCACATCAGCAGCCACTTGCTGACGGGCGACAATCGCGGCAGCGCCAAAGCGGTCGCCGAGGCGCTGGGCATTGCCGACGTGCATGCCGAGGTCTTGCCCGCCGATAAAGCGGCGGCCATCGTGGCCCTGCAGAAAAGCGGCGTGGTGGCGATGGTGGGTGACGGCATCAATGACGCCCCTGCCCTGGCCGCGGCCGACCTCGGCATCGCCATGGGCGGTGGCACCGACGTCGCCATGCACGCCGCCAGCATTACGCTGATGCGCGGCGACCCGCGGCTGGTCCCCGCCGCCCTGGACATCAGCCGCAGGACCTGCGCGAAGATCCGGCAAAACCTGTTCTGGGCGTTCGTTTATAACCTGATCGGCATTCCCCTGGCCGCATTCGGCCTGCTCAATCCGGTGCTGGCAGGTGCGGCCATGGCCTTGTCCAGCGTCAGCGTCGTGAGCAATGCCCTGCTGCTCAAAACCTGGAAACCCAAGGACAGTGGAGACGCGTCATGAACATCGGACAAGCCGCCAAGCGCAGCGGCCTCAGCGCCAAGATGATCCGCTATTACGAATCCATCGGTCTGCTCCCGGCAGCCACGCGCACCGACAGCGGTTATCGCCTGTACGGTCCGAACGAGCTGCACACTTTGGCGTTCATCAAGCGTTCGCGGGATCTGGGCTTTTCCCTGGAAGAAGTCGGCAAACTGCTGACCCTCTGGCAAGACCGCGGCCGCGCCAGCGCCGACGTCAAGGCGCTCGCGCACAAGCACATCGTCGAGCTCAATCGGAAGATCGAGGAATTGGCCGGGCTGCGTGACACCTTGCAGAACCTGGTCAGTCACTGCCACGGCGATCGCCGCCCGGACTGCCCGATTCTGGCGGACCTGGCGTCGAATGGAGGCCCTGTCGATTCGCCAGCGCAACGCGCACCGAGCGCGACTGAAGCCTGAGCGCCGCAAGGGGTCAGCGTTACGATTGCTTCAGCAAGCGAGTCGGACGCACTGCGATACACTCGGCGGCCCGTGCCTGAACGCACCCTTGAATCCGGGAACATGCCATGCAAGCTGAAGCCACGCACCTTGAAGCCGTCGCTGCGTTCTGCCTGAGTCTTCCGGGCGCGCGGGAGGATTACAAATGGGGCGGTGTCAGGGTCTTCTCCATCGCCGAGACCAAGATGTTCGCGGTGATGGGCCTGGCGGGCAACGACCTGTCGTTTAAAGTCGGCCCCGAGCTTTTCCTCGGTTACGTCGATCGCCCCGGCATACGCCCTGCGCCTTATCTGGCCCGCGCCCACTGGGTCACCCTCACCTACCCGTTCGCGATGGGCGAGGCAGAGCTCAAGGACGTGCTGGCCCGTTCGCACCAGTGGGTGGTCTCCAAGTTGCCAAAGCGCCGTCAGGCAGGTTTGAAGTTATAACCTCGGCACCCTATCGGCGGTCAGAAAACAGCTCAGAAAAGATGGCTCGAGATCAGGCGGCCACCGAACAGCAGCCGGTCCACCCAGAACAGTTCGTGCAGCAGCACGATCAGCCAGAACACCAGTTGGTACGAAAACTTGCGGGTCTTGTGGCGAAACACTTGCTGGGCCAGCAGCGCGCCGGGCCAGCCGCCGAGCAGTTCGGTGGCGTGCAGCAGCTTCTCCGGGGTACGTTGACCGCCGCGTTGCGCCTGCTTTTTGTCGTAGCCGTAGAGGCCAAAGGCAACGACGCTCATCAGCGCATAAATCAAGGCGGGCACCCAGCTGCCACCGCTCATCCCACCCTTGATCACGCCGTAAACGGGCAAGCCGCACAGCAGCAACAGCGCCAGCAGCTTGAGTTTCAGGAAGCGCACGACGATAGGTTTGGCAGTGGCCGTGCGACCCGGATCGTGAGGCTCGGAACGTTGATTCATCCGTGATCAGCCCTGCACGCTGGACCAGTCGACCCAGCCGAACTGCCAGGTCGCCAGGATCAGCAGGCCAAAGGCGATCCGGTACCAGGCGAAGACGTCGTAGCTGTGGCTGGCGATGAACTTGAGCAATGCGCGCACGGCGATCATGGCAAAGACGAACGCGGCTATGAAGCCGATGGCGAAGACGGGTAAATCATCGGGCTGGAACAAGTCGCGGTATTTGTAGCCCGAGTAGACCGAGGCCGCGATCATGGTCGGCATCGCCAGAAAGAACGAAAACTCGGTGGCGGTCTTGCGTGACAGGCCAAACAGCAGCCCGCCGATGATGGTGGAACCCGAACGCGACGTGCCGGGAATCATCGCCAGGCACTGCGCAAATCCGACTTTCAAGGCATCCACCCACGTCATTTCATCGACGGTGTCGGCGTGGATCACGTGCTGACGGCGCTCGGCCCAGAGCATGACGAAGCCGCCCACTACCAGCGCAACCGCCACGGTGATCGGGTTGAACAGGTATTCATGGATCAGGTCGGCAAACAGCACGCCCAGGACCATGGCCGGCAGCACACCGATGATGAGGTTGAGGGTAAAACGCCGGGCTTCAGGCCGCGTTGGCAAGCCGGTGACGACGTCGAGGATCTTGCGGCGAAACTCCCACATGACTGCGAGGATCGCGCCCAGCTGAATAATGATATTGAAAGCCATCGCGCGTTGACCGCCAAAGCCGATCAGATCAGCGACGATGATCTGATGACCCGTACTGGAAATCGGCAAAAACTCCGTCAGCCCTTCTACAACTCCAAGTATCAGCGCTTGTGCAGCGGTCCAAAGATCCATCATTCCCCCGGCTGGAACCTGCTCATGGCAAGGCTCTCTTGATTGGTGTTGCAAACTGTTGCGCGAAAGATAAACGCCCAAGCGTAAAAAAAGCATGAACACCGAAGCGCTCTGGCCCGGGCAGGAGCGCGGCGATGCTAGCAGACCTTTCTGACGAACGCGCTAGCATGAATAATGGCGCGAAGGCTTTGACGTTTGCCTCATGCTCGTTACATTTCCTCTATGAATCCCGCTGATGTTTGCGCTGCCGTTTCAGGGGCTTGCGACGCATCATCGCGCCCCACCTCGGGCGATAAAGCGCCTACAATCGCCGACCCGTTTTTTCACTGCTTCCTCAGGAGTTGCCATGTCAGGGCTTGAACTGTTCGCCGCTGCACTCGGTGTCATTGCCGTCTGGCTGACAGTCAAACAGAACCCATGGTGCTGGCCGATTGGTTTGGTCATGGTGCTGCTCTACACCTGGATCTTCTTCGACGTGAAGCTGTACTCCGACATGCTGCTGCAGGTGGTGTATGCCGGTTTGCAGGTCTACGGCTGGTGGCAATGGACCCGCCGTGGCGCGTCGGACAACGGTCGCGTCGTTACCTCGCTGCGCAGCGGCAGCCTATGGCTCAGTCTGTTGGTCGGCGCCGTGGTCAGTCTTGTCCTCGGGGCGGCCATGGCGCACTTCACCGACGCCGCACAACCCTGGCTCGACGCCGCACTGACCGGCTACAGCCTGGTGGCGCAGGTGTGGATGGCGCAGAAGCGCGTCCAGTGCTGGCCGCTGTGGATCCTCCTCGACGTTATTTTCGTCGGCCTGTTTCTTTACAAAGCGCTGTACCTCACCGCCGCGTTGTACGCACTGTTCACCTTGCTCGCCGTGCAAGGCTGGCGTGACTGGCGCGCCGATCCGGCGCTGGCGCGCTGAACGCCATGAAAGTCCTGGTACTGACCGGCCCCGAATCCAGCGGCAAGAGCTGGCTCGCGGACGAGATTCAACGGCACTTCGGTGGCGTGCTGGTGGGCGAATACGTCCGCCAGTTCATCGATGAGGTGCAGCGCGACACCCGTTACGCCGACATCGATGTCATCGCCCGCGAGCAACTGGCCCGGGAAGACGCGGCACGGACACTGAACCCGACGCTGCTGATCCTCGACACCCACCTGCTCAGCAATATTCTGTGGAGCCGAACGCTGTTCAACGACTGCCCGGCCTGGCTCGAAACCGCCCTTGCCGAGCGCCCTTATGATTTGCACCTGCTGCTGTCACCGGAAGGCGTCGAATGGGTCGGCGACGGCCAGCGCTGCCAGCCGGACCTGAACGAACGCCAGGCCTTCTTCGAGGCCAGCCGGCAATGGCTGGTGGCCCACCAGCAGCCCTTTGAAGTGATTGAAGGGGGCTGGAGCGACCGCAGTGCGCACGTGCTGCAGCGGGTGGCGCAGCTGCTGGACAGCTGAGCGCCTGGCAGTCGCCGATACCGGACAGTGGCAGGTCGTTAATCAGCGGATCTGGTGTTTGTGCAGCAGGCGATAGAACGTTGGCCGTGAGATGCCCAACACTTTGGCCGCGACGCTGAGGTTATCGCTGTGCCGGGTCAACACATCGCACAACGCTTGCCGTTCCGCCCGGGACTTGTACTCCTCCAGGGTGGCCATGCCAGCACTGATTTCTTCCTCGCCCAGCAAGCCGAGGTCATACGCCTCGATCTGCCGCCCTTCTGCCAGCACCAACCCGCGACGCACACGGTTTTCCAGCTCGCGCACATTGCCGGGCCAGTCGTGTTTGCCCATGGCGACCAGCGCGTCCTGACTGAAATTATGCGCCCGCCGACCGGTTTCCCGGCTATAGAGCTGGGCGAAATGATTGGCCAGCAGGGCCAGATCGCCATGCCGCTCACGCAAGGGCGCGGTGCCTACCTGGAGCACGTTAAGCCGGTAATAAAGGTCCTCGCGGAAACGTTTGGTGCGAACGGCAGCTTCGAGGTCGGCCTGAGTCGCTGCCAGGACCCGCACATCGACAGACACCCGCTCGCCGGCGACTTCGATGTACCGATCCTGCAGAAACCGCAGGAAATTGGCCTGCACCTCCATTGGCATGTCGCCGACTTCATCGAGAAACAACGTGCCGCCCCCGGCTTCTTCGATACGCCCCACCTTCCGCGGGCGAGAGGGATCAGCCTCTTCACTTGGTTGGCCGAACAGTTCCTCTTGAAGCAGTTGGGCCGGCGTCGTCCCGCAATTGATCGAGACAAAGGGCTGCTCGCGGCGCTGGGACTGCGCATGCAGCGTACGGGCGATCAGTTCTTTGCCTGTGCCGCTTTCGCCGCGAATCAGCACCGGCGATTCGGTGGGCGCCAGCTTGCTCAGCAAGCGGCGCAGCTCGCGCATCGGCCGGCTTTCCCCCAGCAATTGCGGCCCTGGGGTCTCTCCGACGGCAGCACCTTTGGCAAGACGGGCGCCTTTGGCGCGCAGCCGCGCCATGCCGTAGGCGCGTCCCAGGGTGACCTGTACACGGGCGACATCGAAGGGCAACGTGTGGAAGTCGAAAAACCATTCACAGACGAAGTCCCCCACGTGCTCGCGGCGCAGATCTTCACGGCTCAGCACCGCGATCCATTCGGTGTTGCTTCGGGAAATAAGGGATTTGACCGCGTCGGGGTGCTCGAAGTGGTCAGGCAGCAGGCGCATCAGCCCCACATCACAGGGCCGCGACGCTGCTTCATCAAGGGTGCAGGTGCTTACGTCCCAGCCGGCAATGCGCAAGCCGGGGACCAACTCCAGGCATTCCTCGCACGGTTCAACGATCAGCAGGCGGCGAATGGAGGCCAGATCATGCATGTAAGTTTCCTTGGCGCCGGGGTCGCGTAGTGATCGATTGAGAAAAAGTTTTATAAACAGTGGCTTGTGAAGGCCGATTGACACCATAGCAACTTTTTTGACACGCCCTTGGACCGATTGTCTATAAGCCTAAGATCGAAACGTGCTTAGCCGCGCGGCGCGTCATTGAGCTGTCTGGAGTCAGGGGTGCCAGGGTGCGGAAGGATTTTGCCCCAGGCGCGAGGGCAAGGTGCGATACGGGCCGCGCCTAAAATAAAACAGGAAATTTCAGAAAAGGGTGTGACTCAGGGCTGGGGGACGGTCATCAGTACAAGTAACCACCGAGCGAAACGCCCGCCGCCGGTGCACAACGGATACGGGCACTTTGAGGACAGTCCATGAACGCCCCTTTGCGCTTCAACGATGCTTTGCTGATTGCCGGCCATGCTTTTGAACCCTTCCAGTGCGTGGCGTGGGCCCCACAGGACGGCAACGGCGAGCTGAGCCTGACCGTCGTCGACCGCACCAGCACCCGCATTGGTCGCAAGCAGATTCCAAGCAGCGCCTATTCCGATCCCAAGCAACTGGCGCAGTTTCTGGAGCAGGCCCGTGCGGAAATCAGCGGTGAAGGCTACAGCCTCGAGCCGTGGACCATGCCCGCCTGAAACAAGCCGGCGGCGCGCTCAGCAGTCGTCGAGGTGGCAATAGTCAGCGTTTAGCTGCGCGGCGATGTCACGGGCGCGGCCCAGTCGAATGGGGCCGCGCTCGATGTCAATCAGCAGCACGGGCCCGCTGAACGCGTTCAGCGCCGGCCCTTCCTTGACCCGCCCGTCGGTGAGAATCAGCACCCGTTGCTGTTCCGCCGGAAAGCGCTTCTGACGCTGTGCAGACCAGTCGGCCGCCTGATTGATGGCGTCGAACAACGGAGTCCCGCCTCCCGCGCCCAACGCTTCCAGCCACGGCTGCAACGCGGCGCCGGCTTTCAAGCCCTGATGCTGCCAGCGCGCGCCCTTGCCGCTGGCAGTGAGCAATGCCAGCCGGGCGCGCTGGCGATACGCGTCGTCGAACACCCCCGCCAACAACCCTTTTGCCTGACTCAACGCCTGGTGGCGCCGGGTCGAGGCCGATGCATCGACGATCACCAGCCAGAGCTGCTCGGGCCGACGACTGCGCGGCTGACGCACCAGATCGGTACGAAGTCGAGGGCGGCCCCGCAGCAATGTCGGCAGCCAGGCAATGACGCCATCCGTTCCGGGACGTGCAGCGCCGTTTCGGCCCCCGCCCAGTGTGCCCGGTCGAGGGCTGGCATTCGCCCCCTTCGACGTGCGGGGGCGAATGCCTAGGGCTTTTTTGGCCAGTGCGGCACCGCTGTGGGGTCGCCCGTCCCGACGCTTCGAGCAGGCAGCTCACCCCAATTGCCCTCGCCCGTTTGCGGCGTTTCCGATGGCGGCTGAGCGTTGTTGTTCTGTCCCGAGGCGTCCTGCGCGGACGGGTCCTGGCCTGGAGCGTCGGGCGATTGAGAGGAGGACGAATGAGGCGGCTGCGGCTCGCGGCGACGATGGCGCAACGCGAAATCGGCCACGGCGTCGATGTCCGCCTCGGTGATGTGAGCGGCGCCGCGCCAGGCAGCGTGGGCCCGCGCCGCTCGCAGCCAGACCAGATCAGCCCGCAGACCGTCGACGCCTGCCGCGAAGCAGCGCTCGGTGATGAGCCCCAGGCTGACGTCGTCGAGCTCGATGCCCGGCAACAGGCGACGAGCGTTTTCACACCGGGCCTTCAATGCGAGCTGCTGCGGCGCCCACTGCTGACAGAAGGCATCAGGCGCGGCGTCAAAGTTCAGGCGACGACGAATGATCTGGCCACGCTGCGCCGGCAACGTCTGCCCGCTCAACGCCAAGTTCAGACCAAACCGGTCGAGCAACTGGGGGCGCAGCTCGCCTTCTTCCGGGTTCATGGTGCCGATCAGCACAAAGCGGGCCGGGTGCCGGTGCGAGATCCCGTCGCGCTCCACCAGATTGACGCCGCTGGCCGCCACGTCCAGCAGAAGATCGACCAGATGGTCGGGCAGCAAATTGACTTCATCGACGTACAACACGCCGCCGTCCGCCTTGGCCAGGACGCCCGGCGAGAACGCCGCGCGGCCCTCGCCCAGCGCCGCGTCGAGGTCCAGCGTGCCGACCAGGCGTTCCTCGGTTGCGCCCAGCGGCAGCGTAACGAACTGACCGCTGGCCAGCAGATCCGCCAGCCCCCGCGCCAGGGTCGATTTCGCCATGCCACGCGGGCCCTCGATGAGCACGCCGCCAATCCGCGGATCGATGGCGGTCAGGCACAGGGCGAGCTTCAGGTCGTCGGCACCGACGACGGCGGCCAGGGGGAAATGCGGGGTGTCGGTCATGTTCGATTCTCGTCAAGCGGCGGGTCAATCATGGTGTTCAAGCCAGCCAGGCGCAGGCGCCCAGCTGCTTTCATGACTCTTCAATGTCCAGCAACAGATTCTCCAGCGCCTCGCGGTACGCGCCCGGCTCTTGCCACAAGCCGCGCTGCTGGGCTTCGAGCATGCGCTCGGTCATGTCCCGCAGCGCGTCGGGGTTGTGCTGCTGGATGAAATCCCGGGTCGAGGTGTCCAGCAGGTACGCGTCGGCCAGCAGCGCGTACTGGTGATCATCGATCAGCTCGGTGGTGGCGTCGAAAGCGAAGAGGAAATCCAGCGTCGCCGCCATCTCGAACGCGCCTTTGTAACCGTGGCGCTTGACCCCCTCGATCCATTTCGGATTGGCCGCTCGCGAGCGCACCACCCGGTTGAGTTCTTCCTTGAGCGTACGGATTTTCGGCAGGTCGGGCTGGCTGTGATCACCGTGGTAGCTGGCGACCTTGCCGCCGGACAGGCTTTCCACCGCCGCCAGCATGCCGCCCTGGAATTGGTAGTAATCGTTGGAATCAAGCAGGTCGTGCTCACGGTTATCCTGATTTTGCAGCACCGCCTGGACCTGACTCAGCCGCTTGGCAAACTTCTCCCGCGCCGGAGTGCCTTCGTCGCTGGCGCCGTAGGCATAGCCACCCCAGTTCAAGTAAACCTCGGCAAGGTCTTCGCGGCGCTGCCAGAGACGCCCGTCGATGGCGTTCTGCACGCCTGCACCGTAGGCGCCCGGCTTGGCGCCGAAGATGCGCCAGCCCGCTTGCTTCGCCGCCTGCTCGGCATCCACCCCTTCGCGCTGGAGCTGCTCGCGTTCATGGCGCACGCGGGCGGCCAGCGGGTTCATGTCGTCGGGTTCATCCAGCGCGGCGACGGCCGTCACGGCGGCATCAAACAGGCGAATCAGGTTGGCAAAGGCATCGCGGAAGAACCCGGAGACGCGCAGGGTCACGTCCACCCGAGGCCGGTCGAGCAGGCTCAGGGGCAGGATTTCGAAATCGTCCACGCGCTGGCTGCCCGTCGCCCACACCGGACGCACGCCCATCAGCGCCATGGCTTGCGCGATGTCGTCACCACCGGTACGCATGGTCGCCGTGCCCCAGACCGAGATACCCAGTTGACGTAAATAATCACCATGATCCTGTAAGTGCCTCTCCAGCAACAAATTTGCTGACTGAAAGCCTATTCTCCAGGCGGTCGGGGTCGGCAGGTTACACACGTCCACCGAGAAGAAGTTGCGCCCGGTGGGCAGCACATCCAGCCGTCCGCGACTGGGCGCGCCGCTCGGGCCGGCCGGCACGAACCGCCCCGCCAGAGCGCTGAGCAGATTCCCCATCTCGGCCGGGCCGCAGGCGTCAAGGCGCGGAATAGCAACTTCACGCACAGACTCAAGAACCTCCGACAAGCCTTTGTTTGCAAAGCCTTTATCAGGACTAACCCCGTTAGTCAGCTGCTCGATCATCAGGGCGGCCAGCAGCTCCAATCGCTCACGGGTGTCACCGTTCGTGCGCCACGGCTCAGCGCTGACGGTCTGTAATGCGTGCGGTTTCTCGCCGGCCCACGGCGCGCCCAACTCGGCGTCAAGCGGGTCGAAATGCAGCCCCAGCGCCTGACTCAGTGCTCGCAGCAGACTGGCCTGACCGCCGCGGCCATCACCACGAGGTACGCGCACCATGGCCAGCAGCGTGTCGGTGCGCAGCCGGCCGGTGGGCGACTCGCCAAACACGTGCAAGCCATCGCGGATCTGCGATTCCTTGAGGTCGCACAGATAGGTGTCCAGGCGCGGCAGCCAAACGGCCACGTCGGCGTCGCTGCCAGTGTCCATCGCCAGTTCGCGGTCGATATGGGCTTCGCGCACCAACCTGAGGATGTCTTTTTGCAGCTCTCTGGCGCGACGCGGATCGAGCAGCTGTGCTTCGTAATACTCGTCCGCCAACAGTTCGAGGTCGCGCAAGGGCCCATAGGTTTCGGCGCGGGTCAGCGGCGGCATCAGGTGGTCGATGATCACCGCCTGGGTGCGGCGCTTGGCCTGGGCGCCCTCGCCCGGATCATTGACGATAAACGGATAGATGTTGGGCATCGCCCCCAGAATCGCGTCCGGCCAGCAGTGTTCGGACAAGCCGACGCCTTTGCCCGGCAGCCATTCCAGATTGCCGTGCTTGCCGACATGGATTACCGCGTGGGCGCCATAGCGTTTGCGCAACCAGAAGTAGAACGCCAGATACCCGTGGGGCGGAACGAGATCAGGGTCGTGGTACACCGCGCTGTGGTCCACGTTGTAGCCGCGTGCCGGCTGAATGCCGACGAAGGTCATGCCAAAGCGCAGGCCGGCGATCATCATCCGCCCGTCCCGGCACATCGGATCGGTTTGCGGCGCGCCCCACCGCGCCATCACCGCGTCACGGTTGGCCTCGGGCATCGCTTGGAACGCGGCGAGGTATTCGTCCATGGCCATGCTTTGATGGCAAGGCCGTTGATCCAGGCTGTCGGGGTCGTTGGTGACGCCGCCGAGCAAGGCGTGAATCAACGCAGTGCCGCTCTCGGGCAGGCCCTGGACCGGGTAACCCTCGCGCTGCATGGCGCTGAGGATGTTCAATGCGGCAGCGGGCGTGTCGAGGCCGACGCCGTTGCCGATTCGCCCGTCGCGGGTCGGGTAGTTGGCAAGAATCAGCGCCACGCGCTTGTCGGCGTTGGCGGTGCGGGCGAGCAGCACCCAGCGGCGGGCCAGCTCGGCGACGAAATCCATGCGCCCCGGCTGCGCGCGGTAGCAGACCACGTCGGACTGACTGCGCTCGCTGTGCCAGGCCAGGTCCTTGAAGCTGATCGGCCGACTGATGATGCGCCCGTCCAGTTCCGGCAACGCAATATGCATCGCCAGGTCGCGCGCCCCCAGCCCTTGCGCGCTGGCCTGCCAGGCAGTCTCGTTGTCTTGGGCGCAGATGGCTTGAATGACCGGAATATCGCGGCGAAACGGCCGCAAGTGGGGTGTCTCCGGGCTCGACTGGGCGAAGCCGGTGGTGTTGAGGATGACCTCGCACTCGACCTCGTCGAGCCAATCCTCCACGGTGCTCAGGCAGGCAGGCTCCTTGAGACTGGCGACGGCGATGGGCAGCGGATTCAAGCCCTGGGCCGCGAGGCGCTCGCAGAACACATCAATGAAGCCTGTGTTCGCTGCCTGCAGGTGCGAGCGGTAAAACAGCACCGCGGCGACCGGTTGGTCCGCACGCCAGTCGGCCTGCCAGCGGGCCAGGTCGGCGTTGGGGTTCTGCGGGTGATAAATCACGGTACGCGGCAGGGCCTGGGGCTCCGCCCACGGGTAGTCGCCGCCCAGCCAGCGCGTGGCGATGAAATCAAACAGCGCCTGCGCGTTGTGCCTGCCGCCCTGACGCAGGTAGTGCCAGAGCCGCTCGCGGTCCTCGGCGGATTCGGTGCTCAGCTCGCTCAGCTCGGGGTCCGGTCGATCGCAACCCGGCACGAGGATGAGCTTCACCCCTTTGCCCGCCAGCTCCACCAGTCGCTCGACGCCATAGCGCCAGTAGCCGATACCTCCGTGGAGCGAAAGCAGGATCACCTTGGCGTGGCGCAGCACCTCGTCGACGTACAAATCCACCGACGCATGGTTCTGCACCTGCATCGGGTTGGCCAGGCGCAGGCTCGGATAGCCATCCGGCAGTTGCTGGGCGGTTTCGGCCAGCAGCGCCAGGTTCGAATCGCCGCTGCACAGGATCACCAGCTCGGCGGGGGTTTGTCCCAGGTCAGCGATGCTGTCGTCAGGGACGAAGCCGCCGGGCTGTGTACGCAGCAGGTGCATGGTTAGCCTTTGATCCCGGAGACCGCGTCACGCGATGAAACCGCAGCGCGCAATTGCGCTTCAAGGACGCCGGCGTCCAGTTCCTGACCAATCAGCACCAGGTGAGTTTCGCGGGCTTCGTCCGCTTTCCAGGCACGGTCGAAGTGCTTGTCGAACCGCGTGCCGACGCCTTGCACCAGCAAGCGCATGGGTTTGCCGGGGATGGCCGCAAAGCCTTTGACGCGCAGGATGCCGTGCTGCACGACGGCCTGAGTCAGGGCGTCCAGCAGCAACGATTCATCGGCCTGGGGCAGCGTGATGGAAATCGAGTCGAAAGCGTCGTGGTCATGATCATCGTGATCGTCGCCTTCGTGATGATCGTGGTGGGTCTTGCGGCCATCGATGTGCAGCTCCGACTCCGCGCCCAGGCCCAGCAGTACGCTGATGGGCAGCTGGCCCTGGCTCGCTTCGACGATTTTCACCGCCGGCGGCAGCTCTTCGGCGACTTCTGCCCGCACCGCAGCCAGAGCGCTGGCGTCGAGCATGTCGGCCTTGTTCAGCACCACAAGATCAGCGCTGGCCAGTTGGTCAGCGAACAGCTCATGCAGCGGCGATTCGTGGTCCAGGTTCGGGTCGAGCTTGCGCTGGGCGTCAACCTGATCCGGGAACGCGGCGAAGGTACCGGCGAGCACGGCCGGGCTGTCGACCACGGTGATCACCGCGTCGACCGTGCAGGCGTTGCGAATTTCAGGCCACTGGAAAGCTTGCACCAACGGTTTGGGCAGGGCCAGGCCTGAGGTTTCAATGAGGATGTGATCGAGGTCGCCACGACGCGCGACCAGCGCCTGCATCACCGGAAAGAATTCTTCCTGAACGGTGCAGCACAGGCAGCCGTTGGCCAGTTCATACACCCGGCCGAGCGCTTCTTCTTCGGTGCAGCCGATGGTGCACTGCTTGAGGATGTCGCCGTCGATGCCCAGTTCGCCGAACTCATTGACGATAACAGCGATGCGCCGGCCTTCTGCGTTATCGAGCATGTGCCGCAGCAGTGTGGTTTTGCCCGAGCCGAGAAAGCCGGTGACGATGGTGACGGGGAGTTTGGCCAGTGTTTTCATCGGGTGCCCTCAGGCGTGCGGCAGGGCAACGAGGACGAAAACAGCGCAGGGCCGCAGAAAGCTGGCGCGCGGTTCGATTCGCCACCGGATCACCCCGCCCGGTTGTAGTGGAATTCCTCGGCCGCCCGCAGGCGGGCCGATTCGAGGCAGGTCTCCTGGCTCACGGCGGCCGGTCGCTGATGGGCATCGTCAGGCGACTGGCATTCATCGCGCCTTCCCGCTCGCGCAGTGGCAGTGCAATGAAGCTGTCCGTTTACAGTTGCGGGGGCAGCTGCGGCTTGGCACCGCATTCCCTTCTTAGCGCCGGTGGCCATCAAACAGGCGGCCGGCGAACCTCAAGAACGCAAGGCTACGCAGTGACCGCAGGCCGGTCAATCGCCCTGTCGCAGTGATTGCCGCGACGTTGACAGGTTGATTGACGGCTTGATCGCCGCGCCGATTGACGCGTCAAAGGGCGCGTGGTCTCCTACACGCCTTGTTACGGGTGCCCTTCACGGGGTGAAACGGGAAACCGGTGCGTGCAGACCTTCGGGTGTGTATCAGTCCGGTGCTGCCCCCGCAACGGTAAGCGAGTGAAGAATCAGATCCACTGTGTCGGGAGCGACATGGGAAGGCGATTCTTGATGGCACGGTGTTGGTGCCCCTCGCGAGCCCGGAGACCGGCCCGACAACGCTACATGACAACCCGCGGTGGGCGGGCGCTGTTGAGTCACTGCCGGCTTTCGCCTGCAGTTTCTCTGCGCCTTTCCGTCCGCTGAATCCACTTCAGAGGGAAGCGCCATGACCATCAGCACACCCCGCCAGACTTCCGGTACAACCCCAGACTCCACGACAATCGTGGCCAGCACGCAAAGCCAGCGCCTGGTTGCCGCCGTCAGCGCGATGTTTTTGGGCGCGTTCCTGGTGTATTTCGCCGGCTTCTCGCACATCGATGCGGTGCACAACGCGGCACACGACACCCGTCACAGCGCCGCCTTCCCCTGCCATTGAGGCCTGCCACCATGTTCAAGCGAATCGCGCAGACGGCCGGGTTCACCGGACTGCTCGCTGCCCTGTTGTTGACGCTGCTGCAGAGTGTGTGGGTCGCGCCATTGATCCTGCAGGCAGAGACCTACGAAAAAGCCCCGTCGGCTGACATGCACGTGCATGCCGGCGAGGCGATGGCCGGTCATGTCCATGATGACACCGCCTGGGAGCCTGAAGACGGCTGGCAGCGCGTGCTCTCCACGACGGGCGGCAATCTGGTGGTGGCCGTTGGCTTTGCCTTGATGCTGGCCGC
Organism: Pseudomonas sp.; assembly: GCA_036387095.1. Taxonomy (GTDB): domain Bacteria; phylum Pseudomonadota; class Gammaproteobacteria; order Pseudomonadales; family Pseudomonadaceae; genus Aquipseudomonas. The sequence continues at coordinate 81,530 of DASVUK010000110.1, forward strand.
GCTGTACACCCTGCGGATGCCGACGACCGCCCGTGAAGGCGTGTTGTGGGGACTGGCCGGTTACGCGGTGTTCGTGCTGGCGCCGACCTTCGGCCTGCCGCCCGAGTTGCCCGGCACCGTCGCGGCAGACCTGACGCAGCGACAGCTCCGGTGGGTGGGCACGGCCGCTTCCACGGCGGCGGGCCTGGCATTGATGGTGTTCGCGCAGCACTGGCTGTTGAAGGTCGTGGGTGCGGCAATCCTTGTGCTGCCCCAGCTTGTCGGCGCGCCCCAGCCCGCCGTGCATTCAGCCCTGGCCCCGGAAGCTCTGGAAGCGCAATTCAAAATCGCGTCGCTGCTGACCAATGCTGCGTTCTGGGTCGCACTGGGCTGGATAAGCGCCTGGCTGTTCCGCCGCAGTGAAGCGGCGGCGACCCACTCCGGCGTGAACCACGCGCTGTGAAGGATTCGGCCGACCGTCTGCTGTGGGCAGTCGGCCTGGGCTGCCAGCGCGGCTGTTCGGCGTTGGAGCTGCGGCAATTGATTGAGGACAGTCTGTGCGAATGTCGGCTCAAGCCGTCAGACATCGCCGGCCTTGCCTCGATCGATAACAAGGCGGATGAGGCGGGACTGCTGGAGCTGGGTCACGCGCTAGGCCTGGCAGTCGAGTTCTTCAGCGCCGACGATCTGGCGGCTTATGAACCGCAACTGAGCCATCGCTCCGACATCGCCTTCGAGCGCACCGGCTGCTACGGCGTGGCGGAAAGCGCGGCGCTGGCGATGGCGACGCGGCTGTCCGGCTCGCCGGCGACATTGGTCATCCCCCGCCGAAAAAGCCCCCATGCGACGTTCGCATTGGCAACCGCAATCTTGTAGGACCGGCTTTAGCCGGGAAAGCGTCAGGCGTCACACTGCAAATTTGAGGGTGTACATGCAGGCCCCTGCCCGACTAAAGCCGGTCCTGCGAAGGCAGACCGCGTGCATTCAGTGATGAACGCCCCCATCCAGACAGGGCTCAAACGAATTCCAATCAGGACACCCCATGACTGTTTTTTTTATCGGCGCCGGCCCCGGCGATCCGGACCTCATCACCGTCAAAGGTCAGCGGCTCATCCGCACGTGCCCGGTGATCATCTACGCAGGGTCACTGGTGCCCGAAGCGGTGCTGGAGGGGCATCAGGCGGTGCAGGTCACCAATAGCGCGGCGTTGCACCTGGAGCAGATCATCGAGTTGATGAAATCCGCTCATGCACAGGGCCAGGATGTCGCCCGTGTTCATTCCGGCGACCCAAGCCTGTATGGCGCCATCGGCGAGCAGATCCGTTGCCTGCGCGCGTTGCAGATTCCCTTCGAAATCATACCCGGCGTCACCGCCACTGCGGCGTGCGCGGCGTTGCTGGGCACAGAGCTGACGCTGCCGGACATCTCCCAGAGTGTGATCCTTACCCGCTACGCCGACAAAACCGACATGCCCGCGGGCGAACGCCTGGGTGATCTGGCCCGGCATCAGGCGACGATGGCCATCCATCTGGGGGTGAACAACCTCGGTAAAATCGTCGCCGAACTGCTCCCCCACTACGGCGCGGACTGCCCGATCGCCGTGGTGCATCGCGCCAGCTGGCCGGATCAGGACTGGGTCACGGGTACGCTGGCGGACATTGAGGAGCGGGTGCGGACCAAAGGCTTCCGCCGCACCGCGCTGATTCTGGTTGGCCGGGTCCTGGGCAACGACGTGTTCAGCGAATCATCGCTGTACCGCGCAGGCCATGCCCACGTATTCAGGCCTTAGCAGACGCCCACAAAAAAGCCCCGAACCAGTCGGGGCCTTGCAACACGCTGATTGCTCAGTAGTACGCGTTTTCTTTCTGGGTGTGGTCGGTCACGTCCCGCACACCGGTCAGCTCGGGAATACGCTCCAGCAGCGTGCGCTCGATGCCTTCCTTGAGCGTCACGTCGGCCTGACCGCAACCCTGGCAACCACCGCCAAACTGCAGAATGGCGACGTTGGCTTCGTCTTCTTCAACGACCTCGATCAAGGTGACCTGGCCGCCGTGGCTGGCCAGACCCGGATTGATCTCGGTCTGCAGGTAGTAATTGATACGTTCGTTGATCGGGCTGTCAGCGTTGACCATCGGCACCTTGGCGTTTGGCGCCTTGATGGTCAACTGGCCGCCCATGCGGTCGGTGGCGTAGTCGACAACAGCGTCGTCCAGAAAGGCTTCGCTGAACGCGTCGATCCAGGCGGTGAAGCTTTTCAGGCCGATGGCCGTGTCTTCAGGTTTCTCTTCGCCCGGCTTGCAGTAGGCAATACAGGTTTCGGCGTATTGGGTGCCAGGCTGGGTAATAAACACGCGGATGCCGATGCCGGGGGTGTTCTGCTTTTCCAGCAGATCGGCCAGGTAATCGTGGGCGGCATCAGTAATCGTAATAGCGGTCATGAAAATTCCTCGCAGACGTGGGACGGAGTTTACGCCAATCAACTGCGCCTGACAAAGCCCTAGTGTTTTAGTCGGATAAGCGATTCCGACCGCCACGAACAGTCCGTCAGGACAGCGCCGCCTCCTTGAGCGCCCTCCTCTGGTCCAGCCAGCCCTTCATGCGCCGGTACAGGCCCTTCTCGATCCACTCATAACTGAGCCACGCCCCCAGCGCGATGACCGGCACGCAGACCGCAAACACCAGATAGGGGTTAACCCCGTAACGCTCGCTGACCAGCCAGCCGCCATACAGCACCAAGACGTGCAGCAAGTACACCGAGTACGAGCAGTCGCCCATAACTTTCAGCACCCGATAGCCGCGCAGATAGGGTTCAAGGGAGATGCAGGCGATGACGATCGCCGCGCTCGGCAGGCCCCAGTTGATGATGCGCGGCGCCGGTTGCAGGTGGTTGATGGCAAACAGTGCGGCGCCAATCGCCAGCACCGGCAGCCAGAGCCGTTCGCTGATCCAGCCACGCCGATAGATCACGCCGACAAAAATGCCGAGCAGAAACTCATACACGATGTCATTCGCGTAAAACCGGCTGACCAATCCCGAACGCCCCAGGACATCTGTGATGGCGAACAGCGCGGCCGCCAGGATCAGCGGACGCAGACGCTGCTGAAAGAGGAACACCAAGGAAAACAGGACGTAGAACAGCATTTCGTAATTCAGCGTCCAGCCCACATTGAGGGTTGGGTAAAGGCCGTAGCCGCCCGGGTTTTCCGAAGGGATAAACAGCAACGACAGCACAAAACTCTGCCAGTCGACGACTTGATGGGGCAGCAGCGGCTGGGCAACGATGACCAGCAAACCCATCACCAGCGTATAGAGCCAATACGCCGGGACGATGCGGATCACTCGGTTGAGCATGAAGCGCCCGGCGGGAATGTCCTTGTCTACCGTCGACAGGTAGATGACCAGCCCGCTGATGACGAAAAAAATGTCGACGCCGACCGCGCCTTTCTCGGTAAAAAAGCGGCCGACCGGCCCACTCGGATGGAAGTCGAAAAATATCTGCATGAAGTGGTGACACACAACAGCCCACGCGGCGAGTGCCCGCAGGGCTTGAACCGAAATCAACATCTGCAACCTCTTGCTTCGTCTGGATTGACCTTCAGTCCCACGCCCAAACAGAACGGGTGTCGAACAGCGACTCCCAAGGTCCGACTTCATAAGTTGCAAAAAGGTTCGGTACCACTGACGGGCTGTATAATGGCTGCACGCCATGTTTTATAAGGGTTCCAGCGTTTGGCGCAGCGTCAGCAGGCCCGAGGCCGATCCTGGCTTGTCGCGATTTTTTGGAGCCGGCTTGCTGGCGAACGCGATCGCGATCGCGCACGCAGATTACCGTTTGCTGAAACAGCGGGTTCGCCAGCAAGCCGGCTCCTTGGGGGTGAACGTCGGCGCTTGCATCGGTCCATGCACTGGCATCGTGCAGGTTAACGATGAGCGCCCGCGCAACATGAGCAGAATTCATGTAAATCCCGGAATGATTTAAATCCGCGCAGGTTTGCTATCATTTCGCACTTTTCAGCAGCCCTTTATTTCGCACTTTTTCGTCCGGGTACTTCCATGTCAGATCGCAGCGCGCGTCTTCAAGCACTCCAGCAGGCTCTTCAACAGCGAATCCTGATCCTCGATGGCGGCATGGGCACGATGATCCAGAGTTATCGGCTCGAGGAAGAAGACTACCGTGGCAAGCGCTTCGCCGACTGGCCTAGCGACGTCAAGGGCAATAACGACCTGTTGATCCTGACCCGGCCTGACGTGATCGGCGCGATCGAAAAGGAATACCTGGACGCTGGCGCCGACATCCTCGAGACCAACACCTTTAATGCCACGCAAGTGTCCCAGGCCGACTACGGCATGGAAGCGCTGGTCTACGAACTGAACGTGGAAGGCGCTCGCCTGGCCCGTCAGGTCGCCGACGCAAAAACCCTGGAGACCCCCGACAAGCCGCGCTTCGTCGCTGGCGTCCTCGGTCCGACCAGCCGCACCTGCTCGCTGTCACCGGACGTCAACAACCCCGGCTACCGCAACGTGACTTTCGACGAACTGGTGGAGAACTACACCGAGGCCACCAAGGGCCTGATCGAAGGCGGTGCGGACATGATCCTCATCGAAACCATCTTCGACACCCTCAACGCCAAAGCCGCGATCTTCGCCGTTCAAGGCGTATTCGACGAGCTCGGCTTCGAACTGCCGATCATGATTTCCGGGACCATCACCGACGCCTCCGGCCGTACCTTGTCCGGCCAGACCACCGAAGCGTTCTGGAACTCCGTGCGACACGCCAAGCCGATTTCGGTGGGCCTGAACTGCGCTCTGGGCGCCAGCGAACTGCGGCCGTATCTGGAAGAGCTGTCCAATAAGGCCGAAACCCATGTTTCCGCGCACCCGAACGCCGGCCTGCCCAACGAATTCGGTGAATACGACGAAGCCCCGGCCACCATGGCCAAGGTGGTGGAAGAATTCGCCCAGAGCGGTTTCCTCAACATCGTCGGCGGTTGCTGCGGCACTACCCCGGCGCACATCAAAGCCATCGCCAACGCCGTGGCTCCGTATGCGCCGCGACCGATTCCGGACATCCCGAAAGCCTGCCGCCTCTCCGGCCTGGAACCGTTCACCATCGATCGCAGCTCGCTGTTCGTCAACGTCGGCGAGCGCACCAACATCACCGGCTCCGCCCGTTTCGCCCGCCTGATCCGTGAAGACAACTACACCGAAGCGCTGGAAGTCGCCCTGCAACAGGTTGAAGCCGGCGCCCAGGTGATCGACATCAACATGGACGAGGGCATGCTGGATTCGAAGAAGGCCATGGTGACCTTCCTCAACCTGATTGCCGGCGAGCCGGACATCTCCCGCGTGCCGATCATGATCGACTCCTCGAAATGGGAAGTCATCGAAGCCGGCCTCAAATGCATCCAGGGCAAGGGCATCGTCAACTCGATCAGCATGAAAGAAGGCGTCGAGCAGTTCATTCATCACGCCAAACTGTGCAAGCGCTACGGCGCGGCGGTGGTCGTCATGGCGTTTGACGAAGCCGGACAGGCCGACACCGAGGCGCGCAAGAAGGAAATCTGCAAGCGCTCCTACGACATCCTGGTCAATGAGGTGGGCTTCCCGCCGGAAGACATCATTTTCGACCCGAACATCTTCGCCATCGCCACCGGCATCGAGGAGCACAACAACTACGCCGTGGACTTCATTAATGCCTGCGCCTACATCCGCGATGAGCTGCCGTATGCGCTGACCTCGGGCGGCGTGTCCAACGTGTCGTTCTCGTTCCGTGGCAACAACCCGGTGCGCGAGGCGATCCACTCGGTGTTCCTGCTCCACGCCATCCGCAACGGCCTGACCATGGGCATCGTCAACGCCGGCCAGCTGGAGATCTACGACCAGATCCCCGCCGAACTGCGTGATGCGGTGGAAGACGTGGTGCTCAACCGCACGCCGGAAGGCACCGACGCGCTGCTGGCCCTCGCCGACAAATACAAGGGCGACGGCTCGGTCAAGGAAGCGGAAACCGAAGAGTGGCGCGGCTGGGAGGTCAACGAGCGCCTCAAGCACGCGCTGGTCAAGGGCATCACCACGCACATCGTCGAAGACACCGAGCTGTCGCGCCAGTCGTTCAAGCGTCCGATTGAAGTCATCGAAGGCCCGCTGATGGCCGGCATGAACGTGGTCGGTGACCTGTTCGGCTCGGGCAAGATGTTCCTGCCCCAAGTGGTCAAATCGGCCCGCGTGATGAAGCAGGCCGTGGCGCATCTGATTCCGTTCATCGAAGCAGAAAAAGGTGACAAGCCCGAAGCCAAGGGCAAGATCCTCATGGCGACGGTCAAGGGCGACGTCCACGACATCGGCAAGAACATCGTCGGCGTGGTGCTGGGGTGCAACGGCTACGATATTGTCGACCTGGGCGTGATGGTGCCAGCGGAGAAGATCCTGCAGGTTGCCCGCGAGCAGAAGTGCGACATCATCGGGCTGTCGGGCCTGATCACGCCGTCCCTGGACGAAATGGTTCACGTCGCCCGCGAAATGCAGCGCCAGGACTTCCACCTGCCGCTGATGATCGGTGGCGCGACCACGTCCAAAGCGCACACGGCGGTGAAGATCGAGCCCAAATACAGTAACGACGCGGTGATCTACGTCACCGATGCCTCCCGCGCCGTGGGCGTGGCGACGCAGCTGTTGTCCAAGGAGCTGAAAGCCGGCTTCATCGAGAAAACCCGCGCCGAATACGTTGAAGTCCGCGAGCGCACCTCGGCCCGCAGCGCCCGTACCGAGCGCCTGAGCTACGGCGCAGCGATTGCCAAGAAGCCGCAGTTCGACTGGGCCGCCTACGAGCCGGTCAAGCCGACCTTCACCGGGGTCAAGGTGCTCGAGGACATCGACCTGAACGTGCTGGTGGATTACATCGACTGGACGCCGTTCTTTATTTCCTGGGACCTGGCCGGCAAGTACCCGCGCATCCTCACCGACGACGTCGTGGGCGAAGCGGCCACCTCGCTGTTCAAGGACGCCCAGGAACTGCTGCGCAAGCTGATTGACGAGAAACTGATCCGCAGCCGCGCCGTGTTCGGCTTCTGGCCGGCGAATCAGGTCGATCACGACGACATTCAACTGCTCGACGACCACGGCGCGCCGCTGGCCAAGCTGCATCACCTGCGCCAGCAGATCATCAAGACTGACGGCAAGCCGAACTTCTCCCTGGCTGATTTCGTGGCGCCGCAAGGCAGCGGCATCACCGATTACGTGGGTGGCTTCATCACCACCGCCGGCATCGGTGCCGAAGAAGTGTCCAAGGCGTATCAGGACAAGGGCGATGATTACAACGCGATTATGGTCAAAGCGCTGGCGGATCGTCTGGCCGAGGCCTGCGCCGAGTGGCTGCACCAGCAGGTGCGCAAGGAATATTGGGGTTACGCCCGCGACGAGCAGTTGGGCAACGACGAGCTGATCAAAGAGCAATACACCGGCATCCGCCCTGCCCCCGGCTACCCGGCCTGCCCGGACCACACCGAGAAAGGCGTGCTGTTCGGCCTCCTCGACCCGACCCAAGGCGACGGCAAACCCGGCGTCAGCGGCGTGTTCCTCACCGAGCACTACGCGATGTTCCCGGCGGCGGCGGTCAGCGGCTGGTACTTCGCCCACCCGCAGGCCCAGTACTTTGCCGTGGGCAAGGTGGACAAGGATCAGGTCGAAAGCTACACCGCCCGCAAACAGCAGGACTTGAGCGTCACCGAACGCTGGCTGGCGCCGAATCTGGGGTATGACGAGTAATCACGACCCCGTCATCTTTGGCTTAGCTGGATTCGGCCGATGCAGGGCCTGTAGGGGCCGGCTTGCTGGCGAACCCGGTTTCACAAACGCCCGTGCGGTGTCTGTCTAAACGCGTTCGCCAGCAAGCCGGCTCCCACAGGGTTTTGCTCCGCGGCAGCCGAGTGCCTTAATGACAGTAAATCTGCGATGGTGCTCGTGAATTAACGATTCAGCCCGGCACTCGCTGGCTGTGGTTTTCACTCCATCGCAGGCACTTTCCCTGCGGCTGCAAGATCAACGTCAGTTGGTTGAACAGATGAATGTCAGCGTACTGGGCGAAGAAACGGCTAAGCAGTTCACCAAACAGGCAGATGTC
>DASVUK010000111.1:0-123548 GCA_036387095.1 Pseudomonas sp.
CACCGGATAAACAGGGCACCGGCAGTGTTTAAAACAGTTAGCTGAGGACTGACACGCCAGCTGGATGATTCGCGGGACGGGACAATGAGTTATTTCAGGCTGCCATGCCAGACCCTGCAGTGAGTCTCGGAAAGTTCCCAGCCATTATCGGAAACGGACTACATTTTCGTCTTGGTGCAGCCAGCACTTTAGTGATTTAGCAGGCAAGCCTCGCTCCAAGCAGGTGTACTCATGTTTTATTGTTTAGCCGTCGAGGATGATGAAAGTGCTCACTGAGGTAAGTTTCGTCGAGCCATACATGGGCTCAGTTACCCGCGTATACACCTCGCACATCTAGCTATCAATCCGCACTCGCCTCCCGCCGAACCTTCAAGGCTCACATCGTCGCGGCTAAGCAACGACCGGGTGGAGTAGCCCGAGCGCTTCAGACACAATGCGCGCCATTTTGCGAGGCGCTTTATTTCGCTGAAAACAGCAGATGGCCAAGTTGGCCATCTGGCGAGTTCGGCAACCCTTATCGCTATTCCACCTGCCCAAACACCTGACTCGGTCTTCTCAATGAAGGATCGAACGGGTTAATGCGTGCGCTGATCAGCGCGGCTTCGCGTTTGAGCAGTTCGACCACGGTCATCAAGCGATCCGGTCCGAGGCGGTCGCTGATGGTGGCGACGCTGAGGGCGGCCACGGAGCGGCCTTCGCGGTCGAAGATGGGTACGGCCAGGCCGGCCATGCCCGGCAGTGCGCCGGTGTTGCGGGCCGCGTAGCCCAGGCGGCGGACGTTTTCGACTTCCGAGCGCAGGAAGACTTCGTCGTACAGGTGGAAATCCTTCAGGCGCGGCAGGTTGTAGCGAATCACCGTGTCGCGTTCTTCTTCCGGCAGGTAAGCAAGTATCGCCAGGCTGCCCTGCCCCACGCCCAATGCCACGCGGCCGCCGATATCGCCGGTAAAGGTGCGGATCGGATACGGACCTTCGCTGCGGTCCAGGCAGATGGCGTCGAAGCCGCTGCGGGCCAGCAGGAACAGCGAATCGCCCAGAGACGCCGACAGTCGCAACAGGCTGGGGCGAACCAGGTCGCGCAGGTTGCCGGTGTTGCCTGCCTTGGCGGCCAGGGCGAAAAACTCGATGCTCAGCCGGTAGCGTTTGCTGCGTTCATCCTGCTCCACCATGCCTTCGTCCATCAGGCTGCGCAGCAGGCGATGCGTCGTGGGTTGGGACAAGCCGACCTGCTGGGCCAGTTGCGTGACGCGTTCGCCACCTTCGGCACAGTCGCCCAGGCAGCGCAGCACCGCAAACAGGCGCGACACCGCACCCACACCGACCTCCTTTGGATTTTCATTCCGCTCAGTGGAATCCATAGGGCTTATTTCCATTATTAAATTCGTTTATCGAATGAACTTGAAAAAAGATGTCATTCAGTGAAATTGCCGCTTTCGCCCATCCTAGTCTTCGTCCTAATCTGCGTCCACAGGGCGATTTGAACAAAACCTGGTAGCCGACTCAGATCGAGCACCAACGTCCATAGCAACGGCTTCACCTCATTTCGCATCTGCCCTTTTACCAACTGCGTGCCTCGGTGCGCGTGATAAACAAGGTGGAACGCAGCCATGGCTTTTCTGCAGCTCGAAGGTCTTTCCAAGCGTTACGGCGCTATCGACGCCGTCGTCGCCACGAATCTGGCGGTGGAGAAAGGCGAATTCGTTTCCTTGCTTGGGCCTTCCGGCTGCGGCAAAACCACCACGCTGCAAATGATTGCCGGCTTCGTCGATGTCAGCGGCGGACGTATTCTCCTCGACGGCCGCGACATCACTCACGCCAAACCCAGCAGCCGCGGCCTGGGGGTGGTGTTTCAGAGTTACGCGCTGTTCCCCCACATGAGCGTTGCCGATAACGTCGCTTTTGGCCTGCGCATGCGCAAAGTGCCAGCCGCCGATATTCAGCGCCGCGTGGCCACCGTGTTGGAGCTGGTGCGCCTGACCCCACATGCAACGCGTTACCCTCGGGAGCTGTCCGGCGGTCAGCGTCAGCGGGTGGCTCTGGCGCGGGCGCTGGTGATCGAGCCGCCGGTGCTGTTGCTGGACGAGCCGCTGTCGAACCTGGACGCCAATCTGCGCGAAGAAATGCAGTTCGAGATCCGGCGCATTCAGCGGGAAGTGGGCATCACCACGCTGATGGTGACCCACGATCAGGCCGAAGCCCTGTCCATCAGCGATCGCGTCGTGGTCATGCAGGCCGGACGTATTACGCAAATCGACGAGCCCTACCAACTTTACGAGCATCCGCGCACGCGCTTCATTTCCGGATTTGTCGGCAAAGCCAACATGCTGCCGGGCGATCTGGATGCCAGTGGCTGCGCCCAGGTGCGTCAGGTGGCCGGTAACGGCACGCTCACGCTGAGCCTGCGCCCGGAGAAAATCGATCTGGTCGTTGCGGGCAGCGGCCGGTTGCAAGGTCGGGTCGTGACCCGTTACTTCCTTGGCAGCCAGTGGCTATACCGGATTGAAACGGCTATCGGTGAAATCACGGTGGTGCGCCGCAACGACGGCGATGCGCCCATGCAAGAAGGCACGGCGGTTGGCATGGACTGGCAAGCAGGTTTGCTGCGCGTGCTGGACGCTGACGAGGTGCACCCATGAGCCTGATCAACGCCATGCGTCAAGGCGGGCGCGGGTATTTGTTGTCGGCACCCGCGCTGGCGTTGTTCATCGGTTTGCTGCTGTTGCCCCTGGCATTGACGCTGATCCTGTCGTTCAACGTGTTCGACTATGAAGTGGGGGTCAAGAGCGGTTCCTACACCTTGGCCAACTATATAAGCGTGCTCACAGACTCGTACTTCTATGAGATTTTCCTGCGCACCTTCTGGATCAGCGCGCTGGTCACTTTGCTCTGCGTGATCATCGGCGTACCGGAGGCGTACATCCTCAGCCGCATGGGCACGCCGTGGCGCTCGATCTTCCTGATTCTGATCCTCACGCCGTTGTTGATTTCCGTGGTGGTCCGCGCCTTTGGCTGGAGCCTGCTGCTGGGCGCCGATGGCCTGATCAACCAGGGAATTCAGGCCTTGGGTGGCCGCCCGATCAAGATGCTGTACACGCCATTCGCCGTGATTATCACGCTGGTCCACGTGATGCTGCCGTTCATGATCATTCCGATCTGGACATCCTTGCAAAAGCTTGACCCGGCAGCTGAGCAAGCGGCGCTGTCGTTAGGGGCGTCACAGGCCAAGGTCATGCGTCTGGTGGTGTTACCCCAAGTGATGCCTGGCGTGTTGTCCGGCACGCTGATCGTGTTCGGGCTGTCCGCCAGTTCGTTTGCAATCCCCGGATTGCTCGGCGGCAGACGCTTGAAGATGGTCGCCACCGTGGTCTATGACCAATACCTCTCGGAGCTGAACTGGCCCATGGGCGCGACAATCGCCGTGGCGCTGCTGTTGGTGAACCTGTTGGTCATGCTGTCCTGGAACCGCATGGTCGAAGGCCGCTATAAAAAAACCCTGGGGGAATGATCCATGTCTAGAAACGGTCCTCTGGCCCTCTCGTTTCACACGCTGGTGGTGCTGTTCATGCTGGCCCCGCTGGTGGTGGTCTGCCTGGTGGCGTTCACTCCGGAAAACACCTTGAGCCTGCCGACGTCTGGTTTTTCCCTGCGCTGGTTCCGCGCCGTGTTCGAGCGGGCCGATTTCATCGACTCGTTCTATAACAGCCTGATTCTGGCCTTTGTTGCGGCGTCTATTGCGACACTGATTGCAGTGCCCGCCGCGCTGGCCATCACCCGCTATCAGTTTCCGGGGCGCAACTTTCTCAATGGTTTGTTCCTGTCGCCGATCATCATTCCGCATCTGGTTCTCGGTGTGGCGATGCTGCGACTGTTTGCGCTGATGGGCGTCAACGGCAGCTTTGCCTGGCTGATGCTGGCTCACGTGGTGATCATTACGCCGTATGTGCTGCGCCTGGTGATCGCCGCCGCCATCGGGATTGATCGCAGCTCTGAGCAGGCCGCTGAATCGCTGGGGGCGAGCCGCTTTACGCTGTTTCGCCAGATCACGTTGCCGATGATTCTGCCGGGTGTGGCCGGGGGTTGGTTGCTGGCGTTCATCAATAGCTTCGATGAGGTCACGCTGTCGATCTTCGTCACCTCGCCGTCGACCCAGACCTTGCCGGTGCGCATGTACGTGTACGCCACCGAATCCATTGATCCGATGATGGCCGCCGTGTCGGCGCTGGTCATCGCCCTGACCGCCGCCACCATGATCCTCCTCGACCGGGTTTACGGCCTGGATCGGGTGCTGGTCGGCAAACACTAACTCGCGGTCAGGAGCGCAATCCTTATGGCACTGTTCAAACGACTGGCCGAACGAGAACGTCCGGCCCTGGCTTTTACGCTCGATGGCCAACCCGCCAGCGGCTTGCTGGGCGATACCGTGCTCACCGCCGTGCTGACCTGCGACGAGCATCTGCGCGGCAGCGATTTCAGCGCCCAGCCTCGCGCCGGGTTTTGCCTGATGGGCGCCTGCCAGGACTGCTGGGTAAAACTGGGCGATGGTCGCCGCGTTCGAGCCTGCTCGACGTTGCTGGAAGCCGGATTGACGGTTGAGCGCGAACCCGGACGGCAGCTATGAGCCCGACCGACGCGGTAGTCATCGTTGGCGCCGGGCCGGCGGGGATTCGTGCAGCGCAGACCCTTCTGGCCCATGGCATCAACCCTTGTCTGATAGACGAAGGGTTGCGCGGCGGCGGGCAGATATATCGCCGCCAGCCGGAGAATTTCCGGCGCGAACCAAAGGCGGTGTATGGCTTCGAAGCGGGCAAGGCGACTGCGGTGCATCAGACCATGGACGCGCTGGCGGCGCTTATCGATTACCGCCCGCAGACGCTGGTCTGGAATGCCGAAGACAATCGCCTCGATACGCTGCAAAACCAGCGTGCCGGACAAGTCGCCTACCAACATCTCATCGTCGCCACCGGTGCCACGGACCGGATACTGCCGGTTCCAGGCTGGACGCTGCCCGGCGTCTACAGCCTGGGTGCGGCGCAGATTGCGCTGAAATATCAAGGCTGTGCGATTGGCGAGCGCGTGGTGTTCGCGGGCAGCGGACCGTTGCTGTATCTGGTGGCGTATCAATACGCCAAGGCCGGGGCCAAGGTGGTGGCGGTGCTGGACAGCGCGCCGTTCGCCTCCCAGTGCCGCGCCCTTCCGGCATTGCTCGGCCAACCGCTGACGCTTGCCAAAGGTTTGTATTACCGGGCCTGGCTGACTGCTCACGGTATTCCCGTGCATCAGGGTGCAACCCTGCAACGCATTGACGGCGACAAACGCGTCAGCACGGTGCAATGGCAAAGCAAGGATGGATCTTCCAACCTGGCCTGTGACGCCGTCGCCTTTGCTCACGCCTTGCGCAGCGAGACGCAGCTTGCGGACTTGCTGGGCTGCCAGTTTCAGTGGAGCCCGCTCAACCGAGCCTGGCTGCCCAGCCGGGACAGCGCCGGACGCAGCAGCGTCAAAGGTGTCTATCTGGCCGGTGATGGCGCGGGAATCATGGGCGCCGACGCTGCGGAACTGGCGGGTGAACTGGCGGCGCTGGCGTTGCTTGCCGATACCGGCCACACGGTTGATCCATCGCGAATTCACCTGCTGCAAAACCAGCTGGCAGGCATCGAGCGCTTCCGCCATGGCCTGGAAACTGCTTTCCCCTTCCCGTCCGATTGGGCCGCCAAGGTGCCTGATGAAACGGTCGTGTGTCGGTGCGAAGAAGTCACTGCGGGTGACATCCGTGCGGTCGTGCAAGAGGGGCATTGGGAATTGAATCGGGTCAAGGCCATGTGCCGGGTCGGTATGGGCCGCTGCCAGGGTCGCATGTGTGGATTGGCGGCAGCGGAAATCGTCGCCCACGGCAGCGGCCGGGAACTGTCCAGTATCGGGCGACTGCGCGGGCAGGCGCCTATCAAACCCCTGCCGTTCGGTGTGGAGACGCAATGATGAGCAGCATCATCGAAACCGACGCGCTGATCATCGGTGGTGGCATCGTCGGTGCTTCAGCAGCCCTGGCTCTGGCGCTCAAAGGCAAGCGGGTCGCAGTGCTGGAGCGGGACTTTTGCGGCTCCCATTCCAGTGGGGTGAATTACGGCGGGGTGCGGCGTCAGGGCCGGCCTTTGTCACAACTCGCCTTATCGCAACGGGCCCACGCCATTTGGGGCGGGCTGCGTGACCTGATTGGCATCGACGGAGAATATCAACGTTCGGGCCACCTCAAACTGGCCCGCAGCGGCAAAGACATGGACGCGCTGTGCGCTTATGCCGAAGCAAGTCGGGGTTTTGGTCTGGAGCTGCAATTGCTCGATCATCAACAATTGCGCACGCGTTTCCCGTGGGCCGGTGATGTCGCCGTGGGTGCTTCTTTGTGCGCCGACGATGGACACGCCAATCCGCGTCTGGTGTCGCCAGCATTCGCCCAGGCTGCCCGGCGCGCCGGGGCACAGGTTTTCGAACAGGCCAGGGTCATCGACGTCAGCCATGATGGCCAAGGCTTCACGGTCCACACGGCCAATGGCATGACCCTGCGTGCGCCCTGGCTGCTCAATTGCGCCGGGGCATGGGCCGGCACGTTGGCGGAGCAATTCGGCGAGCCGGTGCCGATGGTTTCGGGCCACCCGGCCATGCTGGTCACCGAACCCCTGCCCCTGTTCATGGATGTCAGCACCGGCGTGGAAGGCGGCGGGATTTATGCCCGCCAGGTGGCCCGAGGCAATTGTGTTCTGGGCGGCGGCCAAGGTTTCGCCCAGGATCCGGTGCGCGCCAAACCGGGTCAGGCCGCGGTGCTGGAAATCCTGCGCAACGCCGTGGAACTGTATCCGCCATTGGCCGGTGCTCAGGCGATCCGCACCTGGAGCGGCACCGAAGGTTATTTACCGGATCGCGAACCGGTGCTGGGCCCCAGCATCACCCAGCCAGGTTTATTGCACGGTTTCGGCTTTGCCGGTTCAGGCTTCCAGATCGGGCCGGCCGCCGGCGAGGCGCTGGCGCAATGGGTCTGCCAGGGTCGTTCGGTCATCGACCTGGACGCCTTTTCCATCCAGCGATTTCAACAACCCGTTTCAATGGCTGCACAGCCGATCCCGACTAACGTCATCCCATCGCACAGAGGAAGGTCGCTTTTATGAAAAACGTCAAACGCATCGCATTCTCCGGCTTGTCGTGCCTGCCCTTCGCGGCCTTGCTCGCCTCTGCCCCGGCCCAAGCCGAACCGACGCTGTATCTGGGCATGAACGGCGGCACCATGGAACGTCTTTACGCCGATCAGGTATTGCCTGCTTTCGAAACGGCCAACAACGTCAAGGTGGTGATTGTTCCCGGCACCTCGTCGGACATTCTGGCCAAGGTCCAGGCCAGCAAAGACAATCCGCAGATGCACGTGATCTTTCTGGATGACGGGATCATGTACCGCGCCATTTCCATGGGTCTATGCGACAAGCTGCAACCGAGTGCCGCACTGGCCGACTTGCCTGCCAAGGCCAGGATCAAGGACGAAGCGGCGGCCGTGAGCCTGGGGGTTACCGGGCTGGCCTATAACACCAAGATGTTTACGGAAAACGGCTGGAGCGCGCCGACGTCATGGATGGACCTGGCGGACAAGCGCTTCAAGGAAAAGGTCGTGTTCCAGTCGCTGGCGTCGTCCACCTTCGGACTGCATGGTTTTCTGATGTTCAACCGGATTCAGGGCGGCAGTGAAACCAACGTCGAGCCTGGCTTCAAAGCCTGGCCGAAAACCGTTGGCCCCAATGTGCTGGAGTACATCGCCAGTTCGGCGAAGATTTCGGAGATGGTTCAAACCGGCGAAGCCGCGCTGTTTCCGCTCACGCCCACACAGGTCACGGCCCTGAAGATCAAAGGGGTTCCGGTGGAATACGCACCACCCAAGGAAGGCGGCGTGGTGCTCAACGTTGCTGAATGCGCTATCGCCCACAATGACCAGCCGGAACTGGCACAGAAACTCGCCGCTTACCTGCTGACGCCGCAAGCCCAGGCGCCGGCATTGGAGTTCGGCGACCAGATCCCGTCCAACCCGAAAACCCCGACCACCGACAAGACCCATGGTCAGGTGGCGGCCATGAATAAGTATCTGGAAACGGCTGTGACCATTGATTGGGATCAGGTCAACCAGTTGCGCCCCGAATGGAACGCGCGCTGGAATCGTAGCGTTGAGCGGTAGTCGCCCGCTGTCATGAGTCAGCTCGCGCCACGGGAGTCGTGAGCGAAGGCTGCCCCGGCAACTGCTTCTAAATGTTCCAACTATCTGGTCATGGGACAGTCACAACGTTATCGCTCTCCGGTCGGGGAGCCTCGTTGTGAGAGTCGCCGACGTATGAGTTTTATTGTTTGCATGGCCGTACTGGGCACGCTGTTGATGCTGCTGGCGCTTACGGCCTCCTACCTGCGCTGGTTACCCGTCACCACCTCGGCGGTGTGTCTGGCATTTGGCTTTGCCATTGGCCCGGTTGGCCTGGACATGCTCGACCTGGACTTTCGGCAAGCGTCCGGCTGGATGGAACGCCTGACCGAGGCGGCGGTGCTGTTCTCGCTGTTCAGTACCGGGATCAAGCTGCGTCTGCCGCTCAGTGGCAAGGCCTGGCATTCGGCTTACTGGCTGGCGGGGCCCGTGATGCTGGCGACGATCGGCGGCACCTGTCTGGTGGCACATTACCTTTTCGGTCTTTCCTGGGGCGTATCGCTGCTGCTGGGAGGCATGCTGTCACCGACTGACCCGGTCCTGGCCGGGCTGGTACAGGTCAACAATGCGCAAGACCTGGATCGAGTGCGCTTCGGTCTGTCCGGTGAAGCGGGCCTCAATGACGGTACTGCGTTTCCTTTCGTGATCTTTGCCCTGCTGTTCATCAGTCATGGCGGGGGCAATATCGACTGGATCCAGCACTGGGTCGTGAAGGATCTGGTCTGGGCCGTGCCCGCCGGTTTGCTGATCGGCTACGGCCTGGGTCGCGGCTTCGGCCATTTGATGATCTACCTGCGCATCAAGAACGCTGACAGCACCACGTCGCCCAACGATTTCCTGGCCTTGGCGTTGATTGCCATTTCCTATGTTGTCGCCGACACCCTGGGCGCCTACGGCTTCCTTTCTGTATTTGCCGCCGGCCTCGGGCTGCGTCAGGCCGAAGCACAGACCACCCGATCGGAGGTGCCTTCCGAGCACCTGGCGCAACCGGTGATCGGCCACATGACCGGCGCCATGGAAAAAGCCACCGTCGCCGAAGCTGAAGAACTCAGCGAATCACAGTTGGCCGCCGGCGTCATGATGGGGGACATGCTGGCGTTTGGCAGTCTTGTCGAGCGCTCTATGGAAGTGTTGCTGATCACGTTGCTGGGCGCTTCTCTGGCCTTGTACTGGGACTGGCGGGCAATCGGGTTGGGCCTGGCGCTCTTTTGTATCATCCGCCCCGCCGCCGTCTGGCTGTTGGTCAGCAGGCGCCTGCTCAACCGTCGGCAGAAAGCGTTGGTTGGCTGGTTTGGTATCCGTGGGATCGGCAGCCTGTATTACCTGTGTTTTGCACTGACCCATGGCCTGCCGGAAAACGTCGCCCAGTTGGCCGTGAGCCTGACGCTGTCCGTTGTGGCGCTGAGTATTCTGTTGCACGGGATCAGTATTCAGCCGTTGCTTGAACGCTACGAGCGCAGCTCGGCAGTTAATCACCAGGATTGATTGGCAAGGTCTATGATTTCATCTATCCAAATGGATGTTTTTCTAAACGTTTCTGAACCATCGGGATACGGCACAGACCAACCTAGTAATACGCCCGCTTCGTAAGGCATCAATCCCTTGCGCCGTCTGACGCTGCAATCCATTTCATTCGCTCAAGCGTGCCTCGGCATTGTTTAAAAAGTAGACAGGTAAAATGCGTATTCTCCTGGTAGAAGACGATCCGGTATTGGCCTTGTTGGCGGCAGCAACACTGGCGGATGAACATGAAGTCATCGGCCCCGCCTACGACGCTTCTCATGCCTTGCTACTTGCCGCGCAATACAAGGCTGACGTCGCATTCGTCGATATCAACCTCAATGGCCACGACGAAGGCATTGCCCTGGCCCGGCGTTTGCGCGCGCAACACGGCCTGGCCTCGCTGTTCGTCAGTGGCCAGGTCGTCGCCGCACATGCCCATTGCGATGCAGCGATGGGCCTGCTTCGCAAGCCCTATGCGCCTGACGACCTCAACCGGTGCGCAGAGATTGCCCAGGCCATTCTGGATGGACAGGCATTGAGCACGCTGCACCCACCCGGTTCCCTGGAAATTTTCAGCACCGCCCTTCAACGATTGCCTTCGGACGAAGCGGATGATGAAACAGCCAAATGAGTTCCTCACCGACCCCGTGCAACTGGGTGAGCGCGAGTTTCGGGAGCTGGCCGACAATGCGCCGGTCATGATCTGGCGCTCGCGCCCGGATAAGCTCTGCGACTGGTTCAACCAACGCTGGACGACGTTTACCGGCAAGACGCTGGAGCAATTGATCGGCTACGGCTGGGCCGATGATGTGCACGTCGAAGATATCCAGCGGTGCGTTTCGACCTATCACACGGCTTTCGATGCCCGCACCAGCTACACCCTCTCATACCGCCTGCGCCGTGGTGACGGGGAGTTTCGCTGGCTCCTGGACAACGGAGCGCCGTACTACCGCAACGGCGAGTTCGCCGGTTATTTCGGCAGCTGCATCGACATCACCGACCAGCGGGAGATGGAAGAGCAGCAACGGGTTCTGCTCTCGGAGCTCAATCATCGGGTCAAAAACAACCTCCAACTGATCATCAGCCTGTTGCAGATCTCCAATTTGCGCGCCAAAGGTGATGAAGCCAAAGCGCTGCTCCAAACCGCTATTACCCGGATAACCGGGATTGGCGCGGTGCAGGACGAGCTGCATCGCAGCAGCAATGGTCGCATCGACCTGGCCGATTACTTGCCCAAGCTGGCACGGGGCGTCATAAAGGCACAAAGCGGCGGTTTATCGACGCTGTGTGCAGAAACCCAATCGGTGCATGTTTCGCTGCAAATGGCCTCCAACCTCGGGTTGATGCTCAACGAATTGATGGGCAATGCGGTCAAGCATTGCCAAGGCGGCCCTGACAGCAGAATCGGGCTGTACCTGTCCATGCTCGACGACGGCACGGCACAGATCGCCGTGACGGATGACGGTAAAGGGTTCAGCGAAGAAACCCTGGCGCAATTCTCCCAGCCCAGGGGCAAGCGCACTATCAACCTGATCGATGCCCTTTCCCAACGCTGCAAGGCCCGGATCATGCGGGACAATCTCGGACCCGAAGAAGGCACCGGCGCGCGGGTCAAGCTGGTATTTGCCCTGGACGATGGGGCTGCAAAATCGGCGTAGACAGCGGCGGCGGTCATGGAAGCGATAACGGTATGACGGGCGGTGGCGTTGGAAAGAGTAGCGCAGGTGCGCTGCTGGAGTGTGTCCCGTTCATGCCGGGCCAGAAGGATTGTTGCACGATTGAAATATATGACCGCAGGTTGTATTTCCCTTAGATTAGGGCTCGTTAACCGCCCTGACTGGACCTCCGTGAGCAAACTCCTGATCGTCGACGATGACGTCGAAATCCTCGACCTGCTGAAGAGGTTTTTCATGCGCCATGCTTATGAAGTGGAGGTCGCAACCGATGGCGTCAGCATGTGGGCGGCCATAAAGAATACCCGTCCCGACATCATCGTCCTGGATGTGATGTTGCCCGGAGAAGGCGGCTTGAGCCTTTGCCAGAAGATTCGGGCGCAACTCAATACCCCGGTCGTCATGCTCACTGCAATGAGCGAGATCAGTGACCGGATTATCGGCCTGGAGCTGGGCGCCGATGATTACCTGACCAAACCCTTTGACCCCCGCGAACTGCTGGCGCGCTTGCGTTCGGTTCAGCGACGCACGCTGGACCATCCCGTGCGGGCTGTCGACGAAACCCGCCCGCTTTTGCTGTTCGGCGATTGGCAATTTGATTTGACTCGTCGGGAATTGCGCTCGGCGCAAGGCGTCATGGTGCCGCTGTCCGGTGGGGAATATGATCTTTTGCGGGTATTCGTCGAGCATCCGCAACGCATCCTCACTCGTGAACAATTGCTGGACCTGGCCCGCGGGCATACCCACGAAGCGTTCGATCGCAGCATTGATGTGCAGGTCAGCCGGTTACGTAGAAAAATCGAACCCGACAGCAAGCGTCCCGACATCATTCGCACCGTGCGCAACGGTGGTTACATATTCACGGCCAGTGTGAACCGGCAATGAGCAGTGCCCACGGCTCCGGGGACACGATTGTGCGCTGGGTCGCGCTGACCATCGTCGCCGCGATGATCACCTGCCTGGCGCTGTATGCCCTTTTTGTTCAAGCCGCCGGTGTCTGGTCACGACCGTCGCTGGAACAGATCGGCCTGCTGGAAGAGGCCGCCGCCATCACCCGTTTGATCGAGGTCGCCCCGCCTGAATTGCGCCCCCGCCTGGCCGATGCCGCAAGCAATTCGCTCTTCACCGTGAATTGGTACACCAGCCATCAGAGCCTTGGCGCACCCAAGGTCAAAGATGATTTCAGCGACGCCTACGTCATCCAGCAACTCACCCATTCCGTGTATCGGCCGGTCGAAGCCTACGAGCCGGGGGATTGGCCGGACGCTGATCCCGATGCCCGTTACATGCTGGCCGTGCAACTGAACGATGCCACCTGGCTGGCTTTTGTGACACCCGACCGGACCTGGGGCATGTCGCAGTTCGCCCGCAGCGGCGTGTTGGCGTTGCTCGGGTTGATCGCCGTCATCCTCGTCGCCTGGTTTGCTACCCGGCGGCTGGCGAGTCCGTTGAAACGTTTCGCCCACGGTGCAAGGCGTTTTGGAGGAGACTTCCACTCCCCCGCCATTACGCCAGAAGGCCCTTATGAAATACGCCAGGCCATCATCGCGTTCAATGCCATGCAGGCACAGATCCGGCACTTCGTCACCGATCGTACGCAAATGCTCGCAGCCATTTCCCACGATTTGCGTGCGCCGCTGACCCGCATGCGCTTGCGCGGCGAGTTCATCGAAGACGAAGAGCAGCAACGCAAACTGTTCCGCGACGTGGATGAAATGCAGTCGATGATTACTTCGGCGCTGGAATTCTTCCGCGACGACGCCCGACTGGAACCGGCTACGGCGTTCGACCTCTCCGAGCTGATCCAGACCATCATTGATGACTACCGCGATCAAGGCGTGATCGTGGCATTTTCCGGGCCTGGTAAACAGGTGTATTTCGGTCGTCCGCTGGGCATCAAGCGGGTGGTGGTAAACCTTGCTGAAAACGCCATCAAATACGCCGAAGCGCCGGGTATCAGCCTGATTCGATCCGCCAGCTCAGTCATCATCGAGGTCGTTGATAACGGGCCGGGCATTCCCGAAGCCATGCTGGAAAAAGTCTTCGAACCGTTTTTCCGGCTGGAAACATCACGCAGTCGCAGCACAGGTGGCGTAGGGCTGGGACTCTCGGCGGCAAGGGCTATTGTGCTGGAGCACGGCGGGGAACTGCGTGTGTCCCGGCGCCAAGGCGGCGGCACCGTTGCGCGGGCAGTTCTGCCGGCGCAGTCCTGACCGACAGTGCGCGCGCCGGCATGGCCATTGTTGCCAGGCGGGTGCTGCGTTGAAGAAGTGCGTCCTGGAGCTGGGAGGTTCGGACCCGTTCATCGTGTTGGCGTGCGTAAATTGTGCAACGCCCAGGCGGTGTGGCTGCACAGGCACTGATCGAAGCGGGCCATTGAGCCTGAAACCCTGACGCGCAGGGGCTGCGCGCCAGGGTCTGTGACCGCACGGCACGTATCGCCCTTTCGGCTATTTGCGCGCCAGTTCATGCTGGATGCATTGCTCAAGATACGTTTGCTTGATCGCCGACGGCTTCAGCCGTGACGCGCTTTTGTAGGTTTGTTCCGTGATACCCATCGCCGTCATGCGCATCCATGGCTGGGCAAACTTGCGGGTTTGCAGCTTCTTGCGTGTGCCGTAGAGGGTGACCCCGGCGAGCTTCGATTCCTGAGCGCCTGCGGCGATGCCCGCGCCCCATGTGCAAATCGCACGCCCGTTCATACTGGGCTCTTTCGCCTGCGCCTTGAGCGACACATTGACCAAGACCACCGTCGCCGCAATCAATACCAGGATCCGCATCTCGCCCACACCTAACATTCTGAAAAGAAACGCAGTTTGACGAGCGATCCGATAGTGGGGGGCCATCAATGTGCCTCTTTTTCAGCTTCGTTCACGATCTCGACCGGTGTCGACTGGCAATTCAGCGCGCGAAGGCCAATATCCTCTCGATCTGCGCCAGGTAGCGGTGTCTGGAGCTGGCGGTTCGCCATTCATTGCGCATAACATGACAGCAGTCCAATCGGCAGGTCCCCCCATGCTCAAAGCCAGTCTCCGTAGCCACCTGACCCTATGGTTCGCCGGCTTATCCCTGCTCACGCTGCTGATTGTCGGCGTCTATGTTGGTCATATCGCAACCGGGCAAATGAAGCAGGCCAGCGGCAATGCGTTGTCGAGCACCGCCAGATCCGCCGCCGCGCTGCTGGGCATACAACTGCGGGAAAGGCAGCTGGAAATCTACCTGCTGAGCCGTGAACCCCATCTGGTGCGGGGCAATCTGGACGACCCGGATATATTGCCGTCGATTGAATTGCGCAGTCAGTCCCGTTCCGAATACGCATGGATGGGCGTTGCAGACACCGCAGGTCGCGTGCGCCAGGCGGCCAAAGGCCTGCTGCTGAATCAGTCAGTCAAAGAGCGCCCATGGTTTCAGGCCGGATTGCGTGGTCCCTACACGGGTGATCCCCACGAGGCAGTGTTGCTGGCCAAAATGTTGCCCTCCAATATAAATGGCGAGCCGTTTCGCTTCATCGACTTTGCGGCACCCATCGTCAACGCCGACGGTCAGGTCATTGGCGTGCTGGGCGCCCATGCTCACTGGAGCTGGGTAACCACCATTGTCCAATCCGCCGTCTCGCGAACAGACACGACCCCCGACACCCAAGTGCTGATCATCAATAAAGAAGGCCGGATCCTGTATCCCGAGCAGCTTGCCGGACAACAGCAAAACAGTCTGCCCAGCCCACCGCTGAATGCTTCCGACGGACCGGACTGGTCAGTGGACAACGATTACGTAATCAGCGTCGTTGCTGTGCCGACTCCGCCCAATTCCGGCCTGGCCTGGTACATCGCGGTTCGCCAGCCCCTGGCAACCGCCTTGCAGCCTGCGCATATCCTGCTCTACAAATTACTGGTACTGGGTGTGGTCGCCGCACTGCTGTTTGCGGCAGTGGCGTACTATCTGGCTCTGAACCTGAGCCGGCCAATCGAGCAACTGGCGAGATCGGCCAAAGACGTTCAGGCGCATCGGGCGGGCGTGTCGTTCCCGTTGCACCATCGCGTGCTGGAAATCGCGCAGCTGGGCCAGTCCATGCAGAGCATGACTGAGTCGTTACTGGGTAAGGAGCGCGAGCTAAAAGATGCCAACGCATCCCTGGAAACGATCGTCGCGCAACGCACTGCGGCACTGACTCAGGCTAACGCCGACCTGCTCAGACTTGCCATTCACGATGCCTTGACCGGCGTATACAACCGACGGCGTCTGGATGAAAAGCTCGCCGAATCCATCCTGCTCTTCAAACGCACGGGCCGCACATTCGCCCTGCTGTTGATCGATGCCGATCATTTCAAGCGCATCAATGACACCTACGGCCACGCAACCGGGGACGAAGTGCTGGCGCAGCTGGCTCAATTGATTCAAGCCAGCACGCGCGCCACTGACTTCGTCGCGCGCTATGGCGGCGAAGAATTTGCGGTGCTGTTGCTGGAAGTCGAAGGGGAACAAAGCCCGCAGATCGTTGCGCAGACCATTTGCTCCGCCGTTGCCGCGGCCGACTTCCCGATAGTCGGGCCAGTCACCGTCAGCATCGGAATCGCGTTGGCGCAGGCATCAGACGCTAACGCAGCGGCATTGATCAACCGTGCCGACCAGCAGCTTTACCAGGCCAAGCGTCTGGGCAGGAATCGAGTGGCCACCGTCGAATCGACTTCATGAACCCTGCTATTACCCGATCACGCCGGGTTCCTCGTCGCGGCTTCGGGCCACAGGTCATCTGACACAAAGCTGAAACGTTTAATCTTTTTCCGTCTCCTTGGGTTCGCCGAGGGAACTAGCGCCGCCGGCTGCCCCCTAACATCCCAAGCCAACTGGCCAGCGCCGGCGTGCCCGCTCACGACCGGCGGTTGATCGCATCATCGTTTCTCTTGCCGTCCCGCATCATCGTCTCGCTTGGCCTCCCTTCAGATCGACCACAGGATTTTGCAGTTCATGTCTTCGAGCACTACCTCCGCAGCCCGCCCTGACCATACGGGGCAAAATCTGGCGTCAGGCCGATTGATCTTCATTTCCGTACTTGTGGCTACCATGGGTGCGCTTGCATTCGGCTATGACACCGGCATCATCGCCGGGGCCTTGCCGTTCATGACGTTGCCTGTAGACCAGGGTGGCCTGGGCCTGAACGCCGTCACCGAAGGCCTGGTGACTTCATCGCTGATCCTGGGTGCCGCTTTCGGCTCTTTGGGCAGTGGTTATGTGTCCGACCGGTTCGGGCGTCGCCTGACGTTACGGCTGTTATCGTTGCTGTTCATCACCGGTGCCTTGTGCACGGCCATTGCGCCTTCGATTCCCTTTATGGTTGCCGCGCGGTTCCTGCTGGGTATTGCCGTAGGCGGTGGCTCAGCGACGGTTCCAGTCTTTATCGCCGAGATCGCCGGCCCAAAAAAACGTGGCCGACTGGTCAGCCGCAACGAGCTGATGATCGTCAGCGGGCAACTGTTGGCTTATGCCCTCAGCGCCCTGCTTGCCGCGCTGGTCCAGGCTCCCGGAATCTGGCGTTACATGTTGGCAATCGCGATGGTCCCTGGCGTGCTTCTGCTGGTGGGCACCTTCTTTGTTCCGGCTTCGCCCCATTGGCTGGCGTCCAAGAATCGCTTCGACGAAGCCCAGGAGGTGCTGGAGCAACTGCGCGACACCCCCGAGGATGCCAAGCGTGAAGTCGAGGAGATGAAGGAGCAGCACAAGCATTCCCACAAACGTCCACCTTTGGGTGAGCTGCTGCGCCAAGGCTGGGTGATCAAACTGCTGCTGATCGGCATTGGCCTGGGTTTTACCGCCCAGTTCACCGGGGTCAACGCGTTTATGTATTACACCCCGATCATCCTGAAGAACACCGGGATGGGCACCAATGCCGCGCTCACGGCCACCATCGGCAATGGCGTGGTGTCGGTGATCGCCACGCTGTTGGGAATCTGGGCAATCGGACGTTTCGGTCGCCGCCACCTGTTGATGACCGGCCTGGTCATGGTGATTGCGGCCCAGATAGCATTGGGCTGTGTGCTGACGTTCATGCCCCAGAACCTGACTCAGAGCTACGCCGCCCTCGCCTGCATCCTGCTGTTTCTGCTATTCATGCAGATGTGTATCGCACCGGTGTACTGGCTGTTGATGTCGGAGCTGTTTCCGATGCAGGTTCGCGGCCTGCTGACCGGCACCGCTGTGTCGATGCAATGGCTGTTCAACGCCGCGGTCGCGTTTACGTTTCCCATGGCCCTGGCCGCACTGGGTAATCCGACCTTCTTTGTTTTTGCGGTCATCAACGTGGGTTCCTTGCTGTTCGTGTTCTTCTGCCTGCCCGAGACCAAGGGCAAGTCCCTTGAGCAAATCGAAAAGCATATGAAGAAAGAGCTGGTCTGAGACCGCCGCCATACCACTTTTTTGCGAGGATTCATGACTAATACTGCCGACGCGCAACCTACCAGCTGGATCAGTGTCTGCACGCTGGCCGTCGCTGCATTCATTTTCATCACCACCGAATTTGCGCCGGTGGGATTGCTCAGTGCCATTGCCGACAGCTTTGGCATGACCCCGGCGCAAGTGGGGCCGATGCTGACGGTCTACGCCTGGACGGTTTCCCTGATGTCGCTGCCGATGATGCTGTTGACTCGTAACGTCGAACGGCGGTTGCTGCTCAAGGTCGCGATTGGCACGCTGATTGTCAGCCACATCATCCTGAGCCTGGCTCCGAGCTTCACCATCGTGGTCGTAAGCCGTATCTGCATCGCCCTGGCCCATTCGGTGTTCTGGTCGATTACGGCTTCATTGGCGGTACGCCTTGCCCCGGAGGCCAATCACGGTCGTGCGCTGAGCATCCTGGCCATGGGCTCGTCGCTGGCGATGGTCCTGGGCATTCCAATCGGCCGTTTGCTGGGCGAGAGCATGGGCTGGCGAGCCACCTTCGTCGCCATTGCCCTCGTGGCCGGTCTGATCTGGTTTTTGCTGGCCAAGAAGTTGCCCTTGCTGCCCAGCCAGAACAGCGGCAGCCTGACCAGCCTGCCGATGCTGTTCAAACGGCCGGCACTGGTTTCGCTGTACGTGATCACGGCGCTGGTGGTGACCGCTAATTTCACGGCGTACACCTACATTGAGTCATTCGTGCAATCGGTGGGTGGTTTCAGTCAATCGACCACCACGGTTCTGTTGCTGCTGTTTGGACTGGCGGGGCTGCTGGGGTCGATCTTCTTCAGCGTATTGCACACGCGCTTCCCGGCAACGCTCACCCACATCGCGATCGGCTGCCTGTGCCTGTGTCTGGGCCTGATGTTCTGGGCCTCGCTGAGTTTTTACAGCCTGGTGGCAGTGTTCGCCGTGTGGGGCCTGGCGATGCTGTGTTTTGGCGTGCAGATGCAATCCCAGGTGATTCGCATGGCACCGGACGCAACAGACGTCGCCACTGCGCTGCATTCGGCCATCTACAACATTGGCATTGGCGGGGGCGCCTTGCTGGGCAGCGTGGTCGTGCATCATCTGGGCGCAGCTTGGGTGGGCTTCGTCGGCGGCATCGTGGCCATCGTCGCATTGGTGATTTGCTGGGTTACCAGCCGCCGATACAGCACGACGGTTTGATCAGGTTTATCGACAGTCATCGGGGGCTGCCGTAGGGGCCACTTACTGCGCGTAATGCTCAATGACCCGGCGGACCTCCCTGAGCGCTTGTTCAAGCATCGACCATTGCACAGACCCCAGCGCCAGCCGAATCGCATGGGGCACCGGACCGGCGCTGACAAAAGGCTCTGCCGTCGAAACCGCGACGTTGGCTCGCAATAACGCTGCGGCGACCTGATCAGCCCGGACCTCTTCCGGCAGTGGCAACCAGAGAAAATACGAAGCCGGGTGCCCGACGTACTTCAATGCGCCGAGCACCTTTCTGGCGATAGCTTGTCTGGCGCGCGCATCCTTGCGTTTCTCGGCTTCCAGTCGAATCACTGTGCCATCCTCGATCCAGCCGCAAACCATGGCCGTCATGATGCCGGGTGTATTCCAGGTGGTCGCCCTGATGGCCCGCTCGAACATAGGCACCCATGGCAGCGGTGCGACGACATATCCGACCCGCAGGCCGGTGGCGATATTTTTTGAAAAGCCGGAAACGTACACCGTCAGTTCTGGAGCCAGGGCCGCAAGGGGTGGCGGTGGATTGTCGGCGAGAAAGGCATATGCCCCGTCTTCGATAAGCAACAGTGCGTGCTGTCGCGCAATACTCACCAGGCGCTCGCGCCAGGCAAGATCCAGCACCAGGCCCAACGGATTATGCAACGTCGGCATTGCGTAGACCGCCTTGATCCGGCGCTTGCTGCACAGCGTTTGGAGAGCATCCAGATCTGGCTGGCCATCCACCAGCGCGATAGCCACCAGCTCCAGGCGATGGGCGTCGGCAACGACCTTGAATCCGGGATAGGTCAAGGCGTCCACGGCAATCACGTCACCGGGCTTGAACAGCGCCATGGCGGTCGTTGCCAACCCATGTTGAGCACCGCTGACCATCAGCAGTTGTTGCGCCTGGACCGTCAGTCCGACGCAAGCGAGATAACGCGCCACGCAGGCGCGTTCATGCAGCCGTCCGGCATGGGGCTGATAACGCAGCAGCGCTTCGAGGTCCCCGGCAACGGCCAGTTGCCGCAAGGCCCCGCGCAGTAATTCACCCTGACCGGGTAACGAGGGATAGTTGAAACTCAGGTCCAGCACCCCAGCAGCAACCTCCTGCTGATCGATGCCGCGCCCCAAGGGCAGCGCAATTTCCCGAACAAACGTGCCCCGCCCGGTTTCACAGCTGATCAGGCCCATCAGCGCAAGCTCTGCGTAAACCCGTGAAGCGGTTACCAGCGCCAGGCCTTCTCGGGCGGCAAGATCCCGATGTGTGGGCAAACGAGTGCCGGGTGGCAGCCTGCCGGAGCGAATGTCAGCGGCGAATGTGTCTACCAAGGTCTTGTAACGGGCACGGGCCATTGCAATGTATCCATGACGATTTTTTGATTGTCATGAGCATCGACCATAGGATTGCAGTTCGCAACCCGTCGCACTTAACCCTTCGAGTGAACTGCAATGACACGGACTTCAAACCTGGCAAACACCACGACCGCCAAACCGGCCAGCGGCTGGCTCAATGGCCTGATCGGTGTCGTTATCTTCAGCGGTTCATTGCCCGCGACACGGGTGGCGGTACTGCAATTTGACCCGTTGTTCCTCACGGTCGCCAGAGCAAGCATTGCCGCAGTGTTAGCCCTTTGCATGCTCCTGCTTCTGAAGCAGCGCCGTCCCGCGACCGGACAACTGGCAGCCTTGGGTATCGTCGCGGCGGGAGTCGTGGTCGGTTTCCCGTTGCTGACGGCCTTGGCGCTGCAGCACGTCACCTCAGCACATTCCATTGTGTTCATCGGCCTGCTGCCGTTGGCCACGGCCGCATTCGGTGTCTTGCGCGGCGGCGAACGTCCGCGCCCGGTGTTCTGGCTTTTCTCGGTGCTGGGCAGCGCATTGGTCGTGGGCTATGCCCTTTCCCAAGGCGTGAGCGCTTCTGCGGCAGGGGACGTTCTGATGCTACTGGCGATTCTGGCTTGTGGACTTGGCTATGCCGAAGGCGCGAAGCTTTCCAGGACGCTGGGAGGCTGGCAGGTGATCTGCTGGGCGTTGGTCCTCTCGCTGCCACTGATGGCGCCGCTGGCCTTGTTCCTGAGCCCGGCATCGTTCTCGCAAATCACCCTGCCCGCCTGGATCAGTCTGGGCTACGTCTCGGTCTTCAGCATGCTGATCGGGTTCGTTTTCTGGTACCGCGGGCTCGCCCAGGGAGGTATCGCCGCCGTCGGGCAGCTTCAACTGCTTCAACCGTTTTTCGGGCTGGCGCTGGCCGCCACGCTGCTGCATGAGCAAGTCAACATCGGCATGCTCGGGGTGTGCTTGGCGGTGATTCTCTGCGTGGCAGGTGCGAAGCGATGTTCACGGTGATTCAGCCACCAATCCAACGGCCCGGCTTTTTACGTTGAACGCGCCAACTGTCGGTGTTTGTTACTGATTACTTGCGACCTGCCCGGAAGTCACCAGCGCCTTGAGCGAGGCATCAAACTGCTTGAGGGCGTTCACTTGCAGTACACGTTGCTGATCCACCTGGGCGGCAATGTCCGCAACGGCTTTGCCATGAACCCATACCGAGTCCATCTGGCTGGCGCCATAACCTTCAGCCTTGCCGATGTATTGCAGCTTCGCGTCGTAAAAACGGGCCACGTAACGTGCCTGGACCTGAGTATTGCGCTTGGACACCAGTTGGTTATAGGTGTCCAGCATCACCGCTACATCCGGACCGGCCTGCACCAGCTCATCAAGCGTGTTGTAAACAGTGACCGACGCGAACTCCCGGTTCAGGGAGTTTTTGAGCCAGGCGAGTGCCAGCTGCGGATCAGAGCTGCTGACGAAGGCACCACTGATCCGCGCATCGAGCACACCACTTTGCGCTCCTTTGAGGGCGACCGAGTGATATTGCTCAAGGTAGGCAAGGTTACTGACCGTGTTTTCACTGTACAGAACCCCCACCGATTGCGAGCGCTGCAAACTCGCCGTGCTGTCAGCCACCGGCAGCAAATGACAGGACTGGCCATTGCCAGCATAGGACGGTGCAGTGGCAGCAACGCCACCGGTCAATACGGCGACAAGAGCCAGCAGGGTTGAAATTCTCATCGCACAGATTCCTTCGCAAACGTGTTTGGTATGACGCTATCTTCCTCTTCTGCCGAGAAAACAGAACTCGCAATGTTTGATGTTCACTATCGACTGAACAGATGGTTGGGCTTACCCGATCTTGTTGCGGATCAAGCCCGGAGGTGGCGGCAACCGCCCCTATTGAGCGCGAAAATCCCAGACGATTTCCACCATCCTAAAAGCGAGGATCAGGTACACCACGCAGAATATTGTCTGCACCGCCCGATGATGTCGGACCTTGGCTAATCGATTCAGACCGTCGCTGATATTGAGCAGCATCAATAAGGCTGAAATCCCGATCAGCACCCATCCGGTAAAGCTCGCTCCCACCAGCCCCATATACACTTGGTGCTGTGAACGCAGGACGTTAGTCCCGGCGGCAAACAGCAAAGCGCAGACCAGCAGATTCTTGACGTTATCGAAGACCTTCGTATTTAGATCCAGGTCCAGCCAATGTACAAAGCGCTTCCAGAATTTTCGCATGGTCAGGGTCTCACGTCGGTTGGCAGCCGGCGCCCAGGCCGCTGGACGGGATCAACCCCTTTTGCCAGCGCAGGCCGCGCCAGATGGACTTCAATTTGCCCGTTCAGGTAATAAACCCCTGCCATGACGCCGGTATCCCGGTTCTTGACCAGGCCCAGCCAGGCGCCGTCAAATGCGGTGCCCAGCGTCTGCCGCAGTTGGGCTTGCAGCTCAGGTCGATCACTTTCATGGGCGAAGGCACGAAACCCTGCCACGCCGACGGAAATCAGCAGACCGGCCACCCGACCGGCCGCCGCCGCAGCAGCACTGGCTGCGCCCCGGCTGGCAAACTGCGCCTGGAGCTTTTCACTGGTGCGTTTTGCCACTGAAGAAATGGCTTCCTGTGATGACTGAATCCGCGCCGCGTGAATTTTTTCCTGCAAGGCTGTCCAGGCGGGCAAAGCGGTGAGAGGGTCGGTGGAGATCAGCTGATACAGCGACGCATTGAGCGGCGGCCCAGGCCCGAGGGTGATGACCGGGACAGCATTGAGATGGCGATTCATCTGTTGGACCGGTACGCCATGACGCTGGGCGACGCGTTGAAGCTGCTGGCCCAGTAGCTGGACGTAGAACGCCGTCGATTGCTGCATGATCGCATCGGGATCGATCTCCACCGCCACTGGCGCCAGCACCCGACCGCGATACTGCTCTTGCAGATAGAGCGCCAATCGGTTTGCGGACGCATCCTGATCGTTGCCCGCGCTCATGCTGTACCACCCCACCTTCATTGCCAGCCATTCCTGGGTCCAGTAACTGCTGAACCAGGGAATGAATGCCTCTTCGGTCTGTTCGTACACTCGCAACCGCCAATGGTCCATGGAACCACGGGCGAAGACCCCGGCCTGTCCGGCCGCATCCTCAGAGGCCGCAATAATCTCCCTGTCAACGTGCTGCCAGGTGATCGGCGCTATCACCACCTGGGGAGCGGGCGGCTCGCGCAGCGCACTGGCGCAGCCCGCCAGAAGCAGAATCAAGGCAACGCCCGAGGCCGCTATCACGACGCGGGGTTTCAAGACCGCGGTCTCCTGCAAGAGTTGTCCCGTGTGAGCCCTACCCGCCCGATGGGGTTTTAGCCACGTCGTTCTTGAGTATAGGTATAGGTGGACGCTACGCGGCGCAATGTCGCTGGCTGTGCCCACTCGACAGGCAGGATGTTCTACACCAACCGAGGCCCCTGCAACGGCCTGCGCACCGCTTCGTCGCCAAGGCGCTGCTGCACGAACGCCTGAGCCTGGCGGGTCATCTGGTCCAGTTGACGGTCACGCTGTTTTTCGGCGTCTACCATGGCTCGCTTGCCATGTTGTTGCAGCAAATAGGTGTGGATCTGCCGCACCTCAA
Source organism: Pseudomonas sp. (assembly GCA_036387095.1). Lineage (GTDB taxonomy): Bacteria > Pseudomonadota > Gammaproteobacteria > Pseudomonadales > Pseudomonadaceae > Aquipseudomonas. The sequence continues at coordinate 23,976 of DASVUK010000111.1, forward strand.
CCGACTGATAGATCGGCGCGACATCCAGCACTGCCAGCAGGCCGTCGGTGCCATGGTCGCGGGTATTCATCAGCACCTGCGGACCGCGAGCGCCCACCACCTGAAAGCCCAGCGCCTCGAAACAAGGGACCTTGGCGACGAAGCATCCCAGTTCCGCATGGGGATAGAGGCTGAGCATTTTGGCGAGCATCGCACGCGCTACGCCCTGGCGTCGGTGCCGGGTCTGCACCGCCATGTAGGGCACGGCACAGGCTTGGGGATCGTCCTTGACCGGCAGATAGAGTAAAAAACCGATCACCGTTTCCGGGTCCTGTTCATCCGTCGCTACGATCAACTCGACCGGTAGGCCACGGGAGCCGTCCATGGCCTGCAAATACAGATGCACTTCGTAGCCAACGCCGTACTGATAGAGGCTGTAAAGGGGATTGCTCGGTGCAATGGCGACCATGCTGATATCGGTCACGTAATCGACCACCATTTGCATGATCTGACTGTTGATGGCTTCGGGTGGCGGCGTGTCAAAGCGAGTAACAATGGACATTCGGGATGCTGGCTCCGGGAGGGCTGAATGCGATCATCATACCCGCCTGTCGAGGACGTCGCCCTCGTGCTGCGTCCACCGCGCTGTTATTTGCCGGCCAGACTTTATTTGCCGATGTCACAAACGTTGCTTTAATGAGGCAAGCCCAGCCCGAGGAGCGCAGCAGATGGAACGTCTCACCGCGAAAGATTTCTCCCCCGAACTGCTCGAACTTTATGACTATTACGCCCATGGCAAGATCAACCGCCGAGAGTTTCTCGACCGAGCGGCAGCCTTTACGTTGGCGGGGCTGACCGCAGGCGCCATGCTCAGCGCGTTGAGCCCCAATTACGCCCTGGCCCAACAAGTGGAATTCACCGATCCGGATATCATCGCCGAATACATTACCTACCCATCTCCCAAAGGCCACGGCCATGTGCGTGGCTATCTGGTGCGCCCCGCCAAGGCCAACGGCAAAGTGCCAGGCGTGGTGGTGGTGCATGAGAATCGCGGCCTGAACCCCTACATTGAAGACGTCGCCCGACGCGTTGCAAAAGCCGGCTTCATCGCCCTGGCCCCCGATGGGCTGACCTCCGTTGGCGGCTATCCGGGCAATGATGACAAAGGTCGCGATCTGCAGGCCACGGTCGACCCTGAAAAGCTCATGAATGATTTTTTCGCCGCCATTGAATGGTTGATGGCCAACGATCTCACCACCGGAAAAATCGGCATCACCGGCTTCTGTTACGGGGGAGGCGTTGCCAACGCCGCAGCCGTGGCCTATCCGGAGTTGGCCGCAGCGGTACCCTTCTACGGACGCCAGCCGGACCCGGCCGACGTCATCAAGATCAAGGCTCCATTGTTGTTGCATTACGGTGAACTGGACACCCGTATCAACGAAGGCTGGCCCGCGTATGAAAAGGCGCTCAAGGCTGCGGGCAAGACCTACGAGGCCTACATCTATCCCGGCGCCAACCATGGTTTCCACAACGACTCGACCCCTCGCTACGATGACGCCGCCGCAAAACTTGCCTGGGACAGAACCCTGGGCTGGTTTGGCAAATACCTGATCTAGCTGCAGCCCTGTCCGCCCTCCGTTTTTCGCGCCGCGCAGCTCATTTATTGCCTTGCCGAATATTCAATATAAAAAATGGTGAATTGCCCGCCTGCCTAGACTTTCATACAACTAATGCGCTCGGTTAACACCGGGCGTTGTTCCCGATGCTCACTGACGCGCCGTGGCAACCAACGCCCTTTTCGCTGACAACCCAACAGTCGCAGAACTGCCAACGCTGCACACTTTGATACCGCCTTGAATCACCTTAATCGTTCTTTGAGCCGTCTCATCCGGCCCATTCATTTATGCGTGCCTGAGGTAGTCAATGTCTTCTCGTCTGATCCAGAAACTTCTAGTGAGTGCAGCGGCCGCATTTACGCTGACCAGTGCACTCGCGGCGCAAGTCACCGTGGATGAAAAAATCCGCGTGCCAGCCGCTATCAAAGCCGCCAAGGTATTGAAGATTGCGTTATTCGCCGGTTTTCCGCCGATGGCATCCAAAGTTCCGGAAACCGGTGAACTGGTGGGCATCGACGTGGACCTGGCAAATTATGTGGGCAAGCGCCTGGGCGTGGCCATTGAGTGGGAAGACGTGTCCTACGAATCAGCCATTAACTCCCTCATGACTGGCCGGGTTGACATGGCTTTTAGCCTGTTAAACGCGCCCGAAGCGGCAGACCGCCTGGACTATCTGCCCTATCTGACCTCCGGCATGCAGCCCTACACGCTGGCGACCCATGCGCCTATCGCGACCGCTTTTGATATCTGCGGCTTGAAAGTCGGTGCCAATCGACGCAACGCATTCGATGCGGCCATGAAACAGTGGAGCGATACCCATTGCGTCGCCAAGGGCAAGCCGGCCATTGAAGTCCACTCCACCGATGGCACCGCCATGGCACGCCTTGACCTCAAGCAGGCGCGGGTCGACGTCGCGGTCCAGAGCAGCGAGTCGGTGCCCGCGACCATGGCCCTGGAAAAAGACACCTACGTCACCATTGGCAAGCCGTTGAGCTCGTTGTTTATCGTCGCCGGCTTCCCCAAGCAGTCGGCTGAACTGCGCGATGCCGTTTCCGCCGCCCTCCAAGACGCCGTTGCCGATGGCAGCTACGCCCTCATGCTTGCCAGGTACGGCCTGACCGACAATACGGCAGCGGCAGCCATCAAGGGCCAATAAGTCGCCCGTTTCCACAAGGAGTGAGTGTATGTCCAGCGCTGAGCTGTCCTGGGGCAGCTTGTATTACGAAGACACAGGCAACGGCGTGCCGTTGATGCTGATTTCGGGTCTCAACGGCCTTGCTCGGCCATGGTCCGGCATCGTTCCGGCGCTGGCCGAACAGTTTCGGGTGATCACCCATGATCATCGCGGTCTCGGCGCGAGCGACAGATGGGGCGGCCCTTACAGCGTTGATCAAATGGCTGCCGACGTCCTGGCGTTGATGGACCACCTGCACATCACGCGCGCCCATATTGTCGGCCACTCTCTGGGCGGTGCCGTGGCGCAAGCGTTGGCGGTCGATCATCCCGAGCGCGTGGCAGGTCTGGTGATTTACGCCAGTTGGTGCGGGCCGGAGCCTTACTTCAGCCGGGTCATGACCATGCGCCGGGAAGTCCTCACCGGGCTGGGTGTGCAAGCTTTTGTACGCACAGGGCCAATCGGCATTTATCCACCGGACTGGATCGCCCGCCATGACGCCACCCTGACCGCCGGACTCGACGCTTCCTGTGCGGCCTTCCCCGGCACCGAAATAATGCTGCGCAGGATCGATGCCTGTCTGGCCCATGATCGCCGGGCGAGTATCGGCGGCATCATTGCGCCGACGCTGGTGCTAGGGCTGCAAGACGACATGAGCACCCCGCCCCATTGCTCGGAAGAAATTGCGGCGTGCATCCGCCGTTCGCGACTGAAAATGCTGCCCTATGGCGGGCACAACGGTCACCTTGTGGTGCCAAAACTGATTCAAGCGGCCATCAGCCAATTCCTGACGGACGTTTGAGAGATTTCCTGACAAGCTCCCTGACCGGTGTTCCAGCAAATCGCGTGGAACGTTTCACCGCAAACGTGATCCCTTTGTGCCTGAGGCGACAAATTGCGCATGATAGGAGCACTCAGCTCAAGGGAGAGGTTCATGGGATTCATTTCATCCGCGATGCGGCTGGCCGCGTTTTCGTGCGGGCTGCTGTTCGCCGCCTCCGCTGTGGCGAGCGAGGAAACGCAACTGGTCGATTCGATCAATGCCTACCGCAGTCAGGCCCAACGCTGCGCAGACCAGGTCTCGCTGGAGCTGCCACCACTGGTCCCTGACCCGCGCCTGGTCCTGTCCGGCAACAGTGTCGGCGACCTGCAGCAGGCACTGGCCAAAGCCACTTATCCGATGGTCAACGTACAGGCCATCAGCCTGTCCGGACCTCGGGATGCCAAGGCGGCCATGAATGTGGTGCTGGAAAGCTTCTGCCAAGTGGTGCTGGATCCACAATTTGTCGATATCGGCGTCAGCAGAGAAGGTCGCGACTGGCGCATCGTACTGGCACGTCCACTTCTGGCGGCGCGGCTGGGCGATTGGCAGACCGAGGGGCAAAAGCTACTGGAGATGATCAACCGCGCGCGCACCCAGGCGCGTCAATGTGGCGGCCAGCCCTACGCCGCCGCTTCGCCACTGACCTGGAACGCAACCCTGGGCAGCACGGCCCAGAGCCATAGTCGGGCCATGGCCAACAATAACTTTTTCGATCACATCGACCGGGACGGCCGGACCCCGGGAGACCGGGCGGAACTGGGTGGCTACGTCGGACAGCAGATCGGCGAAAACATCGCTGCCGGCCAGGATTCGGTGCGCAAGGTGCTGGATGGTTGGCTGGCAAGTCCCGGTCATTGCGCCACGCTGATGAATCCGGCCTATCGCGACCTGGGCGCAGCTTATGCGGTCGACCCGAAAAGCGATGCCGGCATCTACTGGACAGCGATGTTTGGGAGTCAGTGAGGGGCCCCGTGCCCCCGAAAGTACGGTCCTGTCAGACGTGAAAAATGAAGGCGCAAGACTGACCGCCGCAGAAGCCATTAGAGTTTCTCTAATGGCCTCACCCAGCCATATCCTGCCCTCTTTGTATGTCCGAATGTTGCTTACCGCCGCGCGCGCCCGGTAACAACGGCATTAATGAATCCACCTCATATCGCTATGCATCCTGCGGCTGTAGTCAGGCAGCCCCCTCCCGCTTAACGTCTCAAGCTCGCTTGGCCTGAAGCATTCATGAGTCGTGCTCATGAGGTTATGTCACCGAACTTATAAAACTAATCGAAAACACCTCGTGTCCTAAACCAAGGCAAGCCTGAGCCCGATCAAAATCCATCTACGGCGCAAAGACGCTGTTCAAGAATCCCGAATCCCATAGGAATCGACCGAATGGACAACCGTGACCTGATGCCGATTACCAGGCGTAAATTTCTAATCGTGGGTGCCGTAACGGCAACTGCGGTCGCCCTTCCTCCGTTCATATGCGCTAAGGCATCGGCAGCCAATGTTGCGCGTCCTGTCAGCCAGACAACTTCGCTTACGGTCAATGGCATGCCGCGCGAGCTGAACCTGGACACCCGCACCACGCTGCTCGATGCCCTGCGTGAACATTTGCAGCTATCAGGCACCAAGAAAGGTTGTGACCACGGCCAATGCGGCGCCTGTACCGTGATCGCCAATGGCAGGCGGGTCAACTCGTGCCTGACGCTGGCGGTCATGCATCAGGGGTCGAACATCACCACCATTGAAGGCCTTGGCACGCCGGAAAAATTGCATCCCATGCAGGCCGCGTTTATCAAGCATGACGGCTACCAGTGCGGGTATTGCACCCCAGGGCAGATCTGCTCGGCGGTGGCAGTACTGGATGAAATCAAGGCCGGGATTCCAAGCCACGTCAGCGCCAGCCTGACCGACCGGCCGCAACTCATCGTCAGTGAGATCCGGGAACGAATGAGTGGCAACATCTGTCGATGCGGTGCGTATTCCAACATTATCGAGGCGATCAGCGAAGTCGCGCAGGTGCCAGCATGAGGCCGTTCGAATACAGCCGTGCCACCTCCCCTGCCGACGCGGCCAGTCTGGCGGCCAAGGCCGACAGGGCGAAATTCATCGCAGGCGGCACCAACCTGCTGGACTTGATGAAGCTGGAGATTGAAACCCCGACCCACCTGATCGATGTTAACGATCTGGCCCTGGATCGCATCGAAGCCACCCCCGATGGCGGGTTGAAGATCGGCGCGCTGGTGCGCAATACCGATCTGGCCGCCGATCCGCAGGTGCGCAAGGATTACGCTGTATTGTCCCGGGCTCTGCTCGCTGGTGCATCAGGACAGCTGCGTAACGTGGCGACCACGGCGGGTAATCTGCTGCAACGGACCCGTTGCCCCTATTTCTACGACACCAACCAAGGCTGCAACAAACGCAATCCCGGCAGTGGCTGCTCGGCACTCGGTGGCGTCAGTCGGCAGATGGGAATTATTGGCGTGAGCAGCGCCTGCATCGCCACGCATCCCAGTGACATGGCGGTGGCCATGCGTTTGCTTGATGCCCAGGTAGAAACGGTCAAGGCCGACGGTACAACACGCCTGATTCCCATGGCGGACTTTCATCGGCTTCCGGGCAATACCCCCCACCTTGAGACGGCCCTGACAGCGAATGAACTGATCACCTCAGTGATCCTGCCGCCTCCTATTGGCGGCATGCAGGTTTATCAGAAAGTCCGGGATCGCGCGTCTTACGCCTTCGCATTGGTATCGGTGGCGGCGGTGCTGGAAAAAGACGGCACCGGTCGGGTTGCTGTTGGCGGCGTAGCCCATAAACCGTGGCGCGTTGAAGACGCAGAAAAGGCACTGCCCGACGGTGCCAGGGCTTTTACCGAAACGCTGCTGGCGGGTGCAACTACGACCCATGACAACGAATTCAAGCTGGTTCTGGTACAGCGCACTGTGGCCGCCGTCCTGGCCCAAGGGAGAGCCGTCTGATGAAATTCGATACCCCTGCGACGACCAATCCTATCGACCAACTCAAGGTCGTAGGTAAAGCCACGCCGCGTATCGACGGGCCTCTCAAAACCTGCGGACGGGCGCCCTATGCGTATGAACAGCATGATGCCGCGCCCAATCAGGCCTACGGCTACGTCGTGACCTCAGCCATTGCCAAGGGGCGCATCGTGGCCATCGATCTGGATGATGCCAATGCAGCGCCGGGTGTACTCGGGATTGTCACGGCGGCCAACTCCGGCACGCTCGGCAAAGGCAAGTACAATACGGCCAGGCTGCTCGCCGGACCGGATATCCAGCACTACCATCAGGCCGTGGCGCTGGTGGTCGCCGAAACCTTCGAACAGGCCCGCTGCGCGGCGCAGTGGGTACGCGTGGAATATGTACGTGCCAACGGCCAGTACGACTTGTCGACGGCGCGCGAATCAGCGGTGGAACCCAAAGACGAAATGCCGGACACCCACCGGGGCAATTTCGAAACGGCATTCAGTGCCGCACCGGTTCAGCTTGACGCGACCTACACCACACCCGATCAATCCCACGCCATGATGGAACCGCACGCCACCCTGGCCGCCTGGGAAGGCGACAAGCTCACCCTGTGGACGTCCAATCAGATGATCGACTGGAGCGTCACCGACGTGGCAACCACCTTGGGCATACCGAAGAAGAACGTGCGATTGATCTCGCCTTATATCGGTGGTGGTTTTGGCGGCAAGCTCTTTGTTCGCGCCGACGCGATACTGGCTGCACTGGGCGCCAAGCTGACGGGCAGACCTGTGAAAGTCGCTCTGGCGCGGCCACAGATGGCGAACAACACCACACATCGCCCGGCTACCATTCAGCGCATTCGCATCGGTGCCGAGCAGAACGGCAAGATCAGCGCCATCGCCCATGAAGGCTGGTCGGGAGACCTGCCCGGCGGCGGTATCGAAAAAGCCGCGCAGCCCACCCAGTTTCTGTACGCCGCAGATAACCGCCTGACGGCCATGCGCCTGGCAACCCTGGATTTGCCCGAAGGCAATGCTATGCGTGCCCCCGGCGAAACACCGGGTTTGATGACCCTGGAAATCGCCATGGATGAATTGGCCGAAAAACTGGCCATCGATCCTGTCGAATTGCGCGTCATAAACGACACTCAGGTCGATCCCGGGCATCCGGAGCGGCCCTTCTCGCAACGCAATCTCATCCAGTGCCTGCGCACGGGTGCAGATCACTTCGGTTGGGGCAGACGCAACCCGACGCCGGGCATGCAACGCGAAGGTCGCTGGCTGATCGGCATGGGAGTCGCAGCCGCCTACCGCAACAATGCGCTAATGAAGTCCGGCGCAAGGGTGCGGCTGGATCGCAACGGCACAGTGATCGTGGAAACCGACATGACCGATATCGGCACCGGCAGCTATACGATCATTGCCCAGACGGCCGCGGAAATGATGGGCGTCACTCTGGATGAAGTGGTGGTCCGCCTGGGTGATTCAAGCTACCCGGTGTCCGCAGGTTCCGGCGGACAATTTGGTGCTAATTGTTCAACAGCGGGTGTGTACGCCGCGTGCGTGAAACTGCGCGAAGCGGTGACTCAACGCCTCGGCTTCAGTGCGCAGGACGCGGTATTCGTCAACGGTCAGGTGCAATCGGCTGGACGCAGCGCACCGTTGAGTCAGGCGGCGCAAGGGGGTGAGTTGGTGGCCGAGGACACCATAGAGTTCGTTGATCTGGCCAAGAAATATCAGCAGGCAACCTTCGGCGCGCACTTCGTTGAAGTCGCCGTGGACGCCGCTACGGGAGAAACCCGCGTTCGGCGCATGCTCGCCGTCTGCGCTGCCGGGCGCATCCTGAATCCGATTTCAGCACGCAGCCAGGTGATTGGCGCAATGACCATGGGCGTCGGCGCTGCGTTGATGGAAGAACTGGCCGTAGACAAAAGGCTGGGATTTTTCGTCAACCATGACCTGGCAGGTTACGAAGTGCCAGTACATGCGGACATCCCCCATCAGGAAGTGATTTTCCTCGATGAAACCGATCCGGTTTCATCGCCCATGAAAGCCAAGGGCGTCGGTGAACTGGGTCTGTGCGGCGTCAGCGCGGCCATTGCCAATGGTATTTACAACGCCACTGGCGCCCGGATACGGGAATACCCCATTACCCTGGACAAAGTACTTCACGCCTTGCCGGAGATAATGTGATCCACAAACAACGCGCTGGTCTATGTGGGGCCGTTACACCATAGATCGGGCAGCGCCTGGCAGGAGTGAGTCACCCTTTGCATTGAAGTCGCGTCCCTATTTCGCCTTGAGCCTTAAATACGATTGATGCAAGTCGGACGCCCAGCCGTCCAGCACCGCTTTCACGTCATCTGCCGTCAACACCTGCGCTGTATTTTCCAACGGTTTGCCGGACCCCTTGCGCACGACCTGCGCGACGACTCTGTTGGTATCAGCATCCAAAAACGCCGCCTCGGTGGCGATAGTGGTTTCCTGATCACGAACTCCCGACGCGGTGCTCACCGCTGCCGCCACCAGAGCGATCGGGATCACTTCGTAGGGTTTAAGACCTTGGGTCTGGCTGCTGACGGCGGTGATCGCCGGTCGGACGATAAGGGCGCCCGGCCCCGGAGAAGACGTAACAGGCAAGGACTTGCCCAGCTCGCGTTTCAACGCCTGATCGTAGTAACGGGTGATGCCCTGCAAGGTTGTCTGGGGAATCCGGTCAGTGGCTTGCGGCGTGGGGTAAAACTGGCTCGGTTCTATACAGACACTGGTGTATTTGCTCAGGTCCAGCTGCGGATCGACCCAACGCATCACGTCGGCACCGGACGGCGATTTCTCTTGCCTGAGCTGACTGTAATCCTTGAGAAAGCCAGAATACTCATCCGGTTTGATCACCGAACTGGAGCACCCCGCAACCGCCACGGCCGCCAGGCATAAAGAACTCATCGTAAGCGCAAATTTCATTGATCTGCTCCTTGATTGATCCACCCTGCTGAAAGATCACCGCACGGGTTAGGTATAGCCAAGGATTGCGGTCTAGCGTTGCCGACTGACAGTTTTTTAGCGCATCGACAGGTCATTGGAAGCCGGTTCCGCGCCGGCAGGACCAGGATCGACAAAGGCTGATTCGCGAACACAGACCTGCCCGTCGAAAATCAACCGCGCCGTGCGCACCAGACCGCAGCCAGCCAGCACGCCGTTGTCCACACGCAAGCGCACGCTGAATTCCCCGGTGGGATGCTCCACCGATAATTGCTGATCATCAGCATCGGTGGTTAGCCCGAGGCCTTCGGCAACGCTGCCTTTGACCAGGCAGGCCGAGGCCACACTGACCGCGCCAAAGACGCCAATGGACACATGGCATTTATGTGGAATGAAACTGCGGCTACTGATGGCGCCTCCCGCAACCGGCGCGGCGATCAACACCATTTTCGGCACCGAGCGCTGGCTGACATCGCCAAGATTCATCAACGGCCCGGCCTGCAGGCGAATCGCTTCGATCCTCTGCTTGAGGTCGGTGTTCGCATCCAGCTCCGCGCAACTTTCATAGCCTGTACAGCCCAGATCCTGTGCGCGCATCAGCACCGTCGGCATACCGTTGTCGATGCAGGTCGCTTCAATGCCATCGAAACGGTCCACGGGATTGCCGGTGGGCAGCAACGCCCCGCAACTGGAACCGGCGATGTCGTCGAACTCCACCACAACCGCGGCGGCCGTGCCGGGAACGCCATCGATCCTGACTTCACCCTCATAGCTGACTTCGCCAGCGGGGGTCTGAATGATTGCGGTGGCGGTCTGGCCGGTGTTCTCCATGTAGATCCTGACCCGGGTCTGTCCGTCCTGGGCCCTGACCAAGCCGCGCTCCACGGCGAACGGGCCGACACCGGCGAGAATGTTGCCGCAATTCTGCCCGTAATCGACTCGGGGTTCGGCCACCATGACTTGGGCGAACAGGTAGTCCACATCGACGCCCGGTCGTTGCGAACGGCGAATGATCGCAACCTTGCTGGTCAGGGAGTCCGCACCGCCCAAGCCATCTATCTGCCGCGCATCCGGCGAACCCATGGCTGCCAGCAGCAGGCGGTCGCGGACTTCAGGATCGGCGGGCAAATCGTCGGCCAGGAAGTAAGCCCCCTTGGAAGTGCCGCCGCGCATCAGCAGGCAGGGAATACGAGTCTGGGCCATGGCTCAGCCCTCCAGTTGTTCGACGCTGTCGTAGTACTTCAAACCCTTCTGCTCCAGGCGCGCACGCATGTTGTAGATATCCAGGCCCAGTTCGCCCGCAGCCAGACGCAAGCGTTTTTGCTCTTCAAGGTCAGCGCGCTTGCGACTGGCCTCGATTACGGCTGGCAGTTCGTCCCGCCGCACGATAACCACGCCATCATCATCGGCCAGCACCACATCCCCCGGATTGATGAGCTGCCCGGCGCAAATCACCGGGATATTCACCGAACCCAGGGTTTCCTTGATGGTGCCCTGAGCATGAACTGCCCGGGACCAGACATGGAACCCCATCTCCCGCAGGGTCCTGGTGTCACGAACACCGGCATCCAGTACTAGCCCCCGCACGCCACGGGCCTGCAAAGAGGTCGCCAGCAGATCGCCAAAAAAGCCATCGGAACACGGCGAACTCGGCGCGACCACTAGCACATCACCGGGTTGGCACTGCTCGACCGCTACGTGAAACATCCAGTTGTCACCGGGGGCTACCAGCACGGTAACTGCCGAACCACTCATGGTGACGTCCTGCTGGATCGGGCGGATGCCGGATGCCAGCAAGCCTTTACGGCCCTGGGCTTCATGCACTGTCGCCACGCCGTAACGGGTCAGTTCGTCGATGAGGCGCGATTCGGCACGCGGGATATTGCGCACGACGATCCCGGTTTTGCCTACCAGCGTGCTCATCCCAGATTCTCCGTCACACGGGGGAAGATGCTTTGATAGCCCTCGGCATAGATGATGTCTTTGCTGGCGGTGATGCCGATATTGCGCTTGGCCTGCACGCCACGTTGCAAGGCGACTCGGGTGTAGTACTCCCACAAATGTTCCTGGCCGGCCATGCACTGGATCGCCGCGTACTTCTTGTCCCAGACCTCGGTAATGTCCAGCAGCACGTCGGGCTTCCAGTCGCACTGCTCCGGCTGATGCGGCTCGAAGCTGTAGACCGGCGGTGCCCCGACGATCTTCTCGCCAGGCTTGTAGCCCTCGGCCTGGGCAATGATGCGGGCTTCCTGGGTCAAGTGGATGGCCAGCGGATGGTCGTAGTTGTAAGGGTCTTTGAGGGAATGACTGAGGACAAATTCCGGCTGCACCTTGCGAAACACATCAGCCAGACGGAACAGCGTTTCCTTGTCGGCACGCATCGGGTAATCGCCGATATCGAAGAACTCAACGCTGGCACCCAGAATATCGGCGGCCGCTTGGGCTTCGTCGCGACGTGCCGCCTTGACCTTGCTTTCGGTCATTTCGGCGCCTTTGCGCCATAGCTTTGCAGATTCGCCTCGCTCGCCAAAGGACAGGCAAACGATGTGCACGGCATAACCCTGAGCGGTATGGGAGGCAATGGCGCCACCGGCGCGCCAGACGAAATCGGCAGAGTGGGCGCTGACAACCAAGGCGGCTTTGTTATTCACGGTGTTCATGACGGGGAAGACTCCCTTATTTATTTCCCCAAATGCTGACAGGCTTGCCATTGGCGCACTAATGCGTAAGGTTGGGCGAGCCATACGTTTTGTTTATCGGGAGTCAATCCCGCGCTCACTTACCAACCAGAGGCTGTTATGCCGGACGCTGACCTTCCCCACCTGATGCAGATTCGCGCGTTCATCCGTATTGCCGAGCATGGCAGCGTGTCGCGGGCCTCTGACGTACTGCTGCGGGCACAGTCAGTAGTGACCCGGGCGATCCGCGACCTGGAAGTGAGCCTCGACGTACCGCTGTTCGAACGCCACGCCAGCGGCATGCTGCTCACGCCTTACGGCAAAGCCATCCTGCCAAGGGCCCGTCGGGTGATTGCTGAGCTGGAGTCAATTCCGGCGCTACTGGGCCATGCCCCCCACGAACCGTTGTACCTGTTGCAGACCCGACGCCTGCAAATCTTCGTCAAACTCTGCGAAACCCAACACATGCAGACCGTCGCCCGCTCCTTCAACCTCACCCAACCGGCCATCAGCGCCGCGCTGAAAATGCTTGAAGACGGCGCCGGCAAGATCTTGTTTGAACGAACGGCCAGGGGCCTGCAACCGACCCGCGCCAGCAATGAAATCCTGTATCCGGTACGTCGCGCCCTCAACGAGCTGCGTCATATTCGGGCCGACGTGGCGCTGATCAAAGGTTCGCTGCAAGGATTGGTCACCGTGGGCGCACTGCCTTTGGGTCGCACCCGCATCCTGCCCGAAGCCTTCGTGCGCCTGTTGGCCGAACATCCCGGCGTGCGTGTGGCGACCAATGAAAGCCCGTTCAACCTGCTGGCGCTGGAGTTGCGCGCCGGGGATGTGGATTTCGTCTTCGGTGCCTTGCGAGCGCAGGACTACGCCAGTGATCTGCACGGGGAAAAGTTGCTGACCGAAGAAATGGTGATTCTTGCCGGACGTGGCCATCCCTGGCTGGACCGGCACATCACCCTGGACGACCTGAGCACGGCCCGCTGGGTGTTGCCACGGGCCGACGCGCCCGCGCGCCTGCTCCTGGAATCGCACTTCACCGCGCTGGGGCGCAAACCGCCGGAGCCGGTAGTGGAAACCGGCGACATGGCAATCATCCGAGGCTTGCTGATGCGCTCGCACATGCTGGCGATCGTCTCCGAACACCAGCTTGAATACGAAATCGCGTCGGGAGAGCTGCAGCGACTAAGCCTGCAATTACCCGACACCCAACGTGCGATTGGTCTGATCTACCGCACCAACGGGCTGCATTCCCCCGCCGCCGAAGCGCTGATCGAAAGCATTCGCCAGGTGGCGCGGGAGGTTGACAGTACTTATCAGACGGTTTTTGAGGGGCGCTTGCCTGCAACCGAGTAAGTCACTTGCTGGTTACGGGTTTTCTGGAATTCCTCCAGCGACAAACCTTTCATCGCCGAATAAATGTGCAGGTTGGACACCCCCACCACTGCGCCGAGCTTCTCCAGCAGGAAGAAAATCACTCCATAGCGAATCAAGCCCTGCCAGTCACGGGCTTGCACCAACTCGCATTCAATGCCCGTAAGTTGGTGCTCCTCGAACAGCGCCTGAGGTTCATCGAGAAAACGCTGTCGCCATGCCGGGTCGATCAAGTTATGCAGAAAACGATTGAGCCGGTAGCCCTTTGCACTGCGTTCCAGGGTGAAGGGATAAGTGCCTTCCAGCTTTTCGATGCCCGCCAGTTGATGATTCATATGCTCACGATGGCGTTGCAGGACATCCACTGGCACATCCCGCGCCTGATTCTCCAGCAGCAACGTGGCGATGCCGGTCATGGAGGGCAGGTAATAATCCTGGTGCAACGTCTTTACGTTGGCCGATAACGCGCCGCGCATGATCAGCCAGGTAATCACCTCTGAGCCCTCCATGCCGCCAAGGGTGGCGTATTCAGCCAGGGTGATTTCCGTCAGACGCTGGGGATCGTTGACGAACAGATCAAGCAACTGCGCATCCCATTGCGGATTATTGAAACCACAACGCTCGCCATGCACCTGATGGGAAACACCGCCCGTGGCGACAATCGCCACCTTGAGGTCTTGCGGATAACTTTCGATCGCCCGGCGCAGCGCCTTGCCCAGGTTGTAGCAACGCTTGGCACTGGGGATCGGGAATTGCAGTACGCCCACCTGCAACGGCACCACCTGAACCGGCCAGCCATCCTTGAACGGCATCAGGGCCGACATTGGCGAAAACAGACCATGGTCAATGGGCTTGTCGCGGAAGAACGCCATATCGAACTCGTCTGCCATCAAGCTGTTGCCAATGTGCCGCGACAAGCCTGCATGGCCACCAATGGCAGGCAAGTCACGCTTGCCGCCACCCTCGTCGGCTACGTCGTAACAGTCGTCCACGCCCAAGGCAAACGCCGAATAATGGTCGAAGAAAAACGAGGTGATATGGTCATTGAAAATGTAGAACAGCACATCGGGCTGCTCTTGCGCCAGCCAGGCCTTGATGGGCTTGAAGCTTGCGAAAATCGGTGCCCAGGCCGCTTCGTCCTGTTTGTCGTGATCCACTGCAAAGCCAATGGTGGGCGTGTGCGAGACGGCCAGTCCGCCAATGATTCGCGCCATGTTTCGATCTCCACGATGTAGATGCATATAGAGGCGAGCCCTTTGCCGGGCTCGTTAAAGTCAATGGCCTGGATGCACCTGAAGGTGTCCCGTGGTGGCCCGTGGGCCCGCCAGAATGGCGAGGGCTGCCAGGACAGCCGGAACGCCCAGCACGGCAAAAATTACATTCATCGGCAGACCGAGACTCAACAGCGCCCCGCCGCTCATGGAAGCCAGGATGCCACCGAAGCGGCCGATGCCCAGCATCCCGCTCACGCCAGTGGCGCGAAAGTCCGTCGGGTACTGTCCCGGTGCAAAGGCATTGAGGCCCGTTTGTGCACCATTGATGCAAAACCCTGAAGCGAACACCAATACCCCAAGCGCCCCGGCACCGACTTCCACGAAACCCAGGGCGAAAATACAAACAGCACCGCCGACATAAGCCAGCGCAATCACCACCTTGGGGTTGAGCCGATCCATGAAAAAGCCCACCAACACGATGCCGATCAGACCACCGAACTGGAACATGGCGGTAACGATCGCGGCGCGCTCCAGGCTGACGCCGGCATCCTTGATCAGCGTCGGCATCCAGCCGGTCAGCAGATAGATCACCACCAGGCCCATGAAGTACGTACACCACAGGCTGATGGTGCGCCAGCGATACTGAGGGGTGAACAAGTGCCGGACCTTGCTGCCGCCTGACGCCTTTCCCGCCGTTGCCGAAACGGCGAACACCACGTTGTCCGCGAACTGCCCACCCATGCGCCGCAGGACAGCCATGATGCGTGACCGCGCAAACCCGCGGTTGATCATCAGGTCCACTGATTCGGGCAGCAGGACGTACAGAACGGGCAATAGCAACAATGGCAACACGCCCCCCAGCAGTAATACCGCATGCCAACCAAACTGCGGCACCATCCAGGCCGAAATAAAACCGCCGGACGCCGAACCCAGGCCGAAGCCCATGAACATCAACGTAATCAACAAGCCCCGCAGACGCTGTGGAATGTACTCGGATAAAAGGGTTGTGCTATTGGGCATTGCGGCCCCCAGACCCAAGCCGGTCAAAAATCGCAGGGCCGCCAGTTCCATGGGGGAGCGGGCAAAGGCGCATGCCACGCTGAACACGCCAAAAGCCGCCACCGAACAGAGCAGCACCCGACGGCGTCCCAAACGATCTGAATATGGGCCGGAGACCAATGCGCCTACGGCAAGACCCACCATCGCCGCCGCCATGATCGGGCCGAACGCGGTACGCGAAATATTCCAATCCTGGATAACCGCAGGAGCAATGAAACCCATGATGGCTGCATCAAGCCCATCGAAAGTGACGATCAAAAAGCACAGCAGAAGAATCAGCCACTGGTAGCGAGAGACGGAGCGCCCATCGATCCATTGCTTAATATCCACGGCGGGAGTGTTCATAGAGGTACCTTTTATTATTGTGAAGGTTCTCCTGGCATGCCTTAAGCGGGCCGAAAACCGTTGCCGAAGCTTAAGGCAATGCCCGGAAACGGGACCTGTGAAGTATTTAATGAGGTATCTGTTCTATTTATAGGTGTGCTTATCAATGCACAGAAGAGCGATACAGCGCATCCACCAGCACCCGCCAGTCGAAGGGTTGGTCGTAAACCAGGCCTCGTCCGTCCATGCGTTCCACCATGCCTGGTTGCGTGGCGACAATCGCCAGGCTCGTGTTCGGGAAGCTTTTATGCAGGGACGCCAGCACGCTTTCTTCTGCGCCATATTGCCGGGCTGTGGACAGACATTCAGTGGTGAGCGCCTCCAAACCCTTGATCATGATGCTGCGACACATCTTGATGGCCGAGGCCACGCCAATGGATTGCGCCACGACGGTTACATTGAAGCCCAGCGGTTCAAGCCAGTGCAGCAGCACCAGCGCTTGCTCACCGCCCAGCAAAATGGGGGTTTGCAGGCGCTGAGGCGGCACCGGCGCCATAACGGCCGCATCGATGTAAACCGCACCGCTGGGCTGCGTGCCTGGTGGTTGGCGCTACAGAATTGATGTCCATGAACAGCGGGCCAGAAACCAGATTGGGAGCAGGTTCTGTGGCAACTGCCAGGGCTGAATGATGACGCTGATGGATTACAGCGGGGGATTATCGCGACAAGTACAACTTGAACCGACATAACTTCTAATCAACCACGAGCCCCCAGTGGTATCGGTAAACAGCACTACATTCCCCAGATTAATAGCCTGCCAGCCCCCACATAAGTGTGCTGGACGGCGACGGTTATAGGCCGCAGGCGCGCGAGGCTGGACGTCGGGTGCTTGAGGGGTCGCTGGGGATTTTGCCGCCTTCCCGGACAAGTCCGATCCCACGGGGCATGCGGGCCTTGTCTCAGGGGTGCTCAGTCGAACTCAGTTGTAGCGCTTGACCGCTTCAAGCCAAGCAGGGTCCAGCCGTGGTTGCTCGGTGTCCAGGGCCAGGGCGACCATGCGGTCCTTGTGTTGCTCGCTGTCTCTGAGCAACTCGCTGTGGGCACCGGTGTTGCCATCCAGTTGATGCATCTGTGCCAGCGCCAGATGGTAGAAGCGCAGCAGTTTCATGGCGCTGGGATCATGGGCTGCGACGCCGACCTTGATATGGTGCATAACGTTGGTAACGCTCATCAGGCTGCGCTTGAGTCGCCAGCCATAGACTGCCGCCGCCATCCATGGTTGTGGCCAAAAGATGTACCGCACCAAGGCAATCATCACCAGCAAAGCGACAATAACGCCGCTCAGGTTAAGGCTGAAGTTATCGCCGCCCGGCACTCCGAACAGGCGCACGGCGACGCTGGAAAGCGCCATGGCCATTACCGCGAACGTCACGGCAATGATCAGCGTGCTGCGGCGGGTCTGACTTCGATAGGTTTGCGGGTTCAGCGGTTTGATCTCGAACATGACGATTGTGCATTCCGTAGTGGCTGGCAAGCGGGGCATTATCAACGCTAAACGACGCATTACATACCAGATGCCCCGCCTCCTGCTTGTCGTCGGTCACTGAAGATGCCGAAACATCACTGATCGTTGGCTAGAAACTGAAATTCACCTTGGTCCACAAGGTTCGCCCCGGCTCATTGAGCGCCCGATCGCCGGCAAACCCAAAGCCAGCGTCGCCCGCCAGATTAAGATGCTCGGTGTAATCCTTGTCGAATAGATTATCCACGCCGGCGCTGAGTTTAAGCTGCCTGGTCAATGCGTAGCTGCCATTGAACGAGAACACCCCAAAACCGGCGCTTTTGCCGAAGTCCTGGCCGACCACGTTGCCCTTCCCTTCAGCGACCCGGTTTTGCTCCGCCGCCAGGCGCCATAACGCACCGACGCTCCACAGCTCACGTTCGTAGGTCAGACCGAATTTGCCCTCCAGGGGCGGCATCTGCGGCAGCGCTTGCCCATCCGAACTGTTCTTGCCCCACGCATAGGCCAGTGTCGCGTCGGTTTTCCAGTTGGCGTCCAGGCGATAGGCCAAGCCCAATTCGCCCCCCATGATGCGTGCGTCCACATTGGACGCCTGGGACGTGGTCCCCATCATGCCGGTGCGGTAGTCAAAGAGAATGAAGTCGCGCACCTGCCCCACATAGCCGGACACCCAAGCCTGCAATGGGTCGGCGTTGTACTGTGCGCCGAAGTCCAGCTGAGTGGTCTTTTCGGGTTTTATGCCGTCGAAGGCGTTGCGGGTTCCGCTCGGCCCGCTATTGGCAGAGAACAGCTCCCAGTAGTCAGGAAAACGCTGCACATGGCCAATGCCGGCGTACAAGGTGGTGGGCGATTCAGCAAGGTCGTATTCGTAGCGCACGAAACCACTGGGTAACGTATCAGCCCGGGTTTCGTCGGCCGTGGGGTTGGCCGTCCGGGTCGACATGCTGTTAACGGTATCGCGGTAATCCTTGGCCGACGCCCGATCCAGCCGAACACCGCTGACCACCCGGCGACGCTCGGCGGCGAACCAGGTCATTTCGGCAAAACCGCCGTAGTCATGTTCCACCGCATCGGTATTCCAGGCCACGGCGTCAGTGTCGGTATAGAACGCCGTCATCATGTTGTAGGAGGAGTTGCGCGTGCGATGCTCGCTACGCATGGCATCGACGCCGGTCACCAGCTCCACGTCGGCCCATTTCCAGGTGGCGGCCAGACGCGTGCCAAGGGTTCGTCGATCGACCTGTGAAGCCATGGGCATATTCATCATGCTGCCGGGATCGGGTGCGCGTAGCCGGAAGTTGTCCATGATGTGGTCGGCATAGTTGTAGTAGACCTGTGCTTCCAGCTTATCCAGCACGCCGCCCAGGTTACGCTTCTCAAAGCGCAGCCCCAGGCTTTCGCGCACTAACTGCGAGCTGTCCATGCCCCTGCCGCCCAGCCGCGCCTCGCCATTGCCCTTGCCCGCCGTGAATTCGAGCAGCGTATCGGCATCCGGGGTCCAACCCAGCGCGATGTCGGTATTCCACTTGTCCCAGCGCGACGGCACCGTGTTGCCACCGCCATCCTTATAGTCATCGGCACGGGACTGGTTGCCGACCATGCGCAGATAACCTTGCGGGCCGCCTACGGCACCATCGAGCACCTTGTCGAACCGGCCGTTGGAACCCACCAGTACACTGCCATCAAGACGACTGCCCAACTCGCCGAAGTGCTCGGGCCCGCGCTCGAACAGCACTGTGCCCGCTGAAGCGCCTGGTCCCCATTGCACACTTTGCGGGCCTTTGATCACGGTCAGTTTGTCGAAGGTTTCCGGGGCGATGTAGGAGCTGGGCGCATCCATGCGCGCCGGACACGCACCCAACATCAACCCGCCATTGGTGCGCAGGTTCAATCGCGAACCGAACATGCCACGCAGCACCGGATCGCCGTTGGAGCCGCCGCTGCGAATCGCGGAAAACCCCGGAATGGTCTTCAGATAATCAGTGCCGTCACTGGCCGGTACTGGCTGACGCGCTTGTTTGGGGTCGGTGACGATGGTCAGCGGCGAGCTCTGTTGCACGGCGGTAATGACCAGGGGTGACAAGTCCAGCGGCGTCGCCAGCTCCCCGTCGGTAGGTGCAGCATGGACAATGCCTGGCAATGCCAGGCCCAGACACAATCCAACGGCACGGCGTAAGCGCAGACGTGTTGGATCCAGGTAAAAAGCAGGCTCATTCTGAAACGAAGACATAGGACATCCGATGAAAAGTCAGGTGATGGCTGCCAGCAAAACGTCAAACGACGCACGCACAGATCTGCGTCGGCGCATGGGTCGATCGGACATTTTCGGCAGTGAATGGCAGTGACGTTCAGCGGGAAAAGGATGGCGGCGCCCGGCTCCTGGCACCTGGAAACACGGGAGCGCTGACTTGTTGCGGGGTAAACGAGGTTGCCAGGAACAGTTCGGGCGCGATGCCCGGCGTCGCGAAAGTAAGGTTGGATTCGGTAAGCGGTGGATGCTGGAACAGCAGCGTGCAATAGCCACATTTTTCCCAGATGACCAGATCATGATGGCCGCCCGGCGATCCAGGCTTTGAAACCTGCGCCATGCCTGGCATGTCTTCACAGGCCATGTCGTGGGCCATCGGCGCGCCCATTCCATGGGCCATGCTCGCACCTTGGGAAATCAGCGGGCCGATGAAGATCATCAGCATGGCGAATATGCCCAGCCAGGCGCCGATACCGTGTCGCCTGTTCACGCCTGTGGTGCCCTTGATCGATCCCCTGGACACTTTTTCAACGCCACGCATGCCCGTTGCCAGAGACTTAAGCCTGGCATTGAGTAGCCGATGGGTTGCAGGGACGTTCATGGCCGGGAAATGTAACACCGTCGCTACAGGTTCAACATTGCCCGGAACCGGTATTGCGCGGCCTTGATCCAGTTCGTTACCGCGCAAAGCCACGCTGGACAAGACCTGCGTCACGCCTTGCGACATAAACGCGCAGCAGGGAACTTTTCCGGTGCCGCCCGACGGCGTGACTTGTTCCTCAGGTCAGGCACATGATGTTGAACGTCTGTACCCATTCGCTTTCAGAACCCTTGTTAGTCCTTACCACTGGAGTGCGATAGCCGTTTTGTGCTCCCCCACGACGAGATGCCTGCACATGAAAGTTCTAATGGTCCTCACTTCCCATGACCAACTGGGCGACACCGGCAAGAAAACCGGCTTCTGGCTGGAAGAGTTCGCAGCGCCATACTTCACCTTCAAGGACGCTGGTGCCCAGCTGACCCTCGCCTCCCCCAAAGGCGGTCAGCCACCTCTTGACCCGAAAAGCGACGAGCCGGACGCGCAGACCGAAGCCACCGAACGCTATCGCAAAGATCCCGACGCCCAGGCTGCGTTGTCCAGCACCTTGCGGCTGCAAGACGTGAACGCCAGTGACTTCGACGCCGTGTTCTATCCCGGCGGCCATGGCCCATTGTGGGACCTGGCTGAAGACCCGCACTCCATTGCCCTGATCGAAGCTTTCCAGGCCGCTGGCAAGCCAGTCGCAGCGGTCTGCCACGCCCCCGGCGTATTGCGTCACGTGAAAGGCGCCGATGGCCAGCCGCTGGTCAAAGGCAAGCGCGTCACCGGTTTTACGAATACGGAAGAAGACGCGGTCGGCTTGACCGATGTCGTACCGTTTCTGGTGGAAGACATGCTCAAGGCCAACGGCGGTGACTATTCCAAGGCTGGGGATTGGGCCAGCTATGTCGTTGAAGATGGCCTGCTGATCACCGGGCAGAATCCGTCGTCTTCCGAGGCCACCGCGCAGGCGTTGCTCAAACGTCTGTAAAAAAGCCCCGAATGGACGGGGCGTTCATCACGAACGGGTCGCACAACTCAGGCGGCCGAAACCGCCTGAGCCCGCTTCATGCTTAGCATCGCGACCACCGCCACCAGCGCGACGATGGCGCTGAACAGTTCCCCCACGTGGCGCAAGCCGAACACCGGGACGCTGACGCCCACAGCGATCACCGGCAGCGACATGGAGAAGTAAAACACCACAAACAATGCCGAGCTTACCGCCGCCTTGTGATGCGCGGGGCTGGCGGCCGTCACGGCCCCCATGCCGGCACGGAACACCATGCCCTGGCCGATCCCGGCCAGCGCGCCCGCGATTATCAGCAGGCCCAGCTGTTGTGTCGAGATACTCAAACCCAGAGTCAACATACCCAGAATCAAGCCGGCGCAGCCGCTGGTCATGTGCAGCCGCGACGGCAACCACTGCAATGCCGCCTGGCCCACTACGGATGCTGCGAAAAAGGAGCCCACCACAGCGCCGATCACCACGCCGTCAGACTGACCCATGATCTGCCGCATGATCGACGGCACCATGCTGGTGAACAGCCCGGCCACGCTGAAACCGGCCATTCCGGCAATCGCTGCCGGGATAAACATCGCCCGAACCTGCGGCGGAATCGACGGGCGCATGACGCGCAGCCGAGGCACTGCGGGACGCTGGACGGTCTCATCAGCCAGCGCAACGCCGAGCATCGCCAATCCCAGACAGCCAAGATGCAACCAGAACACCAGTTGCAGCGGCTGCGGCAGGTATTGCGAGGTAAGCCCGGCCAGCAGTGGGCCCAATCCGAGGCCGAACATATTGGCGGCCGTAGCGATCAGCGTGGCCCGTTTGCTCCAGGCTTTGGGCGCCAGCTCGATAATTGCCACGGTGGCAGTGCCGGTCATGATTCCGGCGCTGAACCCGGAGAACAGACGCCCCAGCAACAGGCCGCCGATGGAGTCGCACAGCAGGAAGATCACCGCGCTGATTGCCCCCATCAGCAAGCCAGCAAACAACATGGGCCGACGACCGACCTGATCGGACCAACTGCCGACGGCCAGCAACGCAGCAATCACGCCCAAGGCGTAGATGGCAAAGATCAACGTGACCCAGGTTTCGCCAAAGCCCATCTGCTGCTGGTAATAGACATAAAGCGGCGTGGGCAACGTAGTGCCGATCATGGCGATCAGCAAAGCGCAGGCAACCCAGAAAAAGCCCCTGCGAGAAGGTGAATCAGGCTCGGTCATGCTCGGTCCCCGGTCGATCATCCATCGTGGTGAACCCCGGCCAATGAGCCGGGCCGACCATAGTAACGAGGGCTCGGATACAGCGGCAGTGAATGTTGCAAATAATTTCCCGAAGGTCACTCCGAAATATCTACCGATGTGGGGCGCGGTCTATACCGAAGGCTGGGATCGCCAGGGCAGGTACGTGAAAGAAGAAGGCAAACAGCTCAAGACGCAGATCAATACCCAGTGGATCTACCCGCCGGCTGCCAATCGTGCGCAAGCGTTGGCGGCGGCTGATCCGTTGATTCCTGTGGTGGCGTAAGCCGCGCGGTTTTCCAAATTGTGGAGCGAATTCATCGCAACAGTGTCAGAGCCTACTGTTTACGAAAAAACAACGTCACCTGCCCCAGTTCCACCCCCAACTTACTCATGTAGGAGCGGTTGGCAAGGGTCTGGTCGTCCAGCAAATACATCCAGTCATCGAAGCGTACTTCATAGGTCTTGCCGTCAACCGGCAGGTTGAGCACGTAATTCCAGTGAAAGGTATTCCCTGAAACCTCGCCAAAGGCTTGGCCCACTACATCGCTCGCAGTCCCTGTCCACTTGCCCTGCCCGGTAGGAACCAGCGTCCAGATTCGGGTTTGCCGGGTGCCGTCGCTGTAGCTGAAGGCTTCATTGAGGATCAGTTTGTCGCCATCACTATGGCCATTGATAACCACATGAAAGCGCTTGGTCACTTCTCCCGAGCGCTTCTGGAATATTCCGGAAGCCAGGACCTGCCCGGTGAAATAGTCACGCAAGTGCAGTTTTGGCGTTTCCTGACTGTA
This sequence comes from Pseudomonas sp., assembly GCA_036387095.1. Classification (GTDB taxonomy): domain Bacteria; phylum Pseudomonadota; class Gammaproteobacteria; order Pseudomonadales; family Pseudomonadaceae; genus Aquipseudomonas. The sequence goes on from DASVUK010000111.1 coordinate 47,567, forward strand.
TTGGCTGACCTTCACACTGGTGCAACCGGCCAAGCCGATGCACAGCACCAATAAGAGTTTTTTCAGTTTGAGCATGGTGCTTTCCTTCTGAGGAGTGTGCGGCTCACGGACGGGCCGTGCCCAACAACTTTTCACGCAGGTCAGCATTACGAGTATCCGGGTCCAGCCAGATATCAAAAAATGCCTTGGCGAACGCCGGATCAAGCACAACATGTCGCAGTTGATCGTTCACATAAAATCGCGCTTCGCGTCCGGGCACATTGACACCGACTATCGTCGTGCCTTCCTGAACGTCAACAAACGCCTGCTGCATCTGCTGGCGCCATTGAGCCAATTGCGCCGTAGTGACCTGGGAGCCGGAAGTTCGCTTGATCTCATCGATGCTGGCTGCAACCAGATCCTCACGAGCGATGGACCGGTGGTAGGTTAGTTCAAGGGCGAAGGGTTTGTTGGCTTGTAGAGGTTTGGTCGCGCTCCACATTCGAGCGGTGTAGATGCGAAAGCCATACACACGCAGATCACCACTGCCGACGACCTGCGCGTTGGGCAATGCGTCCTGCCAGCCTGCCCCCAAGGCTGTGCCGCTTACCCATAACAGTAGCCACAACCATGGTCGCGCCATCAAAAGCCTCGGCATCGCTGCAATACAGGTAAAAAAGGATCAGCGGCCGGTGTAAGGCCAAGAGACCACTACAACACCTGCCGCTGATCTAAAGTCAAAACCTATACGACTATCAAATATTTGTACAACTATAAGTCAAATATTTTCAAACGTCCGATTGCCGGTCAGACCGCTTATCCACCAGGTCGATGCCGACAGACGTCAATCGAGGTATTGATCTGGATCAGAAGTCACGACCCGCCCGGGCGTAAAACTCATCACACGCCTTCACGATGCTTATCAGGGAGAAACCAATGACAATGACTTCCCAGCTCCACACCCCTACGCCGGACTTGACCGTCACGCATTGGACTGACGCTTTGACCGACGGCACCCATGTGCTGATCAGGCCCCTCCAGGCCAACGACCGGGAACGTGAATTTCAGTTCATCAAACGCCTGTCGCCTCAAACCCGGCATTTCCGGTTTCTCTGCACCCTGAACGAGCCGGGGGAAGCGCTTCTGGACCAACTGATGGACGTCGATTATCACAAGCGCATGGCGTATGTTGCCTTGTTCATGGAACACGGCGAATTGACTGAAATCGGCGTCAGTCGCTACGCGGCGGCAGACCACGACAAAACCTGCGAATGTGCCGTGGTTGTGGCCGACGGATGGCAAGGTCGCGGGCTTGGCAGGCTGCTCATGAAGCACCTGATCGACGCGGCGCGCATCAATGGCTTTGAGCGAATGATTTCCGTTGACTCGGCCAACAACACCGATATGCACCGCCTTGCCCGGGATCTGGGGTTCGAAACCCAGGCCGATCCCCTGGATATGACTCAGGTGGTGTATACCTTGCAGCTGTAGTCAGTCCAGGCAACCGGAGCGCGACTTGCAGTTGAGCCCGTCGCGCCCATCCCGCTGCACGTCACTCTTGCTCAGGTGAAGGCACGGCCAACAAGCTGCTGGGCATGTGATAGGCCACTTGCTCGGTGGTGCTGCCCAGCAAGCGACGACTGCTTCGCCGACTGACCGTCCCCATCACAATCACGTCGATATCGTGAGCCTTGGCAAAAGCTTCAATGACCTTGGCTGGCGAGCCCATGATGAAGTGTCGCAACTGCGGCGCAACACCGAAGCGGTCAGCGAGTTCTGAGAACGCCTTGCCTTGAGCTTCGTAGGAATCCAGACCGATAACCGTCGAAAACCCGTTACCCTCCGGGCCGGAATAGATGTGAGACAAGTCGTAGGCATAAAGCAGGTGCAGTTGTGCCTCGCACTGGGCAGCCAGTTTCTCGGCATTGTGAATGATCGTGTCGTTGAGCGCCGCAGGTTGCTCATCGGTCCGGAATGCGTCGACTGCGGCCAGAATTCTACGCGGCACGCCGTGTTGAAGCCTGGACACCAGATGCAGTGGCGCCGGACAGTCGCGAAGCAGGTGCAAATCCAGGGAAGTGAACAGCGCCCGGGTCAGCAGTGATTCATGTTCCAGATCCTTGATCAATAGCGACGGATTCATCTCCTGGACATAACGCAGGATTTCCTCAAGCGGACGCTGCACCCAGACCACTTCCGTGGTGATCGTCACATCACCCTCGGTTTTGGCCTCGAAGTTGCGCATAGGGGCGGCCTGGTCTTCCAGCCATTGGCGATGACGATTGAGATAACCCTCACGCATCTCATGCAAGGCCTGTTCATTGACCATGCCAGCGGTGGCCAGGCCTTCGACGTAGTCGAACGCAACAATGTGCAGGGATGCGCGTTTGACATGGGCTAGCGCAGCAGCTCTGTCAAAAGCAGCGGTACGACGCATCAACGGCGAAGCCACCAATAACAAACGCTCTTTCTCAACCATCGGACACCTCCTGTGAGTCATCGCTTCGGGTTCTGGGCAGTAGCGGCGATTGACACGACGAGTGTCGGGCGGATGGTGTTGTCCTGTTTGATCTAAATCAAGGAGAGCCGCTTGACCTGCCCTATCGGCAGTAGCACCAGACAATCAAAAACATTACACCTGAATGAACAGACGCCAGCGTTAGTTATCCACTCGAATGAAACTACTCTTCTAATTACTGCGACGGCGTGCCTTATTACCTTCATAAATAATCCCGTTCATCCATCGTTGCGTCCTCCCACTCTCCAGACAATCTTTTTACAACTAGGCTTAACGATTGCCAGCGTAACTTAAGGGAGGACGGGCAGATGAGCGAGTTGATATCACCCATTGCGGTTCAATCAATCAAGACGCTGTGTGCCAACTGTGGGGTTCGAGAGCTGTGCCTGTCGACTGGCCTGAGTAATGCCGATGTTGAGCGGCTCTCCTCAATCGTCACGCAACGCCTCAGGATCAAAAAGGGCGCGCCGCTCTACCACGCGGGCGAACCATTGCGTTCCCTGTATGCCATTCGTTACGGTTTTTTTAAAACCTCGATCACTTCCGAAGACGGTCGCGAACAGATCACCGGCTTTCAGATGGCCGGCGACATGTTGGGCATTGATGCTATCGGTGAAAACCGACATGTCTGTAACGCACTTGCACTTGAAGACAGTGAAGTTTGCCCCATCCATTTCACCCAACTGGAACGACTGAATCAGGAACTGCCTTCCTTGCAACGTAACTTCAACAAACTTCTGAGTCGCGAGATCGTGCGCGACCACGAGATGCTGTTATTGATGGGTAACTTGAATGCCGACGAGCGCTTCGCCGCATTCCTGCTGAATCTGTCCCACCGTATGCTCGCCCGGGGTTATTCGCCCAGGGCGTTCGTGCTGCGAATGAGCCGCGAAGACATTGGCTCGTATCTGGGCCTGCGCCTGGAAACCATCTGTCGCGCCATCGCCCGCCTTCGCGAGCTGGACATTGTGCGCATCTCCGGTCGTGCCGTGGAAATCCTCAATCTGGAGGCGCTGTACGGCCTCGTATCGGGGTGCAATCGGCATCGTCGGCACTAGGAGCGCGTGCTCTGTGCGCGACGGGGCTTTTTACAATCAAGACGCTGCATGGCGCGTGAATAAGCAGTTTTTCAGCCGTATCACCTAATACAGAACTAACCGTGCGCTGTGGCAAGGTCCCCATGACCAGTACGTCAAATCCGTTTTCGGCAGCAAAGCTATTGATCATGAATGCCGGATCCCCGGACAGGAAATGACGGCAGTTCCGGGCTATCGCATAGCGGTCTGTCAACTGGGCGAAGGCTTCCTGATGGGCGTCACCAAGGGCCTCTACGAATCCGGTTTCGATAGGCATCAAGCCAAGCATGGTCAGCTTTGAGGCATAAATGGTTTGCCAGTCGTACACATACAGAACGTGCAAATGTGCCTGGCACTGTTGAGCCAGACGCGACGCCATTTGCACAATGCTGTCGTTGAGCAGCAATTGCTCGTCGTTGCTTCGATAGAGATTGACCAGCGCCAGAATTTTTTGCGGCGGGCAGTGGCAGGCACTGGAGACCAGATGCAGCGGTGCCGAACAATCGCGCAGGATTCGCCAGTCCATGGGTGTGGCAAAGACCCTTTTGATGGCCGGCTCATGATGGATGTCCTTGACGATCAGGTCCGCTTTGATGACCGCTGCGTAGTGTCTTATTTCTTCAACTACATGCCCTGTCCACACCGATCGGGTCTGGATCTGCACGCCTTTTTTTCGTTCAAGCTCGGCTTCCTGCTCCAGCCAACGCTGATGGGTCTGCAGGTAAGCGTCACGCAGGCCCGACATACTCCGGTGTTGGAAAATCCCGACGATCTCAAACGCCCGCAGGTAATCAAACGCCACGATATGCAACACTGCGCAGGTTCTTGCGGCCAGCGCCACGGCACATTCAAACGCAGGTGTGCGACTCATTTGCGAGGATGCGATCAACAAAATGCGCTGGATCTGCGACATGGTCTGTTTCCTGCTCCACGGTGCGTGACGGTCCCATGGTGCAGAACACATCCCGGGCGGGTTTGACTTAAATCAGCGATTGGCGGATTTTGCCCCGTCGGGCTTGTGCTTCAGGCGGCAGTAACCGATAAACCACTGCGTGGGGACCAGGCATCGCATCGGCCCCATGCTCTCTGGCTGTCAGCTCAGGACTTACCTATGCTCCTTGTCACCCTGATCAACATGCTGATCGTCACCACTGTGGTCATCATCCACTACGAATGCCTGCTGCGATTGAACATCCTGATGCCCAGATTGAACCTGTGGCATCGATTCAGGATGGTGATCGGCGTACTGGGGGCCTTGATTGCGCACGCCATCGAAGTGTGGATCTTTGCGTTGGCGTATTACCTGATGAACAACCACGGCGAACTGGGGCATCTGGAAGGCAGCTTCGATGGCAGCTTCATGGATTCGGTGTACTTCTCCTTCACCACATTCACCACCATCGGCTTCGGCGATATCTCACCTTCCGGTCCATTGAAGTACCTCACCGGGCTGGAGGCATTGACCGGCCTGGTACTGATCACCTGGACCGCTTCGTTCCTGTTCATCGAGATGCAGAAGTACTGGGATCGCAAGGACTGACGTCGATGTCTCAGGGATCGCCGCGTCGACGCACTGTCGCTGGCCTGCGCTGGCGCCGGTAGAAACGTCGTTTCACCTGCTCGGCACAGACCACGTACACCAGGCTGATGCCCATCTCCGCAGCCAAAACCGTCAGGGGTAAAGGAACCAGACCGAACCAGGCAGCCACAGGGCTGTAGGGCAAGATCAGCGTCAATACCGCAATGCCCACCGCACAGAGCAATAACATTCGACCCGGACGACTGCGGTGGAAGGGTTTGTAGGTGCGCACAATAAAAATGGTCAGCAACTGGGTCAGCAAGGATTCGACAAACCAACCACTGCGATACAGCTCCGGCTGTAACAGCCCCACCATGAGGTACAGCACGCCGAACGTGACCGCATCGAATGCCGAACTGACCAGACCGAACACCACCATGAAGTTGCGTATTTCCCGGATATCCCAACGATGCGGAGTTTGTTGCCACTCACGATCAACGTTGTCACTGGCGATGCCCATGGCCGGGATGTCGGAAAGAAAATTGTTCAGCAGGATCTGTTTCGCCAGCAATGGCAAAAAGGGCAGCATCAATGAGGCGAACGCCATGCTGATCATGTTGCCAAAGTTGGCGCTGGACACGATCGAGATGTACTTGAGGGTATTGGCGAACGTGTGCCTGCCCTCTTCAATGCCTTCACGCAGTACATTCAGGTCGTGTTCGAGCAACACAAAATCCGCCGCCTGCTTGGCAACATCCGCGGCATTGGCCACTGAAATTCCGACATCCGCTGTCTGCAGCGCAGGCGCATCGTTGATCCCGTCGCCAAGAAAGCCCACGACATGACCGGTCTTTTGCAAGGCCCTGATAATCCGCTCTTTTTGATTTGGATCGACTTCAGCAAACAACGTGGTACGGGGCGCCAGGTGCATCAATGCGTCATCGCTCATTTGCGCCACCTCAGCCCCGGTGATGATCGCCTGCACTTTGAGGCCGACTTCCTGGGCGACGTGGCGCACCACCAAATGGCTGTCCCCGCTGATGATCTTGATCCGCACCCCCAATGCGTCCAGATCCGCGATGGTCGCCTTGACGCCCGGCTCTGGAGGATCAAAAAACAACAGAAAGCCTCGCAAGACCAGGTTGCTTTCGTCGTCGCGCCGGTATCGCGCCTGGGTCGGTAAACAGCGGGAGGCGATGCCCAATACCCGAAAACCCTGCTCGCTCCACGCCGCAAAGCGTTGTTCAATGGCTGTCCGTTCGGCACTGCCCAACGGGACGTCATTACCCTCCAGCCGCAGATGACTGCACACGTCAAGAATGTTATCCAAAGCGCCTTTGGTGATCAGCAGCGCCGAATCCGTCGTGCCCGTGGCAATCACTACGCTCAACCGTTTACGCACAAAATCGTAAGGAATTTCATCGAGCTTGCGCACCCGCTCACTGGCGTTCGGGTCGTCCTTTGCACGCTCTACGATGGCATCGTCCATGGCATTGCGCATGCCGGTCTGTTGACTGGCGTTGAGCAATGCCAGGTGCAGGATTTCCGGGTCCTGCTCGCCCTGGACGTTCGTGGCGCTGTCCAGCATCACCACGCCTCGGGTTAGCGTGCCGGTCTTGTCCGTGCACAGGATGTCCATCGCCCCAAGGTTCTCGATGGCATTGAGGTGGCGCACGATCACACCACGGCCAGCCATCCGCTGTGCCCCTTTGGCCAAGGTAATGCTGAGGATCGCGGGCAGCAGCTCCGGTGACAGCCCGACCGACAATGCGATGGCAAACAGCAGGGTGTCGAGCGCAGGACGGTGCAGGAGGATATTGGTGCTGAACACCATGAACGTGATCACCAGCATGACCTTGAGCAGCAACATCCCGAAATGTCGCAGGCCGCGTTCGAACTCCGTTTCCGGCGGCCGCAGTGACAGCGCTGTGGAAATGAGCCCGATTTCGGTGTCGCCACCAACCCGCACGGCCAGCACTTCGGCGGTGCCGCTGCGAACCGACGTCCCCATGAATACGCAGTTATTGCGCTGTGCCAGAGACGATTGCCGGGCCACCTCACCGGCTTGTTTTTCTACGGGAAAAGTCTCGCCGGTGAGCAAGCTCTGACTGACGAAGCAGTCACGCGCGCTGAGCACCCTTCCATCGGCGGCCAGCAGACTGCCAGCGCTAAGCAACAGGATGTCACCCGGCACCACCTGCTCGGCCGGGATGTCAACGACCTTGCCTTCGCGGCGTACTGTGGCTCGATTGGCGATCTTGCGCCGCAGTTGCTCGACGGCATGACTGGCACGGCTTTCGTAAGAGGCACTGAGTGCCGCACTGATCAGCACAATGGAAAGGATGATGGTCGCATCCAGCCAATCGCGGACCACCAACGCTACCGTCGCTCCGGCGATAAGCACCAGCACCAGCGGCGTGCGCAACTGAGCCAGCAGCAACTTCAGCATGCTCTGGGGGCGTTCCCGGCCCAGCGTACCAGCTGATCGGGGAAACGCCTGAACCTGCTCGGCGCTCAACCCTTGGGCGGAACTGCCCAGCAGCTTGAACAACTGCTCTTCGGTCTGGCTCCAATAAGCGACGGCCGCACTCTGATGGTCGGCGACCGGGGCTTTCCATTCATGCCGGGCCAGCCACATGCCGGGCAACATCGGCAACCAGAACGTCAATCCGCGAAATAACAACGTGGCCGAAAGCGCTACCGCTATGTCAACGCCATACCCGTGCAAGGTGACAACCGCTGCCGCTTCAAACGTTCCCAACCCACCCGGGACAATACCGATGCTGCGCAATACGCTGGCAAGCATGAAGCCGGCAAACAGGCCAGGCACGTCAGCGGACACACCAAATGCCCGCACCAGCACCCACAACGTGGCGCAGTCCAACACGATAATGGACAGCTCAAGGCCCGTCGTACGCCCTAACAAACCGCGATTACGGACCAGCACAGGATCGGCATCGGTCAGTAACCCCAAGCCCTTGGCAAACAAGGCCCGGTGTCTGCCCGGTAAACGAGCGGCCAGTTCGGCGTGCCCGGAAAGACGGGGTATAAAAATTGCCAGGACAAGGCTGCAAGCAATGAAAATCAGACAAATCGCAACCAGTGAAACACTGGAATGCCCCTGCAACAGCAGTATCAGCAGCGCTACACCGACCGCCAGTACATACGCCAGAAAGTAGGCCGACAAGTCCAGCACCAGACAGGCCAGCACTACCGGCCTGCTTAACCCCCTTCGCAGCAGTGAAGCCACCACCGTGAATGCGCCACTGATTCCCGAAGAGGGCAAGGCCTGGTCGACGAAGAGTTTCATCAAACTGAGCTTGCACGCCTCCCACAGGCCCAACTGCGCCTGACCGGCCTGAAGCACACTGCGAAAGACCTGCCCCTGGGCTAGATACGTCAACGCCTGAAATACCAATGCACCGATCAACCATTGCGGTTCGGCGGTTGTCAGCAGTCGGGCGAACGACTCCACGTCACTAAGATGCAACGCCACGGCGATTACGCTGGCCAGCAACGCCGCACCGACGAGCCAGGACAGCCATAACCACGAACGATGTGAGCGGCCGGGGCTGGCGGATGCTGGCACGGTGGAAGTTGCGCTGAGGGGAGAATGAGCCGACATAGCGATCCGGAAACTGAGGACGTGCCGGACCCCTTAAGAGTCCGGCAGTCGCGGAAATTGGAAATTGCCGGGGACCGGGGTTGGCTGCACCCCAACGCCCCGGCAGCGGCGTTGCATCGCGCTGCCGGGTTCAGCCCTGCTCACATGTGGACCTGCCCTCAATCCGTGGCGATGTCGACATTCTTCTCGGGTTTCATCGCCTCAGGTTTTTTGGGCAAGGTCACCGACAAGACTCCTTTGCTGAACCGCGCCTCAATATTGTCGGCGTCGACACCTTTGGGCAGGCTGAAGGTCCTCTCGAAATAACCGTAACGCCGTTCAGTCAGATGATAACTGGCCGATTTGTCCTCCTTCTCCTCATGCTTCTCACCCTTGATCTGCAAGTTGCCGTTTATGATTTTAACGGTAAGGTTCTTCTCATCGGCCCCAGGCACTTCAGCGGTGATTTCGTAATTTTTTTCGGTTTCGCGGATATCCACGGCTGGCGCCTGGACGCCGGAAAAATCTCCGGACCAGAAAGGATCGCCCTCAAACCGCCCACGACGGGAAAGCATGGAAGGCAGATTGTTGAACTCCCGGAATAGATGATCAAACTGGCGACGCAGCTGCTCAATCGGATGCCAACTGCCTGTTTCAATGGATACATCGCGATGTTGCTTTTGCTCATCATCGGCGTTCGGCATTTTTTTTACAGAATTGGCCATGAGCTGATTCCTCCTGAGAAAAGTAAATGGACGGGATAGACAAGCGGGTCTGCACCGCACCTGGATCTTTCCCTTCCCTTACTTTCAGCAAACTGCGATGGCCGTGTTTGATCAAAGTCAACTATCGCTCAGGGCACCAGTACAGCCGCGCCGGAGAAACGACCGGCACGCAGGTCGGCAAGGGCTTCATTGGCACGCGCCAGAGGATAGCGATGAGTGTGGGTCACAATGCCCATCTGCGGCACTTGCCGGAAAAACTCCTGGCCATCCACGCGTGTCAGGTTGGCGACCGACATCAGTTGGCGCTCCTGCCAAAGCAATGAATACGCAAAGCTGGGGATGTCGCTCATGTGGATACCCGCGCACACCACGCGGCCACCTTTGCGAACGGCCTTGAGGGCCAGCGGAACGAGCGCTCCAACGGGCGCAAAAATGATTGCCAGATCCAGTGGTCGTGGCGGCAGTTGATCGCAATCCCCTGCCCACTCGGCCCCCAGTTGCCGGGCGAACGTTTGGGTCGCCTGATCGCCCGGCCGAGTGAACGCATAAAACGAACGCCCCTGCCAGCGCACTATCTGCGCCAGGATATGAGCTGCGGCGCCAAAGCCGTATAGCCCGACATGCTGCCCTTCTGCGCCCATCCGCAACGCCCGCCAACCGATCAGGCCGGCACAAAGCAGCGGCGCAAGCGATTCGTCACTCAACGCCTCGCCCAGTGCAAAGACATAGTCAGCGTAGGCAATGACCGAGGTAGCAAAGCCGCCTTGCAAGGTGAATCCGGTAAACGCAGGTTGATCGCAAAGGTTTTCCTGCTGTGCTGCGCAGTAGGCGCAGGTCCCGCATGTATGCCCCAGCCACGGCACGCCGACTCGCTGGCCAATCGACAAACCCTGCACGCCAGCGCCGAGTGCGTCGACACGACCAACGATTTCATGACCGGGAATAATAGGCAGCTGTGGATCAGGCAACTCGCCATCCACCACATGCAGATCGGTACGACAAACGCCACATGCCGTGACCTTCAGCCGAATTTGTCCCGGTCCGGGCTGCGGCTCGGGCAACTCTGTCCATTGCAAGGGTGCGCCGATCCGATTCAAAACCATCGCATGCATGAGGCCGACCTTAATAAGGGTAGTGGCAGCACCGGCACAGACCTGAAGCACCCGCTGCTCAAAAAAGAGATATTGGCATTTGAAGTTTGGACCCGCACAACAATGCCGTACTTGATATATATCAAGCCGGACCTCGTTAGCGATGGCGAGCGAAGAGGCATAAAAAAAATCAAAAAAAAGCTCCCGGAGATTCTCCGGGAGCAAGTAGCGAAACAACACTTTATTAATCGTTATGGGTCCAACTGTTTATTGATCAGTAGAGCCGATCAACCACACGCACATCAGACTGATGTTGGGTCTCGATCCATTCATTCTTCAGGGTTTGCAACACCCGACTCATGAACACTTTATCAGCCGCAGCTTTCTTGCCAACGTAGCCATGACCACGGCGGTAGGTGCGCAGACGGGCCCGCATTTCTGGGTGGCGTTTGCCGAATTCGTTTTCCTGGCAAGTCAGCGGCTCAATATGAACATCGCCCTCATTGCTGATCCACAGTACGTGACTATCAAGGCTGTCTTTGCGCGAGGCGAACAGTTGAGCCAGTTCATCAATAGTGGGTTGTTTGTTCAAATTCATTTGAATGCTCCTTGACCGCTCGTCAACCGGGTTTAATTAGTCAGCTAATACACATGATCAATCGGCCAGTGGATTTGTGTCGCTGCACATGCATGACATTCGCTATCAAACAACTTGCAGATCCGGCCCATGAATAGATGCGTGTAGCCTGATGAAACATTACTGCGCAAAACGCACCACAACGAGAGGAGAAGTTGCGAAAAGTTTACTCAAGAGGCGACGATAACGGTGACAACGACTGTCACCTGATAACCACAAGCCTCATGAGGACGTTTCGCCAGCATCTCGGATCCAGTCACGCGATCATGCCAGGTCAGCTTCATCAATCTGCCTTGTGGGCAGCACACATCCGGGAACATCACGACGGCTCGTCGTGCATGTCAGAACACCCTTTACTGCTCTCCCGATCAGGGAGACAGCTGCATAATGCAAGGCGAAGGGTGATGCGTCAACACTTATGTAGTGATTATTTAATAGCACTACATATTTTTTTGTTTTGACCGTTCGGTCACACCGTACCACCCACAACGCCCTGCCCTGAGTTGTCAGAGGTTGGGCGTCTGGTCGTCGAGCATCCTGCGCACTTTCTCCAGCAGCACGTTCAACTTGAACGGCTTGATGACCATGTCCATGCGCTCGCCCAGGAAACTCTGACGGTTAACCGCGTTTTCCGCATACCCGGTCATGAACACCACTGGCAGATTTGCGCGCCAGACGCGGGCGCGATCAGCCAGTTCCCGGCCGTTCATATGGGGCAGCCCGACATCAGAAAGCAGCAGATCGACCGAGGGATCACTCTCCAGAATCGACAGTGCCGTGGCGACATCTTCAGCCTGGGTACAGCGATAGCCGTTTTCTACCAGCAGTTCATTGACGAACATACGCACCGACGCCGTGTCCTCGACGATGAGGATATGCTCGCCGTGACCCGGTTGAACCGTCACGCTGGGCTCAGCGGGGGCAGGCAGCACATCGACCGCTGCGGGGATCATGAGTGTGACTTCGGTGCCATGGCCGGCAACGCTTCGGATCAGCACATCACCGCCCGATTGCCTGGCAAAACCGTAAATGGTCGAAAGACCAAGTCCCGTGCCTTCACCGATGGCCTTGGTGGTAAAGAACGGATCGAATACTTTGTCGATGACGCTGTGCTCAATACCCACGCCATCATCCTTGACGGACAAGGCGATATAAGGACCGTCTGCAACCCGGGGATCACCCTTTGAGTGGGCGGCGAAGGTCGTGACCCGCACATTTCCGCCACCGGGTAGAGCGTCCCGGGCATTGATCACCAGATTGAGCACCGCACTTTCCAGTTGACTGGAGTCCACCAGGGCCACGGCAGACTTGGTGGTCAGGTCCAGGGTGAGCGTGATTGGCTTGCCAATTGTTCGGCGCAGTAGATCTTCGAGAGAACGAATGTGTTGGTTGACATCAATGGGGCGGGCATCCAGTGGCTGCTGGCGGGCAAAAGCCAGAAGCCGGTGCGTCAGGGCCGCTGCGCTCATGGCTGAAGCCAGCGCCGCGTCGGCATAGCGCTGAATTTTCTCAGGGCGGCTTTCTTCGGTTCGTCGCTTGATCAGCTCGATCCCGGTGATGATCCCGGTCAGCAGATTATTGAAGTCGTGGGCTATACCGCCGGTCAGCTTGCCGATGGCGTCCATTTTCTGGGCCTGCAACAGCTGTGCTTCAGTACGCGCGCGCTCGGCAACTTCATGGGCCAGCCTGCTGTTCACACTGTCGAGCTGGCGCAGATGGGTTTGTTCACGCTGACGATGCGCCGTAACGTCTTCCACGAACACCAGGCTCAGCTCGGCCGTTCGGTAGGGCGATATCTGCCACTCGGTGTCACGGACCTCGCCTTTGACCGACATCAGCAACGTGCCTCTCCAGCGCTCGCCCGCCAGCAGCCCGGCCCGCAATTGCTGGATAATTTCGTCCTGGCCCGCCACGAAAGACTTCTGCATCGTCTGCTGTGAGCTGCTTTGTTGAATCAACTGTGCGAAAGCGTGGTTGCACTCATGCACTTTAAGATCCGCGTCCATGACCGCAATGGGTGCGGAAATATTGACGAAGATTTCCCGGAACCGGGCTTCGCTGTCACGCAACGCATATTCAGTGTCGCGCACGCGCAACAGCGTGCGCAGCGTTGCCAGCAACACGTCAGCATCCACAGGGTGCACCAGATAGGCGTCAGCACCGGCCTCAAGACCGGTGACGATATCAGCCGTCTGGATCGAGGCCGCAGAAACATGGACCACGGGCAGCAGTGCGGTCCTGGGCTCTGCACGCAGCAGGCGCACGATATCGAAACCGCTCATGTCCGGCAGGTTGACGTCCAGGATCAGCGCATCCGGAATTTCAGAAGCGATCAGCGCCAGGCCTTCATTGCCGGTGCCCGCTTCCAGCACGATAAAGTTGTGCTGTTCCATGCGTCGGCGCAGGGCATAGCGAGTCGCCGCGTTGTCATCGACGATCAACAACCGGATTTCACGCTTCATCGCCGGGCTCCCCGGCGATTGCCAGCGGAATGATCACAAAAAAGGTCGAGCCGACACCCGGCTTGCTTTGGACCCCTACCCGACCGCCCAGCAACTCGGCAAACCGTTTGCACAGCGACAAACCAAGACCCGTGCCGCGCCAGCGTTTTTGCAGTGGCGAATCGATCTGGGAGAAATCCTCGAACAGTTCGCCCAGCATTTCTTCGGGAATGCCCACACCGGTATCGGTCACGGCGAAGCGTACTTCATTGGCATTTTCCAGCCGCGCCGACACCCGCACCTCACCGCGCTGGGTGAACTTCAATGAGTTGGAGATAAAGTTGCGCAGGATCTGCGCCAGCTTCTTATCGTCAGTGAACAGCCGTGGCAGCCCGACGGGCTCTTCGAAAATCAGGTCCACCGAAGACATATTGACGATGGGCCGAAACATCCCGCGCAAGGCAGCGAACAGATCGAACATGTCGAACCAGGCCGGCGAGATGGTAATGCGCCCGGCCTCGATCTTGGCCAGGTCCAGCAGATCATCCACCATGTCCGACAATTCCCGGGCTGCGCCGCTGACGAACGCTACCTGCTTGTGTTGCTCGGTACTCAATTGCCCGTCGACTTCATCCGTCAGCAAGCTGGAAATGCTCAGGATTGAACCCAGGGGCGTCCTGAACTCATGGCTCATGTAGGACAGAAATCGGCTTTTCAGATCAGACGCCTGACGCAACTCATCTGCCTGATTGTCGAGTTCGGCATACAACGCAAGGACGCCTTGATTGGTCTCTTCAAGCTCGGCGCGCAATGCATCGGCCTCTGCTTGCAGGCGCGCAAGTTCAAGGGTCAGATCATGCTGGCCAGCGGTGGTCGACTCAGGCATTGGAAGTCTCCAGGACAATCACTAAAACGGTCACATCATCACGGCCTCGGCAATAGTCGCGGTGCAGCACGGCCGCGACGACTGCCGGATGACAGTGAGCCAACCCGGGGTATTCGCGCAGATTCCAACGCGATTGCAGGCCATCACTGTACATGATCAGTAGCTGGCCGCCGGCCTGAGGGAAATCGAAAGCCTGAGCCTTGCGATACTGCAGCCCCACGATACCGGGATGGGAAGCCAGTCCGCGGGGTTTCTCCGCTCCAATCAGGGTAGCGCCAATATTGCCGATGCCGACAAATCGCAACGCATCGCTTGCGCCGTCGAATTGGGCAACAGCCACCGCACCACCTCGCGTCCCGCGCATCGCATCGTGCATGTGCTCCAGGGCGAACGTTGGCGAGGCGAACGGTTCACGCACGAACGCACGTTCACCTTCACGCGCCGCGTGCTCGGCGTCGGGGCCATGGCCAAGGCCGTCGATGACCAGCGCGCTGATCCAACCCTCACGAATCGCCAGTGACCAGACATCGCCACAAGCAGGATCGTCGTGAAGCGAATGCTGGCTGATGCCGAAGCGAACATCCCTGATCGACTTGCCACGCGGGAAGAAGCGCGTCAGGACTACCGAACCGCGGGCGTCGGAAAACACATCGAACACATCGGCCTGACGGGAAACCGCGCCTAACCCGATGCCTTGAGTACCGCGGGTGGAAAATCCGTCCTGCAGACAATTGTGAACGTCGAAACCCGGACCCCGGTCCACCGCCACCACTTCAATGCCATATAGCGCGGGCGAAGAAAAAGTCCGCAGGTGCAGTTCACCCCGGGTCGCGTGCTTGAGTAGATTGCTCGCCAGCTCAGTAGTCACCAATGCAGCACGGCCCGCGTCGCCTTCGCTGAACGCCAGGGCATCGGCAAGCTGTTGAACCGTGCGCCGGGCATGTCCCACCTGGCTGCTGTCTTCAATCACCAAAACCTGCGTCAGGGTGCTGCGCAGATTCATATCCATCGGGTGATCGTTACCCGAGTGCCAGCGCCGGGCGCGGTGTCCAGGTCGAACTCATCCACCAACCGCTTGGCGCCGGTCAATCCCAGCCCCATGCCTTTGCCGGACGTCCAGCCATCAGTCATGGCCAGTTTCAAGTCCGCAATGCCGGGGCCTTCGTCGCGAAACGTGATACGCAGCCCGGTACGCAGGTTGTCGTCGAGAATTTGCCAATCCATATGCCCGCCCCCGCCATACACCATGGTATTGCGGGCCAGCTCACTGACCGCCGTGACCATTTTTGTCAAGTCGATCAGGCGCATGCCGCATTCCTGGGCCAGCTTGCGCGCCGTCTGACGCGCCAGCACCACATCCTGTTCGATCAGCACGGGTTGAGTACCCTCGCTTCGCACGGTCATTGTGCAGGAGCTCGCTCATGCAGCAGTCTCATGCCGCGCTCAACGTTAAGCGCCGTACTCACGCCGGGCAGGGTCATGCCCAGTTCAACCAGGGTAATCGCCACGGCAGGCTGCATGCCCACCAGCACGGTTTCGGCGTCCATGATGCGCGACAGACCGGAAATCGTGCCGATCATGCGCCCGACGAACGAATCGACGATATCCAGCGCGGAGATGTCGATGAGCACACCCCGGGCGGATGTCTTGCTGATTAGTTCGGAAAGATCGTCCTGCAGATTCAGCGCGAGCTGGTCATGCATATCCACTTGAATCGTGACGAGCAGGTAGGCGCCCATCTGCAGAATCGGAATACGTTCCATGGGATTACACCGCCTTGGTGACGGTCAAACCGAGACGACGCAATGCCAGCGCAAGGGCGTCCGCAAGGTTAGCCTTGGTGACCACGCCTTGCAGATCCAGCCCCAGATGCACGATGGTTTGCGCGATCTGTGGTCGCACCCCACTGATGATGCAATCGGCACCCATCAGGCGAATAGCGGTCACGGTCTTCAACAAGTGCTGTGCTACCAGTGTGTCAACGGTTGGCACACCGGTGATGTCGATGATGGCGATCTCGGAACCGGTATCGACGATGCGCTGCAGCAGCGATTCCATGACGACCTGAGTGCGCTGGGAATCCAGCGTGCCGATCATCGGCAGTGCCAGCACGCCATCCCACAATTTCACCACCGGCGTGGACAGTTCCAGCAGCTCTTCCTGCTGACGCTTGATCACCGCTTCCCGGGATTTCTGAAAGGTGCGAATGGTGTGCATGCCCAAGGCATCGAGCAGCTCGGAGATTTCCAGAACCTGTTCGGCCAGCAGCGTCGGACTGTCTTCGTACTCGCTCTGGAGCATGGCGAACAACGGCCCTTTCAACGAAAAGATGAAGCTGGCAGTCTGTTGGGAGTCCTGGCCATTGAGCGCGCGGCTATGGGACAACTTTTCCAGGAACTGGCGAATCTCGTCCCAGTCACTGCCTCCCAACGATTGATGGCTGCCCTTTTCCGCTACGCCGATCACCAGACGCAGGAAGTCGCCGGCCTGTAATTTGAGGTCTTCTTCCTTGATATTGCGAGCGGCACCGCTGGCTTCCAGCCCGGAAAGCCACTTGGACGTCAGTCCGGCCTGGGATTTCTTCATCGCTTCGACGGTACGCTGTTGCAGTGCTGCCATGTTCTTGAACTCCTGGAACGGTTCCGTCTACTCAGCAGGGCTGGAAGACAATACACAATGATGGCGTTTTGCTGATAAAACATCGGTTGCGCGGAATTCTCTACACTTTACAACGAATTGCAAGTACGTCGACTTCGTGCGCTTCCAGCCTTTCATCCAACACAGCCGCCTGGCGGGCAAGACGGCCCCAAAGCATACCTCGCTTACACTGCCCTGCATCAACTAACTGCGCCAAACACCCGGACGACACTGTCGATAACCGCACGCACCCTGGCGGTATGGCGCAGATCTTCATGCGTCACCAACCACACATCATAGGTGGTCTGGCGTGAGCGGTCCGGCCACAGGCGAGTGAGACCATCCATATCGCCCAGACAAACGGGCAACTCTCCGATACCGATTCCTGCTGCGATGGACTTGCGCATCATGAGTCCTGAATTGACCGTCGCCATCAGCCGTCCATCAGTAATGGGTTCGGAGCACAGTGTCGGCGGCTTTCCCGATTCCAGATACGGCTGATACATGATCAGATCATGCCCGGCAAATCCCGGCGCAGGTTCGCCCCGACGCTCGACGTACCCCGCAGACGCAAACAACCCCACAGGCCAGCGCGCAATGCAACGGGCGATAAGGTCCGGATTCTCCGGTTTTACGTTGCGGATGGCGATGTCGGCCTCACGTTTGGAAAGGCTCGCCACCTCGATGGAAGTGTCGAGGCGCACCTTGATGTCGGGATGTAACTGTTGCAGGCAGGCGATGGCCGGAATCACGAAGTCGACCGCAAGGGAATCGGTGCTGGTGATGCGTACCTCGCCAATCAATCGTTCGTCCAGACCCAGAATCTGCCGTTGCAGCTCCAAGGCAGACGCTTCCATTTTTTGTGCCGCCTTGAGCGCAGCCTCCCCCGCCACGGTCAGCACATAGCCATCGGAAGTGCGCAAGAACAAGGTCGTACCCAGGGCTTTTTCCAGTGCAGCAAGCCGCCGGCCAACCGTTGCCTGATCCACACCCAGCACACGGGCAGCGCCTCGCAAGGTGGCTTTGCGGCATATCGCCAGAAATACTCGGGTGTCATCCCAATTCATAAGTCATCCGATTGATGCATTAATGCATCTGTGTCATGAGATTTAACTGCAAGTCTGCATCGATAATCATCGCTACCATGGCTCCAGCCAAGCACTTTCGGTGCTTTCACCTGATTTGCGGGAAACGCCATCATGCTCACCACTACTGATTCCGCTACGCACCGTCGCAATAACGTCTGGCTGCACATTCTGGCGGGCCTCTGTGCCAGCCTGGTCGGTGTCGGTCTGGCCCGATTTGCTTATACGCCCCTGATCCCGTCGCTTATCGGCGCGCATTGGTTCTGCGCTCGCGATGTGATCTACCTGAGCGCTGCCAACCTGATCGGCTATCTGATCGGGGCTCTCGCCGGTCGGCCCATTGCAGCCCGCCTCACCAACGGGCATAGCCTGCGGCTGATGATGTTGCTTGCCACGGCCTCGTTTTTCGCATGCGCCTGGCCGCTGTCGATTACCTGGTTCTTCGCCTGGCGCCTGCTGTCCGGCATTGCGGGGGGCGCCATCATTGTGGTGGTGGCAGCGACGGTGATTCCCCATGTGCCCGCAGCGCGCAAAGGCCTGGCCAGCGGCGCAATATTCCTCGGTGTGGGCCTGGGTATCGCGGGTTCCGGTACGCTGGTGCCATTATTGCTCTCGTTGGGGCTTCGCGATGCATGGATCGGCCTTGGAATGGTGTCATTGCTGCTGACTGCAGTGAGTTGGTTCGGCTGGCCTACGGCGAGCGCCACCGCAGCAGTCAATGCAGCAGCGGTGCAGGTGCCATCCGGCAAGACGGCCCCCATGGATTCGGCGGTTTATCTACTGTTTGGCCAATACGCGCTGATGGCAGCAGGGCTGGTCCCGGCCATGGTGTTCCTGGTGGATTACGTCACCCGAGGCCAGGGCGCCAGCGCCCACGTCGGCGCGTTGATCTGGGTGATGTACGGTATCGGCGCCATTCTCGGTCCGGTCATCTATGGCTTGCTGGCGGACCATCTGGGCGCGCGCCGTTCCATCCGCCTGGTGCTGCTGATTCAGGCAATCGCTGTAGCAGGCCTGTGCATGACAACCTCTTACCTGCTACTCGGGTTGCTGGCGGTAATCATTGGCTCCTTCCCGCCCGGCATCGTGCCCCTGGCGTTAGCCCGCATCCACGAGCTGGTCCCAAACCATGAACAGCAACAAGTGGCCTGGAGTCGCGCAACGGTTTCTTTCGCCACTTTCCAGGCACTGGCCGGTTATGGCTATTCGGTGGTTTTCAATAGTAATGGCGGGCATCACGTCATGTTGTTCGCCATCGCTGCCGGAGCGATCACAGCGGCGTTGATTGCTGACTGGGGATGGGCACTGGTCAGTCGTACCCGCGTGGCGTTGGACCGGACTGCTTCAGTGTGTGCGGACAAGCGCTGAACTGGCGGGTCAGAACGATAAAAGACGGCGCCAACCCGAAGGTACGACGCCGTTGGCGATCAGCAGTAATTATCGGGCGGTCAATGCCGCGTAGCTGTTCATCAGATTGCGGTAGTTGGGAATACGCGGCGACAGCAGGTTGGCCAGGCCTTCCATGTCGTTGCGCCAATCCACCTGCAATTCACAGGCGACGGAGAACCAGTTGACCAACTGCGCGCCTGCCGCCGACATACGCGCCCAGGAGGCCTGCTGCACGGTTTCGTTGAAGGTGCCGGATGCATCGGTCACAACGAACACCTCGAAGCCTTCGGCCAGTGCCGACAAGGTCGGGAAAGTCACGCACACGTCAGTTACAACGCCAGCGATGATCAGTTGCTTGCGTCCAGTGGCTTTGACGGCCTTGACGAAGTCTTCGTTATCCCATGCATTGATCTGGCCGGGGCGCGGGATGTAGGGCGCATCCGGAAAGAGTTCTTTGAGTTCCGGAACCATCGGGCCGTTCGGACCGCTTTCGAAGCTGGTGGTCAGAATGGTTGGCAGCTTGAAAAACTTCGCTACATCGGCCAGGGCCAGCACGTTGTTCTTGAATTCGTTGGGCTGGAAATCCTGAACCAGGGAAATCAGGCCTGTCTGGTGATCGACCAGCAGTACCACTGCATCATCTTTATTAAGGCGTTTGTAGGGGTTTGCGGTGCTCATGGTTGACTCCTTTAAGGTTTACGGATGTCTACGGACACGATCAGAATGCAAAACACGAACAGCCGAACGCCCCCCAGAAACCCTGGAAGTCGCTGACCGGTACGCTGGACATGCGAGCGCGTTCGTGGCTGTGAGAATGCACGGTGCAAGGTCCGGCGCACTGATGCACCTGAGCCAGCATCGGCGAGTTGGGGCGCCAGTGGCCCGGAACCTTGACCACCGGCGACCAGTCCGGGAGTACGGGAACGCCGGGCGGTGCGAGCTTTTCGAAATCGCCGCTGCCGTACACCACCTTGCCGTCTACCACTGTCAGCACCGATTCAATCCATTTGATGGATTCTTCGTCGACACTGAAATAGTCCGCCGACAGGGCCACCAGATCGGCCAGCTGACCGACCTTGATCATGCCTTTCTTGCCTTGCTCGGACGAAAACCAGGCGCTGCCATGGGTGAACAGCTCCAGGGCAACGTCACGGGACAAGCCTTGCGGGTATAGCTCAAGACCACCTACCGTGCGGCCGCTGACCATCCAGTACAGCGACGTCCACGGGTTGTAGCTCGATACCCGGGTGGCATCGGTGCCCGCTCCCACTGGTACGCCTTCGGCCAGCATGCGTTTGATCGGCGGCGTGAATTCGGCAGCCTTGGCGCCGTAGCGCTCGACGAAATATTCACCCTGAAAGGCCATGCGGTCCTGGATCGCGATACCGCCGTTGAGTGCACGAACCCGCTCGATATTCTTTGGCGTGATGGTTTCGCAATGGTCGAAGAACCATGGCAAGCCGTTGAACGGAATGTCGCGATTGACCTTTTCGAACACGTCGAGCATGCGGCTGATGGATTCGTCATACGTGGCGTGCAGGCGGAACGGCCAGCGGTGCTCCACCAGGTGCCGCACCACCGGTTCAAGATCCTGCTCCATGCCGACCGGCAGGTCAGGCCTGGGTTCGAGGAAATCCTCAAAGTCGGCCGCCGAGAAGGCCAGCATTTCCCCGGCACCGTTATGGCGCAGGAAATCATCGCCCTGATGCAACGTGACGCTGCTGGTCCAGTTTTTGAAATCAGTCAATTCTTCCTTGGGCTTCTGGGTGAACAGGTTGTAGGCAATACGCACCGTCAGCTGTTTTTCGCGAGCCAGCTCTTCGATGACCGCGTAATCGTCCGGGTAGTTCTGGAAACCGCCGCCCGCATCGATGGCGCTGGTCACGCCAAGGCGATTGAGTTCACGCATGAACTGACGCGTCGAATTGACCTGATACTCAAGCGGCAGCTTCGGCCCTTTTGCCAGGGTCGAATACAGAATCATCGCGTTAGGCCTGGCCACCAGCATGCCGGTTGGATCGCCGTTGGCGTCCCGGACGATTTCACCTCCCGGCGGGTTCGGCGTATTGCGGGTGTAGCCAGCGACGCGCAACGCGGCACGGTTCAGCAATGCGCGGTCATAAAGGTGCAACACGAATACCGGCGTGTCCGGCGCCGCCTGATTGAGTTCTGCCAAGGTCGGCATGCGCTTTTCAGCAAACTGAAACTCGTTCCAGCCGCCCACGACACGCACCCATTGGGGCGTCGGCGTGCGGTCGGCCTGATCCTTGAGCATGCGCAACGCATCGGCCAACGACGGCACCCCTTCCCAGCGCAATTCAAGGTTGTAGTTCAGACCGCCCCGGATCAGGTGCAAGTGGGAGTCGTTGAGACCGGGAATAACCGTGCGCTTTTGCAGATCGATGACCTGCGTCGCGCTGCCACGCAAGGCCATCACTTCAGCTTCGCTGCCGACGGCGACGAAACGGCCGCCGCTGATGGCCACCGCACTGGCAGTCGGCTTTTCACGGTCGACCGTATGAAATTGTCCGTTGTACAGAATCAGCTCGACGTTCATGGCAGTTCCTTCGGCAGAGGATTGAGAGGCGTTGACATAACCAGCAAAAGGCAAAGACGGAAACAAAGCAGCGGCGGCGCCGAGCAGCGTGCCCTTGGCGACGAAACGCCGCCGCTGCAGATCGGTTTTGTCGTCGCTCATGGCATCACTTGCCTGAATGGTCTTTACGGGAGGCGTTGAGCCATGGCGCAAACAGGCGGGTTGCGGCCGGCATCAACAGGTAGACCACCAGCAGGACGATGGTCACGGTAACCAGCGCGGTGCTCACTACATAGTTGGCGAACACCGGGCTCATACTGAATATCGGTCGCCATAACAGCGGAATCAGTAACGTGAGCGGGCAGATCACCAGAAATGTCACGCAGGCTTGCTTCCAGCGTGGCGGCGCAGGGGCCGACGCTTCAGTGGCAGGCGTGAACCAGAATTCATTGTGAGGGTTGACCTCGGTGTGATCGCCGTCCGCCAGCATTGGCCGGGCCTCGGCGACCAGCCGACTGCGCTCGTCGGAATCCAGCCAGCTCTGCATGGCGTCGGTGGAGTGAAAACGCAGCACGCAGGTGAACAGCTGCAATCCCTCGGACTTGCTGCGGATCACGTCCACCCCAAGGTGACCCGGATAGCTGCCGGCAATGGACACGATGCGCCGCAACCAGGTTTCATAGTCGGCCTCACGTCCGGCCTTGATCCGGTGCTTGATCACCAGAGTCACGACTTCGTTGAACACAGGCTGGCTGACCATAGCCGCCTCGGCATCAATTGAAGGTGCATCAGACATAACGTACCGCTCCGCTGAAACGTGCGTTGAGCGCCAGTCGTCCTGGCCCTGCCATAAACACAGTAGTAAAGATGATCAGCAGCAACCAGCCGAACTGCCCTTCTTCCAGGCTCCATTGCGGATGGACGATAACCAGAGCCACCAACAGCACGACGATGATCGGCACAGAGGACACGCGCACAAACAGGCCGGCCGCGATAAAGATCGGGCAAACCACTTCGGCAAAGATCGCCATGCTCAAGGTCAGGCTTGCGCCCATATGAAAGGGATCTTCGATACGTGATAGCTCAGCCTGGAAATTGAGCAGCTTGGGCAATCCGTGAACGACCATGAGCAACACCGAGGCGCTGATTCTGAGGAACAGCAGACCAAGGTCCTGAGCATTTTTTTCCAGTGTCGAATGAGTCATGGGGCACCAGCCAAGAGGGGAATGGCCAGACCGCGATCTGCGTGCCCTGGCCAGCTCTGGGTTCGATAATGCCCCTGACGGCGAGGTGAAAATTGAATGGTTGTGCTTTCTTTCCCGCCTCGCTGTACACCGCAGACTAAGGCGCCACGTCCAGGGCCTGGGACATGAACTGGCTGATTCGCGCTCGCAACCAGCGCTCGGCGGGATCATTGTCGTGCACCCCGCTCCACACCATCGACAACTCGGCTTCATTGATCGAAAACGGTGGATCCTCTGCTCGCAAGGCGCAGCCTTCGACCAATGCACAGGCAGCGTAATCAGGAACGGTGGCGATCAGTTCGGTGCCCGCCAGCAGTGCGCGCAGCCCGTTGAATTGCGGAACAGCCAGCACCACCTTGCGCGCCCGCCCGACCTTGGCCAGGTCCAGATCAATGTTGCCGCTCAAATCACCTGAAAACGACACCATGGCATGGGGTCGGGCGCAATATTCGTCAAGGGTCAACGTCCCCGGTCGCGCATCGCCACGCAACACCTTCACGCTTATGTCCCTGAGTTTCTTGCGTTTGGCGTTGGCGGGCAGGTCCGTGGTGTAACTGACGCCCACCGATATTTCCCCGGACGCCAGCAGCGATGGCAACAGCAAGTAGTTCGCCCGGCGCACCACTACGATGATGCCCGGCGCCTCCTCGCGCAGCTGCGTCAATAACGGCGGCAGCAGACCGAACTCGGCATCATCGGACAGGCCTATGCGGAATACATTCGTGCTGGTCGAAGGGTCGAAATCCTTGGCCCGGCTGACGGCCCCCGAAATGGTGTCCAGCGCAGGCTGAATCTCTTTAAGAATGTCCAACGCCCGTGCAGTAGGCTCCATGCCCCGGCCACTGCGCAGCAACAGCGGATCGTCGAACAGGTCCCTGAGTCGCGCCAGCGCAGCACTGACCGCAGGCTGCCCCATGAACAGCTTTTCCGCGACCCGGGTCAGGTTGCGCTCGAACATCAGCGCTTCGAAGATCACCAACAAATTGAGGTCGACGCGGCGCAGGTCATTGCGATTCATGTGGGGGTCCAGAACGAAGAAATAAAAAGACAGCCAAGCTTATCTGCGGATCAAGTAAGCACTGACACCGGGTGGTCGCCTTGTACGGGCGTGCTATTGATTCGGAATAACGCGTTATGCCACGTTTCTGATCGTTCCGAATCCAGCGATGCTGGCCGGGCTGCCGCTATTGCAAGCGCGTTGTCATTAACCCACGCAACAGCTGACTACCTGTAACGAGCGGCGCCAGCTGAACGGCGTCTGGCCGGTCATACGGGTGAACACACGGGTGAAATGCGATTGATCGGCAAAGCCACAATCCAGGCTGATGCGGGAAATGGTCAGCTGGGAGTCAGTGAGCAGGCGCTTGGCGTTGTCCAGGCGCACTTGCAGAAACCAGTCACGGGGAGAAAAACCGGTATTTTTTTTGAAAGCCCTGGAGAAATGGCTGCGCGATAACGAACAATCCCGGGCGATCTGGGCAATGGAGAGGCCGCGATCCATATGGCTGGTCATCATTTCCTTGGCGCGCCGCTCCTGCCAGGGTGACAGCGCCACTTTCTCGCACGGCGTTTTTTCACATGGCGCAGGCTCGGGTTTCTCGAAGTGGGTGCGAAGCTGTGAGCACAGCTCCACCATGGCGCGATCCACCGAGGCCTCGCCGTCTCTGGGCCAGATACGCAGTGCTGGCAACAACGAGCAGATCAGTCGATAAGCCAGCGGATCAATACCTTGCAGGACCGGTTCGCTGGACTGGACCCCACCGAGGCGCTGAGTCCGAACCGCATTGCAGGACCACGACTTGATCAGTTCGTCGAGGGCAGACGAGAGCTGCGCCAGGGTTTCAGGCGACGCACGCTGACCGGCGATTGATGACTCGATCCGACTCAAAGGCGTTGGGCTGACTGCATTCATTACAGACTCTCCTGATCACAAGGGGTGGGTCAGGGTTCGAGTCTGGTGTTGGCACACCTTAAAGTCCTTCTGCGAACATTAATCGTTCTGAAGCGGGCCGCAATCCCCGCTGCCAGCGGCTTGAGGCGCGCCGCTGCTTAAGAACATTTCAGGTCGCTACCAAGGACATCGACGCCTTGGCGGCCTATGGTGGGCATGGCAGAAAATCCGCCGTCACGACGGACCGCGAGCCGGGCATGAACGACCGTGAGGGATGCACGTGAGGGACGACAACAGCCACGACGTTGCCGGCATCCGGTTGCCGGACAGCCTTACGGTTCAAGCAGCCGTCGAGTTGATTGGCAGCGCACAGTCTGTGCTGATGCTCAATCACTCGACGCGGGTATTCCTGTTTGCCGCCTTGATCGGCGAACACCGGCAGATCCCGTTTGATACCGAATTGTTGTACATCGCCGCCCTCTTCCACCGCATTGGCCTGACGACGCTTTATCAACGCTCGAACAATCGTTTTGAAGTTGACGGCGCAACCGCAGCGAGGGCATTTCTCGAAGGATTCGGATACTCCAGTGGCGATGCACAGGAAGTCTGGGATGCCATTGCCCTGCACAGCACGCCTGGCATCCCGGAACACAAATCACACCTCGTCTCGCTGATCGCTGCCGGGGTGGATACCGATTTGTATGGCCGGCATCGCTACGCGATGAGCCCTGGGCAACTGGCGGATATTCTTCAGGCGTTCCCCCGGGAAAACGGGTTCAACGCCAGGTTGCTCAATGCGATCGCCGCTGCTCTCAAACATCGCCCGCAGACTGCGTTCGGCACAGTGAATGCCGATGTTCTGGAGCGACTGGACCAACAATACAAGCGGGCAAACTTCTGCACGCTGCTGCTGGACACGCGATGGCCTTTTGAATAATGGATTGGCGGCGAGTCGCCGCAATGACAGCGCGGATATCCCGCTCAGGCGCTTAACGACCTAGGGTGTGCCGCCGGCAGCGGCCACTGGCAGGGTAAACACAAAAACCGTGCCCCCACCGCGCCCGGCAAACCCATGGAGCCCGCCGTCGTGCGCCTCGATAATGGACTTACAGATCGCCAGTCCCATGCCCATGCCTTTGTCCTTGGTGGTGTAGAACGCATCAAAGACCTGTTCGACGTGCTCTTCGGCAATCCCCGAACCATTGTCCTGAACGCTGACCACAACATATTCGTTGTTTACCGTATCGCAACTGATGGACAACCGACGCGGCCGGTCATGGACATTACTCATGGCCTCTACCGCGTTCATGATCAGATTGAGAATCACCTGTTGCAGTTGAACGGCATCGCCTTCAATGCTTGGTTCAAGCCCGCTACTGGCCCGGATCAGCAACACCTGTTTGTGCTCGATTTCACTGGCGGTCAGCTGCACGACCCGCCGGATCACTTCGTCAATCTGCACGGGTTGTCGGTTCGACGGCGCCTGTCTAGCCAAAGACTGCAAGGCGCGCACGATATCAGCCGCGCGCTTGCTGTCATTGACGATGTCGCCAAGCCCGGCCAGGGCGTGGGCAACCACCGGTTGGTCACGTTTGAGCCAGCGCACACTGGCGCTGGCGTTGGTAATGATTGAGGCCAGCGGCTGATTGATTTCATGGGCGATTGAAGCCGCCAGCTCGCCCATGATGGTGGCTTGGGACACGCTGGCCAGCTCCGCCCGGGCGTGACGCAACGCCGCTTCGGTGGTGCGGCGTTCTGTGATGTCGCTGGCCACGCCAACGAACATATCCTGGCCATCAGGCTCACCGAGCAGCTCCAGATGACGAATACTGCCGTCCTGCATGACCAGGCGAAATTCATGCTGGAAAGCAGTGCTGGTGCGCACTGCAAGGTCCAGCATTGCAGAAAATGCGTCCAGGTCTTCCGGATGAATGCTGTGCTCAAGTTCGCGCAACGAAGGCGGCTGCGCAGTAATCGGGAATCCCCAGACCGCAAACAACTGATCGGACCACACCGACTCATCCTTGCCTGGGTGCCAGCGAAAACTGCCGGAATGGCTGATCCGCTGGCCCAACGCCAGGGAGGCCTGACTGGTGCGCAACGCCGACTCGATCTCCCGTCGCCGGGCGTTCTCTTCGACGAGTTCCGCGTACAGCCGGGCAGTCTCCAGAGAAATCGCCGCCTGCCCTGCCAGTAGCTCCAGCACGGTGGTGCGGTTAGCGGTAAACACCCCAGGGGCCAGATTATTTTCCAGATAAAGCACGCCAATCACCTGGCCTTGCTTGACCAGCGGCAGACATAACACCGAACGCGCCTGGCACTGCAGAAAGTAAGGATCATCGGCAAAATCGTCGAGCAACGTGGCGTCATCAAGCACCACCGATTGCCGGGTTCGCATGACCGTGTACAGCAGGGATAAAGGCAGATGCAGTGCCGAAGGCGTCAGCACCGTCAAATCAATCTCGATAGCGGCGTCCCGCGCCCGGCCACGGGCGGCAATCTGCGGGTGTTCGCCTTTGACCAACAGCAACAGCGCCTGCTGCGCGCCCGCATGCAGGATAGTGATGGTCAGCAGCGTGCCTATCAGGCGGTCCACGAGTATTTCTTCGGACAGGGCTTGAGACGCTTTCATGACTGACACCAGATCCAGGGTGTCCTGGCCGCCGGAAATGCTGATCGAGGGACGGGACAGCGAAGCCTGTTCACGCAGAAAGCCGGCACGGGCTTCCAGATTGGCAACCTTGCCGTGTGCGCCCCAGCGCTGGTAACAGTCCCGGGCGCTGCGCATATGGCTGCGCGCCGAGCTGAACAACCCTCGGGCATGATGAAACTCGGCGGCCAACTCGTGGGCCAATGCCTGTACATGCACAAAGCCGGCGTTGGCCGCTGCCGTAATCGCCAGCTCATATAGATCCAGGGCTCTGAGCGCATCTCCCGCCACCCGCGCCATCTCGGCTTCGACCAACAGCGCCTTGTCCTTGAAAATCTGCGGGTTGAGGGCGGCCCATTGGTTGAGCTGGTCCAGATGAGGCCCCATGGCTGCCAGTACCTGGGCGGTATCGACGGTGCATTGCCGTCCGACGGCAAGGTTCAAGGCACTGAAAAAATGCAATTCAAGCAGGTGGACATGGGCAGGGGTCGACCAGGCCAGTGCCGCGGCTTTTTCCAGGCACTGGGTCGCGCCCGTGTCATCACGATACAAATAGTGGGCGATTCCCTCGAACAACCACCACCAGAATGCGACGGGGGTCATGGCACTGTCGCGTCCGCTTGGGGCATGGGTCGTGCCGGTTACCGACGACGCCTCCAGGTTGGCGATCGGTCCCACCCGTAATGCCGCAATAAATCGCGCCTGGGTTTGCAGCGCAGCTTCAACGTCCAGGAACCGTGCCCGCCGGGAGTACGCCAGACCGTTGTCGACTTCCTCCTGGACCCGTTCCAGATACTCCCCCATGACCAGCAAATCGGAAACGATATGGTTGCAGGCATAACAACTCATGCTCAGATTCCCGGCGGTGCGACTGCTGGCGAACGCCGCGCGAGCATACGCCAGGCATTGGCTCAACGGCCGGGTCCAGACGCTGACCTGATCGCGGGCCACCAGCACCATGCTTTCGGTGCCAGTATCACCGCGCTGGCGAACCAGTTCATGGGCCAGTTGGGCGAATTGCGCTCCTTCCTGATACAAACCTTGTTGCTGCGCCAGGGCAACCCCGAACCATGCCAGACCCGGTGCGGACGCTGCGCAGATTCCGTACTCAAGGGACAACCGGACCATCTCGCAGGTCAAGACAAACAGCAAATCCTGATCAATGAACGACGCCGGTGCAATCATGCTGGCGAGCATGTCCATGGCGGCTTCAAAGGACAGGTTTCGCATCACCGGCAGATCGATCAGGGACGCTATTGGCCGCGCGCCCAAGGTTTGCAGCAGCCGCTGATAATGCTGTCGCACCTGTTCAGGATCGACCCGCGCCGGAATTCGGATTCCGAACATTAACAGGCCTTCCAGCGCCGTCGTGACGGCTTCACGGTAGGACGATGAAAGCACCTGCAATTCCACCTTCAGCTTGTACACCGCCGCTCGCTGCACCACTGAATGGACATGCTCCAGCAATTCGGCGAGAACGCCGCTGGCCGGTTCGAACTGCGCATCGAGTATCAGACACTGCGCCTGCAGCAAACCGGCGTCATAGCTGATCGATCCATGCTGGCCCCAGCGCTGCTCCTGTGTCAGCAGCCTGACGGTGGACAGATAGCCCAGCGCAGACTGGACAGCCGCAGCCTCCATTGCCTGACGCGCGGCGCGCAATAGCAGCTCGCTGAACCGCTGGACCTCAGCCCCGACCGGTTCGTCGGCTCGGATGCGCTGCAAGTGCGAGGCAATCTCGAAAACCTGGTCGGTGCGTCCTTCCCCCCGCAGATCGTCCAGGAGAATCCGGGCGATTCGTGCATGCTCGACCGGCCGCACTGCCGGTGGCGTGAGGCAGTACGCTGCTTCCTGCACACGATCATGGTAGAAGGCAAAACCTTGTCGGCTTGGCGTCACCAGTCCGGCTTGCACCGCAACCGCCAAGTGACGGCGCAGGGATTTATCCCCGGTGCCGCTGATTCGTGACAGCGTCTGTAGGTCGACATTTGATCCAATGCACGCCATCTGCCCCAGCAAAGCCCGAGTCTGGGGTGGCAAGCGAGCCATTCGCGCCACCATCAGATCAATCACGTTGTCGGCGCAGCGATGGCCACCGATTGCCTCAAGGTTCCAGCTCCAGGCACCTGTCCCATGATCGAGAATGATCAGTTGCTCATCCAAGAGCGCGCGTAGCAATTGGCCGATGAAAAAAGGATTTCCACCGGTTTTTTCATGGATCACCTTGGCCAGCGGCACAGTCGTTGCGGGGTCACGCTGAAGCACCTGCCCGATCCACTGGACGACATCCTCAAGGCCAAGGGCCAGGACGCTGATTTCGGTCAGATGAATCGGGCTCTTGCGCAGCCCCTTCAGAAAGTCGGCAAACCGGGGGACAGGCTGGATCTCAGTGTCCCGGTAGGCACCGATCAGCAGGATGCTGCGATACTCACCCGCGCCAAACGAGGCAATAAAGGCCAGCGTTGCATCGTCCAGCCATTGCAGGTCATCGAAGAACATGATCAACGGACGCCGATCATTGGCGAAACAGCTCAGAAACCGGTGAAGGACCACGTTGAACAGGTTCTGGGTTTCACTGGCGGGAAGATCGGATACGGGCGCCTGTGGCCCCAGAATCAGTTCGATTTCAGGGACCAGATTTGCAATCAGCCACCCGTGGCCGCTGAGCGCAGCCTGCAATTGCCCGCGCCAGCGTTCAAGCGCCTCGGCGCCTTCGCCCACCACCCGCATGATCAATGATCGCAGCGCCTGGGCAAGGGATGAGTAAGGCGTGTTGTAGTTGGCCTGGTCGAATTTGCCTGAAGCGAACAGCACCCGATTCAATGCCAGGTCCTGTTGCAACTGACGAACCAGCGTGGTTTTGCCAGCACCCGAATTCCCCGACAACAGCACCATCGCGCAGTCACTTGAGCGGGTCACCCTGGAAAACGCGGCATGCAACGCCTGCAATTCTTCGCAACGGCCAATCAAGCCCCGGCCCTCGCTGCCCCGTGAGAAATCATGCTGCAAGGCCGGTTCAAATTCGGCGATATGCTGGAATTCGCCCCATTGCGCCAGGCATTCGCGCAAGTCCATTTCCAGTCTGAACGCGCTTTGATATCGGTCGGCCGGATTCTTGGCGATCATCCTCAGAATCAGCTGTGCCAAGGGCGGGGGAATGGAATCGCGAAACAGGCGCGGCGAAGGCGGCTGCCTGGCCACATGGCAATACACCCATTCCACCGCATCGCTGGCTTCAAACGGCAACTGCCCAGCCAGCCACTCGTAAAAGGTCATGCCCAGCGAATACAGATCGCTGCGCTCATCGGCCTGGCGATCCACCCGCCGCGCCTGCTCCGGTGACATGTACGCCAAGGTGCCGCAGATCGAATCCGAAACGCTGCGGGGCCCGTCTGGATGCCGTTCAACCGTCACGCCAAAGCCGGTGAGGCGCACAAGACCGTCGTCACCCTGGATAAAGTTGCTCGGTTTGATATCGCGATGTAGCAGACCATTGCCATGGGCCTGGCTCACGGCATTGGCAGCCCCGATGGCCAGACGCAGGAAGTGATTGATCGTCAGACTGCCGTCCGCCACTTCGTGCAGGGATTTGCCACCCGGATCGTTGGACACCAGCAGCGGACCGTCCGGTGTGTGCAGCAGTGCAAGAGGCATCAACGCCCAGCCAGGGTCAAGTCGGGGCGCAATGGAAAACTCGTGTTCGATACGGCGAAAGCCACTCTCGATCAATCGCTCCGAGCAGCGAGCGACCCGCCACGTCGGTGAGCATCCCGGAACCCTTACCCGGTAATGGTCGATCTCGCCATCGGCATAAAGCCGCTCCCAGGACAACAGCGCCAGCCATTGCGGGCTGAAACCCTCCGGTTGCTGGTCGGGGAGACTCCGCATACTCAACGTCGGCTCTGCTATGATGCCACTCATCACGGGTCCTTACATGCTTAAACTGCCTTCTCAAGTGCCTGTTGTATCGATTCAAGCAACGCTTCCTCGGAAAAAGGTTTACGCAGAAACCCTAAAGCGCCGGCTTCCCGCGTGCGTCGCACGGTCAATTCATCGTCATGGGCGGACATGCAGAAAACGCCAACAGGCTTGCGCGCAACTTTCAACTGTTCAAGTACTTCCAGCCCTTGCATGCCTTTCATCTTCAGATCAAGCAATACGCATTGAGCCTCGTCACTTGCCGAAGAAGCCAGGAAAGCCTCTCCCGAAGCAAAGCCCACAGTGCGGTAACCCAAAGACTTGAGAAGATTGCCAAGGCCATTTCGCACGGAAGCGTCGTCATCAACAACGCAGATGAGGATCATAGGCTGAACTTCATGACAGGAAAAGTAATGAGAAGAGAATACGCCGTTGATTTAAAGACGGTGATTGACTCTTTGTATAATTGTGCTGTTTTCATCAATTCAATGGAGTGAGTTGTTCCCACATCTTGACCAGTTCAATCAGCGTTTTCGCATTCATTTTTGTCATTATGTGGCGCTTATGCACTTTGGCGGTTATTTCACTGGTGCCCAGTTGATGGGCGATCTGTTTAATCATTTTGCCGGTCACCAGATGCGCCATCACTTCGCGTTCCCGGGGCGTCAGCGTGTCGAAACGACGCCTGACGCTCTCGACGTGAACGCGCTCCAGCAGCCCTCGCTCATCGTGCTCCAAGGCCTGGCGAACCACATCAAGCAGTTGATCGGGCTCGAAGGGCTTGGTGAGGAATTCGTGGGCGCCGGCCTTGATGGCCTTTACGGACATCGGGATGGTGCCGAAACCGGTCATGAAAATGATTGGAAAACGATGGCCGCGTCGCAGCAATTCTTCCTGGACGTCAAATCCGTTGGTAGCGCAGAGGTTGACGTCCAGCAGCAAGCAGGTGGGCTGATCGGCAAAGGCTTGTTCGAGAAACTCGTCAGCCGTGGCAAAGCATTGGGTGCTCAGGTCGGCGGAATTCAACAGGCGAGTCAGCGAAGAGCGAATCGAACGCTCGTCGTCGACCACGTAAACCATGGATGTCTCGCTCATAAACAGTCGATCCGAAACTGCATGCTACTGGCTTGCGGCCAGGATTC
The DNA here is from genome assembly GCA_036387095.1 of Pseudomonas sp. GTDB lineage: Bacteria > Pseudomonadota > Gammaproteobacteria > Pseudomonadales > Pseudomonadaceae > Aquipseudomonas. The sequence continues at coordinate 80,535 of DASVUK010000111.1, forward strand.
GTTGATGGTTGCGATGAAAATAATCGTGATCCTGCTCCATATGGGGCGCACGCAGAGTGGCCAATGACGCTTGCGGCACGCTCGCCCTTGGCAAGTCGATGCGATGGCCTGGCGAACCCGTCGCGGGATCAACGCTCAATACCGGCACGAGCCGGTGCACGATACAGGTCCGGGTCGCCCCCAGCAGGCGGTAATACTTGAACGGGCCTTCAGTGAGCACAACCAGCAATGATTTGAGGGACAGTCCAACGATACAGTCCATGAGCTGCGCCCTTGACAGCGCCAGTGATTGCGCCGCTTCGCAAGCCTGGTCCAGGGTAAAGCGTCCGTCAAGCTGGCTGAGTCGCCCCAGCACCAGGCGCTCGTCATGGGCAAGCAGGCGGTAACTCCACTCCACCGAAGCCTGCAAGGTCTGATGCCGAGCTGGCACGCTACGCAGGCCTGCTGACAATAGATGCAGATCGTCCCGCAAACTGGCAAACAGCTCGAACAGCCCCAGCGCGCAAGCCCGGGCCGCCGCCATTTCCAACGCCAGGGGGATGCCATCCAGGCGGCGACAGATGTCTGCGATCAGCTCGACGCTTTGGTCATCGAGGCTGTCTGAGTGATCGTCCGGGAAGCTGGAGTCAAGGGCGCGCAAACGGGTGAGGAACAAGTGCGCCGCGCTGCCACCCAGTATTTGCGCTCTGTCGGCGCCCTGTTCGGGTACATCGAGGGGGGCGACATTCATGCTGCGTTCGCCGCTGATGCGCAATGGCTCGCGGCTGGTGGCGAGGATTTTCAGCGTTGGGCAACGCTGGGCAAGCTGCTCGCACAGCGTCGCCACGGCTTCGATCAGGTGTTCGCAGTTGTCGAGGATCAGCAAAGATTGCGTAGTCACGAAGTGGCCCGCCACCTTTTCAAGCACTGACTGACCTTCAGCGCAATCGAGCTGCAACGCACAGGCCAGTGCGTCGACGACCCGTTCGGAACAACTGAGTTGTCCCAGCGCAACGAAACACACCGGCAGCGATTGCGTCAGGGTCAGCCGATGAGTGGCTGCCACGGCCAAAGCGGTTTTGCCAATGCCGCCAGAGCCGGTCAAGGTCAGTAACGACGAGGTCTGCAGGGCCTGGCACACGTCATCCAGCGCGTTAGCCCGACCGATCAGCGCCACGTGATGGGGCACGTCGCTCTTGCGCAGCATCGGGCAGCCGAAGGGACTGGACAATACCGGCTGTGCAGGACGCGTCGGAAAAGGCCGAGGCCCTTGTTCGTCGCCACAGATCAGCATATAGCCGCGACCAGGAATGGTCCGAATCAAGTCCCGATCAGTCCCTAGCGCTTTGCGCAGGGCAGAGATATGAACCTGAAGGTTATTTTCCTCAACGACTGTCTCGGGCCACACCCGCTTGAGAATCTCGTCCTTGGTAACCAACCGGCCAGGGCAATCAATCAGCATCTCCAGAATATCGAACGCCCGCGCACCAATGCGCAACGGCGTTCCACATTTGAATACTTCCCTTAATTCAACAGATACATGAGCCTGCCCGAGACTAATCATTTTATTTACGCCGTCCTTAGGGAGTGGTGAGTGTCTGCCTGAATAACCGACAGTGCCCTGGGGATCGATCGCTATCTAATGGCATTCATCACTGTGGGTCAGGACTGTATAACCTGATAATTCGCAGACAGGTATTATCTATAGGGATAGTTATTTGCAAGTGCGCACAATAATACAAGTTCACCCGGTTCGGGCAGCGGCCAGACACCAGCACAGCATTACTTGCCCCGAGCCAACGGCGTCGCGGTGAACTTCTCGCTGAGCCAGCACCGGAACTTCCCTTGATGTCGCTATTTCCCGTCGCGTACCGAAACCAGCGCCGGACACTGGGCCAAAGTTTCCTTGAGGAACTCAATCAGCGCCTGAACCGGACGCGCGCCTTGACGGTGTTGCGGGTATACGGCTGACAGCGCCAGCGGCGGTGTGCGAAACGCATCCAGAACCCTGACCAACCGCCCGTCCTCCACCGCCGACCCGACAATGAACAAGGGCAAATAGGTGATGCCCAGCCCCGCTATTGCCGCATCCCGCAGCAACTCGCCATTATTGGAACGCATACGTCCGCAAAGGCTGACGGCCAACGGTTTCCCCTGTCGCTCGAACTTCCACTGCACTTGACGACTATGCCCATAAGGCAGGCATTCGTGGCTCTTCAGCGCTTCAGGTTCACAGGGCGCACCGCGCCGCTCAAGGTAGTCAGGACTGCAGCAATAGACCCGTTCGATATGCGCGATATGCCGGCCGATCAGGGTCGAATCTTCCAGCACGCCAATGCGCAGCGCCAGGTCGTAGCCTTCGCCGAGCAAATCCACGGAGCGGTCGCTGAGGTCCACTTCCACCGAGACATCCGGGTAACGCTGAAGGAAAACCGGTAACAGGCGGCCCAGATGTTCGATGGCAAAAGACAGCGGCGCCGTCAGGCGAATAGTGCCCCGTGGCTGGTTGTTCTGCCCGGCGATGCTTTGCTCGGCCTGTTCCACGTCAGCCACCAGCCGTAAAGCCGACTCGTAATAAGCCTGCCCCAGCGGCGTGACGTCGAGTCTGCGGGTGGAACGATTGAGCAGGCGCACGCCGAGGCGCTCTTCGAGCTGCATCAGGCGTCGGCTGACGTATTGCTTGGACAAGCCCAACTGATCGGCGGCCGCGGTAAAACTCCCGGATTCCATCACCTGAGTAAATATCCGCATGTCTTCGAATGGATTCATTGTCGCTTCTCGGTTGACAGTAAACGCCTTCTACCAGCTTTATCCCGTTTCTGCACACCATTAGTCTGGCTGCCACCGCCATCCCTCGCCTTAAGGAATCCCCCGGGCGCGTACATTCCTCGATGAAGTCAAAGCCCTGCGCGCACTGAATCCCGAAGAAAACTCCTGCGTGGTGTACCGCATCGACAAGGAAATGGTCCGACAAACCATGGAGCAGGAAGGACAAATCATGAGCGCAGTGCGAAAACTCCAGGCAGTTCGGCAACACAGCAGCCAGTCGCTGTTGAGGGAAAAACCGGCGGCAATCAAAAAAGGCAGTTTTCCGGGCTGGCTGCCGAAGCGCTGATCACTCGGTCCGTGCCTCAAACACAGCCCGCAGGCCTCCGGCCGGAAGGTTCTCCAGATGAACCCGTCCTCCAAGCCGCTGGGCAATGGTCTGCACGATGGTCAGGCCAAGACCGACCCCATGATCGTTGCCGCGGCTGTAGAAACGCTCGAACAGACGTTCACGTTCGGCCTCGTCGATGCCGGGGCCTTGATCTTCAACGCTGAGGGAAAAGGTATGGCTGTCAAAGGTCAGCCCAACCCTGACCTGGCCGCCCTCAGGCGAAAAATTGACCGCATTGGCCACCAGGTTATGCAGGGCAATATTGATCATTCCGGGATCGGTTTTGACAAAGTGAGACGCTTCACTGGGTTCGAACGATAGCTCCAATCCTCGACTCAACACCCAATGAGTCAACTGGATCAGGCTTTCGCGGACTGTCTCGACCAGATCAATGGATGCCATGGGCGTGACATTGGCCTGGGGTTCCAGACGCGCAATGGTCAGCAACTGATTGACCAGTCGCGTGGTCCGATCCACACCAATGATCAGATACCCCAAGGATTCGCGGCGTTGCTCTTCGTTGCGAGCTTCCAGTACGTTTTGCGCATGAACCCGGAGCACCGCCAAAGGGGTGCGCATTTCGTGTGCGGCATCAGCGATGAAACGCCGTTCGCGATTCAGGACGTCCTGTATCTGACCGAGCAAGCGATTCAACGCCGCCTGCATGGGTTCCAGTTCGCTGGGCAGCGGCGCCAGGCGCAGCGGTTCCAGCGATCCGGGGTTGCGGGCGCGCAAGGTGCTGGCCAGGTCAGCCAACGGTTTGAGCCCCCAGCCAATGGCCAGCCAGATCACCGCGACCAGCAACAGGCTGCCGATCAGGTTCGGTCCCAATGTGTGGCGCACGATACGGTGGACCAGATCGGTGCGCACATCGTCTCGCTCGCCGACCCAGATGCGCATGCCGTTCTGGCTGTCATCAAGGACGAATGCCCGCCAGCCATGCCCGGCCAGGTCGGTCACGTCGCTGAAACCGGCCGTTTGCGGCACTTGAGTGAACGTCGGAGCGCTGGCGGTGTGTACCAGCAACTTGCCGCCTTGGCCCCACACCTGAAAGGCAATCTTGCTCTCGTATGGATGTCCGTTGCCCCGTGGCTCGGCCTGACCCAGCGCCGTATTGAACGCCTGATAAAGCTGACTGTGTTCGGTTTGGGCAAGGGGCATGCGCATCACGCCCTGCAACAGGCGCGCGTTCTGAGCCAATTGCGCGTCGTAGACTTCGGCGATTTCATGGTTGCTGTCATGCACGTTAAACACACTTAAGACCAACAGGCCTGCCAACAGCAAACCAATGATCAGGGTCAGCGTGCGTCGCCGTATTGATTTCAACGCAGCTCCTCCACCAGGTACCCGACGCCACGAATGGTACGGATCAGATCACTGGAGAATTTCTTGCGCAGATGATGAATATGCACCTCCAGGGTGTTGCTCTCGGCCTCTTCGTTCCAGCCGTAGAGCAGTTGAATCAGCCGATCCCGAGTCATCACCCGACCTGGGGGCGACAGCAACTCGTGCAACAACTGGTATTCCTTGGGAGTCAGGAATACAGCTTGACCGTGATAAGTCACCTGCTGGGTGCTGGGGTCCAGCGTGATGCCCGCGTGTTCGATCAATGCCCGCGCCCGGCCGGCGCTGCGCCGCAGCAATGCCCGCAACCGCGCCTTCAGTTCAGACAGGTCAAAGGGTTTGATCAGGTAATCGTCGGCACCCGCGTCGAGCCCCGCAATGCGATCTTCAGTGGCATCGCGCGCCGTGAGGATCAGCACCGGCAGACTTGAACCGCTCTGTCGCAGGCGGCGCAAGACTTCCAGGCCGCCCAGCTTGGGCAGCCCCAGGTCGAGAATCGCCAGGTCAAAGCTTTCGCTGAGCAATGAATGCAGGGCGCTGGCACCGTCCTTGAGCCAGTCGACGGTATAGCCTTCGCGGCTCAAGGCTTGATGAATACCTTCACCCAGCGCGACATCGTCTTCAATGAGCAGCAAACGCATGGAGTCTCCGTTTTTTATTTGAGTTTCTTGTCGACATCTGTCAACAACTGCGTGATTTCCTGGCGTCGACCTGCATCGGCGGTTTCCCGACCTGGACGAGGCGCAGCCTGGAGCGCCTTGCTCAGCGCATCCCTAGCCTGCGCATAGTGACCTTGTCGGTACAAATGGTCACCCCAAAAATACAGCGGGTCGATACCGTCCGGATTGAGCTTCAAGCCTTGTTCAAATAGTTGCTGGGCCTTGTCCGCGTCGCCGAACCCGATCGGCCATCCCGGCACCCGGTCATACAAGGCCGCCAGGCTGATGTAAGCCGACCCTTGCAGGGCCTTGGGGTCAAGCGACAGCGCTTTTTCCAGATCCGCCTTGGCCTGTTTGACCTTGCTCAACGCACCCAGGCCACCCTGGGCGCCGGCCCAACTGCTGGTGACGATACCTGACCAGATCCAGGCTTCGGCGGCCTGGGGCCGAGCCTGGACAAAGGAACTCGCCTGGGCGGCAAGTTTTTCGAATGCCTCGGGGCGCTGTGGCGCGGGCACCTCGTACTGCACATGCGCCCATTGCTGCTGGATGGCGACCAGTCGTTGTTGGTCCGGCGCCTCCAGCGCCCACAGCGGCAGGCTTAGCAGCCCGCAGGCAAGTCCGATCATGATGGTTTTCATGGTTTGGTTTTCTCATTGGCAGGAATATGACTGAGGCGGCGAATCAACGGGAGGTGTTTGCGCAGCCCCCGGTCCACCAGGCTGGGCAGAATGCTATTGAGTCCGATGAAAAAACGTTCCGGCCAGCCCAGATAAAGTTCGCGACGATCCCCGGCGATGGCGTGAACCACCGCCTGAGCGACCTGTCGAGGGTCATCGACGCTGGCATTGAGCGCAACGTTCAAAGCTTGCGCCGCACTGCTGTTCATTGAAGTCCGGGTGGCTCGTGGGGCGACGTAAAGTACGTTGATGCGGGTGTCGGCCAATTCCCGTCGCAAGGCTTCGGAAAATCCGCGCAATGCAAACTTGCTGGCGCAATAAGTGGCGTAGCCGGCGTAGCCGATTGACCCGTAGGTTGACCCGACGTTGACCACCGCTGCGCTGTTGGCCTTGTTGAGCAGCGGCAGCAGCAACTGGGTCAGACGAATCGGCGCATGCACATTGACCGCCAGCATCGAGCTGATATCGCTCTCATCCAGTTGCTCAAGCATCGTGAAGCGATTGGTCCCCGCAGCGTTGATAAGCAGGTTCACGCCCTGCAAGGTGCGAGCTGCCGCCACTACATGCTGTCGCCCCTCCTCGGTGGTCAAATCTGCTTCGATCCAGCGCAGTAAATGGGGATATTGCTCCAACAAGGGTTGCAAGGGTTCTCTGTGACGAGACACCGCCAGCACCTCGGAACCACTGGCACACAACGCTTCGACAATGGAGAGCCCGATTCCGCCGCTGGCACCTGTCAGCACAACCTTGGCTTCAGACAGACGCATGAGCGGCGTCCTCAACCCGGATGCTCAGATCCGCGCCCGGCAATTGACGAAACATGTCGGTGTACAGGCGGTAGACGACTTTCGAGGCGCGAATGACGGCGGCCTGGTCAGCCGGATCGTCCAGTTTGTCCATCAGCCGCCGATAGGTTTGCATGTGTTCGATATCCAGGCTGCCATGGGAACTGAGATAACTGAACGCGGTTTCCGGTAATTGCAGGTGGTCACGAATGCTGCCAGCGGCATGGGTAGCCAAGGCGATGCTGGTCCCTTCCAGCACATTGACCATGCCAAAGAGACCCACCGGGTTGTCCCGGGCGATCAAGTCGTAGAGATACGCAACCATCAATTCAATGGGTAATTGCGGCTGGCCGTTGCTGACCGCTTCGGCGTCGGCGCCGCATGCTGCGAGGTCATTGAGAATCCATTTCTCGTGGCCGTACTCGTCTTCGATGTATTCGCATACGGCCCCACGCAGCCATTCCAGACGCTGCGGCAGTCGAGCGCCACAGGCCATCATCAACGGTACCGTGTGCCGCACGTGGTAATAGGCCTGAGTGAGAAACGCCCGATAACTTTCCAGGCTGACATCGCCGGTCAAGGCCTTGCGGATGATGGGCAGATTGAACAGGGTGTCGCGCTCCTCACGGGTCGCTTCCTGAAGTACGTTGAAAAAACTCATGATGGGGATTCCTCGCTTTCAATCGATGAAGAGAGCAGATGCTGGTAACGCCAGATAATGGCTTCCCGGCGTGGACGGCCATTGGCGGTGGCCATGCCGTTAGCAGTCGTGAATGGCTGATCAAGCCGGGTCCAGTCATGGACCCTGGCGTAGTCGGGCAATGCCTGATTGGCGCGATCCACCGCTTGGGCGAGCTGCGCATTGGTACAGTCGGCGCTGACGGGCCAGATCAAGGCGTGGTTGCGCGGCAACGCTTCGCCGTACACGAACGCCTGGGCAATGCGGTTGTTCTGGGTAAGTTCGGCCTCGACCCATTCGGGATTGACGTTGCGGCCGAAGCTGGTCACGAACTGGTGTTTCTTGCGGCCCTTGAGATAGAGATAGCCATCGGCGTCGAACCAGCCCAGGTCACCACTGGGCCACCATTGTGGCGCGGGCTCGGGATCGCCCAGATAGCCGAGCATGGGTGATCCGCCAATGAGTACTTCACCGTCCTCGGCCAGACGCACCTGGACATGGGGCAAGGGTCTGCCGACGCTGCCCGGACGATGCGCACCGGGTCGATTCAAAGCCACGACGGAGGCGCATTCGGAAAGACCGTAACCTTCGAAAACCGGCAAGCCGACGCCTTGGGCGCGAACCAACAACTCGGTGCTGACCCGCGCCCCGCCGACTGCGGCGAAGCGCAGCATGGAAGCATCAAAGGCCCCCATTTCGCTGGCGCTAACCAGCATCAACAGCAATTGTGGCACCAGGATCAGGCTCTCGGGACGCCGCCGCTGCAGGCATTCGAGCATGCGCGGCATATCGACGCCGCTGGCGCCTTGGATTCCCAGTGTCGCCTGACTGGGCAGGCTCAGCGTCGCACCCGCATAGAGGGCGGCATAGCAACCGATGTTTTCCAGCAGGATCGCCAGGGGCAGGATCGCCAGATGGTGGGACGGCGCCGCGCTGCGGCTGGCTTCATAAAGCTCTCTGGCTACGGTCAGTACACTCTCGGCGCTCAGGCACACGCCTTTAGGGTTTCCGGTTGTGCCGGAAGTAAAGGTCAACTTCGCTGTACCTTCGGGCAGCACAGAGGGCTGCGAGTGAACATGGAACCAGAATTCCCCGGAGCGTTTGTAGCCGGCAGCGATCAATTCAGCCGCTATCGCCTCATCCGCGATAACCAACCCGACCCGGCTTTGCTCCAGGCAATGTGCGCGTTGGCTTGCGCTGAAAAAGGCCGGCAGCGTGACGCAGGTCAAGCCTTCAAAAAGCACAGCCAGATCCCAAAGCAGGGCCTGGGGGCCGTTGTCCATGGCCAGGCCGATGGTCTTGACCTCCGAGGCGCGCAGTAACTGTTGCCGAAATTCAATCTCGGCGTAGAGGGCCGCGTAATCCAGGCATAGCTCATCGCCCCAGAGGGCCACTTTGCTCGATTGCTCAGTTGCATATTTATGCAGGCGGGTCTTGAAAGCCTTCAGCTCAGGCAACATCGCAGGTTTGCTCCAGGGTCAGGGGCAAGCCAAATCGCTCAAACAGGCCCATCTTGCTCAGGTGGATGAAACCGGCACGGATATCGCCCACATGTACGCTGGGTTGAGTCTGGTAATAAGTACCCCAGGCGTGACGCTCCTCGCCCAGACGCAGGGGGTCCGCCACGCACAGCGTGACCGGACGCAAACCCAGGCGGTTGAAACTGTTGACCAGGCTGGAATTGCCGGTGAAGGCCACCCATTCGAATCCGCCCATGGCCAGCAACCAGGTCACGGTTATGATGCTCAGCCTCGCGCTGCCCACATTGCTGGCGGCCAGATTGCCGACTTCGACGATACCCTCGCGATCCACGGGCCGCCCGGCGTGGGCCAAAATCATCTGTTCGACGGGCTCATCCAGATAATGCTCAAGAAACAGATCCCCAGCGGCGGCGCGGCGAACACCCGCGACGGCACAAAGGCTGCTGTTGCCGTCGTTGAGCCCAAACAGTTCAGGCATGAAGTGGTTGATAAGCGCGCCATGGGTTTGTTGAAAGCGCGCTTGAATGAACGCTTCGAACGCTTGGCGCGCCCCATCGCCAGGCAGCGAACGCGTCAGGCTGAGACCGGGTGTACCGGCGGTGCCGAACTGCAGTGGCAATTGAATATTCCAGTCGAAACCTGACATCGAGCGCTCCCCCTTAAGTTAGTGAGGTGGAGTATCGAGGGGGATTCTTAACGGAGTCTGAAGATGGCCGGCGGTGGGTATTTGCAGCAATCACGGCTTTCTTCAGACTGCCTTAAGCCAACGCCAGCAGAGTTGCCCTGTCCGCTATTAAAGGCCGCACCGGTCACTATGAGGGTTTTCATGAATTCATCCACCGCCCCACAACGTTACGCCAAACTCTCGATCGCCATGCACTGGCTGATGCTGGCGCTCTTTGTCGGTGTCTACGCCTGCATCGAGCTCAAGGGCCTGATGCCCCGTGGCAGCCCGACCAAGTCCTTGTTTCTCGGGCTCCATGGGCTGTTTGGTCTGGGTATCTTCGCCATGGTCTGGATTCGCCTGCTGGGGCGCATCAAGCCGGCACCGGCCATTGCGCCGCGCCCGCCACGCTGGCAGACAGCGGCATCACACCTGATGCACCTGGCACTGTATGTCCTGATGATCGCCACGCCGGTTTTCGCCTGGCTGATGCTGGGTGCGCAGGGTAAACCTGTCCCCTACTTCGGCTTTTTCCTGCCTTCCCCGCTCAGTGTCGATCCTGCCATGGCGCGGCAGTTGAAGGAGTGGCATGAACTGCTGGGCAACGCGGGCTATTGGCTGATCGGGCTGCACGCCGCTGCCGGCTTGCTTCATCATTACTGGATTGGCGATAACACCCTTGAGCGCATGCTGCCGGCACGTCGCATCGAAAAAAATCAGGATCACGCGTAAGCTTCAGAGCCCCAGCTCAGGTCCTGAACACTGAGCGTTCAGGACCTCAACAAAATCAGCCCATGCGCCCTCCCAGACAACTCAGCCAACGTCACCGTCCTCTGGACATTTTCTGGATTTTCCTGCGCCTGGGGCTCACCTCTTTTGGTGGTCCGATTGCCCATCTGGGGTACTTTCGCGCCGAATTCGTTACGCGCCGCCAATGGCTGTCCGAACGCAGTTATGCGGATCTGGTTGCCCTTTGTCAGTTTTTACCGGGGCCGGCGAGCAGTCAGGTCGGTATCGCCCTGGGATTGGCTCGGGGCGGTTACCGTGGCGCACTGGCGGCGTGGATGGGGTTCACCCTGCCCTCAGCCGTGCTGCTGATACTCATTGCCACAGGTTTGACCCACTTGGGCGACCTGCTTGCACCGGGCGCATTGCACGGGCTGAAAGTCATCGCCGTGGCGGTGGTCGCCCAGGCAGTCTGGAGCATGGCCCGCACGCTATGCCCGGATGTTCCTCGCATGACGCTGATGCTTCTTGCCGCCGCAATCGCGCTGCTGCTACCTGGCGTATGGACCCAGATCGGCGTAATCGCCCTCGCCGGCATCCTCGGCGTGCTGCTGCTCAAACCCGGCGAACCCATCATTCACGAGCCTCTTGATGCAGGGATCAGCCGCCGTGCCGGTTGTCTGTGGTTAGCGCTGTTCGGCATCCTGGCGGTCGGCTTGCCGATACTGGCCCAACTGGTTCCCTGGAAAACCCTGGCGTTGGTTGATGCGTTCTATCGAGCGGGTTCACTGGTATTTGGCGGCGGGCATGTGGTCTTGCCCATGCTGCAGGTCGAGGTTGTGCCCAAAGGCTGGGTCGACAATCAGGTGTTTTTGGCCGGATACGGCGCCGCCCAGGCCATGCCAGGGCCGCTGTTCGCCTTCGCGGCGTTCCTTGGCGCGTCATTGCAGGGTCAGCCGACAGGCTTGGCCGGCGGTGTGATTTGCCTGCTGGCAATCTTTACCCCCGCATTTCTACTGATACTGGGCGCGCTGCCATTTTGGGCGTCACTGCAACGCAATGGGCGAATGCAGACCGCGCTAAGCGGGATCAATGCCGCCGTGGCAGGCCTGTTGCTCGCCGCGTTGTATCAGCCCGTGGCGGTCGGCGCCCTCTTCGGCTTGCAGGATATCGCCTTGGCAGGGCTGGCACTGATTGCCCTGATGTATTGGAAACTGCCGCCCTGGCTGGTGGTCATGGGTGGTGCTGTTATGGGTGGGCTGCTGGGACAGCGCTGAGCAAAGTGCCTGGCCAGTGACTACCCTTTGTGATTGCCAACGGGAGAAACAGACCATGATCAAGAAAGTCGGCCCGACTCAAATCCTGCCCAGACACCGCGCCTCCTGCCACTGCGGAGCGGTGGTGCTGGAGCTTGACCTGCCAGACGGCATCGTCGACCCCCGTCGATGCAATTGTTCAATGTGCCGTCGTCGGGGTGCCATTGTCGCCACGGTGGCACAGGACGGTATCCATATCATTCAAGGGCACAGTCAGCTCAAGCTGTATCAATTCAACACTCGCACGGCCAGACATTACTTCTGTGGCAACTGCGGGATTTATACCCATCATCAGCGCCGCTCCAACCCCGCCGAATATGGGTACAACGTGGGTTGTCTGGAAGGTGTCAATCCTTTTGACCTGGGCCAGATTCCCACCAGCGATGGCGTCAATCATCCCGCTGATCGTGACGTAACGGACGATGGTTTTTGTGCTCAGGGCGAGGCCTGAACCGGCTTGCGGAGAAACGCCTGGAGACTCCTGCTGCGACGTAAACGAATCAGCCAGACGTTGCGCCCCCATGGAGATTCCCGTTTGAGCCGCCGACAAATGACCGAATGTGGAAGCGATGTCATACGTCTTGGGGTATTGCCGGGTCACGTAGGATTGCAGCAGGCGTGAGGTCGAAGCGTTATAGATTTCGACCGCGTAGCTGACAGAGCCAGAGAATGTGCCCTTTCTGTCTCGCGCTGCCTGGACGAGATTGTAGGACCCCATGCCGATGTCGAATCTGGAGAACGTCGCCAGCACCGGCGTGGTGGTCTCTGCTCCGGTCAACGTCAGACGGATCCGCAGGGTGTCCGGCCCGGCAGTGGCAACAAATCGAAACCGCGCGCCCAAGGCTTCGGAAAACTTGATCGTCATGAAGTTGGCCAGCGTTCTTTTGTCCGCGATTGTAAGGTCCGAAAACTGGCCATCAGCGCCTGAATAAATCGCCACAGGTTCCAGCATGACGTTCTTGTATCGGCTCCAGTCCACTTTGCTTGCGTACTGGTATGGGATACGGCCGGACGTATCGTCTTTGTTCAAACGCATTTCCCGTGATGACGCGATTCCGGAATACGGAAATGGCTCTTGAGTAGCGCAGCCTCCGACGGCCAATATCAATAATACAAACAGGCCTGCTTTTGGTTCTTGAGGTCTGCACATACCCTTTTCTCCCATCTGACTATTAGGGTTGAAACCGCCATCACTATTGATGATGAGCGAGAGTGCGGACGCACGAAAACGCTGCTCCGCTTATTGGGCTTGTGACGCGTTAATGGTGGTTCTACAACTTGGCCTACGGATCGTCCTTCAGGAAGAAACCCAACGTCGATCAAAACCGTACCAAGGTGTATACTTTTAAGCATTCCCCAGCCTCACGTCAACACTAAAATGTACACAAGTGTATTCTTTTGGAGAAATAATGAAGGTTCGAACGGAAACTCGCCGCACCGCTATCGTGGAAACTGCTGCCAGCGTCTTTCTCGAACTGGGGTATGAAGGTGCGTCGATGAAAGAGGTCTCGACTCGCCTGGGCGGCTCCAAAGCCACGCTGTATGGCTACTTTTCATCCAAGGAAGCGCTGTTCATCGCGGTGGTACAAATGTATGCCACCTCGCATTTGTACAATGCCGTTTCCGACCTTTTAGTGGAGTCCAGGACCAACGTTGGCCTGGAAGAGTCGCTGGTACATTTCGCCCGCAAAATGCTGATGATCGTCATGAACGATTCAACCGCCATAAAGGTTTATCGAATGGTGTTAGCGGAATCGGGCCGCTCGGACATCGGGACACTTTTTTACGATTCAGGGCCAAGCCAGGGTATCGACGCCCTTGCGACACTCATGGCCGCAGCAGTGGAAAGAGGCGAATTAAGAAAAGGCAGCCCAAGGATTCTGGCCAAGCAGTTTTTATCGCTCACGACCGCCGAACTGGAAGAGCGCTTGTTCCAGCAAAACCCGGAACCCATGACCCTGTTACAGATCGACGAGAGGGTAATCACGGCAGTGGACATGTTTTTGCGCGGGGCCATGCCGCGCTGAGGCGGCGTTTTTTTCAACAGGTGTTGTCCCGGATAACCAGATCGCCCACTTGCCACGCACGGCTGTAGCTGAACTGCTCGGATGTCGCCCGTTCTTGAAGACCGACAATGATCAGTGTGCTTTGTGAAGCGGGCTCTGCGGCCGAATTGACGTCGCGCAAGATGTCAGTCATGAGATGAGAGTAGGCTAGCGGCTTCCCTCCGCGCCCAAGGCCTCCGTCCATGCCTCCTGCTCTATCTGGAACTCTCCCGGCCAAATCCGAACGCCTGCATCTCGGTTTTGTCGTTGCCTGGTTGTTTTGTGCCTTGTTCTACTTCGTGCAATACGCACTGCGCTCGGCACCGGGCGTGATGATGCCGGAGCTGACCACGGCATTTGGCCGGGATGTGGTGGCCGTCAGCGCCTTGGTCGGGCTTTATTACTACACCTATTCGATTTTCTCGATCATTGCCGGGGCAGCGCTGGACCGTCTGGGCGCCAAGTACGTCATCCCTGCCGGCATTCTGCTGGTAGCCATCGGTGCGGCGTTGTTTGGATTGGGTGAATTGCAGATCGCGCAAGTCGGACGTCTGTTACAGGGCGCCGGGTCGGCCTGCGCATTCATTGGCGCGGTGTATCTGGCGACCCACGGCTTTGCGCCCCGCTATCTGGCGACCGCCGTTGGTTTCACCCAATGCTTTGGCATGCTGGGCGGTTTCGCCGGGCAATTCGCGGTGGCGCCGATCATCCACGGCACCATCGAGTGGCAGCAGTTCTGGTTCATCGCTGCAGGCTGTCTGGTGCTCATTGCGATTCTGGTGCTTTGCATGACGCCCAAAGGTCATGACCCACGCCCCGTCGACAGCGCGCACTCCGTGGGATCCATCTTCACCCCGTACAAAAAGGTGCTCAGCAACCCGCAGTCGTACCTCTGCGGATTCACCGCCGGGCTCCTGTTTTTGCCCACCACCATTGGCGACATGATCTGGGGTGTGCCGTTTCTGCGCGACGGGCTGGCGGTGGGCTATACCGAAGCCGTCAATCGCAGCAGCATGATCCCGCTGGGCTGGGTCATCGGTTGTCCGCTACTGGGCTATATTTCCGATCAGCTCGGTCGACGCAAACCGGTCCTGATCGGTGGCGCGCTGCTGATGTTGATCGCCAGCGCAGCCATTGTGTACCTGCCAGCCGGCATTGCCCCGCCTTACCTGTTCGGCCTGCTGCTGGGCATCGGTTCGGGGGCCGCGATGATTCCTTACTCAATCATCAAGGAGGTCAACCCGGATAACGTCAAAGGCAGCGCGACCGGTGCCATCAACTTTCTGGTATTCACCTTCAGTGCCTTGCTGACGCCCGTGTTCGGCTATCTGCTGGCGCATCTGGCCGCAGGCAATGCGCTGACCTTGCCGGTGTTCCAGCAGGCAGGCGCATGGCTGTTGGGCGGGATCGTACTGGCTATGGTGCTGGCAATATTTCTCCTGGAAACCGGACCCAAGGGTCAGCGACGCACCCAGGCCCTTTGAATCCAAGCCCCCTTCAGGATCGATGCCCTATGACCAGCTCCATGTCCATCGCGACCCATGATTCGGAACGCCTGCATAACCGCATGTTCAACGACATTCTTACCGGTGAGTCAGCCTCGTTGCAGCGCACCCTGACCGCTCAGGATATTCAGTTGTTCGCCCTGGTGTCCGGCGATGTGAATCCGCTGTATGTCGATCCGGATTTTGCCGCGACCACCCATTTCAACACCGTGTTCGCCCATGGCATGTGGGGCGGCGCGTTGATTTCAGCACTGATCGGCACGCGCTTGCCGGGGCCGGGTTCGGTGTCTCTGGGGCAGACGCTCAAGTTTCTCGCGCCAGTGCGCATCGGCGACACCCTGACGGTTTCGGTGACCGTCACCGCACGGGATGAGGCCCGGCATCTGCTGACCCTGGCCTGCAGTGGCATCAATCAGGAAGGCGTGGTGGTGCTGGAAGGCGAATCCCTGGTTCACGCCGCCAGCGAATCCATCGATGTACATCGGGTCAGCCTGCCGGGCATCGAACTGCGGCACAGCGCGGACGGTTTGAACCGTCTGCTGCAAGCTTGCCGGGCGCTGGAACCCATCCGCGTCGCGGTGATACACCCCTGCGATGAAGTGAGTTTCGAGGCTGCACTGGACGCCCGGGATGCCGGCCTGATCGCGCCCATCCTGATTGGCCCGCGAGACAAACTGCAAGCGCTGGCGGCCAAGGGCAATCACGACCTGGCGGGATTGACCATTGAAGACGTGCCGCACAGCCATGCCGCCGCGGTGCGCGGTGCAGAGATGGCCCGCGACGGACAGGTCGAAGCGTTGATGAAAGGCAGCCTGCACACCGACGAACTGATGGCGGCTATTGTGCCGTCGGCCGCGCAATTGCGTACCAAGCGCAGAATCACCCATTGCTTTGTGATGCAAACGCCCTTCTATCCGCGGCCATTCATCATCACCGATGCCGCCATCAACATCGTTCCGGCCTTGGCCGACAAAGTGGACATCGTGCGCAATGCCATCGATCTGGCGCACATTCTCGGGGTCGATAATCCCCATGTAGCGATCCTTGCCGCCGTGGAAACCGTGAACGCCAACATGCCAGCCACCCTCGATGCCGCTGCCCTGTGCAAAATGGCCGATCGCGGCCAGATCACAGGAGCCGTGCTGGACGGGCCGCTGGCCTTCGACAATGCCATCTCCCTGGCGGCGGCGCGAATCAAGGGCATTCACTCCCCGGTGTCCGGCAAGGCTGACATCCTGGTGGTGCCGGATCTGGAAAGCGGCAACATGCTTGCCAAGCAGCTCGAATACCTGGGCGGTGCATCCAGCGCCGGTATCGTGCTGGGCGCCAAGGTGCCCATCGTTCTGACCAGTCGCGCCGATTCAAGGGAAGCGCGAATCGCATCCTGCGCCATCGCGGTGCTGGTCGCTCATCACTATCGGATCACGCCGCCATGAACGACACATCAGGCAGCGCCGTGATTCTGGTCCTCAATGCCGGCTCGTCGAGCATCAAGTTCGCCCTGTTCGACGCCACATCCAGCCAACTGGCCCGCACACCGCCATGGGCCGGCAAGGTCGAAGGCATTACCGGCCCCAACCCGGTGATCAGCGAAAACGACGGTAACGATCAACCGTTGACGCTGGGCAAGGAACAGCCGTATCACGACGCCCTTGCGCACATTCGCGAGCGGGTCCTTACGCAACTCAAGGGCCGTAGCATTCGGGCGATTGCCCATCGGGTGGTACACGGCGGGATTAAATACGCCAACCCGGTGCTCATTGACGCCCAAGTGCTGGCCGACCTGAAAAGCTATATTCCCCTGGCCCCGCTGCATCAGCCGTTTGCCCTGGAAGCCATCGAAACCCTGCTCGACACCCGCCCCGACCTGCCCCAGGTCGTGTGCTTCGACACGGCCTTCCACCAGACCTTGCCGGACGTGGAAAAGATTCTGCCGCTGCCTTGGTCCGCGTGGGAAAACGGCCTGCGCCGCTACGGCTTTCATGGGCTTTCCTATGCCTACCAATCCATCGCCTTGGCCGAGCGCTATGGCGATCAGGCGCGGGGCCGGACATTGGTGGCGCATTTGGGCAGCGGCGCCAGCCTGTGCGGCATGCGCGACCTTAAAAGCGTTGCCACCACCATGGGTTTCTCGGCACTGGACGGCCTGATGATGGGCACGCGCAGCGGCGCCATGGACCCCGGCGCAGTGATTTTTCTCATGGAAATCTGGAAGCTGAGCCTGGAAAAGGTCAGCCACATTCTTTATCACGAGTCGGGGCTGCTGGGGGTTTCCGGCATCTCCAGCGACCCACGGGCCTTGCTTGCCGTTGAGGCCGACGAGCCCCGTGCCGCAATGGCTCTGGCGCTGTACCTGCGACGTTTCATGCACGAGGCCGGCGCACTGGTCGCGGCGCTGGGGGGGTTGGACATGCTGGTGTTCACGGCGGGAATCGGCGAGCACAACGCCACGATCCGCGCGCGCATGTGCGCCGCGTTGGCCTGGCTAGGCATCGAACTGGACGAAGCGGCCAATCAGGCCGGTGCAGCGGTGATCTCAACGCCTGCCAGTACAGTCAAGGTCGTGGTGGAGCCAACCAATGAAGAATGGGTGGTTGCACTGGAGGCTTATCGGTTGACCACGCCTGACGAGTTCACACTTTAATGATGGCAAAACGTGCACCTTGGCCAATATCACCTATGGTTCGGTATCGGCATGTAAAAAACAGGTGAGTTTTCCATGAGTATTGAAACGCTGTTCGCCAATCTGCACAGTCTTCCCAGTATCCCCAAGGTGGCGCAGGATCTGATCCTGCAATTCGACAGCCCTTCTTCCAGCCTGGAAAGCATTGCCCGCAATATCGAAAAAGACCCGGTCATTTCAGCGAAGATCCTGCGTCTGGCCAACTCCTCCCGATTCCGTGGCGCCAGGGAGTCATCGAGTATCGAAGACGCTGCAATGCGCCTGGGTTTCAACACGTTGCGCACGCTGGTTCTGGCTTCGGCAGTCACCGGGGCGTTCAAGGCCGGGCCGAGTTTCGATCTCAAGGCGTTCTGGCTCAAGAGTTTTCAAGTGGCCGGTATCTGTCGCATGCTCGCCAAACAGACCGGTGCCGATGCGGAGATTGCCTTCACCTGCGGGGTGATGCATGACATTGGGGAGTTGCTGATCCAGACCGGCGCACCGGAAGTGGCCGAACGCATCAATGCGGCGAGCAAGACCGGCACACCGGGGCGTGCGGCCAATGAAACCCTGCAACTGGGTTACGGGTACCCGGAAGTGGGTGCCGAACTGGCCAAGCGCTGGCAATTGCCGGTCATTATTCAGCAGGCCATCGCCTATCAGGCGCGTCCCATGCAGGCGCCAAATCACGCCCCGTTGCCGCGAATTGTGGCCCAGGCCATGATGATCTCCGACGCCCTGGAGGCCCACGGTGGCGCCACACCGCAAGCGCAGCAAGCGATAGTCAGCCCATTACTGGAAGGCATCGACCTCGACCTTCTCTTTGCAGGACTGCCCGCCGTACTGGAGGCGGACAAGGCATTTGCACAGCTGCTGGGCTAGCGATCACGTGAAGGGCTTTTAGCCGTTGGGTGGCCGGTGCCACGACCCTGTCGGTGCGGATTCATTCGCGATAGCGGTGTTCTGCCAGCAGATTCGGGGATCCGTCCACCCATCCGCGAATGAATTCCCACGACTCACTGCCCTGAGGGGGTGGCGTTCAAACCCTCGATCAGCGCCTTGTTGAACTGCGCCGGTTCCTCCATTTGCGGGGCATGCCCCATGCCGGGGAAAGTGATCAAGCGCGCGCCAGGGATCATCTGGGCGACCTGCTTGCCCAACACCTTGTAGTTGCCAATTTTTGCCTTGACCTCAGGTGGCGCGATGTCGCTACCAATGGCGGTGGTGTCGGCGTCACCGATCATCAACACGGTGGGCACCTTAAGTTTCGGAAACTCGTAAAACACTGGCTGGGTGAAAATCATGTCGTAGATCAGCGCCGAGTTCCACGCCACCGCTTCATGGCCCGGGCCGTTGTTGAGGCCCGCGAGCATGTCCACCCATTTGTCGAATTCCGGCTTCCAGCGCCCGGCGTAATAGGTGCTCTGTTCGTACTTTCGGATACCGTCGGCATTGAGCTTGAGTTCTCGCTCATACCATTGATCGACGCTGCGATAGGGCACGCCCAGGGCTTTCCAGTCTTCCAGGCCGATGGGATTGACCAATACCAGTTTTTCGGCCTGCTGTGGGTACATCAGGGCGTAGCGTGTCGCCAGCATCCCGCCGGTGGAATGCCCCACCACAGCCGCCTTGTCGATACCCAATGCCGTCAGCAAGGCGTGGGTGTTGGTGGACAATTGCTGGAAACTGTACTGATAGTGTTGCGGCTTACTTGACGTGCAGAAGCCAATCTGATCTGGAGCCACCACGCGGTAGCCCGCCTCGCTCAGGGCTTTGATGCTGTCTTCCCACGTGGCAGCGCAGAAGTTCTTGCCATGCATCAGCACCACGGTATGGCCGTTGGGCTTGCCTTTGGCGGCGACATCCATGTAGCCCATTTCCAGGCTGTTGCCCTGGGACTGAAACTCGAATTTACTCAGCGCGTAAGGGTATTTGAACCCTTCGAGCTGTTTACCGTAACCCGGCGTTTGGGCCATTGCCCCGCAAGGCAAGGCGACGGCCAGCATGAAACCGGCGATGGATGCAGCGCGCATACAAGACTCTCCTGAACAAATGAACCCGGCCCTGGACTCTACAGGGATAACGCGCCGTTACGCCCGCCAGGGTGGTTGCGCAACGGACGGCAGGCCAATAGACACCGTATCCGGCCTGAGATTCGAGTCAGTCTTGCCGGGTCGTCAGCGCTGCCAGGCAATCAAGGGCATTTCCAGGGGCACGTTCAGGCCAGCCGATGCATCGGCGATCACACGGGCGGTATAAGCCTGTGGCGTGCGATCATCGGGGACTTCTGCGCTGTACGTGAATAGACCATCGCGTCGGGTGGTCGGATCGACCCGCAGGTCCCAGGCCCTGGCAGGCCCGCCGTCAATGCCTTCGGCGTATAGCTGCACCCGCAGGAAGACCGGCGACAGACCCGCCAGGTCCATTTGCAATGTCACCCGGTAGCATCCGGACTGATGGGAGACTTCCTGTTCCAAAAAGCGAATGCCCGACCAACGCCTGTGCATTTGCTCACAGCAATCGGTTAATTCAATGGCCAGGCGATTGTCCTGAGCAGAGCGTGCCCGGTAAGCGATCGCCGCCGGCAAGTAATAACGCTCGGTGTACTCGCGAACCGCCCGGTCTGCGGAATACTGCGTGACCAGGCTGCCCATGCTGGCCCGCATGCGCCTGATCCACTCCTTTGGCAACCCTTGCGCGTCGCGCTCGTAGAAAGCAGGCACCACCTGCTGCTCCAGTAACTCATACAGCTGCGTGGCATCGACCACATCATGGCTTTCGTCATGTTCGGCGCCGTCACCGATGCCCCAGCCCACGTCGTCTGTGCAGGCCTCAGCCCACCAGCCATCCCGTTGCGACACATTCAGCCCGCCATTGGCGAGGATCTTCATACCGCTGGTGCCGCTGGCTTCCCACGGCCGACGCGGGGTATTGATCCATACGTCGATGCCTTGCACCAGATTGCGCGCCACGCGCATGTCATAGTCTTCAAGAAATGCCACCCGGCCATGGGCTTCGGGCCGGGACATGAACGCATGCCAGGCGGCGATCATCTGCTGGCCCTGCTGATCGGCCGGATGCGCCTTGCCAGCAATCAACAACTGCACCGGTCGGGTGGGATGATTGAGGATGCGCAGCAGACGCTCCGGGTCCAGCAATAACAGATTGGGCCGCTTATAGCTGGCGAAACGACGGGCAAAACCTAAGGTCAGTACCTGCGGATCGAACAGGCTGCCTATGGACTCGATCACTGCCAGGGAAGCACTGTGCACCGCCGCGCTCCGGGCCAGATGGGTGCGCACGAACTGAATCAGCCAGCCGCGCACCCGGCCGCGAAAACGCCAGAGCTGCGCATCATCGACCTGCTTGAAGAACTCGGCAACCCGCGCCTCGCTGAAGCCCCGCCAGGGCAGCAGGTCCCCATGCAAGGCCTGCCAGTACTCTTCCGATTCGCGGGAAATCCATGTGGGCTGGTGCACGCCGTTGGTGACGTGACCGATCGGCACCGCAGGCGTAGGCCAGCGTGGAAACAGGGACTGAAAAATATGCCGGCTGGTGGCGCCATGCAGTTGGCTGACACCATTGATCGCCCCGCAACAGCGTGCCGCCAGGAAGGCCATATTGAACGGCTCCTGTTGGTCGTCCGCGTTCTGGCGTCCCAAGGCAATGATTGCCGAAACGGGCTGATCCAGCTCCTGCTGAAAATAACGTTCCAGGTATTTTTCGATGAGCGACTCGGGAAAGCAGTCGAAACCAGCCCTGACCGGCGTGTGGGTGGTGAACAGATTCCCGGCACGGGTGGCGGTCAAGGCCACACTGAAACCGACCCGTTGGGCCTGCATGTAACTGCGCACGCGCTCCAGCACCGCGAACGCGGCATGACCATCGTTCAAATGCAGCACATCCGGCGCATAGCCGGCCGCTTCCAGCAAGCGCCAGCCGCCGATGCCCAGCACGATCTCCTGGCGCAACCGCATCTCCAGATCGCCGCCGTACAGCTGGCTGGTGATCAACCGCACCGGTGGCGGATTGGCCGGATCATTGCTGTCGAGCAACAGCAACCGATTGCCGCCCACCGTCGCCCGCCAGCCCCGCAGCCATACCGTCAGCCCGGGTAGCTCGAACGCCAGTCGCAATAGACTGCCATCGGGACGTAATAGTGGTTCCACCGGCAATTGGCGGGTGTCATTGACGGGATACAACGGCTGCTGCGCGCCGTCGGTACCAATCTCCTGGCGAAAATAACCGTGCTGCCACAGCATGCCCACCGCCACCACCGGCACGCCCAGGTCACTCGCCGCCTTGAGCTGATCACCCGCAACATTGCCCAGCCCACCGGAATAGATCGGCAACGCCTCGCTGAGCATGTACTCCATGGAGAAATACGCCACGCAGCCCAACTGGCTGGCCTGTTTGTGATCGTCGAACCAGGAAGGCCGGGCCAATATCTCTGCATGGGACCGCGCAATGTGCGCGACCCGCCCATGAAAGTGATTGTCCGCCAGCAGCACGGCGATGCGCTGGTCAGATACCGAATTGAGGACCAGACACGGATTATGGGTCAGCTCCCATAACGCATTGTCCAGGCTGCGCCAGATGTCATCGTTCAGACTCGACCAGCGAATTGACTGGTCAAACGCCAACTGGCGAAGCGTGTCGAGGCTAGGGTCGTGCCAGGCGCGATGCGGCATTGAATATCCTCATGTTCAGGCGTCGGTAAAGGTCTGACCCCGGGTGTGCCCCTTGGCCAATGGCGGCGGACTGTCAGGCTGGCTGAAATCGGCCGTCCAGCTCCAGTTGCGAATTTCCGGCAGGTCTTCGAAGTGTTCGCGAATATAGCTGTGGTGCGCGCGCAACTGCCCTTCCAGATAGCTGATTGCATCCTGGCTTTGCAGGCGCAGGCGCGGTACATGGCTCAGGGCGTCCAGTGCCAGCTGATAGCGGCTCATATTGTTGAGAACCACCATGTCGAACGGGGTGGTGGTGGTGCCTTGATCGGAGAAGCCCCGCACATGGAAGCGAGCTTCGTTGGCCCGACCATGGACCATGGAATGGATCACCCAGGTCGAGCCATGGAAGGCGAACATCACTGGCGCGTCTCGGGTGAACAAGGCCTCGAACGAGACGTGATCCATACCGTGGGGACGTTGCTGTGGACTGCTGAGCGTTCCAAGGTCGACCACGTTGACCAGACGCACGCGAATACCCGGCACATGCTTTTGCAACAACCAGGCCGCCGCCACCGCCTCGGTGGTCGGCACGTCCCCGGCGCAACCGAGGACCACATCGGGTTCACCCTCGTCATTGCTGGCGAATTTCCAGATCGAAGCGCCTTGGGAGCAGTGTTTGAGGGCGGCCTGAAAGTCCAGCCACTGGAAGTCCGGCTGCTTGCCACACGTCACCACATTGACGTAATTACGACTGCGCAGGCAGTGATCGAACACATTGATCAGGCAGTTGGAATCCGGCGGGTAGTAGATGCGCACCACATCGGAACGGCGCTGCAGGACGTTATCGACAAAACCGGTGGATTGATGACTGAACCCATTGTGGTCGTTGCGCCAGGCGTGACTGGTGAGCAAGACGTTGAGTGACGCCAGCGGCCGCCTCCAGGGAAATTCGAGGCTCTGCTGCAACCACTTGGCGTGCTGGGTGACCATGGAATCCACCACTTGGGCGAACGCTTCATAGGTCGACCACATGCCATGCCGCCCGGTGAGCAGGTAGCCTTCCAGCCAGCCTTCGCACAAGTGTTCGCTGAGCACTTCCATCACCCGACCGTCAGCGGCGATGTGATCGTCGATGCTCAACAACGGCCCGGCAGCGGTGCGATCGGTGGCCTCGAATACCGCGTTCAAACGATTGGAGTTGGTTTCATCCGGTCCGAACACCCGGAAGTTGTCCGGGTTGGCACGAATCACGTCGCGCAGGTATTCCCCCAGCTTGCGGGGCGCTTCGGCGATCACCTGGCCAGGGCCGGGCACTTCAAGGCCGTAATTGGCAAAATCCGGCAGGTCCAGCGCCGTCAGCACCCGCCCGCCATTGACGTGGGGCACCGCGCCCATGCGCAATGCGGCAGGCGGGTTCAGCGCCTTGAGTTCCGGGACCAGCGCGCCCTCCTCATCGAACAAGGTCTGTGGCGAGTAGCTGCGCATCCAGGCTTCCAGCTGAACCAGATGCGCAGGGTTTTGAATGACATTGGCCAGCGGCACCTGGTGAGCGCGAAACGTGCCTTCCACCGGCAGATCGTCCACAACTTTCGGACCGGTCCAGCCTTTGGGGCTGCGCAGGATAATCATTGGCCAACGGGAACGGGCGACGTCGCCATATTCGCGCCCCCGTTGCTGGATATCGCGAATGTCAGCGTAGCAACTGTCCAGCGCCGCTGCGAAACGCTGATGCATACCCGGCAGATCGTCACCGGCCACAATGACCGGCTCATAGCCGCGCCCGCGGTACAAGGCAATCAAGTCAGCGTCGTCGGTGCGCGCTTCGACAGTCGGGCCGGAAATCTTGTAGCCATTGAGGTGCAGGATCGGCAGCACGGCACCGTCGCGCAACGGATTGAGAAAGCGAATGCTTTTCCAGCTGCCTTCCAGCGGACAGGTTTCCGCTTCGCCGTCGCCGATCACGCACGCCACCAGCAGATCCGGGTTGTCAAAGACCGCGCCGAAGGCATGCACCAGGGAATAACCCAGCTCACCGCCTTCGTGCAGGGAATTGGGCGTGTGCGGGCCGCAATGGCTGGGCACGCCACCCGGCGTCGAAAAACTGCGAAAGAAGCTCAGCATGCCATTGGCATCGGGCGTGATGTCCGGATGTACATCACTGTAAGTGCCTTCCAGCCAGGCGCAGGCGTTCAGGGTCGGTCCACCATGGCCGGGGCCGGAGATGTAGACCACTTCCACATGCTGCTCGCTGATCAACCGGTTCAGATGCACATAGATGAAGTTCTGCCCGGCGGACGTACCCCAATGCCCCAGCAGACGAGGCTTGATGTGCTGCGCGCTCAAGGGTTCGCGCAGCAGTGCGTTGGCCTTGAGGTAAATCTGTCCGACACACAGGTAATTGGCGGCGTTCCAGTAGCGATGCATCCGCGTGAGTAATTCGTCGCTCAGTGGACCGGTGCTCAGAGGGGACGGGTTGAGGGTTGTTGGCGTCGACACCTGGTCGGCGCTTGAGAGCAGTGGATTGAAGGTATACATGACGGCTCCAGAGGGACGTTGTAAAGGCTTCGAATGCCATGGCAAAAAATGCAGCGTAGACGCCACAACCGAACGGGTTCGGTGACGGGCGACGAACAGCGGTTGGCAATGACGCCAACCGCCGTTAATTCAGTGACTTGCGCAGACGTGACAGGGCGACAAAAAAGAAAACGCTGCCGATCACCAGCAGCGCGAGCAATTGGGGCCAGATGATCGACAGCCCGGCGCCACGAAACAGGATCGCCTGGCTCAACTCCACAAAATGCGTAGTGGGCGCCACCAACATGATGTTTTGTACGGCCACAGGCATGCTTTCCCGGGGAGTGACGCCGCCGGACAGAATCTGCAGCGGGATCAACGTCAGGATGATCAACAGCCCCAATTGCGGCATGGAGCGCGCCAACGTGCCGTAGAAAATCCCGATGGACGTTGTCGCGAACAAATGCAGCGCCGCGCCCCCCAGAAACAACGCAAACGAGCCGTGCAGCGGAATCTGCAACCACTTCTGGACAACAAAAAACATCGACAACCCTGCCGCCGCCAGCACCACCAGGGCCATGGACCAGACCTTGGCGATCATGATTTCCAGAGGGGTGATGGGCATCACCAGCAAATGCTCGATCGTCCCGTGCTCACGCTCGCGAATCAGCGCCGCACCGGTGAGGATGATCGACAGCATGGTGATCTGGTTGATCACCTCGTTGATGGCGCCGAACCAGGTGGACACCAGGTTCGGGTTGAACTCCATATGCACCACGGCCGTGACCTCATCGACGGTCACGCTGCGGTAGTGCTTGAGGAATTCCGCGACTTCCGTGCCGATGATCTGCTGGATGTAACCGGCCCCGGTGAACGCCTGGCTGATCTGGGTCGCATCGACATTGACCTGGATTGTCGGCTGACGGCCGGCAAGCAGGTCCTGCTGGAAGCGCGCCGGTATATCCAGGGTAAAGGTGTACACCCCGGCATCCATACCTCGATCAATCCGGGTGAAATCAATGGGCACCGGCTTGAGAAAATACGGCATCTGGAAGGCATTGATGATCCGGTTCGAGGCCTGGGATTGATCCTCATCGATGACGCCCATGGTGGCGCGATGGGGTGACTCGGGCACCTTGGTGGCCGCCGAATAAATGCCCAGCGTGAACGAGAAAACAATCAACAGAAGCAACGCCGGATCGTGATACAGGCTGCGTAGCTCCTTGATGCCCAATTGCAGGATATTGGAGAAACTCGACATTTCAGACCTCCTGCTTCTTGAGGCCTGCGGCACTGAGTAACGTCAGCACCGGTATGGCGATCAGCAGGGGAATGAAATAAACATAGAGATCCGCCATCCCCAGGCCCTTGGAGAACACGCCGCGACTGATGGTCAGGAAATGGCTGGTGGGGTAGATATTGCCCACCAGCGCGCCGACGCCCTCCAGGGACGAAACCGGGTCCAGCACGCCGGAAAACTGAATCGCTGGCAACAGTGTGATGATCGCCGTACCGAAAATCGCCGCGATCTGGCTGGAAAGAATCGACGACATCAGCAGGCCCATGCCGGTAGAACAAATGATGTACAGCAACGCCCCGATAATCAGGGTGATCAGGCTGCCTTTCACCGCGATGTCAAAGACCAGCAATGCCAACACCAGCATGATGAAAAAATTGATCATCCCCAGGGCGATGTACGTCAGTTGCTTGCCCAACAGGAACTCAAGGCGCGTCACCGGGGTGACATACAGGTTAGTGATCGATCCCAGCTCCTTTTCCCGCACCACGCCCAAGGCGGTGAGCATGGCTGGAATCAGCATCAGCAGGAGCGGAATCACCGCCGGAACCATCGCTGGCAGGCTTTGTACGTCCGGGTTATAGCGGTAACGCAAGGCGATGTTCACCGGGCTCTCTTGCGTCGTGCCGGTGGACTCCAGCAAGCGTTGCTGCAAATAGCTGGCATGAATGCCGGCCACATAGCCCTTGATGGTTTCGGCACGGGTCGGCATTGCACCGTCCACCCAGAATCCCACTTCGGGATGGCTGCCGCGCTTCAAGTCACGGCCGAAACCGGGCGGGATTTCCACCGCCAGGCTGATGTCGCCGCTGCGCAGGCGCTGATCCAGTTCCTGGTAGTCATGCAGCGCGGGCTTTTCGATGAAGTACCGCGACCCGGAAAGATTAAGCATGTACTCCTGGCTCGCCCCCGTCTGGTCGCGGTCGAGGACCGCATAGCGCAGGTTTTCCACATCCAGGTTGATGCCATAGCCCATGATGAGCATCAACAGCCCGGTGCCGAGCAGCGCCAACGTGGCGCGGAAGGGATCACGCCGCAATTCCATCGCCTCGCGGCGGCTGTAACTGAGCAGGCGCTGCCAGCTGAAGCCCGGGCGCGGCGCAGTTCTGGAGGTATCGACAGCGGGTTGCGATGCGTGTGGTGTATCGGGGGCGCCCTTCGCGTCAGCGACCTCTTCCAGATAGGCAATGAACGTCGCTTCCAACGTTGGCAGACCGCGTTTGGCCATCAATGCTTGCGGCGGGCCGCTGTCCAGCACGCGTCCGGCATGCATCATGGAAATCCGGTCGCAGCGCAGCGCTTCGTTCATGAAGTGGGTGGAGATGAAGATGGTCACGCCCTCTTCCCTGGACAACTGGATCAGCAGTTCCCAGAAATTATCCCGAGCCACCGGATCGACTCCGGAAGTGGGTTCATCCAGGATCAAGACTTCCGGCTGATGAATCACCGCGACGGCAAGCGACAAACGCTGGCGCACCCCCAGCGGCAAATCATTGGGCAAGCTGTCGGCCACCGAAACCAGATCGAAACGCTCTAGCATTTCCTGGATACGCGGTGCCTGCTTGTCCTTGTCCAGGTGAAACAACCGGGCGTGCAGTTGCAGATTCTGTAGGACGCTCAATTCCCCATACAGCGAGAAGCCCTGAGACATATAACCCACCCGGCGGCGAGTCTCGATGTCCTTGGGATCGACTTGCTGCCCAAACAACAGCGCGTTGCCCTCCGTAGCCGGTTGCAGGCCCGTGAGCATTTTCATGGTGGTGGATTTGCCACAGCCATTGGAGCCGAGAAAACCGAAGATCTCGCCACACTCGATACGAAAATCCACGTGATCCACCGCGACGAAATCCCCGAAGCGACAGGTCAAGCCGTGGGCTTCAATCGCCACTTCGGCTTGTGCGCCTTGGGTTTGGCGGGGCGGGATGACCAACGCGTGATGGCCGCGGCGTTTTTCTTCAGGGAGCATGGCGACGAACGCCTGCTCCAGATTTTCGCTGTGGGTGCGGGTCAATAATTGAGCGGGCGTTCCGGTGTCCAGCACCTTGCCCGCGTCCATAGCGATCAACCAGTCAAAGCGCTGGGCTTCGTCCATGTAGGCGGTGGAAACCAGCACACTCATACCCGGTCGATTGCCGCGAATTCGCGCGATCAGTTCCCAGAACTGATTACGGGCCAGCGGATCGACGCCAGTGGTGGGTTCATCGAGGATCAACAAGTCCGGGTCGTGGATCAGCGCACAACACAACCCCAGTTTTTGCTTCATGCCGCCAGACAATTTGCCTGCCGGACGATCAGTAAAACCCTCCAGGCCGGTGCTGCGCACCAGATCATCGATACGCCGTTTGCGTTCTGCCGCATCCTGACCGAACAAGCGTCCGAAAAAATCCAGGTTCTCAAACACAGTCAAGGTCGGGTACAGGTTCTTGCCCAAACCCTGTGGCATGTAGGCGATACGCGGGCAGACCTGCCGACGATGTGCCGCACTGGCCATGTCGCCGCCCAATACGTGCAAGGTACCTTGTTGCAACTTGCGCGCACCGGACACCAGCGCAAGCAGGCTGGATTTCCCCACCCCGTCCGGTCCGATCACCCCCACCATGCAGTCGGCGGGAATCTGCAGCGTGACATCCTCCAGCGCGGCCTGCTTGCCATAGTGCAGGCCAATTCCGGCAAGCTCGACGACGTTGACCACAGGCGCCGTCATTGGGGCACATTAATCTGAAGATTGGCCGGCCATTGCGCATCGGCATCGAGCTTGAGCCAGGCCATCCCCGGCAAGCCGGTCTTGACCTGATTGAGGTGTTTTTCCAACAACTTGCGGTCGATCCGTGCCTTGACACGAAACATCAGTTTTTCCCGCTCGCTGGTGGTTTCCACGGTCTTGGGGGTGAACTGGGCGACGCTGGCGACATAACTGACCTGTGCCGGGATGACATACTGCGGCGCGGCATCAAGGATCACCCGCACATCCGAGCCCAGGGCGACGCGCCCTGCCTGGCCTGTCGGCAGGAAAAACGTCAGGTACACGTCGTTGAGATCCACCAGATTCAGCACTTTGCCACCGGCGGCCAATACCTCGCCGGGTTGCGCAACCCGGTACTGCACACGGGCCAGGCGATCGGTCTTGAGTTGGCTGTCGGTGATGTCGGCCTGCAGGCGATCCACCCCAGCCTGCAGCGCTTCAACCGTGGACTGCGCCTCAATGACCTGGGACTTTGCCGCAATGATCGCGGCCTTGGCCGACCAGACCTGAGCCCGCGCCGAGGCCACCGCCGCCTGTTTGCTTTGTTGTACGGCCAGATCATCGTCCAGTTGCTGACGGGCCACGGCGTTGTATTTGATCAATTGGTCGGTGCGGCCGTAGCGCTTCTGCGCAGCGGTCAGCTCGGCAATACGTTGATTGACTTCAGCCTCGGCCGCATTCTTTTCGTTTTCGCGTTGCTCAACCACAGCCTCGGCCGTCAACACGGCGTTGTCGGCCTGCCGTACCTGAGCCTTGGCCTGCTTGAGCTGGGCATCCAGCACCTGGACATCCATGGTGGCGATGACCTGACCCGGCTGGACAAAGTCACCTTCGTCCACATCGATCGTCAGAATGCGCCCGGCCAGTTTGGTGGCGACATCAATTTCGGTGGCCTCGATACGGCCGTTACCACTGGCAAAGCCGTCCCCCAACCCGCTGGGGTGCAACACTGTCCAAATCCAGACTCCCAAACCGACAACCACCACGCCGACTGCTGCGTACTTGATCCACTGCTGCTTGAATTGGACGTGCATCCACTTTTCCTTAGGGTTCGATTGACCACGGATGTCCGTGAAACGGCAGGCCCATGCTGCCGCAGAGGCAGGAACACTGGCCTAGGAAGACAAGATGACCTTGATGGCCTTTTCCTTGGCTGCGTTACCGAAGACCTCGTAGGCTTGAATGATCTCGGCGAGGTTGAAGCGGTGGGTGATGAGTTTGCCAGGCTCGATCTTCCCGGCCTGCACCGTTTTCATCAGCATCGGCGTGGTGTTGGTGTTGACCAGCCCGGTAGAAATATTGATGTTCTGGATCCAGAGTTTCTCCAGATGCAACTCGACACTCTTGCCATGCACGCCGACGTTGGCGATGTGGCCACCGGGGGCGATGATTTGCTGGCAGGTGTCAAACGACGCGGGAATGCCCACGGCCTCAATGGCCACATCGGCGCCGATGCCATCGGTGAGTTCGAAGATTCGCGCCACCACATCGTCCTGACCGGGATTGAGTGTGTGGGTCGCGCCAAACTGCGTGGCCACGGCCAGTCGATTGGCGTCCACATCGACCATGATCACCATGCCTGGTGAATAGAACTGCGCTGTCAGCAGCGCCGCCATGCCAATGGGTCCGGCGCCGACGATCACTACCGCATCGCCGGGCTTGACCTTGCCCGACAGCACGCCGATTTCGAAACCGGTGGGCAGAATATCGCTGAGCATCACTAGCGCCTGTTCATCGGCACCGGCAGGAATGGGGTACAGGCTATTGTCGGCGTGGGGAATGCGCACCTGTTCGGCCTGGGTGCCGTCGATCAAATGGCCGAGAATCCAGCCGCCGTCGGCGCAGTGGGAATAGAGTTGACGCTTGCAATTGGCACAGCTGCCACATGAGGTGACACAGGAGATCAACACGTGATCGCCTTTCTTGAAATTGCGTACCGCCGAACCGACTTGTTCGATCACCCCTACGCCTTCGTGCCCCAGGGTTCGCCCCGCAGTCACAGCAGGGACATCGCCCTTGAGGATATGCAAATCGGTGCCGCAGATCGTGGTGTGCAGGATGCGCACCACCGCGTCGGTAGGCTTTTCAATGCCTGGATCGGCTTTATCGACCCAGGCTTTTTCGCCTGGCCCTTGGTAAACGAGCGCTTTCACAGATATCACTCCTTCCATCAAGACGGACATTAGGGATATCGCTCACTCGTGATCGCTTCGACACGGAAACCTGAGCAAAACCTGACCGTCCGTGCAGGGTTAACCCCTGACGCGTCGGTCAATACGCCTAGAGGTATAGCAGTGCCTGCGCAAACCACACCTGATGTGGATCAGTTAATGGTTGATTTTTGCCGGGATAAGGGGTTCTCCACAGGCCTGGCATCCTTGCTTGCCGGGCTCAGCGATACCCTCGCGCCTGCACATCGAAGAGCGTGGCATAGCGCCCACCTGCCGCCACAAGGCTGGCATGATCGCCTCGCTCCAACACCCTCCCCTGATCCAGCACCACGATGTGATCGGCGTTACGCACGCTGGAAAACCGATGGGAAATCAACAGGGTCATACGACTCTTGGCGTACTCGCGAAAGTGCTCGAACACGGCTGCTTCGGCGCCCGCATCCAGGGCCGCCGTGGGCTCGTCGAGGATCAGGATGTCTGCATTGCGGCGCATATACGCCCGGGACAGCGCGATCTTCTGCCATTGCCCGCCGGACAGCTCCTGGCCACCGGCGAACCAGCGGCCCAACTGTGTCGCGTACCCCTTGTCCAACTGCTCGATAAACGGCGCCGCCATGCCCTGGCTCGCTGCGTCGCGCCAGCGCTGCTCCTCGCCAAAGGCATCGATATCGCCAACGCCCAGGTTCTCGCCAACAATGAACTGATAGCGGATGTAGTCCTGAAAAATGACCCCGATGCGTCGCCGCAATGCGTCTTCGTTCCACCCGTTGAGATCGCTGCCATCAAGGAGAATGCGCCCTTGATCCGGCCGATACAGCCGGGTCAGCAGCTTGATCAGGGTGGTTTTGCCCGAACCGTTTTCGCCCACCAGCGCAACGCTGCGGCCAGGTGCGAGATGCAGGTCGATGTTTTCCAGAGTCGTATGGCTGGAACCGGGATAGGTGAAACTCACGCCCTCAAAGCGCAAACCATCGCCGGGCGATACACCCTCAGTGACGCCACCGATTTCAACGGTCACCGGTTGGCCGAGGTATTCATAAAGGTCGGCCAGATAAAGGCCATCTTCGTAAAGTCCGCTGATGGCACTCAAACTGCTGCTCACCGCGCTTTGTCCCTGCTTGAACAACACCAGATACATCGTCATCTGTCCGAGAGTGATCAGCCCATGCACCGCATCCACCACTACCCAGGCATAAGCCAGATAAAACGCCGCAGTGCCCAGCAATCCCAATAAAAACCCCCAGCCGTCACGGCGCAAGGTCAAGCGGCGGTCTTCTGCGTACAGCCGGGCGAAGGTGTCCCGATAACGCTGCAACAACAAAGGGCCGAAGCCAAACAGCTTGACCTCCTTGATATAGGTTTCATGGGAAAGCAGTGTTTCGATGTAGTTCTGCTGGCGGCTTTCCGGGGCGCGACGGGTGAACAGGCGGAACGCATCACCGGAAAAATGCGCCTCGGCGAAAAATACCGGCAAGGCACCGAGCACCAGAATCACCAGCGCCCAGGGCGAAAAATGTATCAGCAAGACGGCGAAGCTGATCAGGGATATCAGGTTCTGAGTCAGGCCCAAGGATTTGGTTACCAGCGCCAACGGTCGGGTCGACGCTTCCCGGCGGACCCGCACCAGCTTGTCGTAGAACTCCGAATCTTCGAACTGGATCAGCGATAAGGTTTGCGCTTTTTCAAGGATCAACGTGTTGACCTTTTGCCCCAGTTGCACCCGCAACAGTGACTGCTGCACCGACAGGGCCCGTTGGGTGCCGGCCAGTAACGCCAGCACGCCCGCCTCCATCAGCACATAACGCAGCACAGGCCACAACGGCGCATTGCCCGTATCTGCATGCAACTGCATCGCCGCCACTACCGCGTCAACGATGCGCTGGCCCAGCCAGGCGGCCAGCGCAGGCAACACGCCAGCAAGCAACGTGGCAATCACCAGCCCCAGCGATAATCCTCGAGAAGTGGTCCAGACCAGATCCAGGGCGCGGCGTGCCTGAGAGAAAAAAGCGGCAAAACGGCTGACAACAGGCATGCGCAAGAAGGCCCTGAGAATGAAACGAAGAGATGAACACCTATCGAACCCGACACAGCGCCGAGGTTCAGCGGCTAGACTCAGACATCATAAAGCCGTGGGCCAGCGCCACACGTCCTAATTCTGCGCCTGTCGGGAGGTGCGTCATGTGTGATCCCTACAACCTGCAACGTTTCGTCGACGCTCAGGAACCCATTTTCGAACACGTCCTCCAGGAACTACGGGCGGGCCAGAAACGGAGTCACTGGATGTGGTTTGTATTCCCGCAGATCCAAGGGCTGGGGCACAGCGAAACGGCGAAGTTCTACGCCATAACCTGTCTCGAAGAAGCCCGTGCTTATCTGCAGCACCCGGTGTTGGGCCCTCGCCTGGAGCAGTGTGCCCAGATCATCGAGCCCTTGATACAACGCACTGCACGGCAGATATTCGGCTCGCCGGATGATATGAAACTGCATTCGAGCATGACCCTTTTCGCCATGGCTGATCCGCAGCGGCGTATTTTTCAGGATTTACTGGCCATCTTTTTTGACGGGGTACCCGATCCGTCGACGCTGGAGCGTCTCAAGGCCTGGTCAGGCGACCTTTGAGCCGAAAAAGCCCGGACAAGGGAACTGGCTGTATGCCATCAATGTCATAGCGCTATCACCACAGAGATAGCAGACCTATGGCGAGCGGCCGACATTTTGAAATTCGATACGTCTTCAAGGGGGAGCGAAGGATTTTCGTACAGCCCGATACCACGATGAATGATTCCGACGCATGGTTTTATGCTTGCCTGCACGCGCGAATTGGCGTGCAGCACAACCTGGCGGGCCTGCGTACCGAGCTGGAGGCGTTGAAACAGCACGCCGAGCGCGCTCAGCTGATCAATGTCAAATGGGAAGAATTACCCTAGTTCCCCGCTGCACCCCTCTGAACACATCGCTCCCGCCGATCATCGACTCGCTGGGCAAACCAGGCCGTGGTGAGCTTGCGGGTGATCTTCGGACTTTGCAGGGTGATGCCCGGCAGGATTGCCCGAGCCAGCGGCTTGCCGGCTGCCCGGTCGGCCAGGGCGAACACCCGTTCATACAGCTTGGTCTCTTCGAATTCCAGCGTATCGCCTTGTTTTAGCTGGCTGAAAATTGCCGAATTATTCATGTCCAGACGCTTGCCAAGGGTACGTACGGCCAGCTCGGTGGCACTGGGTGATGTGGAGTCGTATCGAATCAGGTCCCCATCGAGCTCCAGTTTGATTCCTGTCGCCTGACTGACCGCACTTTGAAAGGCTGCGTTGCGGCTGGCGTACCAACCGGCGTTGAAGTCGGCAAAGCGGTAAAGGGGCGCTGGATAATTCGCTGGATACCCCAGCAAATGCGCAATTCCGAAATACATCCCGCCCCGGCGGCTGAACACTTCCTGACGGATCGTCCCGGTCACCGGATAGGGATAGCTTTTGGCCTGTTTTTCGGCAAACGCGATACTGACCTGCATGGGTCCGCCGGTATGCACCGGGTTGAAGTTGCCAAACAAGGTCTGCCCCATGGGCACCATGCCGATGAAATCATCAAAAATGGCGCTGAGCTGCTTCTCGGTGCGTGCGGCTTCCAGGCGCGTGGCGTACGACTTGCCGTCAGGTGAGCGAATCTGCAAGGCGGTACTGATCAACATGCCCGGAATGTGCAAGCGTGCGGCGCGGCGGTCGATCTCGTTGCGAGCGATCTTGCCCAGCCCCGGCACCGGCGGATCAACCTGAAAGGTTGATTCCTGCTCAGCCACCGCCAGCACCGAACAAATGTTCTGGGTTGTGGGGGCTATGTCCTGTGAGGTAAACGCGGCTTGTATGTCCGCAGCCCAGCCATCGCGGTCCACCACTTGCGCGGGCATCAGACGCAGGATTTGGGTGCGGATTTGGCCGGGTGTCAGCTCGGGCCCTTCCTCGCTGCGCTGAGTGGCGCAGGCACTGAGCAACAGCGCCGCGGCGACGACCAGCACGGGTCTAATGGCTTTCAGGCTAAAGCGCTGCGACTCGAAAAACAGCCGGTTTGATCGATTCAGGTCCATGCTTTCCCTGGCGTCGTAAGAAGGATGCAGTCAGGCGTGGCCTTGACTGATGTGAACCCAGTAGACCAGCGCCGGGACGGGAATACTCGGGAATATCTTGTTTGATTGAGTCCTGTCTTCAGAACACCGACCATTCGATCCGCTCACTGAGCTTTTCCAGCGCCGCCATGCCCGCAAGTGAATTGCCAGCGCGATTAAGTTCCGGGGACCAGACGCACACCGAGAAACGGCCCGGTACCACCGCCACGATTCCGCCGCCCACCCCGCTCTTGCCCGGCAGGCCGACGCGATAGGCAAAGTTACCGGCTTCGTCGTACAGGCCGCTTGTTGCCATGATCGAGTTCAGTTGCTTGGTCTGTCGCGCCGAGAGGATCTGCTGGCCGCTGTGCACGCAATAACCCTGATTGGCGAGGAAGCCGAAAGCCCGGGCCAGGTCGACGCAGCTCATGCTCAACGCGCAATGGTGAAAATAGCTGCGCAGGACGTCTTCCACGTCGTTATGGAAGTTATCGAATGACTTCATTAAATAAGCCGCTGCGGCATTGCGTGAACGATGCTGGTATTCGGACTCGGCGACCTTGGCATCGGAAATCACTTCGGGGTTGGCGCATAAACGCCGCACGAAGTCGCGCAGCGACAACGAAGGTGCGGCAAATCGGCCCTGATTGATGTCGCAGATCACCAGCGCGCCAGCATTGATAAAGGGGTTACGCGGCCTGCCCCGCTCGAATTCCAGCTGCACCAGGGAATTGAACGGCTGACCGGAGGGTTCATGGCCCAGACGCTGCCAGATATCTTCCCCGGAATGTCCGATGGCCTGCACCAGGCTGAACACCTTGGAAATACTCTGGATCGAGAATCGCGTCGTGGCGTCCCCGGCATAGTGCAACTGGCCCTCATTGCTGTAGACCGCGATACCGAGCTGATGGGGGGGAACGTCACCCAAGGCGGGAATGTAGTTCGCCACCTTGCCCTGGCCGATCAGAGGCCGTACTTCATCCAGTATCTCGTTCAACAGCTCTTGCATGGGGTGCGCTCTTTTTTTCAGGACCGCATCCTAGACGATCAACCGGCGCAGCGCATCACACGGGTCACCCCCTCACAATCCGGTTCTATTGGCTGATCCGCTTGGCGCAAACACCTGCTAGGCTCGATCTGTACTCACTTGAGAGGGCATTGTCATGACCGCAAAAATAGTGCAAATCAGCCCATGCACGGGTTGGAACTACATTCACAAGGACGGCCACTCAGGCAAGCTCTACATCCATCCCGTGGCCGCGTGGGCGCTACTGGACAACGGCGAGGTGGTGGGCATGATTAGCGGCGATACCAAAGAGCCGATGACACCGGGAAAAACCGCAACGTTGGTGCAGCCTCCGGCGGTAGGCGGTTACTACGCGCCCGTAGAGTCCTGAGGTTCGCTAACAATCGGGCTGAACTTTCGTTGCCGGCAAGCCCTCCCATTCTCAAGGCCGCATGGCAGAACCTGCGGCTCAGATATTGACGAGTGGAGGAACCGACAATGACAACCCAATTGCAAGGCAAGAACGTCCTGTTCATAACGGCGAATACCGGGATCGAGCGCGACGAGTTGCTCAAACCTCTGGAAGCCTTACGTGGCCACGGCGCCACGGCGACCCATGCGTCCATCGAGGGCGGCACAGTACAGACGTTCATGCAGGACACGGAGAAAGATCGAACCGTGGAATCGGACGGCAGAATTTCCGGCCTTTCGGCTAGCGATTTCGACGCTCTGGTTATTCCCGGCGGAACCGTGAATGCCGACACGCTGCGCCAGGACAAGGATGCCCAGCGGCTGGTCAATGAATTCGCCAAGGCAGGAAAAATCGTGGCTGCCATCTGCCACGGGCCATGGTTGCTGATTGACGCCGGGGTGATCGAGGGTAAAACCCTGACATCCTACCCGAGCCTGCGCACCGATTTGATCAATGCCAAAGCGGCAGGCTGGGTCGATGCTCAGGTCAAAACGTGCGGGGCCAATGGCTGGACGTTGATCACCTCGCGCAATCCGGATGACATTCCGGCGTTCAACGAAGCCATCACCGCAGCGTTACAAAAGGCATGATCGCTGCGTAGCACGGCCGTTCATCCCTCCTGCAGGGGCGGATTTATCCGCGAAACGTCGCTACAGGCAAACCGACTGCGGCGTCTGTACCGGCCCTTTCGCGAAGCCATTCGCCTCTGCGGGGGTCAATACTCACTCGACGCGCTTGACCGATATCACCTCGAAATACTTGAATTTTTCTTTGGCAGCCGCCTTCTTTGCTTCCTGCTCGGCATCAAAGGTGCTCAATGTCTTGGCGTCGTACACGAACAGTGTTTCTTCGCCTTCGAAAACCTTGGTGCAACGCAACGTCACCCGAAGCGCCGGCGATACACGCTTGGCTTTTGGACGCGGGGCCGCAGGCGTGACGTCGGGCGCGGGTGCCACGATGACAAACTCGGGCTCAGGCTCAGGAATCGGGGTTGGATCCAGATCGAATTCGATTTCCGGTTCAGGTTGCCCGGCGGGTTTGGCCGGCTCGTCCAGGCCCAGCGCTCGGCGCATGTCTTCTTCAGTCAGTCCAATACTCATGTCACTTATCTCTTTACCAAATAGCCGTGAGCGCGATGATCAACAGGACGGAGCAAGAAAACAAGCCAAGGATCACCGGTGGGCGGGATAAAAGTGTAAATCCATCGCTGATACGCTGTCTCGTCCAAGGATTACGTGCCTGAAACCGTCGCCAGCCTATTGGGTCGTGACAACCGCTCGCTCGTCCACTAGATTAGGCGCCCCGAAAAGCGCAATGCCTTTCGTGCCTCAAACCCGGTTAACGAAATAGTGAAATTCAATGCCTGATTCCCATACAGACCACGCCGTGACCTCTTCCAAGCTGGCTTACGAAGACGCCATCAGTCTTTCCAAGCACGTGCCTCAGGCCAAGATCATCAGCGAAATGGTCCTCGACACCTTCCAGAGCGCCAAGGAAAGCGACCAGATTCGCCAGCTGCGTGCCTCGATCCGGCAGGCTCAGGACACTCTTGATGACGACAAGGCCTACGAGCTCATGGGCGAGCTCAAGCAACTCAAAGATGCTGAAGCCTCCGACAGCGCAGCCTTGGCCGACTTGAGCACGCGGTTCTCCATCAGCCGCATCCTGTTCAGCTATAAAGACGATCCGGCGTTTCAGGAGTTGGTGTACAGCCTGGCACTCAAGGTCCTTAATCAGACTCACCAGGCAATCAGCAACCCGAGTCCCGGCAAAAGCAAAACAGCCCGGGCAAAAAAGGACGCCGAAGTGTTTTCCATCAGCAAGGACGGCGTCAGCGTGAGCCTGCCCATGCGCACGCCGCGCTCCAAGCTGAATGTCGACCGTGAAGCCCTGGAGTTTCTCGGCTTCGCATTCGTAGGCGACGGCGATGAAGCGGAACTGCAGAACGAAACGTTCGTGGACAACGAAGGCAACGAGTTGCCGGTAACCCGCAAGAACATCATTAGCGCATTGCAGCAACAGAAAGCGTTCGACGGCTATAGCATCGCGTGATGGCGACGGATCGGATCTCGCAGGCTTGATCCCTGAAGCCCCGCAACCTGATCGTCAGCAACGCAAAAGCCCGGTCAAAAGACCGGGCTTCTTTTTTGGCTATCAGATTCTGCGCACCACCAACTCCACTGCGGCAATACGCTCCACCTCCTGGTAACCGTCTTCGAGCAGTTCCTCACCGAAGACATCGGGATCCAGCTCGCGGTACGTCCATGCCCACGACGGGCCGGCGATATCCGCAGCAACGGCTGCGAAAAACGGGTCAACACCCTCCAGGATGGCCACTCCGGTGTACAACACCAGCGCGCCACCCGCCGACAGACGCGGTAACGACTCGCGCAGGATCCTCACCGACAAGTCAGCGCCCAAGGCGTCGCCACCGTGGCGGTAGGCACGATGGCGAGCGTCCTTCATATAAGGCGGGTTGGCGACGATCAGATCCAGCTGGCCCTGCACCCCTTGAAGAATGTCGCTTTCCAGGCATTCGACGTTGTCGCGCCCCGCCACCTCGGCATTAACCCTGGCGAAGTGCAGTGCCTTGGGATTGATATCCACGGCCAATACCTGGGCGTGTGGATGAGCACTGGCAATCACCAAGGCTCCAGCGCCGCTGCCACAACCGATATCCACGGCGCGTTTGATGGGGGCAAAGGTTTTGCTCAACTGATCGCGGATCGACTGAGCAAAGCGATAAGTGTCCGGGCCGAAAAACACGGAGTCCTCTTCGGTGGTTGGAAAAGCCGAATGAACCAAGGTCAAATCCCCCAGGCTCGACCACCTGACCCGGCTGATGAAGCCTTGCTCATGGGGAGCAACAATGCCGGCGGCTGTCAGCTCGGCCAGTTCCTCAGCAGGCAACAACGAGGGAGGAAAAGGCCGACTCCAGCCGAACACATCTCGCAACGACGCCGCCGTCTGGTTGGCGGCGCGCTCATTCACCCGCTGATGCGTCAAGGGCGTCGGAGTGATAAATCGATAATCATCGGCCACCAGCCTGCGCCCGAGTTCCACCAGCGCAGTGGAGCAAGGGAGCGCTTGAGGTGCCTCTGACATCTCCCTGCCTAACGCTTGACCCGGGTTCATGCCTGTTCTCCCGTCAAGCGCTCAGCCATGGTTTCGACAAAGCGCCGGGTCGCAAACAGTCCGGCGGGGGTTGCATGCCGCGCTGGCGACATCCGCTCGATCAACGCCTGCATCTTGCGCGGCAGCGACGCATTTTTGAGGTCTGCCAACAGGCCGCTGACATCGGGATCAATGTCTTCAAGACGTGTGTGCTGATCAGCCGAACGCAGGCCATCACTGCGCGGAGCAGACCGGAATCGGGCCCGAAATGCATCTGGCGTCCGCTTGCTGGACGCCCCGTGAACGGCCGTGGCTGACCAGTCGCCGGCGATCCAGTCGCGTAGCACCTGTTTTTCATAGGCATTGAAGACGCCGAACATTGCCGCCCCTGCGCCGTCGATCAGCTGCCAGAAACGACTTTCGGTCGGGTCCTGATGGCGTTTGATCCAGCCGCGATGCTCCAGCACCGCCAGGAATTCGCCCATCTGATCCGGCTCGGCAAGCCACTGGTTGACCGTCTTGCCATCCAGGCGGCAATAGTCCGAATGCATATGCTGGCCAAAGGTGCGCTTGCGTTCGAGCATGCCGATCAATTCCTGCTCCAGGTCAAACGACTGGATCACCGCCGTAGCGCCCATACCCAGTTCGTTAAGCCGATAGCCGTTGGCAATGCGCCGGTAGAATTCTTCGCGTTGCTCACCCAAGGGCAACAAGGCCAGCACGCTTTGGGCAGCCTTGCGCGCATGGCCGGTGCTGGCATTGTCGATGGTGATGTGCAGCGTGAAATAGTAAGGATCAATGCCCAACTCATTGAGCTCGAACGAGGTGATCAGCAAGTGCAGCGGAAGTTGCTCATAGCCCAGGTTGTAGCCGATGACTTCCGGCAGAAATTGCCCGGCCTGATTCCCCAGCGCCAGCTGGATAGCCCCTTGCAACCAGGCGTCGTCATCCAGCCCGTCAGTCAGGTCGCATTCAAGGTCCGCCAGCAGTTTCTGGAACAACGACACGTGATTGAGCGCCGGATCGCCATCACCCAGCTCTTCGAGATAGGTGCGGATCAGCCCGTGAAAACGATAATCAGCCCAATGGGGCAGCAGCGCGTACAGCCATGCGCCGTCGACCTTTTTGGTCGGAGCCACATGCTGCAGGAAATACATGGCATGGGCCTTGTTGGAAAAAAACCGCCGGGGCGCTCCCCCACGACGCTGCTCAAGGTAGGTCGAATATTGCTCGGCAACTTTGCCAACCCCCTGCGCTATCCATTGCTCAAGATGCTCCGGTTGATCCGGGAGATCGCAGGGTTGCAGCTGGGCCAAGTGAAGCTGCTGGCGTAAAAAAGCAGCCGCCTGAGGATCACCCTGCGACGCCGTGCTGTGCATTAGCGCATCGTAGGTTTGCTTGTAAAAGCCCTGCGCGGCTCCGTGCGGCTGAGAGAAAGCAGTCTCTGTCGGTATTTGAAGAGAGGTCATAAATACTTCCTGGCAGTTCGTAGTTCACGCAAGACGTGCTTACGCGGTAGCGCTTCTTTAGTTGTTATAAGAAGGAGTACCGGCCGTTTGGAAAATTCATTGCGGGTGATGGCGTGCCGGATGGATGGTCACGTTCGAGGCGACTGATCATCCAGACAGGGGCGTTGACGTGAGACGTGCCCTGCCTGCCTAGGCAGGGCACCGATCGGGACGGGGCTGACGAGTTTGTTAGCCCATCCAGCCCACCGCAGACTTGGGTATCACATCCGACTCGTCCAGAGTGGAAGCAAACATGCTCACCGCTTCGACGGCATCGCTGGTGCCTGTGCGGATCTGGACAATCACTGTGCCGGCCTGATCTGCAAGGCCGACACCCCGCTGCGCGCCTTCCTGAGTGGCATTCATGCTGGCCACTGCGTCGCGGGTTTCAGTCAGGATCATGCCAATCATCTCGGCAATTTCTGCCGTCGAACGGCTGGTGCGTCCCGCCAGTTGCCTGACTTCATCGGCCACTACCGCAAATCCCCTGCCCTGATCTCCGGCCCGCGCTGCTTCGATCGCGGCATTGAGTGCCAGCAAGTTGGTCTGATCAGCAATACCGCGGATGGTATTGACGATCGCGGTAATCTGCTCGGAGCGGTTACCCAGTTGGCCAACCAGTCGTGCGGAAATACCGATATTGTCGGCAATCTGGCGCATTTCCCGGGCGGTTTCCTGAATGACTTGCGCGCCTTGTTCAGCAACTTTTTCTGTTTCGGCAGAAATATGATAGGCGCGTGAAGCGCCCCGTGAATCGGACTCGAATTTCTCCACTCGTTCGCTGATGTCACTGGCGAATTTCACGATCTTGTAAAGTTTGCCATCCGCATCGTAGACCGGGTTATAGGTCGCTTCCAGCCAGACCACGCGACCGTGTTTTGCCAGCCGCTTGAATTGCCCGCTGAAAAATTCGCCAGCATTCAGACGCCGCCAGAAATCGGTGTATTCGGCGCTATTGACCAGACTCGGTTCGCAAAAAATCCGGTGTTGCTTGCCTTTGAGCTCAGCCAACCCGTAGCCCATGACCTGCAGGAAATTGTCGTTGGCGACCAGGACATTGCCGTTCAGATCAAATTCGATCACCGCCATGGCCCGGTCAAGGGCCGTCAATTTACCTTGCGTTTCTGCTTCCTGGCCCACTTTGGCAGTGACGTCCAAGGCATATTTAACCACTTTGAACGTCTTGCCCTGCTCATCCATTACCGGGTTGTAGCTGGCCTCCAGCCAGAGGCTTTGACCGCGGCTGTTGATGCGCTGAAAGGTGCCGGATACGAATTTTCCGGAACGAAGCTGCGCCCAGAAATCGCTGTATTCCCTGCTACGGATCAAGGCGGGCGAACAGAAATCCTTGTGGGACTTACTTGCCAGCTCATCTGCACGATAGCCCATGAGCTGGAGGAAGTTGTCGTTGCCGCGCAGCACTTTACCGTCAAGGTCGAACTCGACAACCGCCATGGAACGCTCAAGCGCCGCAATCAGTCCTTTGAATCCTGCCACTTCGGCCGTCCTGGCCGTCAGTTCGTTTTTTAAACCGTTATTGAACATGACGCACCTCAGCGAACCAGAACAGTGGAGTATGTTTTGAATATCGGCGCGGGATGAGCTAACTAAAGCCGGCTTTTAAAGTTATCTTTTGACGCCAAATTTATTTTATTAGCCCGCTAACTATTGATCGTGGCGCCCATAACTAAATGGGTCTGAACAATCATTCATCACTGTAATGCGCAACCTGGGAGGTCGACAT
>DASVUK010000112.1:0-12083 GCA_036387095.1 Pseudomonas sp.
CCTACGTTCGTCGGGGGCAGCGGTTTGTTCTGATCAACAAGGTGCTGCCCAATGGCGCCGGGGTGATGCTGCATCACGAGCATCGGCACGGTGAGCATTCAGTGCTTTGCGAGCTGGTCACTTACTCGGAAAAGGACGTCAACAAAGTCCATCTGCGCCTTGGCACGTTGATCGACGATCAGGGGCGGCTGACCGGCCTCTGGGAAATTCGTGATGCCGACGTCAAACGCCAATTGTGCGCCTATCAATACGACGATTATGGCGATCTTGTTCTGGCTCAGGACGAGAATGGCGCTGCGTGGCGTTATGAGTATCAAGACCATCTGATTACTCGCTACACCGACCGCACTAATCGTGGTTTGAACCTTCAATGGCAGGGCTTTGGTCCCGACGCCAAAGCCGTGCGTGAATGGGCGGATGACGGCAGCTTTGATACGCGTCTGGCGTGGGATGAGAACATCCGCCTGACCTACGTCACTGACGCCCTCGGCCACGAAACCTGGCACTACTACGACAGCCTGGGTTACACGTATCGCATTCGCCATGCCGACGGCCGTTCCGAGTGGTTCTTCCGTGATGCGGCGAAAAACATCATTCGCCATGTCCACACCGATGGCGGCACCGACCGCTATCGCTACGACAAGCTGAGCAACCTGACGGAACACACTCGCGCTGACCACAGCGTGATGCATTACGCCTACGACGATAAAAGCCAGTTGATCAAGATCAGCGACGGCGAAGGCGGGTTGTGGAAACGGGATTACGACCTTCTCGGAAATCTTGTTGAAGCGACCGATCCACTAGAGAACGTCACTGAATACGCCTACAACACCTTTGGCCTTCCTACAGCGATCAAGGACGCGAACGGCAACACCAAATCGTTGGCCTACAACGACGCCGGACAACTCGTTAAGTACACAGATTGTTCCGGCAAAGTAAGCGCGTGGGACTACGACGAACGCGGCCAGATGGTCCGCTTCACCGACCCGGCTGGGCACAGCTCAACGTACGAATACAAAGCCGGTCAACTGGTGCTTATCAAGCACCCCGACAAAACCGAAGAACGTTTCAATCGAGACGCCGAAGGTCGTTTGCTGGCGCACTCGGATGGTTTGGAGCGCTGCACCACCTGGCGCTACAGCACTGCAGGCTTTATCGCCGAACGCGTCGACGCCGCCGAACAAACCTTGCGCTACCGCTGGGACAAACTTGGCCGCCTCGTTTCGCTGGAAAACGAAAGCGAACGCCGCGCGTACTTTCACTACGACCCGGTGGGCAGGCTGCTGGAAGAGAGAGGTTTCGACGGTCGTTCGACTCGCTATCAATACGATCCCGAAACAGGACGGCTCGCTCAAACAGTTAACGGCCAACGCACGATCGCGCTGACCTTCGATCCCATGGGCCGTCTCACCGAACGCCGCTCCACACTGGGCGAACAGTCCCAAAGTGAAACCTTTGCCTACGACGGCAACGGAAATCTGGTCATGGCGACCAACGCCGTGAGTCGTTTGCAATGGTTCCACGATCCGGCTGGCAACTTGCTGCGCGAGCATCAGCATTATTCAAATCTGGATAAACCACTGGTTGCGGTCTGGCAGCACGAGTATGACGCGCTCAACAACCGCGTCGCGACTATCCGCCCCGACGGCCACCGCGTCAGCTGGCTCACCTACGGCAGTGGCCATCTGCTCGGCCTCAAGCTCGACGAGCACGAACTGCTCAGCTACGAGCGCGACGACCTGCATCGCGAAGTAGCCCGTCATCAGGGAAATCAACTGCTGCAAACCCAAAGCTGGGACCCAGCGGGACGCCTTCAAGAACAACTGCTGGGCCGAGCAGACGACAAATCCACGCTCATAAAACGCGCCTACACCTACGACGCCGCCGGACAGCTCACCGACATCAACGACGGCCGCCGCGGCCCGCTTTCCTATCGCTACGAT
The DNA here is from genome assembly GCA_036387095.1 of Pseudomonas sp. Lineage (GTDB taxonomy): Bacteria > Pseudomonadota > Gammaproteobacteria > Pseudomonadales > Pseudomonadaceae > Aquipseudomonas. Next base: position 1,944 of record DASVUK010000112.1, read on the forward strand.
CCCGTCAGCCGCCTGCTCGCCGCAACGAGCCGCCTGGGCGTGGAAACCTTCGCCTTCGACCCTGCAAGCAACCTGCTAAACGACAGCGCCTCGCCCGTCCGACGGCCACTCGACGCCGAACCGATCCGCCACAACCTGATCGACAACCTGCTGCGCGACTACGCTGGCAACCACTACGAATACGACGAACGCGGCAACCAGACCGAGCGCTGGACCAACGGCCTGCGCAGCGAATTGCACTGGGACCTCTTTGATCGTCTCGTACACTTCTGCGATCCGCGCCTTACCGTCGACTTCGGCTACGACCCCCTCGGACGTCGCCTCTATAAACTCTCAAAAGCGCACTACCGGCCGCGCCCAGCAGCCGGCACCGGCTGGAACGAAAACGATCACGCCCGCAAGGAGCGCGAGTTGGGCTGCGGTTTTACCTTGTACGGCTGGGACGGCGATAACCTCGCTTGGGAAAGTAGTCCTCCGCCCTACGCCGGCGCACTCGGCCGCACGGTCCACTACATCCACGAACCCGGGACCTTCGTCCCGGTAGCCCAAGCCATCCGCCACGAAACGATTCGTCTTGTCAGCCAGCCAACCTACACCGGCCGCTACAACATCAAAGAAGACCCGCTCTGGACCTATAAACCCAAAGCGCTACCGATCGACGCACTCGCCTGGTACCAATGCGACCACCTCGGCACCCCCCAAGAACTCACCGATCAACACGGAAACAACGCGTGGAGCGCCCAATACAAAGCATGGGGTGAGGTAGAGGAACAGCGCTCGGAGTTCGCCCAACAGATCGGCCTAACCAACCCGATCCGATTCCAGGGCCAGTACCACGACCACGAGACAGGCCTGCACTACAACCGCCACCGGTACTATGATCCGAGTGTCGGACGCTTCATCAGCAAGGATCCGATTGGGTATTCGGGTGGGCTGAACCTGTATGCATATTCACCAAACCCGGTGGAGTGGATCGATCCGCTTGGTTTAGAGACGGTCATTGCCACAAAAAATCGTAGGAGTGCGATGCAAAAAGCACAACAACATGCTCAGGTCCCACGGGTGAATAAAAGTGGCAAGGAGATAAAAATGGATCGACTCAATCCCAGCAGTCGCGGAGTGAATTGCGCGTGCTTAAAGCAGCGCGGCGTCACCTCACTTGGGCGAGAGAGTAAGGATGACTCTTTCTACGTATTTGACCATCCGGACGGACATCCTGAGTTAACCGGCCCCGGCCAGCCGAACCATCATGCAAGCCCACACGTACACGCGGTAAATAAAAAAGGGGTGCTTGTCATATTCACTTACTCAGCGAGAAAGCCAGGGAAATAATATGAGCAAGTACCGAATACTATGCTACCAGTCACAATTCTCCGAGTTCAAAAAATATGCCTGCGAATATATAAGTGAGATACCTGCCGGCGAGCAAGATCAATTTGCAATAGTTATGGCTTTAACCATGGACGGCGCAGTTGGATTTGATAAATCATACGAGGGCCGTGAGGCGATAAACTTACTTTGCTCAAAATGTTATTGGGTTGACCTAGGAAACATGTCTATCCAACCTCCACTAGAGAATTATTCAGGCCACATGCCGCGCCTTTTGTTTAGAGCAAAGGACGGTGGTTTTGAGAAACTTCTTGAAGAGCACATAACGTACGAGCGAAACCTGAAAAAATATCTGGTGCTCAGTAGGCATCAGCATGCAAAAAAACCTAAAGAATCCAGACTCGCAGGCATTTTACAAGACAAAAATCTACCAATAACTAATAAGGAATTATTTGACATTCTACAAGAGACTTGCCACTACCTGTTAGTACCCATTATCTCTCGAGAGCACGGACAGGATGCGTTTTTTGTTTGTTCGAAAAACCTGGATTACTTCTTCGAAGAGTTTGATTCTATCGTCGATGGTCACGGCGAGTTAAGTTTAGTGGACAGCGTGTTGAAGCTGGTATTCAACTGAGAGAAGGTTAAAAAGGGGACAATTAAAGTCGACCGCCCCTTTTAACTCCGTAAACCAGCTCACAGAGTCGCGGCTCACGCGGTGATGCAGATGATTTGACGCGTAAAAAGAAAGATCACTTTCGATCGCAGGCGTTCAACCTATGAAAAAGCTTAAGGCTTTTACCTTATATGGCACGGCCACTGACAGTAATAAAAAAATTTAGCGTGATCAGATATCGATCATCGCGGATTCCGAAACCATGAGAGCTCTAGGAAATTTACTGATCACTGCAGCGCACGACATGGCAAAGTTCGGCTTGGAGCAACTCCACATCCAAGACCTAGTTGAAAATTTCCCCATCCAACCCATGTGGAGCTCATCGCCCTTAACGGTGAAATTTTTGAACCTACCAAAGACCAGTCAACATAGGTTCTTTTAACAATGTATTAAAAGGGGCAGCCTCCTTTAACTTTCAAAGATTTTTGATCTCAATCAGGAGGTTCACTCGCCTTACACTTGACCGCAACACAATCAACACACTCAAATTTCACCCTATGAGACATTGCATGCTTACCTATAAACTCGCCTTCAACATCTACACAGCCTGCGCCCTGACCTTCACCCTGCTCTCGGGCTCAGCCATGGCCCGAGGAGAACCAGAGAAAAATCTGGTCCGGCAGCTAGACGATGCGGTGATAAAGTATGGCTTCTCTAACCAAACCGAAGACTGGGATACCGTCAATTCGTTGCTAGCGAGCGGCGCGCGACCGGATATTAAAATCTTGTGGCATGCGACGTATTACAAACGGCCAGATTTAGTTGATCGCCTACTTGAGTTTCCGATTGACGTTAACCAGGTCATTCCGGAAAGCAGAGAAACAGTCCTGATCACTGCGCTAAGGTACGGAGAACCCCAACATTTCCGCAGATGAATTGCACGTTGTAGAAAGCTTGCTAAAAGCGGGCGCGAACCCCAATGTTATCGCCCACGCCGGCACTACTACGCCACTCATGGCAGCCCTCGAAGGACAGCAATATCCCCAGCCGGAGCTGATCAAAATGTTGCTACGCTATGGTGCTGATCCAAAGCTAACGACGCCTAAAGGGGGTTCACCGTTGATGGGAAGAGGCGCTTCAAGTATCGAAGTTATTAACCTGTTGACCGCAGCCGGTACTGACCCATATGGCGTCAGCAAGGCTGCTTTGACCCCTCTTCATTTTGTCTGCGAGCGAGCCTTTCTGCTGGCCGGTCACCCGGATCCGCAGGCTGCAGAACGCATCGCGCTGCTGCACAAAAAAGGAACCTCTATTGATGCACTTTCACCCCAGCAGGAGACCTTGCCCATTGGTACGCCATTGTGGGAAAACTCGAGGAGTCATAATCCTGATTGCATCAAGGCCCTAATGGACGCCGGCGCCAGTAAAGATGCACCGGCCTTTACGCCTGAGCATGTCGCTAGATTGCCGGAGCTGAGAGGTCAAACGGTGCGAGAGCGCGTGCTCAAATCAGCTGAGAGGTCCCCAATCCTGTATCCCGAGGCTGTCTTAAAGCTGTTCGAGTGAGAGTCCCACAACCACATGGCGCGTTTCAGCCTGATCGGGAAAGGTTCTCCAGATTTTATGCAATCAACCATCGACCCTAACTGGCCATAGCCCAACCCCACTCCAAACGCAAAAAGCCCCGAAACATCGGGGCTTTTTCACTACGCCATTCAGCGAATAAACACCCTCAAGGATCAACCTGCCCCATCAACTCCACCACCGGCTCCGTACGCTTGGCATACCGCTGAGCCACCACCGCGCACACCATCAGCTGAATCTGGTGAAACAACATCAGTGGCAAGATCAACAGCCCAATCGTGCTCCCTGCAAACAGCACTTGCGCCATCGGCACGCCAGTGGCCAGGCTTTTCTTTGAGCCGCAGAACAGAATGGTGATGCGGTCTTCCTGATTGAAGCCGAACAGCTTGGACAACAAGGTGGCGGCCACCAGGACCAGCGTCAGGAGCAGGCAGCACACCACCACCAGCCCGGCGAGGTCCCAGATCGGGGTTTTCTGCCAGATGCCTTCGTTCACGGCCTCGCTAAACGCGCCGTAGACCACCAGCAGAATCGAACCCTGGTCGACGAATTTCAGCCAGTTTTTGTTGCGTCCGACCCAGGCGCCAATCCAGCGACGCATGATCTGGCCGGCAATAAACGGCAACAGCAATTGCACGCTGATCTTGATGATTGCGTCGAGGGTCGAGCCGCTTTCGCCATGCACGTTCAGCAACAGCGTGACCAGCAGCGGGGTCAGAAATATCCCGAACAGGCTGGAGGCCGCCGCGCTGCAGATCGCCGCCGGAATATTGCCGCGCGCCAGTGACGTGAACGCAATCGCCGACTGCACCGTCGCGGGCAGCGCACACAGGTACAGAATGCCCATGTACAGGTCTTTGCCGATCAGGGGCGACAGCACGGGCTTGAGCGCCAGGCCGAGCAAGGGGAAAAGTACGAAGGTCAGCCCGAACACCAGCAGGTGCAAGCGCCAGTGCCCCGCACCGGCGATGATTGATTCGCGGGACAGTTTGGCGCCGTGAAGAAAGAACAACAGCGCGATGGCGATGTTGGTCAACCAGCCGAAGCCGACCGCCACTTGCCCGGTGGCGGGCAGGAAGCTGGCGATGATCACCACGGTGATCAGCATAAGGGTGAAGTTGTCAGGGAGAAAACGGGGGCGGGTCATCTGCGTCATCCGAAGGTGCCAGGAACATGCCCGCTACTTTAGCGCGCAACGCAGGTGCCGACTAACGCCAATATGTCGATCAATAGCGCCCAACGGACACACTTGGCAACCTCCGGCCGCCGATGCCCCCTTCCCGGCTAAAGCCAGTCCCACCGAAAAAGCGCACGAGCAGGGCAGCCGCTTGCGAGACATTGCGTCATCAAGCGGCGCCAGTCTGAGGTCTTCAGGCCAGGCCACCCTGAATCACGCGCATGACCGTTACGCGGCGCTGGCCAGGATTGTCTGCTATCAGCCGGGACAACGCGGCCTGCCACTTCAATATGTCTTTCTCTTTCGAGAGCGTCATCAGCTGCTCCCAGCCCATCGGTCCACGGGGGCCAGCCTGCGTCACGGCATTCTCGGGACTGTCTTCGCGTTTCAAGAGGTTTGCTGCAATTTCCGAGAGAGTACTCATGGCTGGCTCCAGGGCATGCGCGTCTGAGGCATGCCGATTCAAAACAAAAGGTGATTTCAGGAGTGCCTTCGCGCCAATTTTCTGTGATCGAGGCCGCCTGTAACAGGGCTGTAGCAAAGTTCAGACCAATCGGGGAATGGCGTTCTCATTATTCATCCAGCCTAGCTGGACCGGCGCGGAAACGGTTGGTTGGGGCTCCGTCATTTTTGCGGTGTGGCAGCTGGCGCCTTCCCGGCTGAAGCCGGTCCCACAGTCGAGGTCAACCAAATCCCGGCAGGAAAACCGTTCCCCATGCGCGTCGGTCGGTCTGCCGGCAGCAATGGTTGACCCGTCTGGATGGAGTCGCTTAACTGTATGTACATACAGTTACCAAAAAAGGAGGGCCTATTCATGAATGTCGTTTCCCCAGGTGTTTGCGCTGTTCCCTACAACCGACGTCCAACGTCAAGACGTCCCGCTGCCCTGCCCCGAACCCGCACTCGTCGTACATCGATGAGTCCGGCGACTGCACGGTTCAGCGTGGCCTATCATGATCCTGCATGAGCGAACCTTCGCGCTGATCGACTGCAACAGCTTCTACGCCAGTTGCGAACGGGTGTTCCGCCCGGATCTGATAAGGACGCCCATCGTCGTGCTGTCCAACAACGACGGTTGCGTCATCGCCCGCAGCTACGACGCCAAACCTTTCGTGAAAATGGGCGCGCCGTATTACCAGATCAAGGACGAACTGCGCCGTGCCGGGGTGGTGGCGTTCAGCAGCAACTACGCGCTGTACGGCGACATCAGCGAGCGCGTGATGACCATCATCGAGTCGATGGTGCCGGCGCTTGAGGTGTACAGCATCGACGAAGCATTCGCCGAGCTGACGGGCGTCCAAGGCGACCTGAAACAGTTTGGCCGTGGCATCCGCGAGCGGCTGTTCAAATGCACCGGCATTCCGGTGGGTGTGGGCATCGCCTCGACCAAAACGCTGGCCAAGCTTGCCAATCACACCGCCAAGCGGCTGTCGCACATCACCGGCGGCGTGGTTGACTTGAGCGATCCGTTCAAACGCGACTGGACCCTGCGCAACACCGGCGTCGGCGAGGTCTGGGGTGTCGGCAAACGCATGCGGGCGCACCTCGAAGGCATGGGCATCAAGACAGCCATGGACCTGGCCCGGGCCGACCCGTGGACGTTGCGCAAGAACTTCAGCGTCGTCATCGAAAAGACCGCCCGTGAGCTGGCCGGCACACCGTGTCTGGAGCTGGAAGACGTCACGCCACCGAAGCAGGAAATCTGCTGCAGCCGCATGTTCGGCGCACGGGTCACCGACATCGAGCCGATCAAAGAGGCGGTCGCCACCTACACCCAACGCGCCGCCGAAAAGCTTCGGGCGCAGAACTCGCTGTGCAAAAAGATTCGCGTCAGCATCCGCACCGGCATGTTCAACCCGGAAGAGGTCAAGTACGCCAACGCCGCGCTGGTCGAACTGCCCTACCCGACCAACGATGTGCGGCTGATGACCAAAGCGGCGACCGAAGCGGTCAACCGGCTGTTCCGGCCGGGCTTCAAATACAGCAAGGCCGAAGTGCTGTTGATGGACCTGCGCCATCCGGGCGAATTCACCGATGACCTGTTCGCTCACTCGCAACCGACCGACGCCGGCAAGGTGATGGAGGTGCTTGATGAGATCAATAACCGATGGGGTCGAGGAACGCTGCGCTCGGCCAGCGTACCGGCGGCGCCGGCATGGGCCATGCGCCGAGACTTGATGAGCAGCAGCTACACGACGCGGCTTGACCAGCTGTGGACGGTGAAGGCGAACTGAGCCGTATTTTGCATGCGCCCGCGGTGAACGCAGCCGACCCTAAGCACGGCCAGGCTGCTTTGGCGGGTGCAATGAAGAGTTGAACAGTTATCGAGCGTGGCAACCCTGTCGGTGCAGTTGTAACGGCATATGCGTACCCCCCAAATACGCTGAACTATGTTCCTGGCGAGTTGATCCCAGACTACGCGCACCCTGCGCCACCCTGATGGGTCAGTTCATATGCACGCCGCATAAGCATCAGTGAAATATGGAGCCGCCGTGAACACTACCGCCCCCCCGCTTACCTGCGAAAGTCCGCCAGGCCCGTTGCACGCGATATTTCTTGCCGGAACCGTCCCGCTGTTTCTCGGCGCACTGTTGAGCGACATCGCCTACTTTCAGACTTACCAGATTCAGTGGAGCAACTTCGCTTCCTGGCTTATCGCCGGAGGACTTGTGTTCTGCGGACTCGCTGTGCTGTTCGCGTTGGTCAATCTGATCCGCGCCGATCGCAAAGCCGGGCGGCCTTTGGTTTACCTCATCTTGTTAGTGGTGACCTGGGCGCTAGGGCTCGTCAATGCCTTCGAACATGCCAAGGATGCATTTGCCAGCATGCCGTCGGGCCTCATTCTCTCCGCACTGACCACGCTGTTGATTTGCGTGACAGCATGGCTGGGACTCACCCGTGTTCGTCAGGGGGGTGGACAATGACTCACTCGATCAAACTCACCGCGATCAGCATGGCGTTGTTGTTAAGCGGCTGCGGGGATGCAGGGGACAACACCCAGGCATTGGGTCCTGACCCGAAAATGCCGACTCCCCAGCGCAGTCTTTTGCCCAGCATGAAGATTGCAGAGCCGGTCCTGTGGGGCGATCAAAAGCCGACGGTGCCCGAGGGTTATACCGTGACGGCCATCGCCGCCGACTTGAAGATTCCTCGCCAGACACTCGTACTGCCCAACGGCGATATCCTCGTGGCGGAAGGCCGTGGCGGGAACGCCGCGAAACTCAAACCGAAGGACATCATCGCGGGGTATATCAAGGCCGAAGGCAACACCAAGGTCAAAGGCGGCAACCGCCTGACCCTGCTGCGAGACGCAGACGGTGACGGCGTCTACGAGACCAAGACGGTATTCGCCGAAAACCTAAACGCGCCCTACGGCCTGGCGTTTGCCAACGGCAAGTTGTACGTGGCCAATCAGGACGAACTGGTGCGTTTCGATTACGAAGAGGGGCAGACCAAAGCCGGTGGCCCACCGGTAAAAGTCACTGATCTTCCCGCTGAAATAAACCACCACTGGACCAAGTCGTTAACCGTCAGCGCCGATGGGCGCTTCTTGTATGTAGGCATTGGTTCCAATAGCAACGTTACCGAGCGCGGCATGGAGGTCGAACTCGACCGGGCAAGGGTTTGGCAGGTGGATGCCGAAACCGGGGCGCACAAGGTGTATGCCACCGGCATCCGAAACCCCACGGCGTTGACCATCCAGCCGCAAACCGGCCAGTTGTGGGCAGTGGTCAATGAACGCGACGAACTGGGTTCGGATCTGGTGCCGGACTATCTGACCTCGGTTCGCGAGGGGGCCTTTTATGGCTGGCCGTACAGCTATTGGGGTCAGAACGTAGACACTCGCGCGCAACCGCAGAACCCGAAAATGGTCGCGGCCGCCATCAAACCCGATTACAGCCTCGGTTCCCATGCCGCTGCGCTGGGCGTGGACTTTTCAGAGCCTTCCATGGGCGAGAAATACGCCGAAGGGGTGTTCATTGGCGAGCACGGCAGTTGGAACCGGGAAAATCCGGTCGGGTATAAAGTGGTCTTCGTACCGTTCAGCAACGGACGTCCACAGGGTGAGCCGGTCGACTTCGCGACCGGTTTCCGGGGTACCGACGGCAAAACCCGCGGGCGGCCAGTCGGCGTAACGGTAGACCCACGCGGTGCACTGATCATCGCCGACGACTTGGCGAACACGGTGTGGCGGGTTACGCGAAATCGGTAAAGTCGAGTCTCAGGCAGGGCAATCCTGCCTGGGACGAAGGCGCGATCAGTGTCCTTGCGGGCACTTCCCGCTGTGAGTGGAGAGCGATAGGCGTGCGACCCGCTCCCCATGGATTGACGGTGACGATCAGGCCGGCAATTGGCCCTCACCGCTTTCAATGATTTTTGCGAAGTTCATGACGTTCTCGACGTACTTCGGATCGCCGATGCCGCCGGCATCGGCCAGATTGCCTTTATTGACCTTGTCCGGCCCCGAGTTGTAGGCACGCAGGGCCGAATCCCAGTCACCGAATTCCTTCTTCTGATCACGCATGTAGAGTGCGCCGGCCATGATGTTGTCGTGGGCGTTGTTCACGTCGGCATTGCCCAACTCCTTGGGGTTGTCTCGCTTGAGGGCCGCGAACGTGTCGGCGTTGACCTGCATCACGCCCGCATCGGTCTTGCCGTTGACGTTGGTGGTGTCCTGACCCAACTGGCCGCGCGACTCGGCCCAGATCTGTCCGGCCAGAATGCTGGGTGGCACGCCGGTGGCTTTGGACGCGTCCATGATGTCGTTTCGATAGGGTTCGAGCTGTTGCGGCAGATGCAAATCCCCCGACCCGCTGAGGGACGTGTCGCTCGACACCGCGCCGGCATTGGTCGCCGGCGCAGCAGCCGCTTGAACACCGGCGGCGCCTTCTGCACCACCGCCCGCGCCTTCCGTAGCGCCAGCACCAGCGCCCTCGGCCGCACCACCGCCTCCACCGTCGGTCACTGCGTTGTTTTGCGCAGCCGGATTGCCGGTTTGATTGGGGTTGTTCTGCATGAGCATCTGCATCAGTTGCAGGATCAATGCCATGAGTTGCTGGGCGATGCCGTTCTGGTCCGCGCCCCCGGCGAGGGGGTTGGCCGCGTTGGTCTGGGCGGCCTGGTTGTCAGGCGCTCCGAAGTTGACCTGCGACTGCCCGGCATGGGCGAACAGAATCGAACTTGCATCGAGCCCCTGCCCGCTCCCGCCGCCCAGGCCGTTGCTCTGGCCGGGCTTGCCGCTCAGGGATGAAAAATCCGGCTGGGCGCCGGGATCGCTCAACGGCCGATTCTGGGAAATACCGATACTCATGATCACTTACCTCTTTCGGGTCAGGAAACATTAATGGGCTTTGGGGATGCCGAACTGGTCCAGGACCGGGTCGACGTTGTGATCGAAGGCCTTCTGCGCCTTGTGCTTCTTGACCGCTTCGAT
>DASVUK010000113.1:0-57271 GCA_036387095.1 Pseudomonas sp.
CACCGCTTTCCGATCAACTCATCGAAACCTCTTCCTCGCCAACTAAACCGGCTAACTGCTTGATTACCAAGAAGTTTTCCGTTTCATCTGCTCCGGAAGAGGGGCGAATTATAGAGAGATTCGGGAGGCCGTCAACCGTTATTTACGACTTATTCCAAATTAAGCGTAATACGCCCAAAAGCCTTCTTCCCAGCCTGACAAACGTGGGTCGCACCCAACTTGAAGACAAAGCCACGATCTACGACCTCACCATCTATACGCACACCGCCAGAGGCCAGCAGATCGCGCGCCACTGCAGAGTTCTTGACGAGGCCTGCTTTATTAAGCACAGCAGCAATTGGCATATCTTCAACTGCAGCCAAAGCGATCTCCGGCAAATCATCCGGCAACTCGCCCTCTTTCATACGATTACCCGCCGAGCGATGGGCAGAAGCCGCAGCCTCCTCACCATGGAAACGAGCGACGAGCTCCTCAGCGAGCTTAATCTTGATATCACGAGGGTTTGCACCCGCTTCGCACTCAGCTTTGAAAGCGTCGATTTCGTCCATTGACCGGAAGCTCAACAGCTCAAAGTAACGCCACATCAGCGCATCAGGAATCGAGACCAGCTTGCTGTACATAATGCCCGGTGCTTCCTGGATGCCAACATAGTTGCCCAAGGACTTGGACATCTTCTTTACGCCATCCAAGCCTTCCAATAACGGCATGGTCAGAATGCATTGAGCCTCCTGTCCATAAGCGCGCTGCAACTCGCGCCCCATCAGGAGGTTGAATTTCTGGTCGGTACCGCCTAACTCGACATCCGCACGCAGCGCCACAGAGTCGTACCCCTGCACCAGCGGATAGAGGAACTCATGAATGGCAATGGACTGGTTGGTCTTATAACGCTTGTCGAAGTCATCACGCTCAAGCATTCGCGCCACGGTGTACTGCGACGACAGCCGAATGAAATCCGCAGGGCTCAACTTATCCATCCAGGTGGAGTTGAAAGCCACCTCGGTTTTCGCCGGATCCAGAATCTTGAACACCTGAGACTTGTAGGTTTCTGCGTAATCCAGCACCTGCTCACGAGTCAGAGGAGGACGCGTTGCGCTCTTGCCACTTGGATCACCGATCATCCCGGTGAAGTCGCCAATCAGGAAGATCACCTGGTGACCAAGATCCTGAAACTGGCGCAGCTTATTAATAAGCACCGTGTGTCCCAGATGCAGATCAGGAGCCGTCGGGTCGAACCCGGCTTTAATACGTAGTGGCTGACCACGCTTGAGCTTGGTAATCAGCTCAGCCTCGACCAGGAGTTCATCCGCTCCGCGCTTGATCAGCGCCAGCTGCTCTTCAACCGACTTCATATTAGCCCCGTCATCGCCAATTTAAAGGGAACCAACCATACAAGATCAGGGCCCGTTTACAAAGTTTTGCCCAGCAACCAGCGACGAATCATAAGCTGATACGTTTGGTAGGGTTGCTTCGAGCAGGATTTGGTTATATTTTATACAGTTATTTCATCTTCATCATGTCATTCATCTTTTCCAATTCATCTTTTCAAAGTCAAAATTACCTATGAATACACCGCCTAAAGCGCCCCCGCTTTATCCGAAGAGCCACCTGCTCGCTGCAAGCGGCATCGCTGCCTTGCTGAGCCTGGCGCTTCTGGTCTTCCCTTCAAGTGACGTTGAAGCCAAAAAAACTACGCTGCATCTCGATCTGGAAATCCCCGAAGATCAGCTCGCAGAACAACAAGACGCTCAAGAGTCGACCCAAGCCACACCAGACATCCCGACTTCTCCCTTTGCCCAGATCGACAATGGCACTGAAGAATCTCAGAACAACGCCACTGCTCCATCTTCCAGCACAGAGGCTGCGCCAGCGCCGAAGGCGCCTGCAGTGGCCAGGAATGCCAATCACCGGGAAGTCGTAGTTGCCAAAGGGGACACGCTTTCCACGCTGTTCGAGAAAGTAGGTCTGCCCGCTGCTACGGTGCATGACGTTCTGGCCAGCGATAAACAGGCCAAGCAATTCAGCCAGCTTAAAAACGGTCAGGTCTTGCAGTTCGAGCTTTCGCCTGATGGCCAGCTCAAACAACTGCACAGCAAGATCAGCGAACTGGAAAGCATCAGCCTTTCCCGGGGCGACAAGGGCTTCACGTTTGGTCGCGAGATCAGCAAGCCGAACGTGCGCACCGCCTATGTCCATGGCGTGATCAATAGCTCGCTCTCCCAGTCCGCACAACGCGCCGGCCTGTCCCACACCATGACCATGGATATGGCCAACATATTCGGCTACGACATCGACTTCGCCCAGGACATCCGCAAAGGTGACGAATTCGACGTGATCTACGAGCAAAAAGTCGTGAACGGCAAGACTGTCGGCACTGGCAATATCCTGTCGGCCCGCTTCACCAACCACGGCAAGTCCTATTCTGCGGTGCGTTATACCAACAAGCAGGGTAATACCAACTTCTACACCGCTGACGGCAACAGCATGCGTAAGGCATTCATCCGCACCCCGGTAGATTTTGCCCGCATCAGCTCGATGTTTTCCATGGGCCGCAAGCACCCGATTCTGAACAAGATCCGCGCTCACAAAGGCGTTGACTACGCCGCTCCGCGCGGCACGCCAATCAAGGCGACCGGCGATGGCAAGGTCCTGCTTGCCGGCCGTCGCGGCGGATACGGCAACACCGTAATCATTCAGCATGGCGACACCTATCGCACGCTGTACGGCCACATGCAGGGCTTTGCTAAAGGCATTCAAACTGGCGGCAGCGTCAAACAAGGCCAGGTGATCGGCTATATTGGTACAACCGGCCTGTCGACAGGACCTCACTTGCATTACGAGTTCCAGGTCAACGGCGTGCATGTCGACCCACTGGGTCAAAAATTGCCGATGGCGGATCCAATCGCCAAATCCGAAAAACAGCGGTTCATGCAACAGAGCCAACCGTTGATGGCTCGTATGGACCAGGAAAAGGCCACCATGCTGGCCTCGAGCAAACGATAAGCCATGGCCTTCTTTTATATAGGTGTGATGTCCGGCAGCAGTCTCGATGGGATCGATATTGCCCTGGTGGAGCAGGATGACCGGCCAAGACTGCTGGCGACCCACTACATCCCGATGCCCGAAGATTTGCGCGCAGAGCTGCTGGGGTTGTGCTCAAGCGGACCGGACGAGCTGGCGCGCGCGGGAATCGCCGAGCAGAAGTGGGTACAGCTCGCAGCCAAAGGCGTGCTTACACTGCTCAGCGAGCAAAACATGGTCGCGGGCCAAATCCGCGCTATCGGCAGTCATGGCCAGACCATCCGCCACGAACCCGCACGCGGGTTCAGCGTGCAGATTGGCAACCCGGCACTGCTTGCAGAGCTCACCGAGATCACGGTTGTCAGTGACTTCCGCCGTCGCGACATCGCAGCCGGCGGGCAAGGAGCACCACTGGTTCCTGCTTTTCACGAGGCGCTTTTCGACGACAACAAGGATCGCCGCGCGGTGTTGAACATCGGGGGTTTCAGTAACCTGAGCCTGATCGAGCTGGACCGCCCGGTAACCGGATTCGATTGTGGCCCGGGTAACGTGCTGCTCGATGCCTGGATTCAATCCCAGCGCGGCCAGAGTTACGATCAGGACGGGGCCTGGGGCGCAAGCGGACAAGTTGATCCTGCATTGCTCAAGTCCTTGCTCAGCGATCAGTTTTTCCTGACCAAAGGCCCGAAAAGTACCGGTCGCGAAGTATTCAACCTTGGCTGGCTGCATCATCACCTGTTCCAGTTGCCGACACTGGCGCCGGAAAACGTACAAGCCACGCTGATGGAGCTAACAGCCCTGACTATCACGGAATCGTTGCAGTCAGCTCAATCCGAAACCAAGGAATTGCTGATCTGCGGCGGCGGCGCTCACAACGTGGCGCTCACCGATCGACTGGCGCAATTGCTGCCCAATACCAAAGTCAGCAGCACCGAAGCCTTTGGTGTTGATCCGGACTGGGTCGAAGCGATGGCGTTCGCGTGGCTGGCCCACTGCTGCCTGGAAGGCGTGCCCGCCAACCGCCCCACAGTCACGGGCGCCAAGGGCCTGAGAGTTCTGGGCGCTATTTACCCCGCCTGATAAGACACAAATGAAAAACGCCGCGCATAAGCGCGGCGTTTTTCGTTCGTGCAACAAGCAATCAGATTGAAAAGGACGAGCCACAGCCACAAGTCGTGGAAGCATTCGGATTCTTGATCACAAAGCGCGATCCCTCCAGACCTTCCTGATAATCGACTTCCGCGCCAGCCAAATATTGGAAGCTCATCGGATCAACAACCAGACTTACGCCTTCGCGCTCAACGATGGTGTCATCGTCCGCGACATCTTCATCGAAAGTGAAGCCGTACTGAAAACCGGAACAACCGCCACCTGTCACGAAGACACGTAGCTTCAGGCGATCATTGCCCTCTTCATCGACCAGGCTTTTCACTTTGTGCGCGGCACCGTGAGTGAATTGCAAAGCCGTTGGAGTGAAGGATTCGACGCTCATGTCAGATATCTCCCGGCGCTAAGCCGTCATAATGCGTAATGACGCGCATTATCCGCTTCTCCTACAAAATCGGTCAACTATTAGAGGAGCAGCGGCTAGCGAGAAGCTGCAAGTGCCTAAATCGCGACGTGCCATCTTGCAGCTTGAAGCTCCTGACTTGCTGCGGCTTCTAAGGCATCATCCCGGCGTGGGAAAGGCCCAGCTTCTCGTCCAGGCCGAACAGGATGTTCATGTTCTGCACAGCCTGACCCGACGCGCCTTTGACCAGATTGTCGATAACCGAAAGCACCACCACCAGATCACCGCCCTGTGGACGATGCACGGCAATCCGGCAAACGTTGGCGCCGCGCACGCTGCGGGTTTCCGGATGGCTACCGGCAGGCATCACGTCGACGAACGGTTCATTGGCATAGCGCTTTTCGAACAACGCCTGCAAGTCCACGGATTTATCAGTCACTGTTGCATACAGCGTGGAATGGATGCCCCGGATCATTGGCGTCAGATGCGGCACGAAGGTCAGCCCCACGTCGCCACCCGCCGCACGGCGCAAGCCCTGGGCGATTTCCGGCAAGTGACGGTGGCCTTTGACGGCGTATGCCTTGAAGCTCTCGTTAGCCTCGGAATACAGCGAACCCAGGCTCAAACCACGACCCGCGCCGCTCACGCCCGACTTGCAGTCAGCGATCAAGCGCGAGTTATCCGCAATGCCGGCCTCAAGCAACGGCAGAAATCCCAACTGGGTCGCCGTTGGATAGCAGCCTGGAACGGCGATCAAGCTAGCCTGCTTGATTTGCTCACGATTGACTTCAGGCAAACCGTAGACCGCTTGTTTGAGCAACTCCGGAGCACCATGGGGTTGACCATACCACTTGGCCCATTCCACCGGATCCTGTAGACGGAAGTCGGCGGACAGGTCAATGACTTTGGTACCGGCATCGAGCAGCTCGCCCGCCAATGCATGAGCAACGCCGTGCGGCGTGGCGAAGAAGACAACGTCGCAGGCCCCCAGGGTTTTCACATCCGGCACAGTGAACGCCAGTCCGTCGTAATGACCACGCAAATTGGGGTACATGTCGGCAACAGGCAGACCCGCCTCGGATCGGGAAGTGATAACGACCACTTCAGCTTGCGGATGCTGCGCCAACAAACGCAGCAATTCGACCCCGGTGTAACCCGTGCCGCCGACGATACCGACCTTGACCATAACCTGCCCTCTGCGTACCAACTGGAAAGCCGTCGATAATATGGGCGTAATGCGCCTTCGACAACCGACAACGTGACGTATGGACGCCCAAGCCACTACTATTTGCGCCACCGTAAACCTGGAAAATATAAAAAATGATCTATTTATGGCTTAAAGCGTTCCACATCATCTCGATGGTCTGCTGGTTTGCAGGACTGTTTTATCTGCCGCGACTTTTCGTTTATCACTCCATGAGCGACGACGCCGTCAGTCGTGAGCGATTCTGCACCATGGAGCGCAAGCTCTACCGAGGCATCATGGGACCGGCCATGGTCGCGACTCTGGTGTTCGGCATCTGGCTGATCAGTCTCAATGCAAAAGAGTATTTCAGCCATGGCTGGATGCACGCCAAGCTAACGCTCGTGGTACTGCTCATCGGCTACCACCATGTCTGCGGCGCTCAGGTCAAACGCTTCGCCCGCGGTGAGAATGGCCGCAGCCATGTCTTTTATCGCTGGTTCAATGAAGTCCCCGTATTGATATTGCTGGCGATTGTCATATTGGTGGTGGTTAAACCTTTCTAAGCTTTAATAAAGAGTCTCACCGCATCCGGGAACCGTTCATGTCACTGCCAGCTCTGCTTGAACAGCGCTTGAGTCTTGCGTCGCGCAAATTGGTCAGTTCGTCGACAAAACCCTCTTGCGCGCAGGGTGTCTGAACCATGGGCACGAAATCCTTGCGGGGCGATTGTTAGGCGCCGATCTGACTTATACGGGAGTGCGATTCATCGCAACCCGGCAGAGCCACGCCGCGCAAGCCTACAAAGACAGGTTGCTGTCATTCAGTACCGCCGATATCGTGCACACCGCTGCCATTTCGAGGGTGTCAGCCAGGTTTATGCCCCAAAGCCTGAAGAACGCCTATTCGACATGGCAGCGCTGCAAAAAACGCTGATGCAGGGTCTGATCAAAGTTCAAGCCCATCGGCAACGAGCCAAAGGCGGGGGAAACCGTTTGGTCCGCAGGACAGGCAGTCGGTGGTATCACTGATACCCCGACCGTCGAGGAAAGGGTCTAGCGTCTGGCCTCACTGATATATGACATGGCTTCTCGCGCCTGCTTAGGCGTAATTGCCAGCGTCGCATTTATTCACGACAAGGAAGCCAAACATGGCCGATACCCTCTACAAGATTGTGTTCGACGGGCAACTGCGCACCGGCGTTGACTTGCAAACCGCCAAGCTGAACCTTGCGCAGCTGTTCAAGAGCGAAACGTCGGCGGTGGAAAAGCTGTTCAGCGGCAAGCCAATTGCTCTCAAGCGCGGCCTGTCTCACTCTGACGCGCTGAGCTATATCAGCGCCTTGAGCAATGCGGGCGTCGATGCCCGGATCGAATCGGACCCGGCCATCACCTTGAGCCTGGAAGAAATCGAAGAACCACGCGCGGACGCTGCGCCGGGCGGCGCTTATGCCGCTTCGCCATACGCCCCGCCCCGCGCGCCGATTGGCATGAGCCATGCCCAGCATTCGACTCTCAAGGTGTTCAGTGTGCAGGGCCGGATTGGCCGGGTGCGCTACCTAGCCTGGAGCCTGGTCCTGATGGTCTCGGCGCTTGTTGTCGCGGCGCTTTGTGCGAGCCTCATGAGTGTTTCATTGATCGGTGGCGGCCTGCTGGCCACGATCGCCTTTGTGGCGTTCATGGTCATCAGTGTCCAGATCGGCGTACAGCGCCTGCACGACCTGGGCTGGTCAGGCTGGCTGCTCTTGTTGAACCTGATCCCTTTCGTCAACAGCATCTTTCCAATCCTGATTATCGTGATGCCGGGCAATCAGGGCCCCAATCAATATGGCCCTCCCCCACCACCCAATAGTCAGGCCGTAAAAGTACTGGCGTGGCTATGGATCGCCTTTCTCGCACTTATCATTACCGTCGGCATCGTGGGCGGTTTCAATGCCTTGCAGACGGAACTTGAAAACTCAAGCGTTGAATACGAGCAATCGCTGCCTTACGACGATGACGCGGCCACTCAAGACGACGCTGATCCCGACACAGCCATAGAAAGCGAAGTGACTAAATAATCCGGTTTACCTGTTTCATAAGAATCGTGGTTGGCTGCACGTTAAATGGAGAAATGCATGACCCGTTACGCCTTGATTACTGGTGCGTCCAGCGGAATCGGCCTGGCAATGGCTGAAGCGCTGGCGCGCCGGGGGCGCAGTTTGATTCTGGTGGCGCGCCAGCGTGATTTGCTGGAAACCGTCGCGATTGAGCTGACGCAGCGCTTTGGGGTTGAAGTCCTGTTTCGCGCCTGCGACTTGGGCGAACCCCTAAGGTTGTCCGGGTTTCTTCTGGAACTGGAAGAGGAAGGTGCCCACCAGATCGACTTGTTGGTCAACTGCGCCGGCATCGGGACCAGTGGCCCCTTCCTCGCCCAGGACTGGGGGCTTGAACAGGATTTGATCGACTTGAATGTTCTTGCCCTCACCCGCTTGTGTCACACCGTAGGGAATCTGATGGCTCTGCAGGGCGGCGGACAGATCCTCAATGTTGCCTCCGTTGCGGCGTTCAGCCCTGGCCCGTGGATGAGCACCTATCACGCCAGCAAGGCTTATGTTCTGCATTTCTCCGAGGGTTTACGCGAGGAGGTCAAGAAAACCGGAATAAAGGTCTCAGTACTTTGCCCAGGGCCAACCCGCACGCCGTTTTACCGGACCGCACAGCTGCAGAGTGAAAAGCTCGAGCGCAGCAAACGCCTGATGAGCCCGGAAGAAGTCGCGCTGTACACCGTCCGTGCCTTGGCAAAAAACCGTGCTGTTATCGTGCCCGGCTGGCGCAACAAGTTGCTGGCGTTCTGCCCGAGACTCGGCTCGCGATGGCTAAACCGAAGTATCGTCGGACAAATCAACAAGTCTCACTGCTCACGCTGACAGACAAACGACTGGGCGCGCCAAGGTTGCACCGATACACTCAAGGCGCATTCGCTCAGTCGATTCATTAGCGACTCAACATCCACCCACAAGGAGCAAACGGCTGTGGATACTTTGTTCACCAAGATCATCAATCGGGAGATACCCGCCAACATCATCTTTGAAGATGATCAAGTGCTGGCCTTTCATGACATAGCGCCACAGGCGCCTGTGCATTTTCTGGTCATCCCGAAGAAGCCGATCCGCACCCTCAATGACTTGACTGAAGAAGACAAGGGCCTGGCCGGGCATATCCTGTTCACGGCGCAGCGCCTGGCCAAGGAACTGGGTTGCGAGGATGGCTTTCGCGTTGTCATGAACTGCAATGAACTGGGCGGGCAGACCGTTTATCACATTCACATGCATGTTCTGGGTCAGCGCCAGATGCATTGGCCGCCGGGCTGATTCCACTACCATCAGCTAATTACCGCCCGCTGAAGGATCTTGATGCCCTGCAGCGGGCTGATCCAGCTCAAGCCTCAGGCCTTTGATTGGGGTAGACTGGCCGTCATGGTTTTTCCGGAGGTGCCCATGGCTACCGAACGTCACTACTCCCCTATAGATCGTCTCCTGCTGCAAGCCGATGCCGCGATGCGCACGTTGTTGCCATCCAAGGGTTACTCCTACCGGCCCTCTCCCGCCATCGTTCAGCCGGATGTCGAAATGAGCGACGTAGACACCCGCCACGTGGCCGGGCTGATGCGCATCAACCATACCGGCGAAGTTTGCGCGCAGGCGTTGTATCAGGGCCAAGCCTTGACGGCCAAGCTGCCTGGCGTTCGTGCGGCCATGGAACATGCGGCCGAAGAAGAAATCGACCATCTGGTCTGGTGCGAACAGCGCATTCACCAGTTGGGCAGCCATACCAGCGTGCTGAACCCGCTGTTCTATGGCCTGTCCTTCGGTATTGGTGCCGTGGCAGGCCTGATCAGCGACAAGGTCAGCCTAGGTTTCGTTGCAGCCACCGAAGATCAGGTCTGCAAACACCTGAATGAACACCTTGAGCAGATTCCCGCCGAGGATGAAAAATCACGCGCCATCCTGCAGCAGATGCGGATTGACGAAGAACAACATGCCGAAAATGCGTTGAATGCGGGTGGGTTTCGTTTTCCAGCTCCCATAAAATTTGGCATGAGTGTGTTGGCCAAGGTCATGACTAAAAGTACCTACCGTATATAAAGATTAAATAATGGTGCCCAACCTGCGGGCACCTTTAGTTCACGATTATTACCATTTTTGATAATCACTATTATCTTCTTAGGGTATCTAACCCCTGACCTGACTGCGTACCCTACCGGGACTTTTTCCCAGGAGGGCCGCAATGTCCAGCCCGCAACGCACTTCCCATACGATGGCCTCCCCTCTTAGATCGCCCGCAAGCTCAATAGAGCAGGAACAGGTTTTGCTGAGCGATCTACAACAACTTAAAAAGGTCGGTGTTTTCTTTCTTCTCTTTATTGGATTGGTCTGCGCCGGCTTTGGCTTGATCTATCTAGACATCGCTATAGCCAACACCCAATTGCTTGAAGTCTCTTTCACTGAGATAGGCCAGGAACTTATGCTGGCGGCTTGTGCCGGGCTGTTCTGGACCAGTCGGGGCACTCAGGCACAAGAAGGTTTCAACGCTTTGGCAGGTGGTTTCTTTGCTTGCCTGCTGGTTCGGGAGCTCGATGGGCTGTTCGACCCTATTAGTCACAGCTTCTGGTTATGGCCAGCATTGGGGACTGCTGCAGTTTGCATCGTGAAAGCCGTGGGCAAGTACCATAAGCGCATACAAACGTTGTCGGCACTGGCGCAATTCACCCGTCAATCGAGCTTTACCATGATTGTCGCCGGCCTCGGCGTCTTGGTGTTTTCACGTATTTTCGGCATGGGCACCCTATGGCACCACATCCTGCAGGAAGGTTATCAGCGCCTCGCAAAAACCACGGCCGAGGAAGGAGTGGAGCTGTTGGCTTACTGCCTTTTCCTTACCGGCAGTCTTCAGTATTACGTTCGTCAACTTAAGTCTGGAAACACATAACCTTGTCAGCACAAACAAAAAAGGCGCCTGTCACAGGCGCCTTTTTTTGCTGTAGAAACTCAGAGAGCGACGTTACGCCCGTAGAAGATTTCCAGCATTTCGTGTTTGACCTTGGCCGTTACCTGATCGCGTTGTTCAGTGGACAAATTGCTGGTCGCATCACCAAACAGGTAGTTATCCAGCTCGAAGTTCTTGAGCAACATCTTGGTATGGAACAGGTTCTCCTGATACACGTTCACATCGGTCATCTGGTAACTGTTGCGCGTGTCTTCCGAGAGGTAGTTCTGGATGGAGTTAATCTCGTGGTCGATAAAATGCTTCTTGCCTTCGACATCACGGGTAAAGCCGCGCACGCGATAATCAACCGTCACGATGTCCGATTCAAACTTGTGAATCAGGTAGTTCAGCGCTTTGAGCGGTGAAATAACGCCGCACGTGGACACGTCGATATCCACACGGAAGGTCGCAATGCCATCCACCGGATGAATCTCCGGATAGGTGTGGACCGTGATATGGGATTTGTCGAGGTGCGCCAGAATGGTTTCCGGCAACGGGCCTGGCGACTCTTCAATCTGGCTTTCGGTAGGCGTCACCGGCTGCTCGGAGATGAGGATGGTCACGCTGGCGCCCTGGGGATCGTAATCCTGACGGGCGATATTCAGGATATTGGCGCCAATGATATCGACAACGTCTGTGAGAATCCGCGTCAGGCGTTCTGCGTCGTACACACTGTTGATGTACTCGACGTAAGCCTGCTGGTCTTGCGGGGTTTCCGCATAGCAGATGTCATAGATATTGAAGCTCAAGGTCTTTGTCAGGTTATTGAACCCGTGGAGCTTGAGTTTGCTTTTCACCGTTAAAAACTCTCTATGTATTGCGGCCCGGCCGCGTGATCAAGCATGCCCGTCAGATGAGCCTGGCTCAGCTGCGTAGGACGGTTAACACCTCTTCGCGTTGGCGATTTTGGTTGTCTGTTCGGGCACGGTCGCAAAAAATCGGTGCAACCTGCGCCCTGAAAAAGTGGCGCATTATGCAGACGTCGGAAGCTGTCTGCCAGAGTGTGCGCCGCTTTTATGATAGTTGAATGTCGAATCAGCCCAATTCGACGATTTCATAGTCATGAGTGATCTCGACGCCAGCATTGCCGAGCATGATCGACGCCGAGCAATACTTCTCGGCAGAGAGCTCGATGGCGCGCTTGACCTGGGCCTCTTTCAAGCCTCGGCCCTTGACCACGAAATGCAGATGAATCTTGGTGAAGACTTTGGGGTCTTCATCGGCGCGTTCAGCTTCAAGAAAGGCTTCGCAACTCTCCACTGGCTGGCGTGATTTCTTCAGGATGCTGACCACGTCGAAGTTGCTGCAACCACCCAGGCCGATCAGCACCATTTCCATGGGACGCACACCCAGATTGCGACCGCCGCTTTCGGGCGGGCCATCCATGACTACAACATGACCGCTGCCGGATTCACCGAGGAACATGGCTTCACCAGCCCATTGAATGCGTGCCTTCATCGCCGGGACTCCACTGCTAAAAAAGGGTCGCCAGCTTATCACAGAGGCAAGCTGCGGCTGCCTGAAGGTCTAAATGCCTTTTCGACATAAAAAAGTAGGAAATTTCGCAAATATCATCGAATCCCCTCGAATGGATTACGGTAAACAAGAAGTGCTGCCGATAACAATGAAAATGCCCAACGGCGACGTACTTTTTCGGACTATAAGCATGGTTGCTATCACGCTCACGCCTCAAATCAAGAATCTGGATAAGCTTCTCTTTCACACTCAGCGTCGTCGGCACTGCGCCAAGACCAACATTATCTGCGCAGGCGACCCCGCGCAGTCACTGTTCCTGATCGTCAAGGGATCGGTGACGGTGGTCATCGAGGACGATGAAGGCCGCGAAATGATTGTCGCGTACCTCAATACCGGCGATTTTTTCGGAGAGCTGGGACTGTTTGAAGGCCCAGGTCAAGAAACGAAGCGCAGCGCTTGGGTACGCGCCAAAACCGAATGCGAAGTAGCTGAAATCAGTTACAGCAAATTCCGTGAGCTGAGCCAGCAGGAACCGGACATTTTGTATGCCATCGGCAGCCAGATGGCTCAGCGCCTGCGAAACACCACACGCAAAGTGGGCGACCTGGCCTTTCTGGATGTCACAGGTCGTGTGGCGGGTACGTTGCTGGATTTATGCAAGCAACCGGACGCCATGACTCACCCCGATGGAATGCAGATCAAGATTACTCGCCAGGAAATCGGCCGGATTGTCGGTTGCTCAAGGGAGATGGTCGGTCGAGTGCTCAAGGCGCTGGAGGAACAGAAGCTGGTTCACGTCAAAGGCAAGACGATGGTGGTGTTTGGAACGCGTTGAGATTGTGCGACAAACAATCCAACTTGTTGGCGAGGCGGCGGTTCGCAGTCATCAAGAGGACCGCCTCGCGAACAAGGTGGACGCCACTTTCGGCCCCACCTATACAGGCTTACATTCCGCTTAAAATCCCTTGATACGCCGCCGCCAGCTGTTCCAGCACACCTTCAATAGCAAACGCCTCGCGCAACGCAATATGACTGTCAGCCCGGACACGCTGCTCAAGCTCGCAGATCTCATTGAAGCGATTGACCGCAGCGGCCATTTCCTGACGTTCGTTCTCCACCAATAGCGCACCGTGAGCGAGGACGACCGGCCTGGCACCACCTTGGCTCTGCCGCCAACGCTGGGCGGTACCGACCATCTTGCGACCGTCGAGATTGACGTTGAAGCGGCCATCGCAGAAAGCCCCCTCCACTTCGCCCAATGACGCCGCGCCACCCAACTTGCTCAATACATCGAGAATCGGCTGACATAAGCGGCGGTAGGCAATTTCGATGCGGTCGCGATCCAGATCGCTGGCGGGCTGGGCATACACCAGCGCGATGTTCACCGTAGCCGACGACTGCGGCACCGGCTCACCACCACTCTCGCGCAGCAAAATCGGCCAGCCGCTGTCAGCCAACGTTTCACTCGCCTCGGAAAAACCCGGCAGACGGCTCATGCGCCGCGGCATCACGAGCGCATGATCAGTCGGACGCCACACCAACAAGCCGTAGTCCGCTTCGCCGGCACACACGCTGGCGAGTACATCCTGCTCGGCCTGCAAGCCCGCCTCGACGCAGATATCAGTAACCAGATCAGACATGGCAATCCTCGAATACGTCGGTCGAAGCAGGTCCCGCCAAGCGTCGATCAATCGGCCGTGGAGGCGTTGACCAAGATACCGCGCTCTGGAAAAAACAGACGCTGCAACTCTGCGCCAGGCTGCTCGGCCCGCATGAAGGCTTCACCGACCAAGAAAGCGTAGACGTCGCTGATTTCCATCAATTCAACATCCGCTCGATTGAGAATGCCGCTTTCAGTGACAACCAGACGGTCGCGTGGGATGCGCGGCAGCAAGTCCAGCGTTGTTTCGAGATTGACCTCGAAGGTGTGCAGATTTCGGTTGTTGATGCCCACCAGCGGCGTATCCAGAATCTTCAGCGCACGCTCCAGCTCGTCGCCGTCGTGCACTTCCACCAGCACATCCAGCCCAACGCTTTTGGCTACCGCCGCCAGCTCCGCCATCTTTACATCATCCAGCGCGGACACGATCAGCAAGATGCAATCGGCACCCAATGCACGCGCTTCGACGATCTGATAAGGATCGATCATGAAGTCCTTGCGGATCACAGGCAGCTTGCATGCCGCCCGAGCCTGCTGCAGGTAGATGTCGGCGCCCTGGAAATAATCGATATCGGTCAAGACTGAAAGACAGGTCGCCCCGCCCTTCTCGTAGCTTTTGGCGATGTCCGCCGGGATGAAGTTCTCGCGGATCACACCCTTGCTCGGCGAAGCTTTCTTGATTTCGGCGATCACCGCAGGCTGTTTGCGCTTGGCCTGCTCGATCAAGGCTTTGGCAAAACCACGAGCCGGATCCGCAGCCCGGGCCAGTTTCTCCACCTCGGCAAAGCCGATGCGGGCGCTGCGTTCAGCGACTTCCACGGCCTTGCGGGCGAGGATATTTTCCAGAACGGTTGGCACGCTCATCCTTCATTCTCCTGCTTGAATACCGCGGTAAAGGCACCCAACTCATCCAGTTTTTCCCGGGCCAGGCCGGTGTGCAATGCGTCATGGGCCAGCGCTACGCCATCTTTGAGCGTGTAGGCATGATCAGCAGCATAAAGCGCCGCGCCAGCATTGAGCACAATCATTTCCGCGGCCTTCTGACCGTTTTCGGTCTTGCGACGCCCCAAGGCATCGCGGATCAGCTCCAGAGAAGCCGCCGGGCTTTCAACAGCCAGGCCGAACAGGCTCTGGCTCTTGATGCCCAAATCCTCAGGCTGCACCCAGTACTCAGTGACTTCGCCGTTTTTAAGTTCGGCCACGAAGGTCGGCGCCGCCAGGCTGAACTCATCCAGTCCGTCCTGGGAATGCACCACCAAGACATGCTTGCTGCCCATTCGAAGCAAGACTTCGGCCAATGGGCGACACAACGCCTGGTTAAATACACCGACCACCTGATGGCGCACGCCGGCCGGATTGGTCAGCGGGCCCAGCATGTTGAACAGGGTGCGCAAACCAAGATCACGCCGCGGACCGGCCGCAAACTTCATAGCGCCATGATGGGACTGGGCGAACATGAAACCGATACCGACGCTGTCGATGCAGCGTGCCACTTGCACAGGGGTCAGGTTCAAATAGACGCCTGCCGCTTCCAGCAGGTCAGCACTGCCGCTTTTACCCGACACAGCCCGATTGCCATGCTTGGCCACCGTGCAGCCGGCGGCAGCCACTACAAACGCGGAAGCCGTGGAAACGTTGAAAATATTTGCGCCATCACCACCGGTGCCGACCACATCGACGACTCCATCCAGGGTTTTTAGCTCGACCTTGCTAGCCAGTTCGCGCATGACCGTCACCGCGCCGACAATCTCGTCGATGCTTTCGCTTTTCATGCGCATGCCCATCATAAAAGCACCGATCTGCGCTTCAGTGCATTGACCGGTCATGATCTGGCGCATGACGTCGCTCATCTCTTCAGTACTCAGATCCAGCTGACTGACCACGCGACCCAGAGCCGTCTTGATATCCATTGGCTTAACCATAAAACAATCCTTAACCCTGACGAGTGCCGCCGGTTTGCTTGAGGAAGTTAGCGAACAGCTCATGGCCCTGCTCGGTGAGAATCGACTCGGGATGGAACTGGATTCCCTCAATGTTCAACGTCTTGTGGCGCAATCCCATGATTTCATCCACCGAGCCGTCTTCCAGCGCGGTCCATGCGGTGACTTCCAGGCAATCGGGCAAGGTGTCGCGCTTGACCACCAGCGAGTGATAACGGGTCACAGTCAGTGGATGGTTCAAGCCTTCGAATACACCGTGGTCTTCGTGGATCACCGGGCTGGTCTTGCCATGCATCACCTGACGGGCCCGCACCACATCACCACCAAACGCCTGACCGATCGACTGATGGCCCAGGCAAACCCCCAAAATCGGCAGCTTGCCCGCAAAGTGCTTGATCACCTCCAGCGAGACACCGGCTTCATTCGGCGTGCAAGGGCCAGGAGAAACGACGATGCGTTCCGGGTTCAAGGCTTCGATCTGGGCGACGGTCAATTCGTCGTTGCGGATCACTTTAACGTCGGCACCCAGTTCACCGAGGTACTGCACGACGTTATAGGTAAAGGAGTCGTAGTTATCTATCATCAGCAGCATTTTGGCTTCAACCCATTGAATTACTGACTAGTTGTTCAACCTTTGGATTCGCTCGCCCCATTTGATCCGCTGGTCTAGCGGCCGTGGACTGCCCCAGGAAGCGGCAGGGCAAGGATTCGAAGGCGTATCAGAAAGAGGTCCGGACAGGCCGGAAAAGAATGAGTCAGGCGCGCCAACGCCAACGGGCGTGAGCCTTGATAACGCGCATCAAGAGTTTGCTGACGATCAACACAGGGGAGGTCTCGTTTCTACGTTCCGGCACATTAGCCCAGCTCGGTTGGCGGTGCAATATCACGGCCGCAAACTCAACCCTGAAATCCCCAGCAAACCATACGTTGCCCTCGCTCGATTTTGACGTCAGCAGCCTGTCATGACGCCTCAGCCCCGCCACATTTACGACGGTCATTAGATTGACGCAGATCCCCGCATATTTGCCGAAATTAAGCCTTTTATGACGCAACTTTCCTAAACAGGACGGTCATATGTCCGGGCGCTGTGATCTTGACTTTTCCACCCATACACCCCGCCGCCCGGAGTAACCCTATGATTTTCAACGTGAAAGACTACGGCGCGCTGGGCGACGGCATTACCGACGACACGGCAGCCATTCAAGCGACCATTGATGCAGCGGCGGCAGCAGGCGGTGGAACAGTCGAAATGTCGGCCGGAACCTACGTTGTTTCTGCGGGCGAAGAACCTTCCGATGGCTGCCTGATGCTCAAAAGCAATGTCACATTGAGCGGCGCCGGCATGGGCGAAACCGTCATCAAGCTTGAGGACGGGTCCGACACCAAGGTAACCGGCATCGTCCGGTCAGCTTATGGGGAAGAAACCCACGACTTTGGTATGAACAATCTGACCCTGGACGGTAATCGCGACGCCACTACCGGAAAGGTAGACGGCTGGTTCAACGGTTACATTCCTGGTTCCGATGGGAAGGACTCCAACGTCACCCTCGACAGCGTCGAGATCGTGGACTGCTCCGGGTACGGCTTTGACCCCCACGAACAGACCGTCAACATGGTGATCAAGAACAGCGTTTCACACGGCAACGGCCTGGACGGTTTCGTCGCCGATTTCCTGAGCGACAGCGTGTTTGAAAACAACATCGCCTATAACAATGATCGCCACGGCTTCAACGTGGTCACCAGCACGCACGATTTCACCTTGAGCAACAACAATGCCTACGACAACGGCAGCACTGGCATCGTGGTTCAGCGCGGCAGCGAAAACATTCCTTCTCCTGCCAATGTCACCATTACCGGTGGCGCCGTGTATGGCAACGGCGCCGAAGGCGTGCTGATCAAACTGTCGAGCGAAGTGACCGTCAGCGGCCTGGACATTCACGACAACGGCAGCGCAGGTATTCGTATCTACGGCAGCTCCAACGTCGATGTGGTCGATAACACGCTGACCCATAACTCGCTGGGCAATCCCGTGCCAGAAATCATCATTCAGTCCTACGACGACACTCAAGGCGTTTCCGGGAAATATTTCGACGGCAGCGACAACCTCATTCGGGGCAATATCATTACCGGCAGCGACAACTCTACCTACGGCGTCGCAGAGCGTAACGAAGACGGTACTGACCGCAACAGCATCGTCGGCAACACCATTAGCCACACATCCAAGGGCCTGGCACTGGTTTACGGCGACGGCAGTTTCGTTGGCGACGCATTACCGGTCGTGACGGTAGAAGGTACGACGGGCAACGACGCCATCAATGGCAGCGCCGCCAATGAATTGATTCTGGGCCTGTCTGGAAAGGACACACTCAAAGGCAATGATGGCGACGATATCCTCGTTGGCGGCAACGATGCCGACAAACTCATCGGTGGCGCTGGCGCCGATACCTTTCGCTTCGACGCGATGACCGACAGCTACCGCACCACCGCCGCAAGCTTCGCAGACCTGATCACCGACTTCGATATCAGCCGGGACAAGATTGATCTGGCGAATCTGGGCTTCAGCGGCCTGGGCAGCGGCACAGCCGGCACGCTGAACATCAGCTACAACGCATCCCTTGATCGCACCTACGTGAAATCCCTGACGGCCAATGCCGACGGCAATCGTTTCGAGCTGGGACTGAGCGGCAATCTATTGGGCAAGCTTGACGCCAGCCACTTCGTCTTCCAGCGCGTCATCGAGGGCACCGCGGCCGATGACGCACTGTCAGGTACCGATGGCAACGACACCCTTAACGGCAATGCGGGCGCGGACCGTATCGACGGCGGCGCTGGAGCCGACCACATCAACGGAGGGGCGGGTGCCGACACGCTGATCGGCGGCACGGGCGCAGATGTGTTTGTGTACAGCAGCCGCCTGGACAGCTATCGCAATTACGGCACCAGCAGCGCGAAGCAGAGCGACACGATCACTGACTTCAATACAAGCGAAGACCGGATCGATCTGTCTGCCCTTGGCTTACGCGGTCTCGGCGATGGCAGCAACAACACAATCTATTTGTCCCTGAACGCTGACGGCAGCAAAACCTATATCAAGACCGAGGCCGTCGACAGCACGGGCAATCGGTTCGAGATAGCACTGGAAGGAAATCTGCTGAAGAGCCTGAGTGCTGACAACTTCATTTTTTCCAAGGGGTCGGCGGTCAATCAAGCACCGGTTCTGAACACACCCCTGCTGGATCAGGCAACGGATGCGCAAACCGCGTTTTCCTACACAGTGCAGGCCAACAGCTTCTCCGACCCGGACCAGGACACGCTGACCTACAGCGCAACCTTGGCTGACAGCACCGCGCTACCCGAATGGCTGAAATTCGACAGCAAAACCCTGACCTTCAGTGGCACGCCCACCGTTGCATCAGGGATCTACTCGGTCCTGCTCACCGCCAGCGACGCCACTGGCGCTTCAGTCAGCGACAGCTTCGCCATCACCGTGGGCCAGACCACGCCAGGGATTATCACCGGCACCGACAAGGGTGAATCCCTTTATGGCACCGCCGGCAATGACGTCATGCAGAGTCTCGGCGGGGCCGATACCGTGCGCGGCGACGCGGGCAATGACGTGATCAACGGTGGCGCAGGCCGCGACGCGCTTTACGGCGGCACGGGCAACGACGTATTCGTCTATGGCGCCGTCAGCGACAGCTATCGCAACTATGAAAGCGGCGGCCTCACCGCAACTGACACGATCTATGACTTCAAACCCGGCGAAGACAAAATTGACGTATCAGCGCTTGGCTTCCTCGGTCTGGGCAACGGCGAAAACCACACGCTGTACATGACGCTCAACGCCGCCGGCGACAAGACCTACATCAAATCCAGCGCCCCCGACGCCGAAGGCAGTCGCTTTGAAATTGCGCTGAACGGCAACCTGATGGACAAGGTCAGCGACACGGATTTCGTCTTTGCCGAGCGTGAATCCCAGGAAATCCTATACCTGCCAACCCTTGGCCAGTCCAATGCTCGCTTGCTACGCATGACCGAGGATGACGATCAGTCGGGCACCTCGACCCTGGTCAACGACCTTACCCGCTATACCGATTACGACGTTCGCAGCCAATTCACCGATGCTGACGGCAACGGCATCGACCTGGCAGTGGGCGGCAGTACTGTCGCGGGTTACTCCACCGCAAGCGCCGAAGAGCAGCGTCTCTCTTGGTGGTTGACCGATACGGATCAGCCTGGGCCGGCGCTGTTGCGAGCCGTCGAGCTGCTCAAGGCCCAATTGGCGAGCCTGACCGCTATCGACACAGTCACCACAGGCATCATCTGGGGCCAGGGCGAAGAAGCCGCCCAGGAAATTGCCCGCGCAACGGACAAACAGGCCGCCGCCGACCTCTACAAGACCTCGACGCTGAAAGTGTTCGACTACCTGCATGCGCAGATTGGCGACTTCAACGCCTACTTGATGGAAACCGGCCATTACCAGACCGAAGCCGCACAAGCTCGCGGCTTCTCGGCTGAAAAAATCGATGGCATTGTCGAAGGCGTCGGCTACGTGCGCGCCGCACAGGAAGCCATGGCCGCAGAACGCAGCGATGTAAAACTGGCCGTGGACTACACCGACCTGCCGCTACGCTACGAAGTCGACCCGCTGGTCTATCCCGATGACGTCTGGCACCTGCACGAAGAGTCGGCTGAAATCGTCGGTCAACGACTGGCAGACTACATAGCGACCGACCTGGGATACACCTCCGACAGCAGCGACAACAACAGCGCAGCCGACATCACTGAAGGCACCCAGAACGAAGGCGGCTCCATCTTCGGCACTGCCGATGACGACACATTGGTTGGCAGCCGCGGCAACGACATCCTTGATGGCGATCTGGGCGCGGACACCATGAGCGGCGGTGACGGCAATGATATCTACGTAGTCGATAACGCGCTGGACAGCATCACGGAAACCAACGATTCGGCTTCGCAGATCGACACCGTCCTGGCCTCGGTCAGCTGGACGCTGGGTGTTAACACCGAAAACCTGACGCTGACCGGCATGTCGGCGATCGACGGCATCGGTAACGACCTGAAGAATTTCATCACCGGCAACAGTGGCAACAACATTCTGGATGGTCGGGCGGGCGCCGACAGTCTTAAAGGCGGCGATGGTTCAGACAGTTACTTCGTTGACGACATCAACGATAGCGTGATCGAAACCAATGCCGACAACGTCACCGGAGGTATAGATACGGTCTACAGCGCTTTGGCCAGTTATACCTTGGGCAACAACGTTGAAAATCTGGTCCTAACCGGTGAAGCGGCGGCCAACGGGACTGGCAACGCGCTGGACAACGTGCTCTATGCCGGGGCTGGCGACAACGTGATCGATGGTCGGGCAGGCATCGATACGGCCTCCTACCTGTTTGCTGCCGCTGGCGTGACCGTCAAATTGTCCACCACCGCACAACAGGACACCGGCGGATCCGGGCTGGACACGCTCAAAGGCATGGAAAACCTGACGGGTAGCCGATTTGCGGATTCGCTGACCGGCAGCTCAGGTAATAACACCCTCGTCGGCGGCGACGGCAATGACACGCTAATGGGTGGGTCCGGCAACGATGTACTGACCGGTGGCAACGGCACCGATACCCTGATTGGCGGAACGGGTGCCGACACTTATGTGTTCAACGACCTCTCGGACATGGGGCTGGGCTCACTGGCAGATATCATCAAGGGCTTCAAATCTGCTGAAGGCGATAAGCTGGATTTCTCAGCCATCGACGCCCGCCCGCAAACAGAGGCAGATGACACGTTCGCCTTCATTGGCAATGCCGCATTCAGCGCAACCAACGTCGGAGGGCTACGTTTCGCCGATGGCGTTCTGTACGGCAATATCGATACCGACAGTGAAGCGGATTTCACTATCCAGCTGACCGGCGTACAAACCTTGCAAGCCGCTGACATCATCGCTTGAGACAGGACTTCATGCCGCCTGCAATGGGCGGCATGGACTGATCAATCAGCCAACCCCCGGCCTGGCGTCACCCACCCCACCCGCACTGCGTTCAGACCTCAAACTGCGCGAATGCCCTTGACCCGCGCCGACCAGATTACGGCCGACAATCTCGCGCCCTCCCAAACCCACGTCAGCCGAGGAATAATCCTACAGTACCTATCCGACAACTCCGGCTGTTCACTCCGCGTATTGTCGCTACCATTGCCAACCTAAACACCTGTTATGCATAAGAGCAATTAAAGTGCGTGCTTACCACGTAACTGCTCTTATCAGATTAAACGGCACCGGGGCTTACGTTCGAACAAATAAACTTCTAATTCATTTAGATCCTGGTTACCGCCAGAAAGAATTTTTTATCTACAACCATTTACAGCGCGTAAATATATTACGTCGCGCCTTTTTTTATAGTTCCGGGAACCGTTCATTAATCCAGTCTCCAACGCATTGATCATGCCCACTCCAACAGTTTCAATCCTGGCGACTTAACAATAATAGTGAGCCTATCCGTGACCTACTCAGCCGCTGAAACGCCTAACGAGCCAGAGCCACTTTCTTCTCGCAGTGGTATGCAACCAGAGCCTGGGTCACCTCATGTTTGGATACTCCTGTGTACCTATAACGGTGAACGTTTTCTTGCCGAGCAACTGGAATCACTCAGGCGTCAAAGCCATTCAAACTGGTCTCTTGCAGTGTCTGATGACGGCTCGACGGACCGGACACTGGAACGTGTTGAGCAATTTGGTAAAGGAATACCGGGCAACCGCCTGATGGTCATTTCAGGTCAGCAACGTGGTTTCGCGGCTAACTTCCTCGCCCTGACCGCCCAACCCGATCTGAAGGCCGACTTCTACGCCTGGGCAGATCAGGACGACATCTGGCCCCCGGACAAGCTCGCCATTGCCTTGGATTGGCTCAAAGCCATCCCTAAACATGTCCCGGCACTCTTCTGCGCCCGGTCCGAATTGATCGACGAGACAGGTTCGCATCTGGGCTTCTCTCCCCTGTTTCAGCATCCGCCGCATTTCAGTAATGCACTGGTGCAAAGCATCGCAGGCGGCAACACCATGGTTTTCAACCAGGCGGCCCGCGAACTAATCAAGGAGGCGGGGGGCAACGTGAAAGTTCCATCCCACGATTGGTGGGCGTATTTATTGATTTCGGGTGCAGGAGGCGCTGTCCATTACGACCCGGTACCCGCAGTGCAGTACCGCCAACACGCCGGAAATCTTGTTGGCAGTAACGCCAGCTGGACTGCCCGCCTCAAACGCATGCGCATGGTCTTTCAGGGCCGCTTCAACGATTGGAATACCCGGCATATCCGGGCACTGGAAGCCGTGGCCCATTGCTTGGAACCGGAAAACAAAGCGCGTCTCGACGATTTCAAGGCAACGAGAAACCCACGCCTGCTTAGTAGATTAGCGAGCGCACGACGGGCAGGACTCCATCGTCAAACCCTGCTTCAGAATTTCGGTTTATTCCTTGTAATTCTTTTCAAAAAGATCTGAGCCATGACAATTTTAGTAACCGGCGGTGCCGGATTCATCGGTGCGAATTTTATTCTGGACTGGCTGGCAATCTGCGACGAGCCGGTCATCAATCTGGACAAGCTCACTTACGCAGGAAACCTCACGACCCTTAGCAGTCTGGTAGACGATCCTCGCCATATTTTTGTTCACGGGGATATCGGGGATATCACTCTGGTCACTCGATTGCTGAGAGACCATCAGCCAAGAGCGATCCTCAATTTTGCCGCCGAATCTCACGTTGACCGCTCTATATACGGCCCACAGGAGTTCATCGAAACCAATGTACTTGGCACGTTCCGCCTGCTTGAAGCCGCAAAAGCATACTGGACCTCGCAGGGCAGCAACGCTCGGAACACCTTCCGTTTTTTGCATGTATCGACTGACGAAGTTTACGGTTCCCTCGCACTTGATGCGCCAGCATTCACCGAGAGCAACGCCTATACCCCCAACAGCCCCTATTCGGCCAGCAAGGCAGCAAGCGATCATTTGGTGCGTGCCTATCACCACACCTACGGCTTGCCGGTTCTTACAACAAACTGCTCAAACAACTACGGCCCTTTTCATTTCCCGGAAAAGCTTATTCCCCTGATGATCGTCAACGCGCTCGAAGGTAAAGAACTGCCAATCTATGGAGACGGACAGCAAGTGCGCGATTGGCTTTATGTCAAAGATCATTGCAGTGCAATCCGCAAGGTTCTGGAAGCAGGGAAAGCTGGACAAACCTACAACATTGGCGGCTGGAACGAAAAAACCAATCTCGAAATTGTGCACACCGTTTGTGCCTTGCTGGACGAGTTATGCCCACGGGCTGACGGTCAACTTTTCAATACCCTGATTACTCATGTGCAAGATCGACCGGGCCATGATCATCGTTACGCCATTGATGCCCGAAAAATTGAGCAACAGCTTGGCTGGAAACCCACTGAGACTTTCGAGACCGGCATTCGTAAAACTGTCATGTGGTATCTGGAAAACAAAACATGGATAAGCAACGTCCAGTCTGGAGGTTACCGTGAGTGGGTAGATAAACACTACGCGGACCAATCATCATGAAGTTTCACTGCCACGCCACTTATAACTACGCGGACGGGAAATAGCCGCCCAGCTCCGTCTGCTCATCACTGCGCGGCACAACGGCATATCGCGAATACCAGGTTAAACAATTCAGAGACCAACATGATTAAGCGCAAAGGCATTATCCTTGCTGGCGGGTCCGGAACTCGTCTGCATCCGGTAACTCTGGCCTTATCCAAACAGCTTCTGCCTGTATACGATAAGCCCATGATTTATTACCCGCTGACTACTCTAATGTTAGCGGGCATCCGCGACATCCTGATCATATCAACCCCGCAGGATACCCCCCGTTTTGAAAGACTATTAGGGGATGGTAGCTCTTGGGGATTGAATATTTCCTACGCGGTACAGGTATGGCCGGACGGTTTGGCACAAGCTTTTCTCATCGGCGAAAAATTTATCGGCAATGATCCTTGCGCTCTGGTACTCGGCGACAACATCTTTCATGGCCACAATTTTCATCAGCTACTTAATAACGCAATGTCCCGCGAACAGGGCGCCAGTGTCTTTGCATATCACGTAACTGACCCTGAACGCTACGGCGTCGTGGAGTTCGACGCTAAAGGCGCGGCAATTTCCTTGGAAGAAAAACCCCTGAATCCTAGTTCGAACTACGCCGTCACAGGGCTATATTTCTATGACCAGAACGTTGTTGATATCGCCAAAAGCATAACGCCATCGCCACGCGGTGAACTGGAAATCACCGACGTGAACCGTATCTACCTCGAACAAGGCCGTCTCTCTGTGGAGATTATGGGCCGTGGCTATGCCTGGCTGGATACGGGTACCCAGGACTCATTGCTGGAAGCCGGAAACTTTATCGCCAGCCTGGAACGTCGCCAAGGCTTAAAGGTAGCCTGTCCGGAAGAAATCGCATTCCGCCAGAAGTGGATCTGCGCCGAACAACTGGAAACACTCGCCGCGCCCTTGAGGAAAAACGGATACGGCCAATATCTTGAACTTATTCTAAAAGAAACGGTGTACTGATGATTGCCAAATCCCTGGCAATCCCCGACGTCATGCTTATTCAACCTAACGTATTCGGGGATGAGCGCGGTTTTTTTCTTGAAAGTTTCAATCAACGCTGCTTTGAAGCCGTGATCGGTCGTAGTGTCAACTTTGTCCAGGACAACCAATCACGATCCGTTAAGAATGTCCTCCGAGGGCTGCACTACCAGATGCAACAACCTCAAGGCAAACTTGTTCGAGTTGTCGAGGGCGAAGTTTTCGACGTGGCAGTTGACCTACGCCGAAGCTCAAAAACTTTCGGCCGCTGGGTTGGTGCACACTTGAGTGCCACTAATAAACAACAGCTGTGGATTCCGGAAGGATTCGCTCATGGCTTCCTGGTACTTTCTGAGTCCGCTGACTTTGTTTACAAGGTGACCGCTTATTATGCCCCGGATCAAGAACGCAGCTTATTGTGGAGTGACAGCGCACTAGCAATAGACTGGCCGCTGAAGGGCGAACCGCTATTGTCTGCTAAAGACTCCTGCGCTCAAACCCTGGAAAACGCAGAGGTGTATGCTTGATGCGTAATTTTTCAGCAACTCCGCGAGAAATGATTGCAAGTTTATGGCGCAACAGGAGCCTCGCTCGTGCATTAGTCAAGCGCGAAGTATTGAGCCGCTACCGAGGCTCGGTCATGGGTCTGTTCTGGTCAATCTTGAATCCTATATTCATGCTGATGGTGTATACCTTTGTTTTTAGCGTGGTATTCAAAGCTCGCTGGAACTCCAGTGACGATTCCAAAACCGAATTCGCCATGATCCTATTTGCCGGATTGCTCGTATTCAATATATTTTCAGAGTGCATCAATCGGGCACCAGGAATAATTCTAAGCAATCAAAACTACGTCAAGAAAGTTGTTTTTCCGCTGGAGATTCTTCCTTGGGTATCTTTGGGAGCTGCGTTATTCCACGGCGCCGTAAGCTTAGGCGTCTGGTTAGTCGCGTATATATTATTCTTCGGACTACCAAACATTACCGCACTTTATTTACCCCTCGTTATCTTGCCATTTATCCTGCTCATCATGGGGTTGAGCTGGATATTGGCATCCTTGGGTGTATTTCTGCGAGACGTCTCACAGTTTGTCGGTATTATCACAACCACACTAATGTTCATGTCACCCATCTTCTACCCTGCAACAGCACTTCCTGAAGCTTACCGCCCATGGCTCTACATGAATCCGCTGACCACGATAATCGAACAAACCCGCAACATTCTTTTTTGGGGTAATACCCCGGACTTCACAGCACTAAGCTTTTATTTGCTATCAACAATAATCGTTGCCTGGTCAGGCTTTGCCTTTTTCCAGAAGACACGCAAGGGGTTTGCCGATGTCCTCTGACATTTCAATAAAAATTGAAAATCTCAGCAAGTGCTATCAGATCTACGACCAGCCCCGTGATCGACTCAAGCAGTTTGTTGTCCCACGTCTACAACGTGTCTCCGGGATCAAGCCTAAACAGTTTTTTCGTGAGTTCTGGGCGATCAAGGATGTTTCCTTCGAGGTAAAAAGAGGCGAAACCATTGGCATCGTGGGCCGTAACGGCAGCGGAAAATCTACGTTATTACAGATGATTTGCGGGACGCTTCATCCCACGGGAGGCGACGTCCGCACATTTGGCAGAGTTGCAGCTCTACTTGAACTGGGCTCCGGTTTCAATCCGGAGTTTAGCGGCCGTGAAAATATCTACATGAATGGAGCCGTCCTGGGGCTAAGCCACGAGCAAATCGAGGCACGCTTTAACGCAATCGTCGAGTTTGCCGATATTGGCGAGTTTATCGAGCAGCCGGTCAAAGCGTACTCCAGTGGAATGATGGTCAGACTGGCCTTTGCGGTGATTGCTCATGTCGATGCCGACATCCTCATCATCGACGAAGCGCTGGCAGTCGGGGATGCCTTCTTTACCCAGAAATGCATGCGTTTCCTGCGCGAATTCATGAAAACCGGAACCACGTTGTTCGTCAGTCATGACACAAGCTCGGTAAGAAGCTTGTGTAACAGGGCAATTTGGCTGGAAAAGGGCTATGTCTTGAAGCAAGGTTCGCCCAAGGAAGTATGCGACGACTACCTCCAGGCCTTCTACGAAGCACAACAGGGTGAAAGTACCACAACCCGCATTAAACCTACCTCTGCGCAACTGGCCGAACCCACTAAGGACCAACGTCACAAGTTCATAAACGCCAGTAACCTGCGCAACGATATTGAACTATTCTCCTTCGATCCAGATGCACCCTCCTTTGGCAAAGGCCACGCCCGGATTACAAGCGTCCAGTTCCTCAATACTCAAAACCAGCCTCTTGCATGGATTGTCGGGGGAGAGGAAGTTCAACTGAGAATCGAGGCATTAACGCAATCACCCCTTGATTCGCCGATCATCGGTTTTCATATCAAGGATAAGCTGGGCCAGGCCCTATTTGGTGATAACACCTACTTAAGTTACGTCGACAATTATGTTGCCTGCGACGAAAACTCAAAGATGGTAGCCGAGTTCACCTTCGTGATGCCGAGATTGGCAAAAGGTGATTATTCGGTGTGTGTTGCCATCGCCAACGGCACCCAACAGGATCACATCCAGCATCACTGGATTCATGACGCGCTCTCTTTCAAATCAGAATCCACAAGCGTTGCCGCCGGCTTGATCGGCATTCCCATGTCGAATATTGAATTCAAAAGCGGTAGGTAATTACACGTGCATAAATCAGCTATGAACTATGGAAAAAGTTTCTTTGAGACATACTGCTCCGAGGATTTTTCTGGAAAAATAATAGTCGATGTTGGCTCTCTGGATGTTAACGGTTCATTGCGTCAATATTGCCCTGCCAAAGCAATTTATATTGGCGTTGATTTCGCCGAAGGGCGAGGGGTCGATGTAATTATCGAGGATCCCTATAAGCTTCCTTTTGACAGTGAAACGGTTGACGTCGTTGTTTGCAGTTCCGTCTTCGAGCACTCTGATTTTTTTTGGCTTTTATTTTTAGAGTGCATAAGAATCCTGAAGCCTTCTGGCTTGATGTACTTGAACGCGCCCTCTAACGGCATGGTACATAGATTCCCTATTGATAGCTGGAGATTTTATCCAGACTCAGGCACCTCGCTTGCCAAATGGGCAAACTACAACTCATACAATACCGCTCTGCTGGAATCCTTTGTGGGCGAAAAACAGGGCCCGATAGACGGTGAAGGAATATGGAATGACTTTGTAGCGGTCCTGATCAAAAACCAGGAATTTGCGTCCACATACCCGAACCGTATCCAGGACTTAACCGAAATTTTTTGTCACAGCCACGATAGCGCCAACGAAATCCGTAAATTTCAATATTCACATGTTCCAGACCACAGTCTGATCATGGAACAAAACCGTACTATCGAAAATTTGTCGCGCACTGTAGACATGCAACATCAACAAATTGAAAACAGCATCAACGAAATATCGGCTCTGAAGCAAAGTACATCCTGGCAACTAACAGAGCCGCTACGCCAGGCCAAAACATCCGCATTAAAAATAGCTATCAAAACCAGACCCGTCGCCTACAAATCGCTAAGAGCACTGTGGCGCGCATTACCCATATCGGATGGTAAAAAGCAAGCCATAAAAAACGCGCTGACGACGTCCGTACAACCCAATGCCGTTACGCTTGGCATACCTACAATAAAATTTGACTCAACCCAAGAGTCCTATGTTGATTACAAATACAATTCGCCCATTGACCCTGTCGTCAAGCTGATCGCGTTTTACCTTCCGCAATTTCATCCATTCCCGGAAAATGATGAGTGGTGGGGCAAAGGTTTCACCGAGTGGTACAACGTCGGACGAGCCAAAAAGAACTATACAGGTCACTACCAACCGCACTGCCCCATTCATAATGGTTATTATGACTTGCGTATCCCCTCAGTGATGGAGGAACAGGCAAAGCTGGCAAAACACTATGGGGTGCACGGCTTCAGTTACTATTTTTACTGGTTTGCCGGAAAAATACTCATGGACTCGCCTCTTGAGATGATGCTGTCAAATCCCAAGATTGATATGCCCTTCTGTCTGACATGGGCCAATGAAAATTGGACCAGGCGCTGGGATGGATTGGAAAATGATGTACTTATAGCCCAGGACCATAGCGCTGAGGACTCGATAGCGTTCATTCAGCACCTCGTAAAGTATTTCCATGACTCACGTTATATTCGAATCGATGATAGACCGGTCCTGATCATATACAGGGCAAACATTATTCCGGACATCAAGGTCACTGCGGCGCTTTGGCGTCAAGAAGTAAAAAAACATGGCATCCCTGATCTTTATCTCATCTGCGCGCAAAGCTTTGGTATTGGTGGCCCAGAGCAATTCGGCTTCGATGCCTCGGTCGAGTTCCCACCACATAAAACCAACAGCCACAAGCTAAACGATGAGTTGAATATCATCAACCCC
Source organism: Pseudomonas sp. (assembly GCA_036387095.1). Taxonomy (GTDB): domain Bacteria; phylum Pseudomonadota; class Gammaproteobacteria; order Pseudomonadales; family Pseudomonadaceae; genus Aquipseudomonas. The sequence continues at coordinate 29,851 of DASVUK010000113.1, forward strand.
GAATTCGACGGGCAGATATTCAGTTACGAACAAGTTGTGTCGAATGCAGTTCAAAATCAAGAACCGGACTACAAGCTCTTGCGCACGCCCATGTTGTCGTGGGACAACACCGCCAGAAAACAGAATACCAGCCATTGCTTTCACGGCTTTAGTCTGATGCGTTATAAACAATGGCTGTCTGCAGTGTGCAGCAATGTCCATCGCTCAAAAAAATATAGCTCAGATGAAAAGCTGGTATTTATAAATGCGTGGAATGAGTGGGCTGAAGGTACGCACTTGGAACCCGATAGAAAATATGGTTATGGCTACCTGCAAGCTACTTATGACGTCATTTCCTGCTATGACAAGTCGCTCCTGGAGAATCTGGGCGTTCAGCGAATATCCAAACGGCACGCCTATGCGGTTGTGATTCACATTCATTACCATGAAGTCTGGCCAGAAATAAAGTCATGCCTGGACAACTTCAAACATCTCGGCTTCGACCTTTACGTAACAACTACCACCCCGGAAGCCATCGGCATGGTTCTTGCGGACTTTCCTGATGCTTTTATTGAACTCCATGAGAACCGCGGACGGGACATTTTTCCTTTTACAAAAACTCTCGAACGTATCAACGAACATCAATACCGAGCAGTATGCAAACTACATTCAAAGCGTAGTGTATATCGTGAAGGTGGCGATTTATTGCGACGCCAGCTACTCAGCAGCCTAGTCGGCGATACAAAAACCATTCACAGTATTGTCAGGCGCTTCGAATATAATAGCGCACTGGGCATGATCGTACCCGACACTTATCTAATGGCACATACAGACACAAATATGAAGTTCAACCACAATCTCGTGGCGTATGCTTGCAATATTTTAGACCTGAGTTTCAACTATGACGTCTTCCCAGCAGGCTCCATGTTCTGGTTCAAACCAGAAGCACTTCGCGGCCTGAGTAAATTAAAATCCTCAGATTTTGATATTGAACATGGATTGGCGGATGGGACACTGCCTCATGCCATTGAGAGAGTTTTTTGCCTTCTAGTGAAAAAATCCGGCTATACAGTAGAGACATGCCAGGTTAAAAACTAATTAGCTCTTAATTAATAGATCGCCTGTCAAACAGGCGATCTATTTTTTATACCACACAACTCCCGAAGCCCCGTCACATTCTCTTTACAGCCCTTTCAGCAGGTGGCCAATCAATCGCATGGCATTCACCGTATCATTTGCTACGTTCCTAACAGCAGTTTAAAAACAAGAACAAGGAACCCGAAAATGTTTCGTCTTTTACTGATGGCACCGTTTGCAACCCTTCTAACGATGCTGAGCAGCACGACGTGGGCTGCTCCTATCCCCTACTCCACCATGGTCGTCTTCGGCGATAGCCTCGCCGACGCAGGGCAATATCCGGATGAAGACGGCCCGCAAGGCGCGACGCTACGCTTCACCAACCGCACCGGCCCGACGTATCAGGACAACAGCGGCGAAGTTTTCGGCCTGAACTCATCCATGTTGCTGGGTCTGAAACTCAATGTTGCCGCTGCTGAGCTGGCGCCTTCGACGTCCCCCGTAAACGCAGCACTCGGTGTGGCCGATGGCAATAACTGGGCGGTAGGCGGTGACCGTACTGATCAGATTTACGACGCTATAACCACTGAGTCCCGCGTAACCTTGCCTGACGACGGCACTGTGCTGCGCACTCGCACCGGCTATCTGCCAGCCAATAACTTCAAGGCCGATCCCAACGCGTTGTATTACCTGACCGGTGGCGGCAATGATTTCTTGCAAGGGCGGGTTCTGAGCCTTTCACAATCCAGGGCCGCAGCCAACCGACTGGCCGACAGCGCTCAGGTCCTGCAACAATCCGGTGCCCGCTACATCATGGTCTGGCTGCTGCCGGACATCGGTCAAACACCAGCCGTTTCAGGAACCATTCTGCAACCGGTGACGTCGTTGCTCAGCGATGTGTTCAACGCACAACTGATAAGCCGTTTGGCGCAGATCGATGCCGAAATAATCCCGTTGAATATTCCACGTTTCGTATCAGAAACACTTGCCGATCCTGCGCGATTTGGCCTCGCCGCCGATCAGGATCTGGTGGGAACCTGTTTCAATGGCGCCAACTGCGAAGAGAACAGCGTGTACGGGCTGGACAGTCCGACACCTGACCCCAGCAAGTTGCTGTTCAACGATGGCGTACATCCTACAGTCACCGGGCAGCGCCTGATCGCCGATTACGCCTACTCCCTGCTTGCAGCGCCCTGGGAAATTTCCCTGTTGCCGGAAATGGCGAATAGCACCTTGCAAGCACAGCAGGATGAATTGCGCGCGCAGTGGCTGACGGATTGGGGTGACTGGCAAGGCGTCGGGCAATGGCGGGCTATCGTTGCCGCAGGCGGTCAGAAACTGGACATTGATGCCCAGGATAACTCAGCGGATGCCGACGGCCATGGCTACAACCTGACAGTGGGCGGCAGCTATCGTTTCGCTGAGAACTGGCGAGCCGGCATGGTTGCTGGGGCCTATCGGCAAAATCTTGAAGCCGGCCCCAGCGATTCGGATTACAAACTCAACAGTTATATCTCTACTGCTTTCATTCAATACCAAGCCAATCGCTGGTGGGGGGATCTAGGTGCGTCTGGCGGCAAGCTGGACTATGAGAATGCCAAGCGCAAATTCGCCCTCGGCGTCAGCGAAGGCGCGGAGAAAGGCGATACCGACGGCGAGTTGTATGCGATGAGCGCGCGACTGGGTTTTGACCTGGCAGGAGCGAGTAACAGCTGGCACCTTTCGCCGTTTGTCAGCGCCGACTACGCCCACATTGAAGTTAACGGTTACTCGGAAAATGGTGCTCGCTCCACCGCCTTGACCTTCGCTGATCAGACACGCATATCCAGGCGTTTGGGCGCTGGCTTACAAGGCAAGGTTGTGCTGACTTCATCGACCCAACTGTGGGGTGAAGTGGCTCACGAGCGGGAGTTCGAAACCGATCAACAGGATGTGACCATCAACCTCAATAGCCTGCCCCTGAACGACTTCACGTTGCAAGGCTATACGCCACAGCGTGATCTGAATCGTGCCAGTATCGGGGTTAGCCAAAAGCTTGCGCCGGGGCTGATGCTGCGTGGCGGATATAGCTGGCGCAAGAATGATGATGAGACACAGCAAGGCGTGAATCTGGCGGTGAGTCTGGATTTCTAGAGGTGCAGGCTGGTGGGAGCACCTCGCTCCCACTGCCTGCAATACACCAGCTCCAGGCGTTGAGTTCTACAGCTCCTGTTCCGCCAGCGCCACCGCACGGAACATCGCGCGACGTTTATTGAGGGTTTCTTCCCATTCCAGCGCAGGTACCGAGTCCGCGACGATGCCGCCGCCCGCTTGAACGTGCAGCTCACCGTTTTTGATGACCGCAGTGCGAATTGCGATTGCAGTGTCCATGTTGCCATTCCACGCCAGGTAACCCACAGCGCCGCCGTAGACGCCGCGTTTGACCGGCTCCAGCTCGTCGATAATTTCCATGGCGCGAATTTTAGGCGCGCCGGACAAGGTGCCCGCGGGCAGAATGGCGCGCAAGGCGTCCATTGCCGTCAGCCCGCTTTTCAGCTGGCCCGTGACATTGGAAACGATGTGCATGACATTGGAATAACGCTCGATGACCATTTTTTCGGTAAGTTTGACCGAACCGATTTCCGAGACGCGCCCAGTGTCGTTCCGACCCAGATCGATCAGCATCAAGTGCTCGGCGATTTCCTTATCGTCGGACAGCAGGTCTTTTTCAAGCGCCAGATCAGCTTCTTCATTGGCGCCGCGAGGACGGGTTCCGGCAATCGGGCGCACGGTGATCAGGTTGTCTTCGCAACGCACCAGAACTTCCGGCGAACTGCCGACAACATGGAAGTCGCCGAAGTTGAAGAAGTACATGTACGGCGTCGGGTTGAAACAACGCAGGGCCCGGTACAGATCGATGGGGGCAGCTTTGAAATCGATGGACATGCGCTGGGATGGAACCACTTGCATGACGTCGCCAGCGAGGATGTATTCCTTGATGGTGTCGACGGCCTTTTCGTAGTCATCCTGGGTGAAACTGGAACGAAATACCGGGTCAGCGGCTTGCGGCCGGGTCAGGTCCAGACCGCGACGCGGTGTAATGGGCTGACGCAGTTTTTCCATCAGCGCTTCAAGGCGTGCCCGACCCTCTTCATACGCGTGCGGGTGAGCAGGATCGACCAGGACGATGGCGTGCATCTTGCCCGCCAGATTGTCGAACACAACCACGGCATCGGACACCATCAGCAGGATGTCCGGTACGCCCAGTGGATCGGGATTAGGACATTTGCCCAAGCGCTTTTCAACGTAGCGTACGCAGTCGTAACCAAAGTAACCCACCAGTCCGCCGTTAAAGCGCGGCAGGCCGGGGATGGTCGGCACGTTGTAACGGGCTTTGAACGCTTCCACAAAGGCCAGCGGATCATCGGACTCAAGGCGCTCGATCTCCACGCCGTCGTGGGTCACGCTGATTTGCTGTTCATGCACGCGCATGACCGTGCGGCAGGGCAAGCCGATGATGGAATAACGACCCCACTTTTCCCCTCCTTGCACCGATTCCAGCAGATAGGAATTGGGCTCGTCAGCGAGCTTCAGGTAGATCGACAGCGGTGTGTCGAAGTCAGCCAGGGTTTCGTAGGCAAGGGGAATGCGGTTATAGCCGGCAGCAGCCAAACGCAGAAATTCTTCGCGATTCATGATCAGCCTCGTGGTTTGAGGGTAAACGGTCAGGTAGGCAAACGGTGCCGAAGACTCGGCGAACTCAAGTCAGGCGCGCCAACGCCAGCGGGCCAGGGCCTTGATGACTTTCATCCAGAGTTTGCGAGTGACCACCACGATGGAATCTCTAAAGGAGGAGGATTTGATTTCCGGCAACAGTATCTCAGCGTCCAGATCCAGGCAACCGGGAATAAGCCTGCGCAGATCATCAATGACCAGCGCCGGCGATTCCTCGGCAATCGGCCGACCGTGGTTGTAACCGTAACTGAGCGCAACACAGGCCACACCGGCCGCCTTGGCGGCCTGCACGTCACTGCGTGAATCACCCACGAACAGCGATTGCGAAGCCGGCACGTTGGCCATTTTCATCACGAAAAACAGCGCCGCCGGATCGGGCTTCTTTTGCGGCAGCGTGTCGCCACCCACGATCAAACGAAAAAAACGACCCAGTTTCATTTCATCCAGTAGCGGTGCGACGAAACGCTCAGGCTTGTTGGTGATCAGGGCCATCTGCACGCCCTTTTTTTGTAGCCATTTCAAGGTCTCACGCACGCCAGGATAAACGACGGTGAACTCATGTTTCTCAGCGTAAGCCTCCATGAAAATCGCCAGGGCTTTTTCCGCCAACTGATCATCAATAGCGCTGTGATCCAGGCCATTGGCGAGGGCACGGCGAACCAGAATCGGTGCACCGTTGCCCACCCACGTGCGCACCGACTCCAGCCCGGCCGGCGGTTGCCCAAGGGCGACCAGCATTTTGTCTACTGCCACGGCCAGATCCGGTACGGAGTCGACCAGGGTTCCGTCCAGATCAAACATGATCAGCTTGGGAAGACGGCCCGGAAACAAAAGCTCGAAGCCGCTCATGCGCGGGCTGACGCCAGTTCTGCGCGCATTTTGTCGATCACTTGCTTGTAATCAGGCGTGTTGAAAATCGCCGACCCGGCCACGAAGGTGTCGGCACCGGCAGCGGCAATTTCCCGGATATTGTTGACGTTGACGCCGCCGTCGATTTCCAGACGTATGTCCAGGCCCGATGCATCGATCAAGGCTCGTGCTTCGCGCAGTTTGTTCAACGTGCCAGGGATAAATTTCTGGCCACCGAAACCTGGGTTGACACTCATGAGCAGGATCATATCGACCTTGTCCATCACGTACTCCAGCAGGTTCAGCGGCGTTGCGGGGTTGAATACCAGGCCCGCCTTGCAGCCGCCCTCCTTGATCAACTGCAGCGACCGGTCAATGTGCTGCGTCGCTTCCGGATGGAACGTGATGTAGCTGGCTCCGGCCTCGATGAAATCGCCGATGATGCGGTCCACAGGGCTGACCATCAGGTGCACATCGATTGGCGCTGTCACGCCATATTTACGCAACGCCGCGCACACCATCGGCCCAATGGTCAGGTTCGGTACGTAATGATTGTCCATGACATCAAAATGCACGATGTCTGCGCCAGCGGCGAGGACAGAGTCGACTTCCTGGCCCAGACGGGCGAAGTCGGCGGAAAGAATCGACGGAGCAATGAGAAAGGGCTGCATGACGCACCTTTGGGCAGAATCACAGTGGCGCGCATTGTACTCCAAGAGTTTCTGGAACGCTTTGGGGCATTGATCGGGTCAGGCGCGACGTCAGCGCTTTTTCTGCGCCCAGGTCTGTCTCGGACGCCGCGTCTAACTCGTCAACCCTATTGATGCAGTTAATCCACTACGTCGAATATCACCCGGGCGGTCTGGCCACTTTCATCAAGCACACTGAGTTCATACCGCCCCAGGCGCGTGAGCGTTGGGGCGAAGCCGTCCTGATTAGAGGTATCCGCAGCGGGCACCCCATCGATAAACCACCAGCGCCGCCCACTGCCGCCCAATGCCGAAAGCTTCAGGCGCAAAGCCTGGCGACTGCCTGCTGGCAAACGCAGGTGATCGCTGTCGCGCACGCCGACAATGGTCAACGGCGCGGTCAGGATCAATCCCTGGGGCGGACAATCGGAATCGACAGGTGGCAAGCGTGCTTCGCGGCGCTCGACCCGGGGCAACCAGGGTTCCAGCGGCGCGGGCCATAGCGCGATGTCCTGGGCGACAGCATCGGGGCAACCGGAACCGACGCGCAGCCCCTTGGCGTTGACGAAGATTTTTTCCTGCAAGCCCAGTCCCAGCGGCTGATCGGTTGCCTGCAAGGTCGGTGGTGTGGTGCCATCCAGCGTCCAGGCGAAGCGTTGGCGACGGCAGTTGGGATCGCTTTTGTTCATGGGCTGTCCCAAAGGCCAGCATATCGCCGCGACGCCGACATTCAGCGGCACCGGCTGAATCGGAGCGGCGATGCCACGCTGGCTATCACGATTGGCCAGCACATCGTGAACCTGCAGCATCAGGGGGGCGGCTGAGGCAAGTCCGAACTGGCCCGGGACCGGCGTGCCATCCGGACGACCGATCCATACGCCGACCAGAAAGCGAGGCCCGACGCCGATGGCCCAGGCATCACGAAAGCCATAACTGGTGCCGGTCTTCCACGCTAAAGGCGGGCGCTGCACCAGCTCGGCATGAAGGTCCAGATCGGGCCGCGACTGACCACCGAGAATCTTGCGCACGATCCATGCCGCACCCGGCGACATCATGGTCCGTTCATGCAGACGATCGTCGGGTTGCAGGCGGATGTCAGCACTTTTACCACCCCGAGCAAAGGCGCTGTAGCCACCCACCAGATCTTCCAGACGACTGCCGACACCGCCAAGGATTAGCGCAAGACTCGGCTCCGCCAGCGGTGGCAGCGTCAGCGGCACGCCGCCGTTACGCAGCTCGGCGGCAAATCGCTTCGGCCCGTAGGCTTCGAGCAGTTGCACCGCAGGCAGGTTCAAGGACATGGACAACGCGGAACTGGCTGCTACCGGACCGCTAAAACCCGCCGAGAAATTTCCCGGTCGGTAATCGCCGTAGCGACGCGGCACATCCTGCAGCAACGATTCGGAATGAATCAGTCCGGCATCCATGGCCTTCCCGTAAAGAAACGGCTTTAGCGTCGAGCCGGGCGAACGCAGCGCGCTGACCATGTCCACATGACCGAAACGCTTTGCATCGTTGATGTCCACCGAACCGACGTAAGCGCGCACCGCCATGTTTTCCGCCTCGACCACCAGAATCGCCGCAGACGTGCGCTCTGGCAGACGCGCACGCCAGCCCAGCAGCAAGTCTTCGAGACGACGTTGCAGTGCCGCATCCAGGGTGGTGCGAATCAACGGTGGACTGTGCGGGCGGTTCAACCGCCGCGCCAGCAAAGGTGCCAAAGAAGGTTCCTGACGAGGGGCCAACAACAGGGGCTCTTCCAGGGCTTCATTGACTGCCGGTTGCGGCCACACCTGAAACTGCGCCAGACGTTGAAGCACTTTGTCGCGGGCCGCCTGGGCCCGTTGTGGATGGCGATCTGGCCGCAACCGGCTGGGTGCCTGGGGCAATACAGCCAGCATGGCCGCTTCAGCGCGAGTCAACTGCTGGGGGGATTTACCCAAATAAGCCCAACTGGCGGCCGCCACACCCTGCAAGGTTCCACCAAACGGCGCGCGATTGAGGTAGATGCCGAGTATTTCGTCCTTGGATAAATGCCATTCCAGCTGCAGCGTGCGCCACAACTGCCGGACTTTGCCAGGCAGCGTTCGGGAATGCGGGTCTAGCAAGCGCGCCACCTGCATCGACAAAGTACTGCCGCCGGAAACCACCCTCGCACCCAGCAGGTTCTGCCAGGCCGCACGCCCTAGAGCCAGTGGGTTGATCCCGGGATGGCTGTAGAACCAGCGATCCTCATACGTCAGCAGCGCTTCGATGTAATACGGCGAAACCTGCCGGATCGAAACCGGATAACGCCACACGCCATTGGCATCGGCAAACCGCCACAACGGCGTGCCATCTTCAGCCAGCACCACACGGGCCAGATCATCCTTGGGTAGGGGTAAGGGCCAGATGCGGTCGGCGAGCCAAAGCAAGGCCAACAGCAGCAAGATGATTGCGCCGATCCAGCTCATCACTTTGCGTGGGAGCGAATTCATTCGCGAATGCGGTGGGTCAGCCGTCGAGGATGCTGGCTGGTCCGGACCTTTCGGGAATGAATTACCTTCCACAGAGTTTGTGTGATTACGCAACGATATTCGCAGCTTCAAGGCAAAGAGCCTTTATCATCCACGGAACTCGCTGCGCCAACAGACAGCCAAAGCGAACAGGCGTGTTTTTCCATGAGTCCCATCAGGATGTGCATATGCAGGTAGAAAGCTTTTTCGAATGGCTTGGCCAGGCGCTTGGCGCGGTGATTCGCTTCATCGTCGATGGACTGGAATGGATATTCAATCTCTTCACTCACGCGGGCGGCAATTTCGTCGACGGTCTGTCACGCACATTGGGCATGGACACCTCGCTGATCAGCATTCTGGCGCTGATTGTCGGGCTGATGTTGCTCTATTCGGCGATCCGCGCCTTTATGCGCGCCTCGATCATCGCGGGCATCATCTGGCTGGTGTTGGGGTTGTGGTTATTGAGCTGGATTATTCATTGATGTGAATATTGTTGGAGCTCACGAGCAGCGCGAGGCAGCAATAGCGGTGTATCCGTAAAACCGCCATCGTGACCTCGCGCTGCTCATGCGCTCCTACAAATTGCTGTAAGTCATTTACCCTTCACCACCATCTGCTCCGAAGCCTCACCCAGCGCATGCCAGTTTGGCCGATACATCGATTCCACTTGTGGTGGAGGCACGCGATAAGTGCCCGGCGTCACAGCCCGCGCCAGATACAGCAAGTGCACGGTGTTGTAACCGTTCAAATCCAGTGCCGCGACATAACGATCGGCGCGATACTCCTGGTGTTTGATCCCGGCGTTTTCCATGGACTCCTTCCATTGCTTGACCGAGTCGCTGGCATCATTGAGGCTGGCCGCCGCTTGCGCCAGGTTCTGGTTTTCCAGCTCCAGACCGGCCGGCAGCAGGTCCACCACCAAGGCATCTGGCACGCGCTGCTTGGCTTTGACCTCGATATGCACCAGCAACAGCTGACCGCTTTTGAGTGACGACAGACTCGCCTCTTCACCGTTAAGCGATAGATATTCGCGACGAATGCTCAGGTTCTCCCCTCCGGCCGCTGGCGGCTGAGACGGATAACCGGAAATAGTCAGCTGCTGGTACAGCGTCGCGCTGCTGTCGTTCTGCAAGGACATCGGCGAAGCCAGCAGAGCACCTTCGAGCTTCAGGCCGGGATTGGCACTGCTGATTTCGCTGGTCCCGGTACCGCTGCTCAGTGTCGCTTTCCAGCTCTGCTCAGGCTTGCCTGGCAGGTCGCGCCCCGCAAGGAACAGCGAATTTCGCTCCTGGGTCGACAGGTAACGGTTGGATGCCACTTCATCAGCCAAGGCAAACAAGCGTTGATCACGCTTGTCCGCGGCCAGGTTGTTTTCTTCCAGCAGCGCCAGAATCAACGCCTGATCACGCAGCGGGCTGCCGTAATCGGCGAGCCATTCGTTGGCTTTGCGACCCGCCGCCAGACCGGCCAGCATGGCTTGGTCCGCACGGGGTTTATCGCCCATTTTTTCCAGCGCGATGGACAACTGCACCAGCGGTAGGCCGGAGCGCGCATCCTCGCGGCGATCGAACAGGCTGCGCAAGGCACCCAACGGCGCTTGCTGGCTGCGAGACAACACCAGCCCGGCGTAAGCCTGCACGGCGAACCGCGTATGTTCGGCATTTTCGCTGTAGCTGACTTCGATCTGATTGCGCTCCTGCAAGTAACGCAGCAGACGTTCGTTGGCTTTTTTCAGGGCGTCAGGCGGCACGGCGAAGCCCTGATCCCGAGCACGGGACAAGAAGTCAGTCACGTAGGCTGTCAGCCAATACTCCTCTTCACCGTCGGCATTCCATAGCCCGAAGCTGCCGTTGTATCGCTGCATGCCCAACAGACGCTCGATACCGATTTCTACACTGCGTTTGCGATCCGCTTCCGGCTCGCCTTTGAGGCCCAGCCGTTTAAGGGTTGCCGCGTCGGCGTAAAGCGAGGGGTATAAGCCGCTGGCGGTCTGTTCAAGGCAGCCATACGGATAAGCCTTGAGCGCGCGGATCTGCTCACCGATGTTCAGCGGCGGACGGCTCGACACCGCCAGCAACGCTTCACGACCGGCAGGTTCGAATGCCTCAAGGGCGCCCTCCGGCAAGCTCCATGGCTGGTCGGTGATCGCCGCGCGATAGTGCTTGAGCATTGCCGGGTACGCTGGCCGCACGCCAATGGTCCATTCCCGGAAGAACGGCGGCAGGCTCTCGCCCGGCAGGTCCAGGCCTTGCACCAGCACTTTGATCTTGCCCTGACCAAAACCGCCCAACGCTTTGACCGGAAGACGCAGGGTCTTACGCTGGCCCTGAGCCAACTGCACGCTCTGGGTGACATCGCCATTGGCCAGGTTCAACTGGCCTTCGGCGCTGAATTGCACGTTGAGTTTCTGGGGCTTGCCAGACAGATTCGTCACGTCCATGGCCACGGTGGTCTGATCACCACCCGCCAGGAAGCGTGGCGCCGACAGCTCGGCAATGATCGGCGCGGCTACCACGGTTTTCGCTTCGGCCATGCCATAGCGATCGCCAGTCCAGGCCTGGGCCATGACCCGGAGTTCGCCATTGAAATCGGGAATGTCGACGCTGACTTCACCTTCGCCCTGCTCATTCAGGGTTACCGGCGCGCTTTGCAGGGCAACGATAGTGACGCTGGTTTGCGGCGGCTTGCCGCCCTTGGCCAGGGCCGCGTCACCACCAAATGCGAGGGAAGCAAGGCGATTGCGCCCGGCTTCAATCAACTGTCCGTAAACGTCCAGTTGATCAGCGCCATAGGCCTTGCGGCCAAACAGACTGGCAAAAGGATCGGGCGTTGCATAGCGGGTGATATTGAGAATGCCGACGTCCACTGCCGATACCAGTACATGCACGTCCTTGGGTAGGCTGCCGTCGGCATTCCTGGCCGTCACTTTGAGTTTCAGCGGTTGTTTGGGACGCATTTTTTCCGGCGCGACGATGCTCAAGGCCAGCTTGCGCTGGGTACGATCCAGCGGAAGATGCAACACGCCGACCGCACGTTTGGGCGTGACGTTGGCCTTGCGTTCACCGGGACGGATCACCAGTGCGCTGACGTACAGGTCATGACGTGCCCATTTTTTGTCCAGTGGAATGTCGAACGCCTTGCCTTCGGCCGGCACGTCGATTTCCTGCCACCACAATGGACCTTCGCTGGACTCTACCAACAAGTAGCCCTTGCCCGCCGTCGGCGGCGTCACGGTTACTTTCGCCGTGTCGCCATCGGCATAGGCCGGTTTGTCCAAAGCCAGCTTGACCTGATCCGGCCGCACCGCGCCGCCTTCGGCGTTGTCCTGCCACTGATAGCCCGCCCAGAAGCGCATGCTGCTGACCAGACCGGTTTTTGGATCTTCGACTTCAACGCGGTATGGGCCCCACTCCACAGCAAAGGTGACTTTGGCAGTGGCACCTTGCTTGATGCTGACGGTTTCTTCGTTGAGGTTCAGGTATTTCTCGTTGTAGTGATAGCTCCAGCCATCGCTGTCCGAGTAGTTCCAGTAATAGTCGCGACGCTCACGGATCAGCCGCACCTTTACGTTTTCCGCGGCCAGTTTGTTGCCCGCACTGTCAGCCACCAGCACTTCAAATTCGGCCGGACCATCGCCATCGGTCTGGGCCAGGCCATTGCTGTAATCGCCCTCGCTATCGCCGCTGCTGCTGTCGCCGCCGAACAACGGGCGCACCCCGGGCAATTGCTCTGCGGGCCAGACCGGTTGCACCACACGGCGGGTTATTGGCCGCCCGCCGGATTCTTGCAAGCTGGCTTGCAGAATCAGCTGCAGGGGGGACTTGGCGTTGGCCCACTGACTTGGCACATCGATGCTCAGCTTGCCTTGTTCGTCCAGATTGCTGGCTTCGATCTCCAGGTCCTGCTTGAGCTCTTCTTCGGTGATCGAACCAAATTGATAGCCCGGCAATGCGGGCACTGCGTCGCGCAGCGGGCGCACATACAGCAGGCCGGTCAGGTTATTGCCGGAGGCCGGGGCGCCATACAGATAGCGGCCTGTGATATCGAACACTGCGTTATCTGCTGGAGCAATCGGGGCATCGGTGCCTTTGATTTCCAGCGCCATGCGCTCAGGCAGGAAGTCTTCAACCTGAAATTCATAGAGCTGCGGCTTACCGTCACCCAGGTCGAACACTAGTTGCCAGCGCCCAGTGGGTGCTTCATCAGACAATTGCAGCTGATATTGATAGAGCCCGGACTTGTCGGCCTCCCAGACGAATTTGCGGCTGACCTGTTCGTCCGGACGGCGCACTTCGACCGTAACGGGCTGCGGTTTTACGTCTTTGCCGTCGCTATCTCGCAGCAGGCCGTTGAGCAGTACGGTTTCGCCGGGACGGTACAGGTCGCGCGGGCCGAAGATAAAAAACTGCAGCGGGTGGGCACTCGCCCCGGCGATATCAAACTCCGCCAGGTCCAGCGCGGAACTGTCCAGCCGCAGCATGCTGGTTTGCTCGTCCTTGCGCGCCAGCACCAGCGCTGCCTTGGCCGGCAATGGCAATTGGGCGTGACCCGCCGCGTCAGTCTTTGCCTGACCCACCACTTTGCCGTCGCTGTCGTACAGGTCCAGATCAATGCCGCTCAATGCCTTGCCACCCTCCAGCGCTTGAGCAAAAGCGTCCAGGCGATTGGCGTAGCGATGCACCGACAAGCCGATGTCGCTCAAGGTAAATACAGTCGCGGAGTTGGAATAACTGTAGCTACCTGCCGCCTTCATCACAGCCAGATACACACCTGGCTGCTGCAATGCCTTGATTCCGGAAATGGGCAGCAGGACGGTCTCCCGGGTATTTCGCGCGGGGTTCAAGTCGAAACGACCGCCGTAGACCAGGTCAGCCTGGCCCAGCAGATCCTCGGACTCGTAACTCTGCAAGCTGGAGGAACCGCCCCAGTTGCTCAGGAACGAAGGCAACGAATCGGATTTGATGCGGAAGAACTCGACATTAACCTTGTCGACGTTCAGGGCGATTACCGGAAGACCTTCGGCCAGTCGCGTCGGCAACAGGCTGCCACGACTGGCGAAGCCGACAGTCGCCTGCAAGTCTTTGGTTTCCAGACGACTGACAAACTCGGCCACCAGTTTTGCTTTGTTGACGCCCAGCAGGCCGGGATCGACGGTCAGCACCAGTTTGCGCTGGGGCTCCAGATGGCGCAGGCGCAGCTCCATCAGGTTGTCGGAAAGCTCCCACGCGCCATCGACCTTGCCATTCTTGCTGTCCACCAGATGCAGCTTCTCGGCAAACTTCTGTTCAGGGTCCAGTGGTACGGAAAAACTCACCGACAAGGTGCTTGCCCCATCGACCTGGATTTCCGAGACATCGACGACAGTCAGCTCCCTTCCCTCATACCGCTTGCTCAACGCTGGAATGTCCACTGCGGGCTTGGGCTTGCCGGATTCTGCAGCCGATTGCGCTACGGGCGCGGAAACGACAGCCGGCTTTTCGGGAGTGGAAGAGTCGCAGGCACTGAGGAGCACAAGCGCGCAAGCCAGAAACAGTCCTTTGTTAAGCATGGGGCACTCATTTGGCATCGATTGAGAGGAACAGACTATATAGCAGCGGCGCATCAAATATGACGCGGCGCGCAAATAGACATCTGGATTGAGACATTGTTCTCAACGCCAACGGACGTGGTCGTCGTAGGCCACTCTCAACGCTGTAAGCGTAATACCGGTTCTGATCGGGGACGCAAGCGTACCGGTGAAAAATCCGGAGTATTCAATACATATGTATTGCCTTACGAAGAACGTCCTCCAATAAGTTCGCTTCCGCAAAGTCAGCGCTTCCAAGCCACTCATTGCTGTCTACAATGCCCGTCTTGTCCGGGAGCCTTCATGTCCACCTTGCGCAACGACTGGCGTCACCGCATCACCCATCAGCGGGTCTGGGCGCTGGCGGCGCCAATGATCCTTTCCAATATCTCCGTGCCACTGGTGGCGCTGGTGGACAGTGCCGTAATCGGCCATCTGCCCCATGCCCATCAATTGGGGGCCGTGGCCGTCGGCGCCACCTTGTATACGTTCCTGGCCTGGACCATGGGATTTCTGCGCATGGGCACCACTGGCTTCGCCTCCCAGGCGGCCGGTCGCAAGGATGGCGCAGCACTTCGGCAGATTTTGCTGCAAGGCCTGTTGTTGGCGATGGGGCTTGCAGCGCTGCTGGGAGGTGTCGGCCTGCCGTTCAGTCATATGGCCCTGAACATGATGCAACCCTCCGCTGACCTGCAATCGTTGACTGAAGCGTTTTTCCACACGCGATTGTTCGGCCTTCCCGCTGCGCTGGCCAGTTACGCCTTGGTGGGATGGTTCCTCGGCACGCAAAACGCAAAGGCTCCACTGGCGATTCTGCTGACCACCAATCTGGTCAATATCGCTCTGAATCTCTGGTTCGTTATCGGCCTGGACTGGGGGGTGGTCGGTTCTGCACGTGCCTCCGTGCTCGCTGAGTGGACCGGCGCGCTGCTGGGTCTGGCGCTAACGCAGCAAACCCTCCGCGCCTGGCCTGGCCAGGTCGCCTGGCGCGCGCTGAAGCGCTGGGAAAACTGGCGACCGTTGCTGGCGGTCAATCGCGACATCTTCATTCGCAGTCTGGCCCTGCAGTCGGTGTTCTTTCTGATTACTGTCCAAGGCGCACGCCTGGGCGATGCCATCGTGGCCGCCAACGCTCTGCTGCTCAACGGCCTGCTGCTGACGGCCCATGCACTGGACGGTCTGGCGCATGCGGTCGAGGCGTTATGCGGTCACGCCATCGGTGCCCGTGACCGTGCCGCCCTGCGCCGCTCACTGACGGTTGCCGCAGGTTGGTCGCTGATCGCCAGCCTGGCTTTCGCCCTGCTGTTTTCGGTGGCCGGACACCTGTTTATCCAGATGCAGACCGACATCCCCGAAGTGCGCGATACCGCCTTTATCTACCTGCCGTACCTGGCAGCGCTACCGTTGCTGGCCGTCTGGAGCTACCTGCTCGACGGCCTATTCATCGGCGCGACACGGGCCAGGGAAATGCGCAATGCGATGCTGCTGAGCGTAGTCATCACGGCCCCGGTCGCTTACGCCGTTCAAGGCCTGGGCAACCATGGCCTTTGGATGACACTTCTACTGTTCATGTTGATTCGCGGGGCGAGCCTGGGGGTAACCGCATGGCGACTGAGCAAAACCGGCGAATGGTTCATCGGCCCGACTCGTTAAGCGACAGACATGAAGTGGGCATCATCAAGGCTCGATTGCCGGCGCGAACAGGATCTGCGGACTGAGCAGTTTCAACCCATCGGCGTCGAGACTTATGCGGCTATCGCCCACTGTTATTGACCACTGGCTGCCCTCTTCGTAGGTGATTTGAGGCCCGTCCCCCAGCTTGATGCAGCGCTCGTCACCGATGAACTGCCGGGAGGACAGATTCGCCTCGATTCTCCTGCGCCCGGTTGCCCCGTGATGGACAGGGAGGGCGATGTCTTCAGGCTGTAAAAGCGCAGCCGTTATCACCGGACGGTCGAGATCGTCGTCAAAAAAACTTACTACAACGGCCATGCCACCGCGCAGTTGCGTCACGCATTGTGCCGCGACAGGCAACCAACATTCCCCGAACAGAGCGCCGCAGCCTTGATCACCCCAATCAAACCGCGCCCTCACACGCCCGACCGGGTCAGTCGTCACTGGCTCGCCAGTCAATCCGACAATGCGCGCCCGCTGGATATCGGGCGTTGACGAACGAGCGATCGGGTCAGGTTTGAAACCGATTTCCCAAGGTGTCGCCTGGAATTGATTGATATAAAGCGCCGGGTCGTTACGGCGCCCCGCTTCAAGCTGTCGAGGATCGAAACCACGATGCTGCACAGCGGTCACCAGCCACAGATGATTGAACGCGGTATCGGGATGCCCTTTGAGGGGCAATAGATGACCGGCGGCCACGAAAGGTAAGCTGCTTTCACCTGTCGCCACCTGCTGCGCGCGATCGGCACCTGAACTGTCCACGGAGAAACGACTGACGCCGGACTGGATGGGCATACCTGGAAAATGTGCGGTCGGAGTGCGTCGAAAACCGCGCAAGCCATCGCCGAAAATCAACTCATGCCCGCCGTGCGAATGCTGAAAATGATAGTGAATGCCTTCTTGTGCGCATAACCGCTGGACGAGCTGCAAATCGGTTTCCTGATACTGAGCGCAATACTCCCTCACAGAACACTCGGCCTTGAGGTCGAAACGGTAACTGTCATCGTCGATACCATGCTCCAGCAGCACACGGCTGATGATCTGCGGCGCGGTCATCTGCTGAAAGACCCGCGGCGTGTAGCGCTGACCGAGGCAGGCCAATCGTGGGCCGAGCGTTAGCTGATAACAGGCAGGTCCCGGCCGAAAATGGCTGCGTACGATGCCCTGAATCTGCCCGTGCACGCCTGACTTGGGTCCCTTGAAATGAAGAAACGCCGCACGGTACATCAGGCTGTGCAAATCCAGCTCTGGATCGTCGATCAGCACTTCCAGCTCGTAGGTAAATAACTGGCTAATGGCTTCCGTCCCGGAAAAAGACAGCACATGCAAGCCTCTCCCTGCATTGGCAATATCCAGGCGAAAGTGAGGTTCGTCATGCATTGGGGGGCTTCTCTACGTGAACGCGGCGGGGAATTCTGGCCGAGAACATAGTCGGGGTAGAGATCGAAAAGCAGATTAGGAAGTTGCCTACAGCGGCAGGGGAACAGGATTACGGGCTGATTGCCATGTAGGAGGGAATGAACCCTCGAAAGCACGGGGTCCATTCAGCAAAACGCGGCACCCGAGGCACCGCGCTTTTCGGTGGATCAGGACGACAGGTAGGAAGACCGCGTCAGGCCCAGGCGCAATGCGTCCAGGAATTGGGTGCGTTCCCGGGGGGTGATTTTGGCGCTGGCGCATTTGTCCCGGTAATGGGTCATCAGCTCTTCCGGCGACAAATGCACGTAGCGCAGCATGTCTTCGATGGTGTCGTGGGTTTCAATGCCCGCGTGGTAAACGCTGCCGTCCGCATTCTGATAGATGTTCACCGAGTCGGTGTCGCCAAACAGGTTATGCATGTCACCGAGAATTTCCTGATACGCGCCCACCAGGAACACGCCCAGCAAGTAATCTTCACCTGAATTCAGGGCATGCACCGGCATGCTGGTTTCGATGCTTTGCTCGTCCACATACTGGTTGATCTTGCCGTCCGAGTCGCAGGTCAAATCCTGCAGCACGGCGCGGCGCGAAGGCTCTTCGTCCAGGCGGTGCAGAGGAATGATCGGTAGTACCTGGCCGATGGCCCAGGTGTCCGGCAGGCTCTGAAACACCGAGAAGTTGCAGATGTACTTGTCAGCGAGCTTGTCGTTGAGTTCGTCCAGCACCTGGCGATGGGAACGCTGACGGGCTTTCAATGAATTGTGCAGGCGGCGGCATACCGCGAAGTAGCACTGCTCGCCCAAAGCCTTCTGAGCCAGGCTGATCTTGCCGTCGGCGTACTGGGTGGCGATGTCGCTCATGTAGTGCGTGGCGCGCCAGTACGTTTCGGTGACCATTTCGATATCGGTCGGATCAAGCAGGTCCACCAGCCATTGCACGGTTTCCGGCAGGCCTTCCTTGTCGGCGATCTTCGGTACTTCGTCGTTGTGCTTTTCGACGTCAGTTACCTGCACCACCAGCATGGCATGGTGAGCGGTCAGCGAACGGCCGCTTTCCGAGAAGATGTTCGGATGTGGCAGGCCTTGGGCATCGCAGAATTCCTTGAGCATGCCCACCACGACACCGGCGTAATCGTCCATGTCGTAATTGATGGAACTGGCATTGCGCGAGTGCGTGCCGTCGTAATCCACACCCAGACCGCCGCCCACGTCGATGTGATCCACCGGCAGGCCCAGGTTGCGCAGCTCGCCGTAGTAACGGATCGCTTCTTTAAAGCCGTGCTGGTAATCAGCCAGATTGGCAATCTGTGAACCCATGTGAAAGTGCAGCAGGCGGATGCCCTGATCCAGGCCCGCCTGACGGAAGCGCTCGACCACGGAAAGCAGCTGCGCGGCCGACAAACCGAACTTGGACTTCTCGCCACCGGTATCAGCCCACTTGCTTGAGGCCAAGGACGACAGGCGCACGCGCAAGCCCACTTGCGGGGCGACGTTCAAGTCGGCGGCTTCTTCGATCACCAACGCGACTTCGGATTCTTTCTCGATCACGATGAATACGTTGTGACCCAGCTTCTGGCCCATCAAGGCCAGACGAATGAACTCACGGTCCTTGTAACCGTTGCACACGATGGTCCCGCCCTTGGGCGCCAGGGCCAGCACGGCCATCAACTCAGGCTTGGAACCGGCTTCCAGACCGATGGAAACGTTCTGGGTGGCGATGATGTTCTCTACCACCGCTTCCTGCTGGTTGACCTTGATCGGGTATAGCGCGGTGTATTTGCTCTGGTATTCCAGGCGCGCAATGTTCTCGTCGAACGCGCCGGTCAGCTGCCGGACGCGATCTTGCAGAATGTCGGGAAAACGCACCAGCAACGGCAGGGACAGCCCGCTTTTACGCAAGTTGTCGACCTGTTCGTACAAATCGATAGGCGAACTCTTCGGCCCGTTGGGACGAACCTCAACGCGACCGGCCTCGTTGATTGCGAAATACCCGGCGCCCCAATGGCGGATACCGTAAACACTGCGGCTGTCCGCAACTGTCCATTGGCTGCCATCGTCTTTGCGTGTGCGTCTTACGGACATTGAAGTCCCCTATAAAAGTCAGATAGCGCCAGCCGGAAATCGGGCTGGGCGCAGTGTAAAGAGTGGAAATGACGGTTTGGCGCCAACTCACTACCGCAAATAGACAGGCAGCGAGGGGCAGAGTTTAGAAACGTCGGTCAACCGCCGGATTTCCTGGCTTTGAAGCCCTGTTTGACCAGCTCGGCCAACAGCAACTCCACATGATCGCCCTGAATCTCGATCACGCCTTCCTTGAGTGAACCGCCGGTTCCGCAACGCTGCTTGAGGGTCTTGGCCAGATCCTTCAGCGCGTCTTCGGCCAACGGCACGCCGGTGATGGTAGTCACCGTCTTGCCGCCACGGCCTTTGCTTTCGCGACGCACACGGGCGATCCCGTCACCTTCGGGGATGACCGTCTTCTTGCAGATGCAGGCATCGACGGGCTGACGACAGTCGGGGCAATGCCGACCGGCGTCGGTAGAAAATACAAGGCCACCCAAGGCGGCGAAGGAAGCAGCTTTTTTTGCCACCACAAATCCTCTTGTTGAGGACTGAAGATCAGTCGACATGAGCATTGGCGCAGGTGTCGACCGCGAAGCCCCACTCAGGCAGGGGCAGCGCAACTGACCGGAGAATCCCGGCCAGCTTGAAAAGGTCGCGCAGTGTAACGACAAAAAGCCCGGTTGCTAAGGGCTAATGTGCGCCAACTTGCTGAACATTTGCGACGTGGTGATTCATTTCTATGGGGCTGCCCCGCCACATGTCCCTTAGGTCGGGCCTATGGTGCGGCCGCATTACCCAGATAACGCTTCAACGCCGCCAGCGAGTCAGGGCAATAAGGCTTTTCCTCTGTTTCGCGCAGCACCTGCGCGACCGGGATGAAGCGCGCCTGGAGCACTTCTTCCGGCTGCAAGGTCAGCGGCCCGTCCCAGATCGCGGAGAACACTGCACACCAGAGCCGATTGCCGGGCTGATCAAAGAAAAACTGCTCATGGGCGCGCAGTGTTACGCCACTCACACCCAACTCCTCGGCCAGCTCGCGCGCGGCAGACTCGGCATAACCCTCATCGGCCTGCACCATGCCACCCGCGGCAACGTCCCAGAAACCCGGATAAATCGCCTTGCTCAAGGTGCGTTGGTGTACGCACAAATCGCCTGCGGAGTTGAATACCAGAATGTATGTGCCGCGACCAATCAGACCGCGCTCGCGAAGATCAGCCCGCCGGATGGACCCCAACAGGCGGTCCTGCTCGTCCACCCAAGCGATCTGTTCGGCGTCAGAGGCCGCGCGGTGCGCAGCCTCGTTGGATGAAAACGACATCGATCAGCCTTGTGACAACAGTTGACGAAGGTCAATCACCGCAGCGTTGGCGCGGGAAATGTAGTTGGCCATGACCAGCGAATGATTGGCCAGCACGCCGAACGCGCTACCGTTGAGCACCATTGGGCTCCACAGCGGCTCTTGCGAAGCCTCCAGTTCACGGATGATCTGGCGCACGCCCACAGTCGCGTTCTTCTTGGCCAGTACATCAGCGAAGTCGACTTCAATAGCCCGCAACAGATGAGACAAAGCCCAGGCCTGACCGCGCGCCTCATAGAACACATTGTCGATTTGCAACCACGGCGTCTCGACGATTTCTTCGTCAACCTGCGGTACTTCGCCCGGCTTCACATCAACAATGGCCTCGGTTTTCAAGGTGCTGTTGAGTTTGACGCGGCCGACGCTAGCCGACAGACGCTGGGACAAAGAACCCAGACGCGTGCCCACATCACCCAACCAGTTATTCAGGTTGTCAGCGCGGGCATAGAACAACGCATTTTTCTGTGACGGATCGGACAACCGCGCCTGATAGCGATTCAGCGCCGCGATGCCATCGCGATATTGGGACTCGCTCGAAGGCAACACCCAACTGCGGTTATCGAAATTGAACAACGGCTCAGCCTTGGCCAGATCGCCATCCTCAGCTGACTGAGACTGGGACCGGGCGAAATCCTTACGCATGGCGCGGCTCAGATCGCGAACCTGAACCAACACGCCATATTCCCAGCTTGGAATGTTGTCCAGCCACAAGCCAGGCGGCAGACGGTCGTTGGACAGGTAACCGCCACGCTTGTCGAGCAGGGTTTGCGCAACACTTTTCAGGGTTTCGACGGTGGTATAACCAATCACCATCTGCTTGCCTTCACGCTGGGCAGCCGCCTGCGCGTTCTGCTGGACGGGAAACAGCGCGGGTTCCTGGCTCCAGTACCAGCCAATCAGCAGGGTCGCGATGAGATAAATCGCCACCAGCGCACCCAACGCACGGCTATAGAACAGCCCCCCCAGATAACCACGCCGCTTCACTGACGCAGGTTCATCGACGCGTTCACTCGCGCTGCCTGCGCGGTTCTTCCAATCCAGCATGGCCATATCCTTTCAATCACGGAGTTCAGTGCTCTGACCGCAACCTTACAGCAAGGTGCGTTTTGCGGGTATGTGGGGCGGGAGGTTTTGTTGATGCCAAACAGTGGCCTTTTTGACCACGCCGGACCCCGCTGCCACCTAAATCTGCTGCTATTTAACAAACTGTGAGCCTACTGAAGCTTCGCTCAGCGCCCCTTTTGTTAGGAGAGTTTGCTGTGTTCCTTCAATTGTCATATGAGCGGGTATTGCGCACCCTACCAGCCCACTCCCCCTCAGATCATCCGCCAAAAAAATCAGAAATGCCTGACACGCCCGTAGTGTCAATTCCCGCATATGCCTGCATGGATACCCACAAAAATCTACGAAACCTCGGTCGTGGCACGCATCGCGCATAGAAGAAAGATGTCGCTGTCCAACCCGCAAATACTTGCCAATTAATTGACTTACGGCACGCTTGTGCGCTAGCAGAAGTGCTAGCATAGCGCCAGCATTTATCCATCAGTGAACATTCACTACGTAGTCAGCCCATGACCGAGTTGGAAGACCCAAGCCGAGACCGGCTCAAGCATCATTTCGCTCAACGAGTCATTCATCAAGCGCGTCAGATCCTTGAGGCTTGGCAGCGGCTGCAACAAAGTGAATGGTCACAGGATGACCTGGCCGAACTCCAGATGGCCAATGAGCGCTTGATGCGTTTCGCTGAGCGTTTCGAACAGTTCGAGCATGTGGAACTGGCGCGCTCCATCAGCCTGACGCTTGACGCGGTCGAGGCCAACCGTGGCAGGTTGAGCAGTCATCTGATTACTGATTTGAATCGCGTCATGCAGCGCCTGTCGCGCACCGGGTTGCGCCATGGCGACCGTTTCGAGCACACGTCGCTGCCACCGCTGCGCAAACCGATCTACATCGCGCTGCAAGATTGCGAGCGAGCCGAGCGACTGGCCAAGCAACTGGAGTTTTTCGGGTTGTTTGCCCAGGCGCTGGGCTCGCTGGCAACTTTCAACGAGGCCATGGTCCAGCGCCATCCCGCGGCCATTGTCATTGACGTGGATTTCTGTGGCAGCGGCGAAGGCTTGAAGTTGGCGGCACAGGTTCAGGAAGGCCTGGAGCAGAAGCTGCCCCTGTTGTTCTTCAGCCATCAGGAAACCGACACACCCACCCGCCTGGCCGCCGTGCGCGCCGGGGGCGAGGAATTTCTCACCGGGACGCTGGAGGCCTCAAGCCTGCTGGAGAAAATCGAGATCCTGACCTGTGTTGCGCAGTATGAGCCCTATAAAGTGCTGATCATCGACGACTCTCGCGCTCAGGCCACGCACACCGAACGTCTGCTCAACAGCGCCGGTATCGTGACCCGAACGTTGCTCGATCCGATCCAGGCCATGGCGGAACTGGCAGACTTCCAGCCAGACCTGATTATTCTTGATATGTACATGCCCGGTTGTACCGGTGTGGAACTGGCCAAAGTTATTCGGCACAACGATCGCTATGTCAGCGTGCCGATCATTTATCTTTCAGCCGAAGATGATCTTGACAAGCAGCTCGACGCCATGAGTGAAGGCGGCGATGACTTTCTGACCAAGCCTATAAAGCCTCGTCATTTGATCACCACCGTGCGCAACCGCGCCGCCAGAGCGCGCAATCTCAAGGCGCGCATGGTTCGGGACAGCCTGACCGGGCTCTACAACCACACGCATATTCTGCAATTGCTGGAAGACTGTAGCTTTCGTGCGCGTCGGGAAAATCAGCAGTTGTGTTTTGCGATGCTCGATATCGACCACTTCAAGAAGGTCAACGATAGCCACGGCCATCCCATGGGCGACCGGGTGATCAAGAGCCTGGCGTTGTTTCTCAAGCAACGGTTGCGCAAAACTGACTATATCGGTCGCTACGGTGGCGAAGAGTTCGCCATCGTGATGCCTGACACCAGCATCCAGAACGCGCATAAAGTGCTCGATGAAATCCGTCGGCGCTTCGCTGAAATTCATTATCCCGCGCAACCGGTGGATCTGTTTTGCACGTTCAGTGCCGGCGTGGTGGAACTGCGTGATGCGGATGACAGCCTTATGCTGGCCTCCCGCGCGGACGACGCGCTGTATCGCGCCAAGGACGCCGGACGCAATCACGTGCATTCAGAACATGACGGACCGTTTCTGGTGAGTGTTGCAGAGCAGCTCTGAAGACCTGCCTTCTGGTAGTTGTTTTCCACACGATCAAGCGAGGGAATTTATTCCCAAAGACGTCCGAATATTCGATAGAACTCTTGGAGTTGAGCCCAGGCGTCGCGGATGAATCCCACGAGGCTCTGTTGCATTGTCGACGCCGCATTGAAACCCGTTCTTACAAACCCCATTCCTGCACAGCTTGAAACACTCCGCTATCATGCGCGGACTTTCGCGAGCCGAGACCGCCATGCGCCGCCTGTTATGCCTGCTACTGTTGATCCTCACCTTGCCTGCCGCCGGTGCTGGCCTGCTGGACAGTCTTCCGAATTCAGTTCTGGGCGGTACGACGCTGGATAACAGCAAGGATTTCCTCCCGGTACGTCAGGCGTTTCAGCTTAATTTGATTGAAACCACACCTGAGTCAATCAAGCTGCGCTTCGTCGCCACCGAAGGCTATTACCTGTATCGCCATCGCTTTCAGTTCCGCACCGAGCCCGCTGACATAGGCCTTGGGGTCGCGCAGTTGCCAGTTGGCGAGCAAAAGCATGATGAATATTTCGGCGACGTGGAGGTTTACCACGGCATTCTCGATGTGGACCTGCCACGCAAACCCGGCGACAACCGCCCGTTCACGCTGCTGGTCACCTATCAAGGCTGTGCCGACAAAGGTTTGTGCTATCCACCGGAAACCGAGCGCCTGAGCATCGGTGACGGCGTTGCAACGCCTGTTGGCCTGACCGCTACCACCCCGCTCAAAGCCGCGTGGAGCTGGAAAGAACTGGCGCTGTTTTTCCTCGCAGGCATTGGCCTGACGTTTACGCCATGCGTGCTGCCGATGCTGCCGATTCTGTCCGGCGTGGTGTTGCGCGGTCAGATCGGCGGGTTGCGTGGTTTGAGCCTGTCCTTGGCCTACGTGCTGCCTATGGCGATCTGTTTCGCCGCCCTGGGTGCGCTGATGGGTGTATTTGGCGCAGGGCTCAATCTGCAGGCTCGACTGCAATCAGCGTGGATATTGGTGCCGTTTTCGTTGTTCTTCGTGGTGTTTGCCGTGGCCATGTTCGGCTTCTTCGAACTGCGCCTGCCGCAAGCGATCAGCGTACGACTGGATCGTATCGCGGGCCGCACCCAAGGCGGCTCGTTATGGGGCGCTGCGGTGCTGGGCGTGGTTTCCAGCCTGCTGGTGTCGCCTTGTGTCTCGGCGCCACTGGCTGGCGCGCTGCTATATATCAGCGCCAGCGGTGATGCTGTGGGCGGTGCGCTAAAACTGTTTGCACTGGGCCTGGGGATGGGCGCACCGCTGCTGCTGATCGCCACCGGCGGCGCCGCCTGGCTGCCCCGAAGCGGGCCGTGGTTGCTCTTGGTCAAGAACGCCATTGGCATCCTGCTGCTGGCACTGGCCATTGCGCTGCTCAGCCGCGTCCTGCCCGGTGAAATTACCTTGATGCTCGCCGGCCTGCTCGCCGCCGGAGTCGCTCTCTTCATGGGGGCACTGGAATTCACGCCGAAAACCACACGCCAACGCCTGGCTCAACTGATCGGCCTGTTTCTGTTGGTCTATGCTCTGACCTGCTGGTTCGGCGCCTGGAGTGGACAAACTGATCCGACCCGGCCGCTAGGCCGCACGCAATTGGCCGTTACTACAGCAAGCGGCGGCGTCATCAGCTCTGAATGGCAGACCATTACATCGTCCGCCGAGCTGGATCGCGTGCTGAGCGAAGCGAAGAACGCCGGCCAACCGTTGCTGCTGGACTGGTATGCCGACTGGTGCATCAGCTGCAAAGTGATTGAGCATGAAGTCCTGCCAGACCCGAGCGTTGTCAGTCAGCTCAAAGGTTACCGACTGATCCGCTTTGACATGACCGACAGCAACGCCGAACAACGCGCCTTGCTTGACCGCTACAAGTTGTTCGGGCCTCCCGCGTTGTTGATCTTCGGTAAAAATGGCGACGAGCGCGCCGATGTGAGAGTCGTCGGCGAAATCGACGCGAACGGCCTTGCAGAGCGGCTGATTAGAGCAAATGACCAAATTTAGCGTATGAGTCACAAACTTTTCGCGAATGTCGGTCATCGTGCTGGCTATTGTAGTTAACTGGACAGTCCAATGCGCTTTCCGGCATAGTCGCCGGGCATCAGCGCTCGCAACCATAACAAGGAACATACGATGGCGACTTTCCTGGTCCTGCATGGCCCCAACCTGAACCTGCTTGGCACCCGCGAACCCGGGATCTACGGCGCGATTACGTTGGCCCAGATCAATCAGAACCTCGAACAGCAGGCCCGTGACGCCGGCCACCATCTGATGTACCTGCAAAGCAATGCCGAGTATGAATTGATTGATCGCATTCACGCTGCGCGCGATGAAGGCGTGGATTTCATTTTGATCAATCCGGCTGCTTTTACGCACACCAGCGTGGCAATACGTGACGCGCTGCTGGGAGTGAGCATCCCATTCATCGAAGTGCATCTGTCAAACGTGCACAAACGCGAACCTTTCCGCCATCACTCCTATTTTTCTGATGTTGCTGTAGGCGTGATCTGCGGCCTTGGCGCCAGCGGTTACCGACTGGCTCTGGAGGCCGCCCTGGAACAACTGGCCGTAAGTTCCAAGCCTTGATCGGCGAAGCCTGAGGCTGCGTCGAATAATGGCCTGAACCGGCTGCTGACTAAGACTTACCCCTGACCGACCCTTGGGAGTTGAAGATTAATGGATATCCGTAAAGTCAAGAAACTGATCGAATTGCTGGAAGAATCTGGCATCGACGAACTGGAAATCCGTGAAGGCGAAGAATCCGTGCGGATCAGCCGTCACAGCAAGACTCCGGCACAACAGTATTACGCACCTGCCCCGATGCCAGCTCCAGCCGCAGCGCCTGTTGCTGCTGCTCCGGCAGCCGCCGCTGAAGCGCCATCGGCGCCCAAGCTCAACGGTACCGTGGTCAAGTCGCCAATGGTCGGTACCTTCTACCGCACTCCGGCACCGACTTCGCCTGCATTCGTTGAAGTGGGCCAGACAGTCAAGAAAGGCGACACCATCTGCATCGTTGAAGCGATGAAAATGATGAACCACATCGAAGCTGAAGTCAGCGGTGTGATCGAATCCATCCTGGTAGAAAACGGTCAGCCGGTTGAGTATGACCAGCCGCTGTTCACTATCGTTTGAACCGGGGAGAGCCTGCGATGTTGGAAAAAGTTCTGATCGCCAACCGCGGCGAAATTGCCTTGCGCATTCTGCGTGCCTGTAAAGAACTGGGCATCAAGACTGTCGCTGTTCACTCCACGGCAGACCGCGAGTTAATGCACCTGGGCCTGGCGGACGAAACCGTCTGCATCGGT
>DASVUK010000114.1:0-2260 GCA_036387095.1 Pseudomonas sp.
CTCCGCACGTGTGGCTATCAGCGCGAAAGTCGTTGCTGACATGCTGACCGTGGTAGGTATCGATCGTGTTCTCACGGTTGACCTGCACGCTGACCAAATCCAGGGGTTCTTCGATATTCCGGTAGATAACATCTACGGCTCCCCCGTTCTGGTGGATGACATCGAAGACCAGCGCTTTGAAAACCTGATGATCGTGTCCCCGGACATTGGTGGCGTCGTGCGTGCACGGGCTGTTGCCAAATCCCTGGGCGTGGACCTCGGTATCATCGACAAACGCCGCGAGAAAGCCAATCACTCTGAAGTGATGCATATCATCGGCGATGTCGAAGGGCGTACCTGTATTCTGGTTGATGACATGGTAGACACCGCCGGCACCCTGTGCCACGCGGCGAAAGCCTTGAAAGAGCACGGTGCCGCAAAAGTCTTCGCCTACTGCACACACCCTGTGCTGTCGGGCCGAGCGATCGAGAACATCGAGAACTCCATGCTGGACGAACTGGTGGTGACTAACACCATCCCGTTGTCCGCTGCAGCTCAAGCCTGTTCGCGTATCCGTCAACTGGATATCGCACCGGTAGTTGCCGAAGCGGTTCGCCGCATCAGCAACGAAGAATCGATCAGCGCGATGTTCCGCTAAGGGTCAAACCTTCGGAGCATTTCACTGACGAAAAGCGCCCCGCCCCAGCATTCCGCTGGGGCGGGGCTTTTTTGCCCATGTCGAGTTCGGCGCTGGTCGCAAACGCGAAGACGAATGTGGTTAATTTGGAGAAACAACATGAACGAATTTATTTTGAATGCTGAACTGCGTTCCGACCTGGGGAAAGGTGCGAGCCGCCGCCTGCGTCGTCTCGCAAGCCTGGTTCCAGCTGTAGTTTACGGTGGCGAAAAAGCCCCTGAATCCATCAGCATGCTGGCCAAAGAAGTAGCCAAACTGCTGGAAAACGAAGCTGCTTACAGCCACATCATCTCGCTGAATGTTGGCGGCAAGAAGCAAAACGTGATCATCAAAGCTCTGCAACGTCACCCGGCCAAGGGCCACGTGATGCACGCTGACTTTGTACGCGTTGTAGCTGGCCAGAAACTGACCGCTATCGTGCCTGTTCACTTCGTTGGTGAAGAAGCTCCAGTCAAGAAAGGCGGCGAAGTTTCGCACGTCACTTCCGAACTGGAAGTAACCTGCCTGCCGAAAGATCTGCCTGAGTTCATCGAAGTAGACGTGTCTACTCTGGAAGTCGGTTCGATCATTCACCTGTCCGACCTGAAAGCGCCTAAAGGCGTTGAGTTCGTGGCTCTGGCACACGGTAACGACCTGGCTGTTGCCAACGTTCACGCTCCACGCGTTGTGCCAACCGAAGACGGCGAAGCAGAAGGCACCGCTGAGTAATTCATTACTTGGTAACGCCTGAGTTGCTCGGGAAGCATCGTGAAATACAGCAGGCAATAGGGCAGGATCGCGGAGTTTACATCATGGTAAATGAGCAGTTTTTCCCCCCGTTTGTCGCTGTCATCAGCGGTGTTTTCCTCAACTCTAAAGAAGGGCCCCTGTCGTGACTGCCATACAACTGATCGTTGGCCTGGGAAATCCAGGCGCTGAATACGAACAGACCCGGCACAACGCAGGGGCTCTTTTTGTTGAACGTATCGCCGACGCGCAACGAGTCAATCTCGTCGCCGAGCGCAAATTTTTTGGCCTGACCGGGCGCTTCACTCACCAGGGTCAGGATGTTCGTCTGTTGATTCCCACCACGTTCATGAACCGTAGCGGCCAGTCCGTGGCGGCGCTTGCCGGTTTCTATCGTATTCCGGTTGAGGCGATCCTGGTGGCCCACGACGAACTTGATCTGCCTCCGGGCGTCGCCAAGCTCAAGCAAGGTGGCGGTCATGGCGGACACAATGGGCTTCGCGACATCATCGCGCAGCTTGGCAATCAGAACACTTTTCACCGCTTGCGGCTTGGCATCGGCCACCCAGGCGACGCCAGCAAGGTCTCCGGTTTTGTTCTGGGTCGAGCGCCTCGCGCCGAACAGGAAAAACTGGACGCCAGTATCGACTTTGCCCTCGGCGTGCTGCCGGATATCTTCGCCGGGGAATGGAACCGAGCGATGAAAAACCTGCACAGCCAGAAGGCCTGACATCACTCGAGGGGAAACACCATGGGCTTCAATTGCGGCATCGTCGGCCTGCCCAACGTCGGCAAATCCACTCTGTTCAACGCCCTGACCAAGTCCGGGATTGCAGCGGAGAACTTCCCCTTCTGCAC
>DASVUK010000115.1:0-18844 GCA_036387095.1 Pseudomonas sp.
ATGTCCGCAACGCTCTGGACAAGCACCCGACAGCGCTGCACTCTGTGCGCTGTCATGCGTCAGGAGGATGCACATGTTTAGATGCCGTCTTATTGCATTCGCAGCCTTCAGTTCATTGCTGGCGGGGGCGGTTCAGGCCGCAACGGCTGGCGACGAGGGCGGTACTGTATCGCCGACCTCCATCGTTTTGCTGACCGAAAACTTCCCGCCTTTCAACATGGCAATCGATGGCAAGAACTTCGCCCAGGAAAGCAACATTGACGGCATCGCCGCTGAGGTGGTGCGCGAGACGTTCAGGCGCGCAGGCATCGACTACAGCATGACGTTGCGCTTCCCGTGGGAGCGGATCTACAAACTCGCACTGGAAAAACCCGGTTATGGCGTGTTTTCCACCACGCGACTGCCCGAGCGCGAGAAGCTGTTCAAGTGGGTAGGGCCGATCGGCTCCTACGACTGGATCATGCTTGCCCGTGCTGACAGCCCCATCAAATTGACGTCACTGGAACAGGCTAAGGCCTACAGGATCGGCGCCTACAAAGGCGATGCAATTGGTGAGCGGCTGGCGGCCCAGGGCTTGAATCCCATTCTGGTGCTGCGCGACCGAGACAACGTGAAAAAGCTCGCCACCGGCCAGATTGACGTCTGGGCGGTGGGCGATCCGGTGGGTCGTTATCTGGCGAAGCTTGAAGGCGTAACCGGGCTTAAAACGGTGTTGAAATTCAACAGCGCCCAGCTTTATCTGGCGCTGAACAAAAGCACGCCCGACGAGGTTGTCGCCCGTTTGCAGACGACGCTGGACGGAATGCGCGCCGAGGGCTGGGTGGACAGCATTCTGGCGCGCTATGAGTAAGTAGTCGTCCCTCAGCGCTACGGCGCGGGCAATAGATCCTCGCGCACCACAGAGCGCTGGCCGTTGACGTCGTGGGCATAGGTGCAGATTTTCCTGAGCAGCGACCGGGCCGGTATCAGCACCGAATCGCCGGGGCGTCGCCTGAAACCGTTCGGGTCCGAGCAGTCGGTGGTCTCGGGCGGGCCGGCTTTCAGCGTGTAGTGATCAATCAGGCTGGACTCATACAGCCAGCGCACGACGTAGGTTCCGGCATGGTTCAGCTCGATGCTCATCTGCGGCGGCGGGGTTGGCCCTGCTGCCTGTAGCTCTACGGCAAGGGTCAGCGCGTTACGCATCAGGCCCGGCTCGGGTCGTTCGTCGGCGGAGTTCACGCCCACCAGGCATAACCAGTTGATTCCGATTCGTCTGTCGATGGGCTCGTCGATGGCGGCGGTTCGCGAAGATAACGCTGCGCTGTAACCCACGGGGTCTTCACATTGCAGTGGATGGTCGGCTTGCTTGTAGCGATAGAACGGAGTGTCCGCCGAGAAGCGCAAATTCCATCCTGGATAAATGTCGCGGCCTTCAGGGTCCAGTCGAACTCTTGCGTAGTAACTGTGGGACATCTGCGGGTTTTTGAACCTGATCGAAAACGTCGGGAACAGGCTGCAACGCTCGGGATCAGTGCTGAGTAGCCCACCGATAAAACAATCATTGAGCCGTATTACCGGGCTGCCGAAATTGCTGTCCGCTGCCTGAGGCGGATAGCCTGCGGCCTTGAGCGCTTCGTTTTCTTCATCACTGGGCATGCCTTCAGTGCTCGTGTTCAGCACGCCGAAGATCTGTTGACTGTCACGCAGCAGAAGGGGGCTGCCGGACGCACCGGTGCCCGTGTCTTTGCACTGGTTCCTCAGCGTATGACGCCAGACCCAGGGTTGCTCCAGGATTTCGCCGGAAGCCTGATGCTTACACGCCGCCAGCCGCAGGTGGCCGGTGTCCTTGTACAGCGGTGCCCCAACCCACAGGACATCGCGGCCTGGCTCGGGCATCTGGCTGGCAAGCCTTAGCGGTTGAATGCCGTCGTCGATCAACGATTGCAGGGTCGGCACCAGCTCGACAATCGCCAGGTCCACGCCCTGCATGCTGCTCCACCTGACCCGCTTGAGGTGATAGCTTCGCGCAGCGCTGTCGGTGAAAAAATTGAATTCGATGGTGCCCTTGATTTCCTCATCGGTGAGGATCAGGCCGTTCTGTCGATTGATGCAGTGGCCATTGGTGAGCAAATAGGCGGGGGCATCGGGCGGGCTGTCGGGGCTTCGGGTATCAAGCAGTGTGGCTGTGCAACTTGAACCCAGGGCGCTGTGTATGCGGCCCACGCCATTCCAGTGTTTGGCTTGCCCTTGGGCATTGAACAGGATTCTGGAGGGCGAGAGATTGGTCAGCCCATCACCGAAATCTGTAATTTCGGCAGAGGCAGAAAAGGGCAGCAGGCTGGCGAGCAAAGCGCCAACGATGATGGGGTAGTTCATGATCATTCCTTGATAACAGGGGTGAGTCTCCTTTCCAGAGACCTTGCCCTCTTTAAACAAGGGCTGGCGCTGTTAACAAGGTCGAATACAGGGAGGACGAAAAAATCGGAGAGGACCTACTGCCCCTGAAGGAATTGCAGGGTAAAGCTGGCAGGTTTTCAGCGATAAATCCCGTTTTTGCCATGGCCCGCCATTGCCTGGTTCCCGCGCACGCTGATCATCCGGCGCAGATCAATCCAGTCGATGCCTTGGGCTTTGAGATTCGGCAGTTCGCGTTCCAATACATCGAGGGTGACCGGGTAGGGGTGGCCGATCATCACGGCCGAGCCTTGTTTGTGCGCGAGTTTGATCGCGATTTGCAGTTGGCGGCTGATGGCTTGCGAGGTGCGTTCGTCGTCGAGAAAGACATCCCGAGACACGCTGGCGAGTCCGATTTGCTGGGCTTGTGCTGCCGCGACGGTCTTGGCACTGGTGCGACTGTCGACGAAAAACATATGTCGCCGTTGCAGTTCTGCCACCAGCCAGCTCATGGCGACGGGCTCGGCCGTCATACGGCTGCCCATGTGATTGTTGAGTCCCGCCGCGTAGGGCACTTTGAGCAGTGCAGCGTTAAGTCGACTTTCCAGTTCAGCCAGAGGCAGGTCAGGATGCCATGCAAACGGGCCAGTTGCCGGGTCCATGGGCATATGCAACATGACAGTCTTGCCAGCCTTATGAGCCTGGCGGGCAAATTCCGTCGCGTGGGGTGTGTCGGGCATGATCGCCAGCGTCACCGGGCCGGGCAGCGCGAGCGCGCGTTGGTCCCGAACCGGGTTTTGTCCCAGATCGTCGATAATCAGGCTCAGATAGGCCACCCGGGCTGGCGATTTTTCCGACACCTGCGGCGCTGCCAGAGCAACGCCGCAGACGCTGCATGACAGCGC
Source organism: Pseudomonas sp. (assembly GCA_036387095.1). GTDB lineage: Bacteria > Pseudomonadota > Gammaproteobacteria > Pseudomonadales > Pseudomonadaceae > Aquipseudomonas. The sequence goes on from DASVUK010000115.1 coordinate 3,282, forward strand.
CAGCAGCCAGAAAGACAGAAGCAGGCGCATCCGTTATTTGCCGCGGGTGATACTCAGGCCTTTGAGCAAACTGAGTGCCTGGCTGAGCTGGAAGTCGTCGTCCTGTGGACGCGCCTTGCTGGCGCCGCCTTTGACAGTCGGTTTGTCCACGCCGCCATTGCCGTTGCCCAAGTGGCCGAGCAGATCCGCTTCTTTGTAGTTCTCGCCATCGACTTCGTTTGTCACTTTGGCGCGGCGCACAACGATGTCCGGGTTGATGCCCTGGGCCTGGATCGAACGCCCGTTCGGCGTGTAGTACAGCGCTGTGGTGATTTTCAGGGCGCGATCATTGTTCAGCGGCAGCACGGTTTGTACCGAGCCTTTGCCGAAACTGTCAGTGCCCATGAGAATGCCGCGTTTCTGGTCCTGCAAGGCACCGGCAACGATTTCCGATGCCGAGGCACTGCCGCCGTTGATCAGTACAACCAGTGGCACGCCTTCGCTGGCGTCAGCCGGGTCGGCGGAGAAGCGCAGTTCGGAGTTGGCGATGCGGCCCTTGGTGTAGACGATCAAGCCTTTGGTCAGGAAGTGGTCCGCGACCTCGACCGCCGATTGCAGTACGCCGCCGGGGTTGTTTCGCAGGTCCAGGACCAGCCCGCTCATCTTCTTGCCATTATCTTTACGCAGTTTGGCCAATGCTTTGCCGACTTCTTCGCCGGTCTTGACCTGGAATTGGGTGATGCGGATATAGCCGTAGCCGTTTTCCAGCATCTGCGCCTTGACGCTCTTGACCTGAATGGTCGCCCGCGCCAGTGTCACGTCGAACGGTGTACCGCCATCGCGAACCAGCGTCAGGGTGATTTTCTCGCCGATCTTGCCGCGCATCTTGTCGACCGCTTCCTGCATGGTCTGACCTTGAGTCGGCGCGCCGTTGATCTTGACGATCAAGTCGCCGGCTTCAATACCGGCCTTGGACGCTGGCGTATCGTCGATAGGCGAAACGACTTTCACGAAGCCTTCTTCCACGCCCACTTCGATTCCCAGGCCGCCGAACTCGCCGCTGGTGCTTTCCTGCAATTCCTGGAAGTCTTCCGGGCCGAGGTAGGCCGAGTGCGGATCAAGGTTGCTCAGCATGCCTTTGATGGCATTCTCAAGCAGGGTCTTGTCGTCGACCGGTTCGACATAGGCGGCCTTGATCCGGTCCATGACCTCGGCAAAGGTGCGCAGCTCTTCCAGGGGCAGCGGTGCCTTGGCGGGTGCTATCGGCGCAGCAGCAGGCACAACCTTGACCTCGGCAGCCTGAGCCAGAGGGGAGCCGATAACGATGGCGATAGCGAAAGCCAGCGAGGTGAGGCGGGACAGATACGGCATGTCTAACGAACTCCTGAAGTTGATACCGACTTATCCTTGAGAGCGGCACCATTGGGCCGGATCACTTGGGCGACCCTGCTGACGAATAGCGAAATACAACGCTGTAGCTTCCTGACCGCCACTGTTGCCTACAGTGGAAATGGCTTCCCCTGCCTTGACCACGTCACCCGCCTGCTTGAGCAAACTCTGATTGTGGCCATACAGGCTTAAATAACCGTTGCCGTGGTCCAGAATGACCAGAAGGCCCGAGCCGCGCAACCAGTCGGCGAACACGACGCGACCGCCGTGTACGGCATGCACCTGGCTGCCTGCGGCGGCATTGATCATGACGCCATCCCACGTTGAACGGGCATCGTCGCCACGGGCTTCTCCGAAGCGCGCCAACAGTCGACCATCAACAGGCCATGGAAGTTTGCCCTTGGCATCGGCAAAAGGCCCGCCATAGGAAACGCCAGCGCTGGAAACCATCACGCCGGGCGCCTTGACTGGACGCCGCGGGGCTTCATCGCTGTCGTCTTTGCTGTCATCCCGGGTGCTGCGGGCGTTGTTGCGTTCGGCCAGGGCCTGGGCCTGGGCTTCATGCTGGCGCTTTTCTTCAGCCTCGCGTGCCGCAATCAATGCTTTCTGGCGAGCTTCTTCGGCTTCGCGAGCCTGTCGCGCCAGGGTTTCTTCAATCGTTTTGAGGACTTTAGCCAGATCGGCCTGATCCTGCTGCCGCGATTGCAGCTTCTGGTCCCGCGCCTTGTAATCCTGATTCAGTTTTGCCAGCACCTTCTGGCGCTCCTGGCGAACCTTGTCGAGTTCTTCGCGCTGCTCTTCCAGCGTACTTTTCTGCACCAGCAATTGCGCTTGCTGCAGGTCGATGTCTTTGCCGATCGCTGCCAATTGGCGCAGGGTTTCGTTGAATGTGCGTAGCTGCTCCAGGCGGGCCTGACTCATGTAGTCGTAGTAGGTCAGCGTGCGTGCGAATTTTTCCGGGTGTTGCTGGTTAAGCAACAGTTTCAGGTATTCCTGGCGACCGCTTTGATAGGCCGCACGGGCCTGGATGGCGATCAGCCGTTGTTGTTCAACGCGTTGGCTTTGCAGCTTCTTTTTTTCCTGGTCGAGCCGTTGCAGCTCGACTTCGGTCTTTTTTAGTTCCTTTTGCAGGACCTCGACCTGCTTTTCCAGCTTACCCATTTCGGTTTCAGTGCCACGCAGGTCCTTTTGGACGCCGGTCTTTTCTTCCTGCAACTTGCTCAGGGCTTTTTGCAGCTCAACGACATCCTGACGCGCAGCATCAATCTGTTTTTGGGTTTGTGCGCGCTCATCATCGGCAAACGCCGGATTAAGCAGGCATATCAGAGCAAGGGCGATTAAGGCGCGGAGCATGGGGGTGGGCGATACCGAGGAATTGTGAGAAAAAATGACAGGCCTAGTATGCCCGCCATGAGTTGCAAAAAAAACGCCCGGCAGCAACTGCTTTAGGGCAATACAGAGAAAAAAACCGGCGTTGTCGTTTTCAACAAGCCGGTTCGACGCTTTTTACTCGGCCACGAGGATGGACGTGCCCGTCATTTCCGCAGGTTTGGCCAGCCCCATCAGCTCCAGCATGGTGGGCGCGACATCGGCCAACACGCCGCCATCACGAACCTTGAGCTTGCGCTTGCCGATATAGATGAAGGGGACCGGTTCTGAGGTGTGAGCCGTATGAGCCTGACCGGTGTGGTCGTCTGTCATCTGCTCGACGTTGCCGTGGTCGGCGGTCAGCAGCGCTTCGCCGCCGACTTTTTCAAGAGCTTCGGTGATCCGGCCCACGCAGACATCCAGGCATTCAACCGCCTTGATAGCGGCCTCCATGATGCCGCTGTGCCCAACCATGTCGCCGTTGGCGTAATTGACCACGATCACGTCGTAACGCTGGTGTTCGATGGCGTCGACAATCCGGTCGGTGACTTCTGGCGCGCTCATTTCCGGTTGCAGGTCATAAGTGGCGACTTTCGGCGACGGGATCAGGATGCGCTCTTCGCCGGGGAACGGTTCTTCGCGGCCGCCGGAGAAGAAGAAGGTCACATGGGCGTACTTTTCGGTCTCGGCAATGCGCAACTGGGTCTTGCCGTTGGCAGCCAGGTATTCACCCAGCACGTTTTTCAGGCTGCCTGCGGCAAACGCCGACGGCGCCGGGATGCTGGCGGCGTATTGGGTGAGCATGACGAAACCGGCCAGTTTTGGCTGGCGTGCACGTTCGAAGTCCTTGAAATCGTCTTCGACAAACACGCGGGTCAATTCGCGGGCTCGGTCGGCGCGAAAGTTCATGAAGATCACGGCGTCGCCGTCTTCGACCTTGACCGGCTCACCGATGCTGGTGGCTTTGACGAATTCGTCATTCTCGTCCCGCTCGTAAGCGGCTTGCAGACCGGCAACGCTGCTGGCGGCCTGGAATTGAGATGCCCCGTCGACGATCAGGTTGTACGCCTGGGCGACGCGGTCCCAGCGGTTATCCCGATCCATGGCGAAGTAACGGCCAATAATGCTGGCGGTGCGACCTTTGCCCAGGCGGGCGAAGGTTGCGTCCATTAACTCCAGGGATTTCTGTGCACTGCGTGGCGGCGTGTCGCGGCCATCAAGGAACGCGTGCAGGTAGATTTTCTCGGCGCCGCGCTGGGCGGCCAGTTCGGCCATTGCAACCAGGTGGTCCTGATGGCTGTGAACACCGCCATCGGACAGCAGGCCCAGAATGTGCACGGCCTTGCCTGCGCCAACCGCTTTGTCCACGGCGGTGCAGATGGTCGGATTAGTGAAGAAGTCGCCATCACGGATGGATTTGGTCACCCGGGTGAAATCCTGATACACCACGCGTCCGGCACCCAGGTTCATGTGCCCGACTTCAGAGTTGCCCATCTGCCCGTCCGGCAGGCCGACATCCATGCCTGAACCGGAGATCAGGCCGTTGGGCATGGTCTTGTACAAGCGGTCCATGACCGGCATTTTGGCCGCCAGGATGGCGTTGCCCTCGTGGTGCTCGCTGTGTCCGAAGCCGTCCAGAATGATCAGGACCAGCGGTTTTGGCGTGGTAGTCATAGATCCCACTCGTGGCTGATGAAGTAAGTTGAAAAAAGGACCGGCATTTTAGAGGCTGTTGTTGTTCAATTGCGAGCCGCGTTGCCGGGTCCAAGCCTGTGCGCAAGGCATAAAAGGTGCTCAAACCGTGTCATCGCCCTACGGGCTTTGGCCGATGTTGGGTGCTGTGTATACTGGCCGACATTTTAACGCCCTGGAACCTACTGATGGTTGATCACCTGATTGCATTTGCCACGAACCACTATTTGATCACTGGCGCTTTCGTCATCCTGCTGGCAATGCTCATTGCCTACGAGATGAGCAAGGGCGGTCGCAGCCTGAGCACTCGTGAGCTGACGGCACTGGTCAACAGTGATCAGGGCGTAGTCATCGACATCCGTTCGAACAAGGATTTCGCGGCAGGCCATATCGTCGGAGCCCTGAGCTTCCCTCAGGACAAAATCCTGACCCGCACCGCCGAGCTCGAAAAACACAAGGCCAAGACGCTGATCATCGTAGACGCCATGGGCCAGCATGCTGGTACTACCGCTCGCGAGTTGCTCAAGTCCGGCTTTACCGCAGCCAAACTGTCCGGCGGCGTTTCCAGCTGGCGTGCAGACAATCTCCCTCTGGTGAAAGGAAATGGCTGAAGTCATCGTCTATTCCAGCGATTATTGCCCTTATTGCATTCGAGCCAAGCAATTGCTGCAGAGCAAAAGCGTGGCGTTCGAAGAAATCAGAGTCGATGGCAAGCCGCAAGTTCGCGCCGATATGGTGAAGAAGGCGGGCCGTACCTCAGTGCCGCAGATCTGGATCGGTTCGACCCACGTAGGCGGATGCGATGACCTTTTTGCCCTGGAGCGCGCCGGCAAGCTCGACGCGCTGCTCCAAGCCTGACTCCAACCCCCTACTAGACCCTAAAAGTAAGAAGGATCTGAGATGACTGATCAACCGACCAACGGCACCGTCGCCAACGAAGAAGACGCACCGCAATTCTCGTTGCAGCGCATTTATGTCCGCGACCTTTCGTTCGAAGCGCCAAAAAGCCCGGCGATTTTCCGTCAAGAGTGGACGCCAACCGTCAGCCTTGACCTGAACACCCGTCAGAAAGCGCTGGAAGGCGATTTCTACGAGGTCGTACTGACCTTGTCCGTTACCGTGAACAACGGCGACGAAGTGGCGTTTATCGTTGAAGTCCAGCAAGCCGGTATCTTCCTCATCAAAGGTCTGGATCAGGGCGCAATGAGCCACACCTTGGGCGCTTTCTGCCCGAACATTCTGTTCCCGTATGCCCGCGAAACCATCGACAGCCTGGTTGTTCGTGGTTCGTTCCCGGCGCTGATGCTGGCACCGGTGAACTTCGATGCCTTGTATGCGCAAGAGCTGCAACGCATGCAAGCTGATGGCGAAACACCTACCGTTCAGTAAGTGTTGCCGCTGGACTGAAAAAGCGCCTTTCGGGGCGCTTTTTTGTGGCTGGAGCAGTAGAACCTGAGTGGTGGGAGCAAGCTTGCTTGCGAAAGCAATGTGTCAGGCCGAAAAAACGCCGGATGTGCCTGCCGCTTCGCGAGCAAGCTCGCTCCCATCAATAAAAAGGGCTCGCGCTATTTGAACCCCAACTGCCGCCATGCTTCGTATACGGCCACTGCCACGGTGTTGGAAAGGTTCAGGCTGCGGCAGCCTTCGCGCATGGGCAGGCGCAGGCGTTGGTCGCTGCTGAGGGCGTCAAGGATTTCGGGCGGCAGGCCGCGGCTTTCAGGGCCGAAGATAAACGCGTCGCCATCTTCGAAACACGCGTCGTGAAAAGGGCGCGAGCCTTTTGTGGTAAAAGCGAACAGACGCGGATGACCGATACTTTGCAGGCAACTGGCCAGGTCGGCGTGGGTCTGCAACGTGGCGTACTCGTGATAATCGAGCCCGGCCCTGCGCAGGCGTTTGTCATCCAACTCGAAGCCCAGCGGCTCAATCAAATGCAGGGTGCTGCCAGTATTGGCGCACAGCCTGATGACATTGCCGGTATTCGGCGGAATTTCTGGTTGAAAAAGGATGACGTGAAACATGCACGGCTCCGAACTGAAGGATGGGGTGCATTCTACCCCCGAAGAGGATCCGCGGCCGAAGCTGTGGCCACGTGTTTTAGGTTCGTTGGCAATTGTCGGGCTGATGGTGGGACTGATGATCGGCCGTCTGACCGAGCCTGACCCACTCGAACTGCTGCAAATCGAAGAGCTGCCGACAGGACTGGCGCTGTGGTTCAACAACGAACCGCAGATTGTGGGCGAGCAGGTAAACGGTACGGTGGCGTTGCGCATCAATGCGAAGGGGCAGCCATGGCGTGGTCAGTTGAAGCTCGATGGGAAAAGCGTGCGGTGGAAGCTGGAGCGAAGCGAGAAGGGGTTGCTGCTGAACCTGCTGGCGGCCCGTCCATTGCACGGCGACTGGCGCGGTGCAACGGTGGACGGGCGCTGGAGACTGGAGATCAGTCTCCGGGAGGAATAAAAGAGGGGAATCCCCGGCCTGCCTGTACCAAGGTCCCCAAAACTGGTGTTGTTTAAGCTATTGCAGAGGCCGTGCCAGTTTCGGGGATTTTTTTAAAAAAACTGCATATCAAGCCGCACCAAGCGCTCGCAGAGGCCTGATTTAGGGCTTTTCAGTGCATTCAGGATATTTCTCGCGCGTGTTCAGCCGGCGTTCAGATCACATTCGATCCAGGTTCGCCGAGGGCGTAATTGAGCCTTTTCGCATCGTTGCGGTGCATAAAGGAACTGTCCTGCACCTTTGTGTGTTCGCCAGGCGTTCATCAGGGCGATGGATCGAGCGTGCAATGATGTCCTTGTGACGGACTGCCAGACAGCCTCAAGGCCTGTTTGTTCACTTATCGCCTGCATCAGGCAGCCGATAACGGCTCGAAAAACCGGCTTTCAGCGCGTTAATACCCCCTTTTTTTAATTATTTTTTACCCAATAATCCCAAGGCGACCTGAGGTGGTGGCAATTGTCACAATTGCGGCTACAGACGCGGATCCTACGTAATCTAAGGGCCTGGGCGCCGATTATTGAGTCATCAGGCCGACATCGTGATGACTGAATAGTCGGGTTTTGGCCATCTGCCAGCTCAAAACGTGTTTAGCCGACCGACGGTCATGAAATATTTTTTGGGATTTCGCTTGGCAGGCCGATACACTCCTCGACGGACGGAAGCGACACGGTTTGTGACATATATCGTTACGGTCTAAAAGAATGCATATTAATTCTTTTTAGATTTTATAAATGTTCACTACCCTGCTGACACCGACACACGCGGTCTAGTCATTTAGTCTTGAGGCGACCAGCAACCATTGACTCACTGAGTCGGGTCTGGCGCTAATCGCGCATCCCTGGGTTAGAGCGCTGCGGCCTCGGCACCATGGATTACAAAAATTAGATTCACGAGGAGCGAAACATGAAGAAGTCCACCCTGGCCCTGGCCGTAACCGTTGGTGTCCTGGCTCAACAAGCCGGTGCTGCCGGTTTCATTGAAGACAGCAAAGCGTCCGTAAGTTCGCGCACCATGTACTTCAACAACGACAACCGCGACGATCGTCGTGCACAGGACCAACGCGAAACCGCTACTGGCTTGAAATTCGACTATCTGTCCGGTTTCACCCAAGGCACCGTAGGTTTTGGTATCGACGCGCAGGCCTTGGTGGGTATTCACTTGGGTGGCGGTATCGAACACCACACCGTGACCACCAACAACTCCTTCTTCCCGGTTGATACCGATGGTTCGTCCGTGGACAACTGGAGCCGTGTTGGTGCCAACGCCAAGGCTCGCTTCTCCAAGACAGAATTGCGCATCGGTAACGCCCTGGCACCAAACCTGCCAATCCTGGTCGCGAACGACGGTCGCTTGCTGCCACAGACCTTTGAAGGCGGCATCGTTTCTTCCAAGGAACTGGACGGCTTTACCTTTACCGGCGGTAAGCTCGACAAAGGCGCAAGCCGTGCTTCGAGCAACTATGCAGGCTTCGCAGTCAACGGTGCTACCGAAGACTCCAACAGCTTTGTGTTCGGCGGCGCTGACTGGAAAGTCACCAAAGACCTGACCCTGCAGTACTACTACTCGAACCTGGAAGACTACTACAAGCAGCATTTCCTGGGCGCGGTACACGTATTCCCGATCGCTGATGACCAGTCGTTCAAGACCGACCTGCGTTACTTCCACAGCAGCTCCGACGGCAAGAACGGCGACGTGGGCTACCGTTTCAACAACAACGGTGGCTATGCCAAGAATGTTGGCGAAGTGGACAACAACACTTGGTCTGCAATGTTCACCTACACCTTGGGTGGCAGCGCATTCCTGGTCGGTCATCAACGCGTAAGCGATGACGGCGGCATGGTCTGGATGAACAACGGTAACGTGACCAAGAGCGGTACCTCCGCGACGCACAGCGAAGGTGAAGGCGGTTCCAGCTTCTACCTGTTCACTGACAGCATGATCAACCAGTTTGCCCGCGCCGGTGAAAACACCACGTTCGGTCAATACTCGTATGACTTCGCGCGTCTGGGCGTCCCTGGCCTGAAAGCCGCCATCGCTTACCTGCACGGTGACAACATCAAGTCCACCGGCGGTGTAGCAGGTGACAGCTCCGAGTGGGAACGTGACATGCGTATCGACTACGTGTTCCAGGACGGTCCTCTGAAGGGCTTCGGCGCTACCCTGCGTCAAGCCGCCTACCGTGGCAGCTTCGCAGGTACTACCGCTCAGAACACTCGTATCGCCGATCAGGACCAGACCCGTCTGATCTTCAACTACACCTACGCTTTCAAATAAGCCAAGTGGGTTGAAAAAGGAGCCCCGCCCCGTGCGGGGTTCTTTTTGTCTGGAATTTGATATTTCCTTTAGTGCTATATAAAGCGTTATCTATTCTTTTTAATTCGCATGACGATGGGGCACATTAGGGGCAAGACTTCAGCACACAAGGAGCAACACCCATGAGCCTGCGACTTGGCGATATCGCCCCTGACTTTGGACAGGACTCCAGCGAAGGCCGCATCAGCTTTCACCAATGGCTGGGTAACAGTTGGGGAGTGTTGTTTTCCCATCCGGCCGATTTCACACCGGTTTGCACCACTGAGTTGGGGTTTACCGCCAAGCTCAAGGATGAATTTTCTGCACGCGGGGTGAAGGCCATTGCGCTGTCAGTGGACCCGGTGGAATCCCACGTCAGGTGGATCGACGACATCAATACCACGCAAAACACCCAGGTCAACTTCCCGATTCTGGCCGATGCCGACCGCAAGGTCTCCGACCTTTACGACCTGATTCACCCGAACGCCAACGATACGCTGACGGTGCGTTCGCTGTTTGTCATCGATCCGAACAAGAAGATTCGCCTGACCATTACCTATCCCGCCAGCACCGGGCGCAATTTCCACGAAATTCTGCGGGTCATTGACTCCTTGCAGCTGACCGACAACTACAAAGTCGCCACGCCCGCCAACTGGGTGGACGGGGAAGACGTAGTAATCGTGCCATCGCTCAAGGATGAGGACGAGATCAAGCAACGCTTTCCCAAGGGCTACACCGCCGTCACGCCTTACCTGCGCCTGACGCCGCAACCTAATCGCTGATTTACCCTTTCCACGACAAGCAGGGGTTATTTGGGGCCGATTCGTCGGCCCTTTTTTTATGCCAGAAATCAGGATCGACTCCGTGGAACCGGGTTCATCCGGGAACAGGTCGGCCCAGGTGACAAAACATGCGCGGAAATTTGCATTGATCGACCCAATGTCTTCCCGGATGAATTCGGGTCACTGCAAAAATTTCTATATGCATTTAAGGAATAACCAAATGAAAAAATAAGATTTATAGATATAAAAAATCACTGATAAGGTCACTGCATCCTGACGTAATCGCCAGTACCTAATTCCACAACGCCTTACTCGCCCGCCATCGGGCAAGCAGGTGCCACTCAGTAATCAGCAAAGGAGAGCGCCAATGCGCACTGTCATTTTGCGTCGAGGTTTGGCCGCTCTGTTTGCCGCAGCGGTCGCCTTGGGCGCCATCAACCAGGCACAGGCGGAAAGCTTGCGCATCGGTTATCAGAAATACGGGACCCTGGTGCTGCTCAAGGCCAAGGGAACGCTGGAAAAACGTCTGGCCGAACAAGGCGTGCAAGTGCAATGGACGGAATTCCCCGGCGGCCCGCAGTTGCTTGAAGGGCTGAACGTGGGCTCCATCGATTTCGGCGTGACCGGGGAAACTCCTCCCGTGTTCGCCCAAGCGGCGGGCGCCGATCTGCTGTACGTGGCTTACGAGCCGCCAGCGCCCACCAGTGAAGCAATCCTGGTGCCCAAGGATTCGCCGGTCACCTCCGTCAAGGACCTCAAGGGTAAGAAAGTCGTCCTCAACAAAGGCTCCAACGTGCATTACCTGTTGGTAAAAGCGCTGGAAGATGCCGGCCTGAAATACACCGATATCCAGACGGTGTTCCTGCCGCCCGCTGACGCCCGCGCGGCATTCGAGCGTGGCAGCGTCGATGCCTGGGTCATCTGGGACCCCTACCAGGCCGCCGCCGAGCAACAGCTTCAGGCGCGAACCCTGCGCGACGGCACCGGGATCGTCGATAACCATCAGTTTTATCTGGCAACCAGGCCTTACGCTCAGAAGAACCCGAAAGTCATTCAGGCACTGATCGAAGAAGTTCGCGCTGTGGGCGAGTGGTCCAAGGGCAACCCTGAAGAAGTGACCAAACAGGTCGCGCCTCTGCTGGGTTTGCCTGCGGACATCACGCTGACATCCGTGAAGCGCCAAGGCTACGGGGCGCTGTTTCTGACGCCTGAAGTCGTCGCATCACAGCAAAAAATTGCTGACACCTTCTACCAGCTCAAGTTGATTCCAAAGCCGCTGAACATTGCGGATGTGGTCTGGACGCCCACTGCTGCCGTCGCCAAAGCGCCGTAATCAGCCAGACCCTGAGGAGACAACTCCATGAGCACTCGTGTTTCACAACAACTCGTCCAACGGCTCGCGCCATGGGCATTGCCGATCTTGCTGCTGGCAATCTGGCAGTTATCGGTCAGCGCTGGCTGGCTGTCCACCCGAATCCTGCCTGCGCCTAGTGCTGTCATTGCAGCAGGCGTGCATCTGGTGGCCAGTGGTGAGATCTGGACGCACCTGGCAATCAGCGGCTGGCGAGCGGGCGTCGGCTTCGCCATCGGTGGCGGCATCGGTCTGGCCCTTGGCTTTATCACCGGCCTGTCGAAATGGGGTGAGCGTTTGCTGGACAGCTCGGTGCAGATGATTCGTAACGTGCCGCACCTGGCGCTGATTCCACTGGTGATCCTGTGGTTTGGCATCGATGAAACCGCGAAGGTTTTCCTGGTGGCGCTGGGCACCTTGTTCCCGATCTACCTCAATACCTATCACGGCATTCGCAACATCGATCCGGCGCTGGTGGAAATGTCCCGCAGCTATGGCTTGTCCGGGTTCGGTCTGTTCTGGCATGTGATTCTGCCCGGAGCCATGCCATCGATTCTGGTGGGCGTGCGCTTTGCGTTGGGTTTTATGTGGCTGACGCTGATCGTTGCGGAAACCATCTCCGCCAGTTCCGGCATCGGGTATCTGGCGATGAACGCTCGGGAATTCCTGCAAACCGACGTGGTGGTCCTGGCCATTGTGCTTTACGCGGTACTGGGCAAGCTGGCGGATCTTGCCGCTCGCGGCCTGGAGCGGATCTGCCTGCGCTGGCACCCGGCCTATCAAGTGAATAAAGGCGGTGCGGCATGAGCAGCTTGAAGCAGCAACAACCGGCCCATCTGTTGCGCGGCATACCCCTGGCCGTTCGCAATCTGAAAAAGACCTTTGGCCGCCGCGAAGTCCTAAAGGACATCGAACTGCACATTCCGGCAGGGCAATTCGTTGCCGTGGTCGGACGCAGTGGTTGTGGCAAAAGTACCTTGCTGCGCCTGCTGGCCGGACTGGATAAACCCACCAGCGGCGAGCTGCTGGCGGGTTCCGGCCAATTGGTCGATGCGCGGGAAGACACCCGTTTGATGTTCCAGGAAGCCCGTCTGCTGCCGTGGAAAAAAATCATCGACAACGTCGGCCTCGGGCTGAGCGGTGACTGGCGCGGCAAGGCGCTGGAAGCCTTGGAAGCCGTCGGGCTGGCTGAGCGCGCCGATGAGTGGCCGGCGGCTTTGTCCGGCGGGCAAAAACAGCGGGTGGCGTTGGCTCGGGCCTTGATTCATCAGCCTCGTCTGCTGCTGCTGGATGAACCCTTGGGCGCACTGGATGCCTTGACCCGCATCGAGATGCAGCAGCTGATCGAGAACCTTTGGCGCACGCATGGCTTCACCGTGCTGCTGGTCACCCACGATGTCAGCGAAGCAGTGGCGATTGCCGACCGGGTGATCCTGATTGAAGAAGGCCGTATTGGCCTGGATTTACTGGTGGAATTGCCGCGCCCACGTGTGCGTGGTTCCCATCGCCTGGCCGCTCTGGAAACCCGGGTTCTGGAGCGCGTGTTGTCTCTGCCCGGAACACCGCCGGAACCCGAACCCGTTTCACCGCTGCCCACGCAATTACGCTGGGCCAATTAACCTTGAGGAAACCATCATGACAATCAAAGCCATCAACGTTCGCAACCAGTTCAAAGGCACCATCAAGGAAATCGTCGAAGGCGACGTGTTGTCCGAAATCGACGTACAAACCGCGTCCGGCATCGTCACCTCTGTCATCACCACTCGCTCGGTCAAAGAGCTGGAGCTGGTGGTGGGCAGCGAAGTGATCGCATTCGTGAAATCCACCGAGGTTTCCATCGCCAAATTGTGAACGGCGAGCTGTTCACAACCCCGGAAGGCGACGGCCCTCCGGGGTTTTTGCGTTGCGGTGTTCGCAACATATGCGTGAGATACGCACGACCTGCAGGAGCGAGCTTTCCGATTAATCAGGTCTCTTCGGCAAAAACTGTGGCAGATACAACCCCAGATAAGCGTCAAACACTCGCATTCCTTCTTCGGCCATGCGCGGGGTGATTTCATCGTGCAGCTGCACGGAGCGGGCATACACGCGGTCGCCCAGTTCCATGGCCAAGGCGAACACGTCCACGTCGTGCGGGAGTGCTGGTAGCTGGAAATGGCGGTCGAAGACTTCCAGCATCAAGTGGCCCAGCTCAATGTCGTGCTGGCGGTCCGCCTGGTTGATTTCTGTCAGCCCGTGCTGGGCGAGAATCAGTTGGCGGGCGGCGGCGTCGGCATTGTAGATGGCCAGCATGCGTTGCTCGACCAAGCGGGAAAGATCGCGCCAAGTGCCCAGTTCGCCCTGCTCGATAGGCGCTTGCAGGCTGGCGCGGAAGGCGGCGTGGATATCGGCGGTCAGTGCTTCGAGGAGCGCTGGAACGCTGGCGAAGAAGTGGTACACCGACGATGGAGGAATCTGCGCCCGTTCGGCCACGCTGTAGATCGACAGACTGGCCACGCCCTCGGCGGCCAACAGCGTGCGAGCAGCATCGAGGATCGAATCGATCCGGGCCTGGCTGCGAGCACGGGGTTTACGGGCGGTGGCGGGGCGGGTCATTGGGTGGTCTCTTGGGCGGGGCTGCGGGGGATTGTACAGACGAGCAGCTGCATTAACCTCTGTAGGAGCCAACTCGTTGGCGAGACATTTGTCTGGCCGACACAGATATACAAGTCTTGCGCCGCCTCGCCAACAAGTTGGCTCCTACAGGTGTCGCATCCGAGCGTTCATCGCGAACAGGCCGGTCCAGAGATACAAGATTCCAGGTAAAAAAACGCCGCAAACCTCACGGCCTGCGGCGTTTTTTATCCTTCACACCGGATTAAACCGTGTGCAGGTACCAGTTGTACTCAAGGTCGGAGATGGAGTGTTCGAACTCTTCCAGCTCACTTTCCTTGCAGGCGACAAAGATATCGATGTATTTCGGGTCGATATAGCGCGCCATGATTTCACTGTCGTCCAGCTCGCGCAGGGCATCACGCAGGTTGTTCGGCAGGCTTTGTTCGTTTTGCTCGTAGGAGTTGCCTTCAACAGGCGGACCGGGTTCGATCTTGTTGGTCAGGCCGTGATGCACCCCTGCCAGGACCGCAGCCATCAGCAGATACGGGTTGGCGTCGGCACCGGCAACCCGATGTTCCAGACGCACTGCATCGGCAGAACCTGTCGGTACGCGCAAGGCCACGGTCCGGTTGTCCAGACCCCAGCTTGGCGAATTCGGCACGTAGAACTGAGCACCGAACCGGCGATATGAGTTGACGTTCGGGCAAAGGAACGCCATCTGCGCCGGTAGGGTCTCGAGCACACCGCCGATCGCATGACGTAATGCGGCGTTCTGCTCGGGATCCTCGCTGGTGAAGATGTTTTTGCCATCACGATCCAGGATCGAGATGTGGACATGAAGACCATTGCCTGCCTGACCCGGATAGGGCTTGGCCATGAAAGTGGTGTCCATTTCGTGGTCGTAAGCGATGTTCTTGATCAGTCGCTTGAGCAGTACCGCGTAATCGCAGGCCTTGATCGGGTCGGCGACGTGGTGCAGGTTCACTTCGAACTGAGCCGGGGCGCTTTCCTTGACGATAGCGTCAGCCGGAATGCCTTGTTCTTTCGCACCTTCCAGAATGTCCTGAAGGCAATCGACGTATTCGTCGAGGTCGTCGATCAGGTAGACCTGTGTCGAGTGTGGGCGTTTGCCGGAAATCGGTGAGCGCGGCGGTTGCGGGCGACCGTTCACGTTCTCCTGATCGATCAGGTAGAACTCCAGTTCGAAGGCGGCGCAAATCGTCAGGCCCATGTCATCGAACTTGCTCACCACTTGGCGCAAGACTTCACGCGGGTCGGCGAAGAAGGGTTCACCTTCGATTTCGTGCATGGTCATCAACAATTGCGCGGTAGGGCGCTTCTGCCAAGGCTCATTGCACAGGGTGTCAGGGATTGGATAACAGATTCGGTCAGCGTCACCGATGTCCAGACCCAGACCGGTGCTTTCCACCGTCGAGCCATTGATATCCAGGGCAAATAAAGAGGCAGGCAGGTTAATGCCCTTCTCGTAAACCTTATGGAGGCTGGTGCGTTCTATGCGCTTGCCGCGCACCACACCATTCATATCTGCAATCAGAAGGTCAACGTACAGAACCTCAGGATGTTCCTTAAGGAACGCGTTCGCTTCGTTAAGCTGA
>DASVUK010000116.1:0-16255 GCA_036387095.1 Pseudomonas sp.
CGGCCAGAGCTTCTTCGGTTAAGCGCCTTTCAGGAGTGAATTTATGAGTTTGAATCCAAGAGACGTCGTGATTGTCGACTTCGGTCGCACCCCGATGGGCCGCTCCAAGGGTGGCATGCACCGCAATACCCGCGCCGAAGATATGTCTGCGCACTTGATCAGCAAACTGCTGGAGCGCAACAGCAAGGTAGACCCGGCAGAAGTCGAGGACGTCATCTGGGGCTGCGTCAACCAGACCCTGGAACAGGGCTGGAACATCGCCCGCATGGCCTCGTTGCTGACCCAGATTCCGCACACGTCGGCGGCACAGACCGTGAGCCGCCTGTGCGGATCGTCCATGAGCGCGCTGCATACTGCGGCGCAAGCGATCATGACCGGCAACGGCGACGTGTTCGTCATCGGTGGTGTCGAGCACATGGGTCACGTCAGCATGATGCATGGCGTGGATCCGAACCCGCACATGTCTCTGTATGCCGCCAAGGCGTCCGGCATGATGGGGCTGACGGCGGAAATGCTCGGCAAGATGCATGGCATAACCCGTGAGCAGCAGGATGCTTTTGGTGTCCGTTCGCACCAACTGGCCCATAAGGCGACATTGGAAGGCAAGTTCAAGGACGAGATCATCCCGATGCAAGGGTATGACGAGAACGGGTTCCTGAAAGTGTTCGACTACGACGAAACCATTCGTCCGGAGACGACACTGGAAAGTCTTGCCGCCCTGAAGCCGGCGTTCAACCCGAAGGGCGGAACTGTGACTGCGGGCACATCCTCGCAAATCACTGATGGCGCATCATGCATGATCGTCATGTCTGCCCAGCGCGCCCAGGATCTCGGCATCCAGCCTATGGCTGTCATCCGTTCCATGGCAGTGGCCGGTGTAGACCCGGCAATCATGGGCTACGGCCCAGTGCCTGCTACCCAGAAAGCCTTGAAGCGCGCGGGTCTGAGCATCTCCGATATCGACTTCTTCGAGCTCAATGAAGCTTTCGCCGCACAGGCCTTGCCAGTGCTGAAAGATTTGAAAGTGCTCGACAAGATGAACGAGAAGGTTAACCTGCACGGCGGTGCTATCGCTCTGGGTCATCCATTTGGATGTTCCGGTGCACGTATCTCCGGCACATTGCTCAATGTCATGAAGCAAAATGGCGGCAGCCTTGGGGTTGCCACCATGTGTATCGGACTCGGTCAGGGTATCGCTACGGTCTTCGAACGCGTCTGATTCGTCAGGGTGACGCAAGCCGGGGCCAGGTGCCCCGGCTTTTGTATTTTCGTAAAAGCGCTTTATAGAATTGTTTTCCAATGTGTCTTGCGAGGACAGCAACATGAAGTTACAGCCAGGTCTCTACCGCCATTACAAAGGCCCCGAGTACCGCGTATTCAGTGTTGCCAGGCACTCCGAGACCGAAGAGGAAGTGGTGTTTTACCAAGCGTTGTATGGCGATTACGGTCTTTGGGTGCGCCCATTGGAGATGTTCCTGGAGTCCGTCGAGGTTGACGGCGAGCAGGTGCCACGCTTTGCTTTGGTCCAGGCCGAACCGAGCCTCTTTTCCCGGCCGTGAAACGTGAGCGAGCACAACCCCGTGCTTGACCTCGTGTTGTAGCCACTATATATAGCGGGGCCTTGACAGGTTCCAACCGTCTTTCATTTTCAGTATTCAGGAATTTTCTGATCCATGGGCAAATCGCTGGTCATCGTGGAATCCCCGGCTAAGGCCAAGACCATCAACAAGTATCTGGGCAACCAATACGTGGTGAAGTCGAGTATCGGCCATATCCGAGACCTGCCCACCAGCGGTTCGGCTAGCGCCAGCAAAGACCCTGCCGCCAAGCGGGGCAAGGCCGCTGCGGGCGAGGGGCCGGTGCTGACTCCCAAGGAGAAGGCCAAGCGTCAACTGGTCTCGCGCATGGGTGTCGATCCGGATCATGGCTGGAAAGCCAAGTACGAAATCCTTCCCGGCAAGGAGAAGGTGATCGAGGAGCTGCGCCGGCTCGCCAAGGATGCTGACACCATCTATCTCGCAACCGACTTGGACCGCGAGGGGGAAGCCATTGCCTGGCACCTGCGCGAAGCCATTGGTGGAGATGACAGTCGTTACAAGCGCGTGGTGTTCAACGAAATCACCAAGAAAGCGATTCAGGAAGCGTTCTCCAAGCCTGGCGAGCTCGATATTGATCGAGTGAACGCTCAACAGGCTCGTCGTTTCCTGGATCGCGTCGTGGGCTACATGGTGTCGCCGCTGCTCTGGCAGAAAGTTGCCCGAGGCCTTTCTGCTGGCCGCGTGCAATCGGTCGCCGTGAAGCTGGTGGTCGAACGTGAGCGTGAGATCCGTGCCTTCAACCCTGAAGAATATTGGGAAATTCACGCCGACCTGGGTACCGCGAAGGGCGCCAATGTCCGCTTCGAGGTGGCTCGGGAGAACGGCGAGGCCTTCAAGCCCCTCAATGAAGCGCAGGCCATGGCCGCGCTGGAGAAGCTCAAAGCCTCCGCATACAGCATCGCCAAGCGTGAAGACAAGCCGACCAGCAGTAAACCATCGGCACCGTTCATTACATCCACGCTGCAACAGGCTGCCAGTAATCGCCTGGGCTTCGGCGTGAAGAAAACCATGATGATGGCGCAGCGCTTGTATGAAGCGGGCCACATCACTTACATGCGTACCGACTCCACCAACTTGTCCGCCGATGCGGTGAGCATGGCGCGTGAATACATCGAAACCGAGTTTGGCAAGAAGTACCTGCCTGAATCGCCGAACGTCTACAGCAGCAAAGAAGGCGCGCAGGAGGCTCACGAAGCGATTCGTCCTTCCGACGTCAATACACACCCGAGCAAGCTGACCGGCATGGAGCGCGACGCGGAGCGTCTGTACGAGCTGATCTGGCGCCAATTCGTGGCTTGCCAGATGCCGCCTGCGCAGTACCTGTCTACCACTGTCAGCGTGGCTGCCGGTACTTTCGAGCTGCGCGCCAAAGGCCGGATCCTGAAGTTCGACGGTTACACCCGGGTTCTGCCGCAAATGACCAAGCCCGGCGATGACGACGTCCTGCCGGACATGGCCCAGGGCGACGACCTGAAACTGATCAAGCTCGATCCGAGTCAGCACTTTACCAAGCCGCCAGCACGTTACTCTGAAGCGAGCCTGGTAAAAGAGATGGAAAAGCGCGGTATCGGTCGTCCGTCGACTTATGCGGCGATCATTTCGACGATTCAGGATCGTGGTTACGTCGCGCTGCATAACCGTCGTTTCTATTCGGAGAAAATGGGCGATATCGTCACCGAGCGTCTGTCCGAAAGCTTCTCGAACCAGATGGACTACGGTTTCACCGCTGGCATGGAAGAAAACCTCGATGACGTCGCTCAGGGCGAGCGCGACTGGAAAAACGTCCTTGACGAGTTCTACGGCGACTTCAAGAAAAAGCTGGAGGTAGCCGAAGCACCTGACAGCGGTATGCGTTCCAACGAACCGGTCATGACCGACATTCCGTGCAAGGTCTGTGGTCGTCCGATGCAGATTCGCACAGCGTCCACTGGCGTGTTCCTGGGTTGCTCGGGTTACAGCCTGCCGCCGAAAGAGCGCTGCAAGGCAACCGTCAACCTCACGCCGGGCGACGAAATTGCCGAAGATGATGAGGGTGAGTCCGAGTCCCGCGTACTGCGCGGCAAGCATCGCTGCCATATCTGTAACACGGCAATGGATGCTTACCTGCTGGACGAAAAGCGCAAGCTGCACATTT
This sequence comes from Pseudomonas sp., assembly GCA_036387095.1. Taxonomy (GTDB): domain Bacteria; phylum Pseudomonadota; class Gammaproteobacteria; order Pseudomonadales; family Pseudomonadaceae; genus Aquipseudomonas. The sequence continues at coordinate 3,733 of DASVUK010000116.1, forward strand.
GCGGCAATAACCCGGACTGCCTTGGTTTTGAGGTCGAAGAGGGCACTTATCGCATCAAGGGCTATGAAGGTCCGAGCCTGGAATGTGACAAGTGCGGCAGTGAGATGCAGCTCAAGACTGGCCGTTTTGGCAAGTTCTTTGGCTGCACCAATCCGGAATGCAAGAACACCCGCAAGCTGCTTAAAAGCGGCGATGCGGCGCCGCCAAAAATGGACCCGGTGAAAATGCCGGAGCTCAAATGCGACAAGGTTGACGACACCTACATCCTGCGTGACGGCGCTTCGGGCCTGTTCCTGGCGGCCAGCCAGTTCCCGAAAAATCGTGAGACCCGTGCGCCATTGGTTATGGAAATTGCGCCTCACAAGGACGAGATCGATCCGAAGTATCACTTCCTCTGCGAAGCACCCAAGAAAGATCCTGACGGCCGTCCTGCGGTGATTCGTTACAGCCGCAAGACCAAAGAGCAATATGTACAGACCGAAGTTGAAGGCAAGCCTACTGGCTGGCGCGCGTTCTACGATGGCAAGGCCTGGAAGGTCGAAGACAAGCGTTAATGTATTGACCAGCTGCTTTACGGGCAACTGGCTTAGTTGAACGCAAACCCTCGGTGTGCTGGTCGCGTCGAGGGTTTTTCGCCGTTTTGATAGTGCACGTTTCATCTCATCGTTATGGAGGATGCCGCCATGGCCCACGAACTCTATACCCGCACCAATCAGAAGATTTATTTCGCTGGTCTTGCACTTGAAGCCTTGGGCAAGGCTCAGGAGGGGCGGGCGATGAATGCCCAGGCGCTGGTCCAGGCCGAGCGCGAATCTGCGCTGTTCCACCTGTACGGGGCGTTATTGGGTTTGTGTCATGAGATCGCAGGCTTCTACCGCTTGCCTCAAGCGCATGCACCTCGGGCAGAGCTGTTGCTCACCCAGGAAGTGCTGGATGCAATAGCGATTCCGGAAATGGCAGAGTTGATCGAGCTGGCTCAGCATCGAGAAACCTGGCTGGCCCAGTTGCTTGCGGCCTATAACGCTCTGTTTCAGCCACCTCAGGCACCGAAAAAGCCCAAGGGTGACGTGACGCAGCCACTGATCGTGGCGGTCAATCTGGATGACGAGCCGGTTCATGCGTTGGGGCGCGAGGAGCTGGAAAGCTGGCGTCAGCAGCTAAAAGGGCTGGCGATCCGCTTTCGAGAAGGTTTGAGCGAGTGCTGATTCGCAGTGATAGATGGGCTAGGGCCTGAGTCGGCTGGCTGCTACAATGCCGGCCTTTCGTGGAGTATTGGTTTATGCCTACATCTTTTTTGGAAATTGTCGAACTGCCTGACGGCCGTATCGAGCTTCGTCGTGCAGAAGACGAAGGGTCGCTGGTTACCTTGAACTTCTCCGAGGACGCGAAGGCCTTCTTGCAGGGTCAGCACGTCGAAGTCGCCAAGGCGATGTTAAGCGTCGGTGTGCAGATGGCTGGCCGCATGGCCGAAGGCGAGCTTGAAAAAGACGCTGGTCCACGCGTCCTTCATTGATACCGCGTCAGCCAAGACGAATGTTCAAGCTTTGCGCATCTCCAATCCTTGCCGCGCTAATCAATTGTTGACGCGCTGCTGCACTGATCGGATTGATCCAGCTGACAACCGTGTGGCTGCGCCCTAGGCGCAAGGCTTCACGGGTCAATTCAAGTTCGCTTTGTGTGCCCCGCGGCTGCAGCAAAAGAATGCGCTCGCGATTGAGCCCGGCATCCCGGAGCCAGGTTTGCGTCAGGCTGGAGGGCGGCGCTATAAGCGTCAGCCAGCGGGCATCCTTGTCATCGCTGAGTTCGCGAAGAATCGGTGCCAAGAGACTCAGGCAGTTCCCGGCGGCGCCGCGCAATGACAATTCGCTGAACACTTCTGGCTCGTTGGTCCAGGTCTTTTCGATCGGGTCCTTGAGCATCGGGGCGATAGGCTGCCCCATGAATGCCTCGAACAGTGGCAGTTGCGCGTGCGGTGTTTGGGTGGACTGCATAATGCCTCCTTTAACGGCGAATCACGCCGACACTCAAGCCTTCGATAACCAGATCCTGATCTTTGAGATTGACTTCGATCGGTGCGAAATCCGGGTTTTCAGCGATCAGCCAGACTTTGCTGCCCTCGCGCTTGAACCGTTTAACCGTCACTTCATCACCGATTCGTGCCACAACGATCTGGCCGTTACGGGCCTCACGGGTTGTATGTACAGCGATGAGATCACCGTCCAGAATGCCGACGTCTTTCATGCTCATGCCGTGCACCCTTAGCAGGTAATCGGCACTCGGATGGAAAAATGCAGGGTTAATGTTGCAGGACTCCTCGATGTGCTGCTGGGCCAGGATCGGCGCACCGGCGGCTACCCGGCCGATGATCGGCAGGCTGCTTTCGTCGGCCTTGGCCTCGAAACCGGGAATGCGTATGCCTCGGGAAGCTCCCGGAGTCATTTCGATTGCGCCTTTGCGAGCGAGAGCCTTGAGGTGTTCTTCTGCTGCATTGGGGGATTTGAAACCCAGCTCCTGGGCGATTTCCGCGCGAGTGGGCGGATAACCGTTGTCTTCAAGGCAACGTTTGATGAAGCCCAAAATTTCGGCTTGGCGTGGCGTCAGTTTGATCATGGTCAGCGCTCTGTCTTTTTATACAGTGACTGGGATTATATACAGTGATTGCGTCTTGGCAATCGTCCTTTTTATTTCTCCTGCCGGACGGCGCGTGCACAGTGCCATCCACGATGAGCGCGCGATGGTTAGGGCAAGGCTACAGAGCGCTGTTTATATGGTTAAATGCGTGACCGTACAGCCAGAAAACGAACGGTCAGACTTGACAAGTAGCCTGTCTGATACGTATGTTTCAAACAAGTGTTTGTCAGGCAGAAATCCATGGCTCAGTCGGAAACAGTTGAACGTATTCTCGATGCTGCCGAGCAGCTATTCGCGGAAAAAGGTTTTGCCGAAACATCGTTGCGGCTGATCACTAGCAAGGCTTCGGTCAATCTGGCAGCGGTGAATTATCATTTTGGTTCCAAGAAAGCCTTGATACAGGCGGTTTTTTCGCGCTTCCTCGGGCCTTTTTGTATCAGCCTTGATCGTGAGCTTGAACGTCGCCAGGCCAAGCCCGATAGCAAGCCCACGCTTGAAGAGCTGCTGGAGATTCTTGTCGAGCAGGCGCTTGTCGTGCAGCCGCGCAGCGGTAACGACCTTTCAATTTTTATGCGGCTGTTGGGCCTTGCCTTCAGCCAGAGCCAGGGTCACCTGCGGCGCTACCTTGAAGACATGTATGGCAAGGTGTTCCGTCGTTATATGACGTTGGTCAACGAGGCTGCGCCGCGTATTCCACCCATCGAGCTGTTCTGGCGTGTGCACTTTATGCTGGGTGCTGCCGCGTTCAGCATGTCCGGGATCAAGGCACTGCGTGCCATCGCTGAAACCGACTTCGGTGTAAACACCTCTATAGAACAGGTCATGCGCCTCATGGTGCCGTTTCTGGCCGCGGGCATGCGTGCAGAAACCGGTGTCAGCGATGCCGCGATGATCTCGGCACAACTCAAACCGCGCAGTAAGAGTAGCGTGACGGTGCCTTCGACAGCCAAGGCCTGACCCTTCGCGCATTGCGCCAGGCCCGATGATCAAGCACCATTGCCCGGATTGGATATAGGCAATGGTGTTTTCATATGAGTTATGGCCTGCAAGGCTCCTTGATGGTGGATATCGCCGGTACGTGGTTGACCGCCGAAGATCGCCAGTTTCTGCGTCAGCCCGAAGTGGGCGGCCTGATCATTTTTGCCCGCAACATCGAACATCCCCGGCAGGTGCGGGAGCTGAGCGCCGCAATTCGTGCTGTTCGTCCTGAGCTGTTGCTGGCGGTGGATCAGGAAGGCGGCCGCGTCCAGCGTTTGCGCCAGGGCTTTGTCCGATTGCCGGCCATGCGTGCCATCGCGGACAACTCCGATGCCGAAATCCTTGCCGAGCACTGTGGCTGGTTGATGGCCACCGAAGTGCTCGCGGTCGGCCTGGACCTGAGCTTCGCCCCGGTGCTGGATCTGGATTATCAGCGCAGTGCCGTGGTCGGCAGTCGTGCCTTCGAGGCTGATCCAGAGCGTGCCGCATTGCTCGCCGGGGCCTTTATCCGGGGCATGAACGCAGCCGGGATGGCCGCCACGGGCAAGCACTTTCCCGGACATGGCTGGGCGGAAGCCGATTCTCATGTGGCAATTCCCACCGACGAGCGCAGCCTTGAAGAAATCCGCGCCCATGATCTAGTGCCTTTTGCTCGCTTGAGCAAGCAATTAGCCGCTGTGATGCCGGCGCATGTGATTTACCCGCAGGTCGATGCGCAACCTGCGGGCTTTTCCCGGCGCTGGCTGCAGGACATTCTGCGCGGTGAGCTGCAATTCGACGGGGTGATCTTCAGCGATGACCTGTCCATGGCCGGTGCCCACGTGGTGGGCGATGCCGCCAGCCGTATCGAAGCGGCGCTCAGTGCCGGCTGCGACATGGGCTTGGTCTGCAATGACCGCGCAGCGGCCGAGCTGGCCCTGACTGCCGCGCAGCGCTTGAAGGTCAAGCCTTCACCGCGTATCGCGCGCATGCGGGGGCAGGGGTACGCCAGCACTGAATACCGTCAACACCCGCGCTGGTTGGCCGCCCTCCAGGCGCTGCGTGCTGCGCAATTGATCGACTAAGGATTGACCATGACTGTTTACGCAATTATTGGCGGCACCGGGCTGACTCAACTGGAGGGCCTGAACATCCGTCAGTCTCTGCCGATGAATACGCCTTATGGTGCGCCGTCCGGCGAAATCCAGGTCGGCGACTATGCCGGTCGCGAAGTGATGTTTCTGGCGCGCCACGGGCATCCCCATCGTTTTCCGCCCCATCAGGTGAATTACCGGGCCAATATCTGGGCATTGAAGCAGGCTGGTGCTGAGGCCATTCTTGCGGTCAATGCCGTTGGCGGGATTCATCCGGCCATGGGTACGGGGCATTTTTGCGTGCCCCATGATCTGGTGGACTACACCAGTGGTCGCGAGCACACCTATTTCGCCGATGATCTGGAGCAAGTCACCCACATCGATTTCAGTTACCCGTACAGCGAAGCCCTGCGGGCACGCTTGATTGCGGCGCTGGCGGCTGAAGGCTGCGAGTTCAGCGAGCGTGGGGTTTACGCCTGCACTCAAGGTCCGCGTCTTGAGACCGTGGCGGAAATCATTCGTCTTGAACGGGATGGCTGCGACATCGTCGGCATGACTGGCATGCCGGAAGCGGCGCTGGCTCGTGAGCTGGAACTGGAATATGCCTGTCTTGCTCTGGTGGTGAACCCGGCAGCCGGCAAGTCTTCGGCGGTGATCACCATGGCCGAGATCGAGCGGGCGTTACATGACGGGATGGGGAAGGTGAAGGCGACCCTGGCGAGGGTTTTGGGCGCCGAATAACCTGTGGGAGCGAGCTTGCTCGCGAAGCTGTCAGAAGATCCGGGAGATTTGTCGGGCCTGAACTCTTGCCTTCGCAAGCAAGCTTGCTCCCACGTGGTTGATACATTGCTTAACGCTTGATCTTCTTCGGCGGCAATGGCAGCGGCGCGAACAGCGCCGCAATGTCTTCGCTTTGCAGTTTCCAGTCACCGGTCATCCGGCCATCGAGTACACCGGCCGCCAGTGCTGATTTTTCCTGTTGCAGGCGCTGGATCTTCTCCTCGACTGTGCCTCGGGCAATCATTTTGTAGACGAATACCGGCTTGTCCTGACCGATGCGATAAGCGCGGTCGGTGGCCTGGTTCTCCGCAGCCGGGTTCCACCATGGGTCGTAGTGAATCACGGTGTCGGCTGCCGTGAGGTTCAGTCCGGTGCCGCCGGCTTTGAGGCTGATCAGGAAAATCGGCAGCTGACCCGCCTGAAACGCTTGGACGGGTGTGCGCCGATCCCGGGTTGCTCCGGTGAGCAGTGCATATTCGATGCCCCGCTGCTTGAGTTCGGCTTCGATCAGGGTAAGCATTGAGGTGAACTGCGAGAACAGCAGGATCTTGCGACCTTCAGCCAGCAGCTCTTCGAACATTTCCATCAGGCTATGAAGTTTGGCCGAACTGCCGTGCCGCAGATTGGCTTGTTCGCTGTTGACCAGGCGCAAGTCGCAGCACACTTGCCGCAGCTTGAGCAGCGCTTCGAGGATGATGATCTGGCTGCGCGCTACACCCTTGCGGGTGATCTCGTCGCGTACCTTTTTGTCCATGGCCAGGCGCACGGTTTCGTATACGTCCCGCTGGGCGTCGTTGAGTTCGACCCAGTGGATGATTTCGGTTTTCGGCGGCAGTTCAGTGGCCACCTGTTCCTTGGTGCGGCGCAGCAGAAAGGGCTTGATTCGCGCGTTCAGGTGTTGAAGGCGATCCATGTTCCCGTGCTTTTCGATGGGGTTGCGGTAGTTGCTGTTGAACTCCTTGCTGCTGCCCAGCCAGCCCGGCATCAGAAAGTGAAACAGCGACCACAGCTCGCCCAGGTGGTTTTCCAGGGGCGTACCGCTTAGGCATAGACGCTGTCGGGCGTTGAGTTCCCGCGCGGCCTGGGCAGCCTTGCTGTTGGGGTTCTTGATGTATTGGGCTTCATCGAGAATCAGTGTGTGCAGCGGTTGTTTCGCCAGCACTTCCACGTCTCGGGGCAGCAGGGCGTAAGTGGTCAGGATCAGGTCGTAATCCTGAAGATTGCCAAAGTCCTGGGAGCGATTGGCGCCATACAGCGCCAGGACTTTGAGCTGGGGCGTGAAGTTCTCGGCTTCGTCCATCCAGTTGGGGATCAGGCTGGTGGGCATCACGGCCAATGCCGGGCGATCAAGGCGTCCGGCCTGTTTTTCCATGAGCAAATGAGCCAGGGTCTGAAGGGTTTTGCCCAGCCCCATGTCATCCGCCAGTACACCGCCCACTTCAAGTTCCCGCAACGACTGCATCCAGCTCAGACCCTCAAGCTGATAGGGCCGCAATGTCGCGTTCAGGTTCTCGGGTACAACGACAGGTGCATCCTTGATATTGGCCAGGCGGTCGGCGAACTGACGCAGGCGGTCGCCGCCTTGCCAGCTCAGCGGGAGATCTTCAAGCTGGCCAAGGCGTGTGGCGTCGGCATTGTTCATGCGCAGGGCGTTATTGCCTTCGTCGCGCCAGTAGAAATCCCCCAGGGTTGCCAGTACAGGTTTGAGTCGGCCATACGGCAAGGCAATCTGGATCGGGCCGCCGCCACGCTGGGTGAAATGATTGATCTGCACCAGCAGTTGTTCGTCGTCGGCGCGCTTGGCGATGCCTGCCGCGCTCATCAATTCGGGATGGGTGCGGATCAGGTTGATCAGGATCGGCAGCAGGCTCAAGCGCTCGCCGTTGACGATGATGCCCAGTTCCAGGTCGAACCAGTCCCGTTCGGCTTCTTCCTCAATGACGGCATACCAGTCATCCACGGGAGTGACGTCAAAGGCAAACTCGTCGGTGATCTCGATATCCCAACCCTGTGCTTCCAGGCGGGGCAGATCCTTGAGAACGAAATTGAGCCAGGCCTTGTCGTTGGGCAGCTCGAACATGTCGCCCGCGGTTTCCGGCAGCGCCTTGCTCTGCCGGGTCGCTACCCGAAAGCCCATGTCCTGCAAGACCTGGCGCTGTTGCCGCTCCAGTTCGCCCTGGCGACGGATACGCAGGGTTTCAGTTTCATGATGCTCAAGGATGTCGCTTTTCTGGTTAACCAGGTCGCTGCCCAGAGAACTGACCAGAATGCTGACGTTAGCCGTACCAATAGCGAAATGCTTGCCATAACCGAACGCCAGCGCGGCGCGATGCTGAACATGGCGCTGCATGCGACCGTTGCGCGGCTCGTAGGCGCTGTATTCGATACTTGCCAGGATCAATCTGGGCTTGGGCTTGATGGTATCGACCAAACGTTCCGGCAACGCCGGCTTGACCTCGATTCGCGGCGGCGTTTCGCGTCGGGATTCATTGAGTACCGCCAGGATCGACGGTTGGTTCTGCGGGTCTTGCAGGTAATACAAAGCTGCCGCGCAGTGTTTGCAGGTTTCCCGCACCGGGCAGGTGCACTTGCAGATCAGCGTATTCCTGAATCTGCCCGGGTCCTTGAACATCAGCGTCTGGTGATAGATTTCCAGCCCGGAGCCCCTGCATGCGGTGCGTACCAGGTCAGGATTGAGTTCCTCCAGAACGATGCGTTGCTGCTGGGCATAGTTCAGCCCCCGCTCAAGAGTCTTGTCGGTAAAGTTGTCTGTCCACGCCGAGGCGAGGACTTTTTCGAGATTGGACGACACAGTTCAGGACAGCCTACGCCGCAGCGATGCTCAAAAGGGCAAGGAACGCGTCATGCGCTCCTTGATGGTTACAGAGGTGCAATCTTGATCAGCATGGCCAGACTTCCGTAATCCATGTAGATCAGTTCCCCGTTTTTTACCCGGGTGGTTTGTTTCATACGCTCGCTGCTCAGCAGCACGCCATGAGGATCAAGCTGATTGACCCAGAAGTCTGCCGCGATGTCGGTGAAGCGCGCAATCGCAATGCTCAGAGTGCCTTCAATCGGGAAGTGCCCTAGCTGTTCCTCACCGCTGCTCACAGCCATTTTGCTCGGTTGTGCTGCAAGATTCTGGCTCCAGGCGCGGTGCAGCAGCACTTTGTAGGTGCCGCTGGCCTCAAGCTTGGCCGCCAGGTCATTCAAGGCGACACTGCGCTCGTTTTGCGCATCCATTTTTTGCGCCCCCGCGGCCCAATCCTCAGGCGCGAATTGCCGCGTTGCGGCAGGTTCGCCCAACTGGCGAAACAGGATCATTTCGACCTGATAGCTGCCATCGGCAAATGCTGTCGGCGCAACCAACGCCAACAGCAACAGGAGTGAACGAAACAAACGCATGGATGAATCCTTCAAACAGTTTTCGGGGTCAGGCGCTCGAACAGCGCTTCAATCGTGTTGAAACGCTCTTCCGGGCGTTCCATGGGCACCATGAACTTGAACAGCGTGGCGCCTTCGAATTTGTAACGGTTGGGTTGCCCCTGAATCAGCTTGATCAGCGTCAGCGGGTCCACAGGGGTATCGGCTGCGAATTCGATGCGTCCACCTTGCGGTCCGCCGTCGACCTTCTTGATGCCCAACTGCTCGGCCTGCAATTTGAGCAGGGTGATGCGCACCAGGTTTTTGGTCGGCTCCGGCAACAAGCCGAAGCGGTCGATCATCTCCACCTGCAAATCCTTGAGGCTGTCCTCGTCGGCCGCATTGGCAATGCGCTTGTAAAGGATCAGTCGCGTGTGAACGTCCGGTAGATACGCTTCGGGGATCAACGCCGGCAGACGCAGGTTGATTTCCGGACCGCCGCCCAGCGGCTGGTCAAGGTTTGGCTGTTCTCCCTTGCGGATCGACTTGACCGCGCGTTCGAGCATTTCCATGTACAGCGTGAAGCCCACGGCCTGGATCTGGCCGCTTTGGCCGTCACCCAGCAGCTCGCCCGCGCCGCGGATTTCCAGGTCGTTGGTCGCCAGCACAAAACCGGCACCCAGGTCCTGGGTGTTGGCGATAGCCTCCAGACGTTTTTCGGCGTCCGGGGTGATCTGACTGCGTGGCGGTGTCAGCAGGTAAGCATACGCCTGGTGGTGGCTGCGACCTACGCGGCCGCGCAACTGGTGCAGCTGGGCCAGGCCGAATTTGTCGGCGCGTTCAATGATGATGGTGTTGGCGCTGGGGACGTCGATCCCTGTTTCGATGATGGTCGAGGCGATCAGCACATTGAAGCGCTTGTGGTAGAAGTCGCTCATCACCTGTTCGAGATCGCGTTCGCGCATTTGGCCGTGGCCGATGCCGATACGGGCTTCGGGCACCAGTTCGGCCAGATCGGCGGCGCATTTCTCGATGGTCTTCACATCGTTGTGCAGGTAGTAGACCTGGCCGCCGCGCAACAACTCACGCAGCAAGGCTTCCTTGACCGTGGGTTTGTTCTGTTCCATCACGAACGTGCGCACCGACAGACGCCGCGCCGGTGGCGTGGCGATGATCGACAGGTCGCGCATGCCCGAGACCGCCATGTTCAACGTGCGCGGGATCGGCGTCGCGGTGAGGGTCAGGATGTCCACCTCGCTGCGCAGCGCCTTGAGCTGTTCTTTCTGGCGCACCCCGAAGCGGTGTTCTTCGTCGATGATCACCAGGCCCAGATTCTTGATCTTGACGTCGTCCTGTAACAGCTTGTGGGTGCCGATGACGATGTCGATCTTGCCTTCGGCCAGATCCGCCACGGCCGCATTGACCTCTTTGGCAGACTTGAAGCGGCTCATGACTTCAACGGTCACCGGCCAGTCGGCGAAGCGGTCGCGAAAGCTGTTGTAATGCTGCTGGGCGAGCAGGGTGGTGGGCACCAGAATAGCGACCTGACGCCCGCCATGCACCGCGATGAAGGCGGCGCGCATGGCCACTTCGGTCTTGCCGAAACCCACGTCGCCACACACCAGTCGATCCATGGGTTTGGGCGCCAGCATGTCGGCCCGTACCGCATCAATGGTGGTTTGCTGGTCCGGGGTTTCTTCAAACGGGAAGCCAGCGCTGAATGTGGCGTAGTCGGCTTTCGGGTCTTCGAACGCGTAGCCTTCGCGGGCGGCGCGGCGGGCGTAGATGTCCAGAAGTTCGGCCGCCACGTCGCGAACCTGTTCGGCGGCCTTGCGCTTGGCTTTCTGCCAGGTCTCCGAACCCAGGCGATGCAGCGGCGCCAGCGCGTCGTCGCTGCCGGTGTAGCGGGCGATCAAGTGCAGGTTGGCCACCGGCACGTACAGCTTGGCGTCCTCGGCGTAGGCCAGCATCAAGAATTCCGCGACCTGGTTTTCGACTTCCAGCGTGGCAAGCCCGAGGTAGCGCCCGACGCCGTGATCGATGTGCACGACCGGTGCGCCTTCGCGCAGCTCGGTGAGGTTCTTGATTACGGCGTCATTATTGCCGCCGTCGTTACGTTTTTCCCGACGCCGACGCTGCATGACCCGCTGACCGAACAGCGGGCTTTCGGCAATCAGTGCCAATGCCGGTTGCTCAAGCACCAGGCCTTCGTCCAGCGGCGCAATGGTGATCGACAGGCGTTCCTTGCTCTGGACGAAATCGTTCCAGCTGTCCACGGTCTTGGGGCGCAGCTTCAAGCGTTCCAGCAGTTCCAGCAGGACTTCCCGTCGCCCGGCGGATTCGGCGGTAAACAGCACGCGACCGGGGAACTCATCAAGAAACTTCGCCAATGCGGCCAATGGCTGGTTGGCCTTGGCTTCGATAGCCAGATCAGGCAACAGCTGCGCCGGGAAGCGCTCGCGGCCCACACCGGCATCCACGTCCTGCTGGCTGGCCACTACGCGCGGCCAGCTTTTGAGGCGGGCGAAGCAGTCTTCAACCGGCAGGAACAGCTCCGATGGCGGTAATAAAGGACGTTCCGGATCGACACGGCGCTCTTCGTAGCGGCCACGCACGTCGTTCCAGAAGTTTTCCGCCGCTTGCTCGATGCCAGGCAGCGAAAACACTTGAGTGTCCTGGGGCAGATAGTCAAACAGCGTTGATGTTTCTTCGAAAAACAGCGGCAGGTAATACTCGATACCGGCCGGAGTGATGCCGCTGCTCAGGTCCTGAAAGATCGGGCAGCGGCGGAAGTCCACGTCAAAGCGCTCGCGAAAGCGTGCCTTGAAGCGGGTGACTTCTTCCTTCTGCAGCGGAAATTCCCGCGCGGGCAGCAAGCGTACCGACTCCACCTTATCGATGGAACGCTGGGTTTCCGGGTCGAAGGTGCGCAAGGTTTCGATTTCGTCGTCGAACAGGTCGATCCGGTACGGCAGTTTGCTGCCCATCGGGAACAGATCGATCAAATTGCCGCGCACGGTAAATTCGCCGTGCTCGTACACCGTATCCACGTAGCGATAACCGCTGGCCTCAAGGCGCGAGCGCATCGCTTCGATATCGAGCTTCTGGCCGATATCCAGGACGAGGCTGCTGCCCAACAGGAATTTGGTCGGTGCCAGGCGGTGTAGGGCCGTGGTGATAGGCACTACCAAAACGCCATGTTCCAGCTCAGGCAAGCGATAAAGGCTGGCGATGCGCTGGGAAATGATGTCCTGATGAGGCGAGAACAAATCGTAGGGCAGCGTCTCCCAGTCCGGAAAATGCAGGACGGCGAGGGTGGGGGCGAAGAACTTCAGTTCCTGCTCCAGCCGCTCGGCGCTTTGGCTATCGGCGGTCAAAAGCAGGGTGAAGCGCTTGGCGGCGCTGGCAGCCTCGGCAATGGCCAGGCTCAGGGCGGCACCGGGCAGATTACCCCAGTGTTGTTTGCCTGCAGCAGCAGGAAGAAGCGGTAGGCGCAGAACGGGCACGGAAGATAGAGCTCCAAGCGTTGCGACGGGGCGGCGATTGTAACTAACGCGGGTATCGGTTGTCTGTTTTACGAGAGCCGGAAAAATGTAGTGCCGTGCAATCTGATAGCCGTGCATTGCTCATAAACAAAGGCGGCGGCATAATGTAGCCCCTTTTTTCAGCCCCTACATGTGGAAGGTTCCCGTGACTCA
>DASVUK010000117.1:0-3995 GCA_036387095.1 Pseudomonas sp.
AAATCGGCCAGCAGCACTTCACCTTGAAGGGTAGTGCCACGATCAGCCAATTTGCGCGGGTCAACGTGAGGTGGAATCGGGTCATTCAACATAGGCGCAGCATTCTAGGGACGACCCCCAGGCATGTCAAAGGAAATTCAGACCTATGCACTTGCACAGGACTGATTAGAATCAACTTTCATCAATTGGAGAACCGCATGTTGCCTTTGCTGCTCGCTTCCAGCTCACCTTATCGCCGTGAATTGCTCGCCCGGTTGCGCCTGCCGTTCGGCTGCAGCTCTCCCGAAATCGACGAAAGCCCGCGCCCCGACGAAAACGCCATCGAACTGGTGCAGAGGCTAGCGGAGGAAAAAGCCAGAGCCCTGGCCAACGATTACCCCGATCACCTGATCATTGGCTCGGACCAGGTGGCCGTGCTTGATGGCAGAATCATCGGCAAGCCCCATACGTTCGAGGGTGCCCTTGACCAACTCACCGCCGCCAGTGGACGCAGTGTCATCTTTCTCACCGGCCTGGCGCTGCTGAACAGCGCCACAGGACGCTGCCAGTCGGATCACGTGCCGTTCACGGTGCACATGCGCACGCTGGACACAGCGAGCCTTGAGCGCTACCTGCGCGCAGAGCAACCCTACGATTGCGCTGGCAGCTTTAAGGCAGAAGGATTAGGCGTGAGCCTGTTTCGGGCCACCGAAGGCGACGACGCTACCAGCCTGATCGGCCTGCCCCTGATTCGCCTGATCGAAATGCTGGGACAGGAAGGCGTCGCCGTTCCCTGATTCATTACCCAAGGCAGAAACAAGAAACCCGACCAATGGTCGGGTTTCTTCTTTCTATAGCAGGACGATCAGCGCAATACAGGCCCACTGAATCCCGCCCACATCGCAATTCGCTCCGCGACGCTGGCGCCCAGTTTCTTCGAGAACCGGTCAAAGGGCGATTCCTTGACGGTGTAGTCGACCATTTCCTTCTCGCCGATCACATCGCGCGCGACATAACTGGCACTGCCCAGCCCATCGATCAAACCCAGGGGCAAGGCCTGCTCGCCGGTCCAGACGAGGCCTGAAAACAGCTCGGGATGCTCCTTATCCTTGAGACGGTCGCCACGCCCCAGCTTGACGCTGGCGATGAATTGCCGATGAGTGGTGTCCAGCACGCCCTGCCAGAAGGCTGTCTCATCCGCTTTTTGCGGCTGGAACGGATCAAGAAAGGCTTTATGCTCGCCCGACGTGTAAGTGCGCCGGTCCACACCCAGCTTGTCCAGGGTGCCGACGAAGCCAAAACCTGCCGCTGTAACACCAATGGAACCCACCAGACTGGCTTTATCGGCATAGATCTGGTCAGCGGCACTGGCGATGTAATAAGCGCCGGACGCCCCCAGATCAGTGATCACGGCGTAGACCTTGATCGCAGGCTTTTGCGCGCGCAAACGGCGGATCTCGTCGGCGATGTAGCCGGACTGCACCGGACTGCCGCCCGGGCTGTTGATCCGCAGGATCACGCCTTTGGTCTTGGTATCTTCAAAAGCCGCGCGCAAGCTGCCCACGATGTTGTCGGCGCTTGCCGACTCGTTGTCGGCGATCATGCCCTGCACTTCGATCAGCGCAGTGTGATTGTCACCGCGGGACGCTCCTTTCTCGAAACTCATGAGCGGCGTAAAAAGGAACAGCGCGCCAAACAGGTAAATAAAGGTCAGGGATTTAAAGAAAATCCCCCAGCGTCGGGAACGACGCTGCTCCTGAACGCCCGCCAGCAAAGTCTTTTCCAGCAACTTCCAGCTTCTGCTATCCGCCTTGCCGTCTACCACCTCGTCAGAATCTCTTGACCCTGGCGCTTTCCATTCATCAGACATCTTTTGATTACCTCAACAACGAAGACTCAGCACTGCGCGAACCCAGCCAGGTGCGCAACTCAGGAAAACTGTCGATAGCCAGGCTCGGGTTGAGCTCGCGCAGAGAAGACAGCGCCTGCGCGCCATACCCCACAGCGACCGAATCCATGCCGGCATTTCGCGCCATTAACAAATCAAACGACGAATCACCCACCATCAAGGCCCGCTCTGGCGGCACATCGCAATGCCGGAGGATTTCGTTGAGCATCAGCGGATCTGGCTTGCTGGCCGTCTCGTCGGCAGCGCGAGTGATATCGAAATAATCCAGCCAACCATGGGCCTTGAGCACCCTATCAAGCCCGCGTCGTGCCTTGCCAGTCGCAACCGCCAGCTTATATCCGTCCGCACGAAAGGCGTCCATGGATTCCAGCACACCAGCGAACAGCGGCGACGGCACATCTACATCCATTGCCATATAGCTGTCGGCATAGTGCTGGCGAAAGGCAATCAGGTCGGCGCCGGTGATATCCGGATACAGGGTACGAATCGCCTCAGGCAAGCCCAGGCCGATAATCCCCTTGATTGCGGGATCATCACGCACCACCCTACCGCTCAGGGTGGCCGCGACCCGCATGGCCTCGACAATGCGACCGATTGAGTCAGCCAAGGTACCGTCCCAATCGAAAATCAACAGCTCGTAACGCGACAACTCACAATCAGGGCGCACTCAATCGCTCCACGGTCTTGGCCCACATCTCGTCGACAGGGGCCTGCAATTTGAGTTCGCCACCGTCCGGCAGCGGCACGGTCAACATATACGCGTGCAGGAACAGACGCTTGCCGCCCAGATCGCGAATTTCGCGACTGAAATCCTCGTCGCCATACTTGGTATCGCCAGCAATGGCATGGCCGGCATGGAGCGTGTGGACACGAATCTGGTGAGTCCGCCCGGTCACCGGCTTGGCCTCGACCATCGTGGCGAAGTCACCGAAGCGGCGCAGCACCTTGAAGATCGTCAGTGCCTCCTTGCCTTCGTCATTGACTTCGACCATGCGCTCGCCGGAACGCAGGTTGCTCTTGAGCAACGGCGCGTTGACGCGCTTCTGGGACGTGTCCCAATGGCCGCGAACCAGTGCCATATAGCGCTTGTCGACGCCGTCGCCGCGCAATGCTTCGTGCAGGTGACGCAGCATGCTGCGTTTCTTGGCAATCATCAGCAGGCCGGAAGTGTCGCGGTCAAGGCGATGCACCAGCTCCAACTCCTTGGCGTCCGGACGCATTTGTCGAAAGGCCTCGATGACCCCAAAGTTCAGGCCACTCCCACCGTGCACGGCAATGCCGGCGGGCTTGTTGAGCACGATCAGCGCCTTGTCCTCAAAGACAATGGCCGCTTCAAGCCGCTGCAACAGGCCCTGAGCCACAGGCACAGGCGCATCGCGCTCCGGCACGCGCACAGGCGGAACACGGATGATGTCACCCGCCTGCAACTTGTACTCCGGCTTGATCCGACCCTTGTTCACCCGCACTTCGCCTTTGCGCAAAATGCGGTAGATCAAGGTCTTGGGCACGCCTTTGAGGAAAGTGACAAGAAAATTATCGATGCGTTGACCGGCATATTCCGGCGCAACCTCTACCAGCTGGACGCTGGGGGTTGGAAGGGTGATGTTCGTCATGCCGCAAATCATAACAATTTTTTATGGATTTGAAGCACTTAATGATTGCTGCTATAGTCGCGAACGCCGCCAAAAGCGGCCTGGACAGCGGACAAACGGTCTAACCACCGGCCCTGACCAACGCAATTCACGAGGACGCGAGGCCGTCCTACGGGGCTTTCGGTGACAACGAACAGGCTGGAGATGTAACAAGCGCAGGTGACATGAGGCCTGAAACAAGCCAGATCGCAGAGTTTTCACTCGCCTTCAGAGCTCAAAATTCACGGCCAGTTCACAAAGTGCAGTCATCTTCAGACATTTCGGGCGAATACTTCGGAAACAACGCCTTAAGCCATGATGCGCGGCCCTCCTGTAGAAGGTCGCGGTAAATGCCAACCCGCTGCGGATTCTGCGCGCGGCAGCACCCGAATTATCAGGGATACGTGTAGGGTGGAGACGCACAACCATCGGACTGTGTAGCACTAGGCTTATTCAAGACGCTTCATCTCGTCCGC
>DASVUK010000118.1:0-4020 GCA_036387095.1 Pseudomonas sp.
GCAACAGCGCGTCCTCGCAGCGTTTGGCGCCTTTGCTCTCAAAGCCCATGACTTCGATGAAATCCTGCAGGAGGCATGTCGGCTGGTCGGGCAGGCCCTGCACACCGACTTAGCAAAGGTCATGGAGCTGCAGCCGGACAGAAAACACCTGCTGGTTCGCGCGGGGGTTGGCTGGAAACCCGGGGTGGTAGGTTGTATCACCGTTCAGGCCACCCTCAATTCCTCCGAGGGGCATGCATTGCAGACACAACGCCCTGTTGCTTCTGACGACATTGCCACAGAAAAGCGCTTTGTTTATCCCCCTTTCTTGACCGAACACGGCGTCCACGCCTTAGTAAACGTGATCATTCTAGGCGCCGATGGCGAGCCACCATACGGGTTGCTGGAGGTTGATAGTCGTACGCCTCGGCACTTCACCGAGGACGACATTTTGTTCCTGCAGACCTATGCCAACCTGCTGGCCGCCGCCGTTGACCGGTTTCAATTGGTCAGGGCTTTGCAACAGGCGGTGAAGGAAAAGGAGCGTTTGTTGGCTGAATTGCAACATCGCATAAAGAACAACCTTCAGGTCATTACGGCTTTGATCAGCACACAGAGCCGGCGCACCCACTCATCCGAAGCCAGGGAGGAACTGCACTCGATCGAAAGCCGGATCGAAACTCTACGCCTCGTGCACGAGAAGCTCTATACGGCCGGTGAGGTCGATCGGGTAGACCTGGCCGCCTATTTGGCTGAGCTAAGTCGGGGGCTGCTCAAGTTTCACGGGCAAGCTGCAGGCAATATTCGATTGCGCATCGAAATGGCGCCGGTATGTGTCACCCCCGAAACCGCTATTCCTCTTGGCCTGATCATCAACGAGTTTGTCACCAATAGCATGAAATACGCGTTTGACGACCAAGGCGGTGTGGTAGCCCTGGAGCTGGTTACCAACGGTGATAACCCGGCCGTCCTGACGCTATCCGATGACGGTCGGGGCTTTACGGATCGGGCCTCCGGGGGAACAGGGATGCGCCTGATCAATGGCCTGCTCGCGCAACTGGGCGCCCGGGCTCACTGGCATGGTGAAAGCGGCGTACGTTTGGTCATCGAACTCCCATGGGTAGCAATGATCTAGGACGCTGCGCTAAACCGGGAGACTTACAGGAGGTCAAGCAGGCACGCCATTGGTCGAATTTTCGCCAAAAGCGACACCGGTTTTCGAAACCAATCACCAGGCCCTCAATCCCTTAGGATATCAACGCTGAAAGGAGCACGCATCAATGTGCCCCACGATCCTATTGGTTGAAGACGACGATACGGTGCGGGAGTTGGCCGCCGATGCGCTTTCGATGCTAGGCGCCCATGTGATCGCTTGCCCGAATGCGGATGTAGCCCTGCGTGAG
The DNA here is from genome assembly GCA_036387095.1 of Pseudomonas sp. Classification (GTDB taxonomy): domain Bacteria; phylum Pseudomonadota; class Gammaproteobacteria; order Pseudomonadales; family Pseudomonadaceae; genus Aquipseudomonas. The sequence goes on from DASVUK010000118.1 coordinate 1,383, forward strand.
CTGGAGCGTCATACCCCTGTTAACTTGCTACTAACGGATATTCGCATGCCTGGCCAGTTTGATGGTCTGCAGCTGGCTAACCTCGTGGCCAAGCGATGGCCACATGTGCCGATCATTGTCACCTCGGGTAACCGGATGGACGATGACCTCCTGCCTCCACACGCAACCTTCCTAGCGAAACCCTGGACGCTGGAGACGTTGTATCAGCATGTGCAAGCGCGGCTTCCTGATACTCGGTAAAGCGAAGCATGAATGCGATGGCGTTCAGAAATCTCTTATACGGCCGACGTCACGCGTGACGATTCTAGAACTCCTCCCGCTTTCAGGCCTCAGATAAGAAGGTTTCGGGTGATCGAAGGAACGACGAATGCAAAATTTGAAGATCGCGACGTTCAATGTGAACGGTATCAACACGCGACTTGCGAATCTATTGCAGTGGCTAGAGCGAGAAAAGCCTGACATCGTTTGCCTTCAAGAGCTCAAGGCCCAAGATAAAGACTTCCCTGCTCGTGACCTTCGCGCAGCAGGCTACGGGTCTCTGCACCTCGGGCAGGCGAGCTGGAATGGCGTTGCCATATTGGCCAGAGACGCCGAACCGCTACTAATCCAAAAAGGTCTTCCGGGTGAAGAAACCGATACCCAGTCTCGCTATTGTGAGGCAGCGGCACATGGAGTCATCGTCGCATGCCTCTATCTGCCAAACGGAAATCCTCAGCCAGGGCCGAAGTTCGACTACAAGCTGCGGTGGTTCGAGCATCTAATTCACCATGCCAAAACCTTGCAGGCCAGCGAGCATCCTGTTGTGCTCGCAGGCGACTTCAATGTCGTCCCCACCGACATGGATATCTACAACCCGCGCTCTTGGCTTAAAAACGCCCTACTGCAGCCCGAGAGCCGGGAGTGTTTTGAGCGGTTGATGGATCAAGGGTGGCTGGACTCCCTAAGACACCTGTATCCAGAAGAGCGCGTCTACACCTTCTGGGATTATTTCCGTGAACATTGGCAGAACAACTCAGGCCTGCGCATCGATCACCTGCTGCTAAACCCGATACTCGCTCCTCACTTAGTGAATGCGGGTGTAGACGCATGGGTGCGAGGTGAAGAACATGCTAGCGATCACGCACCTACATGGATTCAGATTGAAGACACCCACGCCAAGGGCAAAAATACGTCAAACAGGGATGGACTCCCATCTGCTGAATCAGCAGCGCATCCAAATCTAGAAGAGTACAACCGCAAGCGTGATTTTCAAGCGACGCCGGAGCCCTCAGGTGCACCGTCGACCAAGCGACCAGGGAAGCAAAAAAGCATCGGCACAAAATGCCCTACAGTTTTGCATTCAGAAGCATGATGCCACACGCCTCCATTACGACTTCCGGCTGGAGCTGGATGGCACGCTGAAAAGCTGGGCCGTTCCAAAGGCCCTTCGCTTGATCCCAAGGTGAAACGCTTGGCGGTGCACGTCGAAGATCACCCTATTGATTACGCAGCCTTCGAAGGCACCATTCCCGAGGGCCATTATGGTGCGGGTGATGTGATCGTCTGGGATCGTGGCATCTGGAAACCGCTTTCTGACCCTGGTGAGGCGTACTCCAAAGGCCGTCTTAAATTCGAGTTCCAAGGCGAGAAGCTCAGCGGTATCTGGAATCTCATCAAAACTAGCCTCGCCGGTAAACAGGAGCAGTGGTTTCTGATCAAGCATCAAGATGACATCGCGCGTTCCGAATCCGAGTACGACATCACCAAGGAATTGCCTGACAGCGTTTTGAGTGAGCGAACACTTGTCCCAAAAAAACGTAGCGGTAAAGCTGCAACCCCCAAGCCCGTTGAAAAGGTGCCGGCTGCAAGGAAGAAGCCAGGCAAGGTTCAGTTGAATGGGGCGCAGGCGGCAACGCTGCCTGACACCATAAAACCCGAATTGGCAACGTTGGTGGAGTCAGCTCCCGACGGTGACTGGCGCTATGAGATCAAATTCGATGGCTATCGCATTATGGCCAAGGTTAACGATGGCAACGTTCAGCTTTTCACGCGCAACGGTCACGACTGGACACACAAGCTTCCTCGCCAAGCCGAGGCCATCGCCGCTCTGGGGCTTGAATCTGCTTGGCTGGACGGGGAAATGGTCGTCGCCAATGATGAGGGTGTTCCGGATTTCCAGGCTCTTCAAAATGCCTTTGAGGTAGGTCGCAGCGGCAATATCGTTTATTACCTATTCGACCTTCCCTACCTTAATGGTATGGACTTACGGGAGGTGCCGGTAGAACAACGTCGAGCGGCACTGTCAAAAGTTTTAGAGGCGAGCGAGGACGAGATTCTCAGGTTTTCCGAAGACTTTGGTGAAGAACCTGATGCTCTGCTCAACAGTGCATGTCAGATGAAAATGGAAGGCCTTATCGGTAAGCGCGTTGGCAGTTCCTACGTGTCACGTCGCAGCGGTGACTGGATCAAGCTCAAGTGCAAAAGGCGGCAAGAGTTCGTGGTCGTCGGCTTCAGCGAGCCCAAAGGTGCACGGAGTAAATTCGGTGCGCTTTTGCTGGGACTTCATGACGCCGACAGTGGCGACCTGCGCTACGCAGGGAAAGTCGGTACGGGATTTAACGAGGCCACGCTTACCACCATCTATGGCCAGCTAGTGCCA
>DASVUK010000119.1:0-11211 GCA_036387095.1 Pseudomonas sp.
ACCCGAAGGTACCAGAAGCTCAGGGTCTAAGGCTGCTTACGCAGCGATGGACATTTCCTGGCCGTAGTTTTCGTCATTGGCAACTATAAGTAGTTGCAACAGTGGATTTACGACTTCTGTTACCAAGTCGGCATGCACCTAAAGTTTCATCACCGGCGTCGAATCCGAAACGGCCCCAGTTGACTGCTTTCGCAGTCAGGTCGCGGAGTGTACTCCAGTGAGTCCATTACGTCGACCTTTTGACGCGATTCGAGCTTCGGCCAGCGGTCAGGCTGGCCGCGGCAGGCGTGTTACTTGGCGCCTTCGCTGCCCGAACCGATGTTTTTCATGGCCTGGATTTGCTTGGTGGTGATCTCGATGCATTCTTTCTCTTTGCCGGCCGCCTGCGCTGCTTTCGCCGATGCGATGGTCTTTTCCTGGTCGGCCTTGGAGTCTGCGCTGAAGTTTGTGTTGCTGGAAACGGCGGCGTTTTCCAGAGTCTTGATGTTGGCACCACACAAATCATCTGCGGCGAATACCGGGGAACCCAACAGTGCAGCGGTGAGGAACAAACCAGTCAGTGCTGTGCGCTTCATGTGTATCTCCTTAAGCCTGTGGACTCGGTATGGCCGGTCAATGAGGCCGATTCTCCGAGGTCTGTCGATAACCCCAATTCATTTGCGGGGCTTACACAAACTGACTATGGCGAAACGCAGGGGTTCTATTTATTTTTACGATCATGTGAAAAAGCCACTTTTCACGTAAAAAGCACCAAAAAGGGGCGATCGTCGCCCCTGTGTTCTTATCAGGTACTTTTGCGTTGCGTGACGCGATCCACCAGATACACCAACCCGTGGTAGTCGATACCGCCATGTTGCGACAGGCCTATCTCGCAGGTCCGGCTGGTTGAAATCCCTTCATCGCAGTGCTGCACTGCGTCCTTCAGGCTGCGCAGTGAATGGGCGTTCAGCTGTGGCGTGGTGAAGCCTTTGTCGCCAGCGAATCCGCAGCAATGAATGCCTTCCGGGATGACCACGTTAAGGCTGCACAGCCGAGCCAGTTCGATCAGTGCCTGGCTTTCACCCAGATGCTGGGTACTGCACGTTACGTGCACGGCGATGGCTTCCTGCTGAGGTGTGAAGGTCAATTTGTCCAGCAGATGAGTGCGAATGAAACGCACCGGATCGTACAGATCCAGGCGTGTGTCCTTGAGGTCCTGAACCAGGCGCAGGGTGCACGGGCTGGTGTCGCAATAAATCGGATCAAGCCCGCCGCGACTGGCTTTGGTCAGCGCGGCGAGCAACTCCTGGCGCTTGTTGTCGGCCTGTTCCTTGTAGCCTTTGGATTCAAAGGGCTGGCCGCAGCACAGGCTTTCCTGATCATCCGGGAAGATGACTTGGTACCCGGCTTTTTCAAGCAGGCTCCGGGTCTTGTCCAGCAGTGATGTTTGCTCGCGATCTCCGGCTGCCGGCCCCATTACACGAGAAACACAGGCGGCCAGATACACCACGCGCGGGCGTTGGTCCTCGACCGGTGGCGAAAAGCGAATCGCTTGTTCGGCCTGAGGCATCGCCGATGACCATTGCGGAACGCGCCCGCCGGAAGCCTTGGTCAATGCGCCGGAGAGTTTTGCCAGCCTTGGGGCGCCCAATAACATGCGGGCGCCATTGGCTGCATGCAATGTGAAGCGCGCGCCTTGCAGAGCGGTTTTGAAGTGGTCAGCGAGCCAGCCGGCGGTCTTGGCATGTCTTGCTTCCTGGCCGCGCAACTTTTTGATCAGTTCGCCTGTATTGATGCCGACCGGGCAGCGTTGAGCGCATAGGCCGGTGGCCGCGCAGGTTTCGATGCCTTGATAGTGGTAGTCACGCTCCAGTTCGGTGGTGTCGATACCGGCGCGCTTTTTAGCCTGAATGTCACGCCAGATGACTATCCGCTGGCGCGGACTGAGGGTCAGGCCTTTTGACGGGCAGACCGGCTCGCAGAAGCCGCACTCGATGCATTTGTCGACAATTTCATCAGCGGCCGGCAGCGGTTTGAGGTGCTTGAGGTGGATCTGCGGGTCTTCGCTGAGCACCACATCAGGATTGAGAATACCGTTTGGGTCCAGCAGGCGTTTGAGTTGCCACATCAATTGGTACGCGTCGCTGCCCCACTCCAGTTCCACGAACGGTGCCATGTTGCGACCCGTGCCATGCTCGGCCTTGAGTGAGCCGCCGAATTCCACGGCAACCAAATGCGCCACATCGTCCATGAAGGCTTTATAGCGGGCGACTTCTTCCGGATTGTTGAAACCCTGGGTGAAGACGAAGTGCAGGTTGCCCTCCAGCGCATGGCCGAACAGGATGGCTTCGTCGTAATGATGCTTGTCAAACAACGCGATCAGGCGGCGCACACCCACGGCCAGTTGCTCGACCGGGAAAGTGACGTCTTCGATGATCACCGTGGTGCCGGTCTGGCGCACGGCGCCGACGGCGGGAAACGTGTCTTTGCGGATCGCCCAGAGCCGGGCGTTTTCCAGCGGGTCTTCTGTGAAGTCGACCTGTTTCTCGACCGGGAACGGGGCCAGCGACGCCATGATCTGCGCCAGCTGGTCGTGCAGCAAATCCCGGCTGGCGGCGCGGGCTTCGATAAGCAGGGCGCAGGCATTTTCCGAGAGTTCGCGGACGAAACCGGGCATGCCGGGTTTATTCTGCACCGACCGCATACTGCGCCGGTCCAGCAGTTCGACGGCGGCGACCGGTTGGGTTTTCAGAACCGTGACGGCGTTGCAGCAGGTTTCAACATCCGGAAACACAATCAGCGCCGAGGCTTTGTTCGGGTGATCGATGACCGTGTCGTACGTGACCGCGCTGATGAAACCCAGCGTGCCTTCGGAGCCCACCAGCAAGTGGCTGAGGATATCCAGCGGGTCATCGAAATCCACCAGTGCATTGAGGGACAAGCCGGTGGTGTTTTTCAGGCGATATTTGTGCCGGATTTTGTCTGCCAGTTCGGTGTTGGCGCGGGTTTCTCGGCCCAGCCGCGCCAGTTGTTGCAGCAGACCGTCGTGGCTGCTGCGAAAGGCGGCCACGCTGCTTGGGTCTTCGGTGTCGATCCGGGTGCCATCGGCCAGCACCAGGCGAATTCCCGCCAGAGTGTGATAGGTATTCTGCGCGGTGCCGCAGCACATACCGCTGGCATTATTGGCGACGATGCCGCCGATTTTGCAGGCATTGATCGACGCCGGGTCGGGCCCGATCTTGCGTCCGAACGGCGCGAGCCAGGCATTGGCCTGCGCGCCGATGACGCCAGGTTGCAGACGGATTTGCGTGCCTTTTTCTCGCAGCTCACGGCCATTCCAGTTGTCACCCAGCACCAGCAGAACGGAATCACTGATGGCCTGGCCAGACAGGCTGGTACCCGCCGCTCGAAAGGTCACCGGAACCTTTTCCTGCTGCGCCAGCTTGAGCAGCGCCACGACTTCATCTTCGGATTCGACGCGGATCACCAGCTTGGGGATCAGGCGATAGAAGCTGGCATCGGTGCCCAGGGCAAGCGTCGACAGTGGATCGTCGAAGCGCCGTTCGGTGGGGATAAGGCGCTTGACCTCGGTCAAGAAGGAGGCGGGGAGGCTCATGCGGTATTCCTCGTGCAGTCAGCTTCGTGGTGCTCAAGCACCGAGTTCACGCACTAACGAGTCGCGTGATATCTCACTGATGGATTTTGCCCCGGTCAGCACCATGGCCACTCGCATTTCCTTTTCGAACAGGTCTAGAAGGTTTTTCACCCCTGCCTCGCCGTGGGTAGCCAAGGCGTAGATGAACGCGCGGCCAATGAGTACGGCATCGGCACCCAGGGCAATCATGCGCACCACATCCAGGCCGCTGCGGATGCCTGAGTCGGCGAGGATCTTCAGTTCCCCTTTCACGGCGTCGGCGATGGCTGGCAAGGCGCGCGCACTGGACAGCACGCCATCAAGCTGCCGGCCGCCATGGTTGGAAACAATGATGCCGTCAGCGCCAAAACTCACTGCGTCCCGAGCGTCTTCGGGGTCGAGGATGCCCTTGATGAGCATTGGCCCGTCCCAGGTTTCGCGGATCCACTCCAGATCCTTCCAGGAAATCGACGGGTCGAAGTTGGCTCCTAGCCAGCCGATATAGTCGGCAAGCCCGGTGGGGTTGCCAAGGTAGGTCGAAATGTTGCCCAAGTCGTGAGGGCGGCCTCTTACGCCCACGTCCCACGCCCATTGTGGATGCGTCATGGCTTGCAGAACTCGGCGCATAGGCCCGTTCTGGCCGCTCATGCCGTGATGGGCATCACGATATCGAGCGCCGGGGACTGGCATGTCAACGGTGAATACCAGTGTCTTGACTCCGGCCGCCTTCGCCCGCTCCAGCGCGTTGCGCATGAAGCCGCGGTCCTTGAGTACGTACAGCTGAAACCATATGGGGCGGTCGATGGCTGGGGCGACTTCCTCGATCGGGCAAACCGACACCGTGGACAAGGTGAACGGGATGCCTTTGGCGGCCGCAGCACGCGCCGCCTGCACTTCACCCCTACGGGCGTACATGCCGCAGAGTCCGATAGGTGCCAGCGCCATCGGCATGCTCAGCGTTTCGCCAAACAGTGTGGTTTGCAGGCTCAGCTCCGACATGTTCTTCAGGACGCGCTGGCGCAGAGCAATACTGGCCAGGTCCGATACGTTGTGGCGCAGAGTGTGTTCGGCGTAAGCGCCGCCGTCAGCGTAGTGAAACAAGAACGGCGGCAGCTTGCTTTGCGCTGCGGCACGATAGTCAGTGGAGGCGGAAATAATCATGGGCTCTCACAACGTTGAGTAATGGACAGCGGCCGGGCGTGCATGAACACGCCCGGCGCTCGTTTCATCAATGCACCAGCATGCCCGTGAACCAATAAGCCTGGGCGTAGGTGATGCAGCCCACGATGGTGGCGAAGAACAGGCTGTGTTTAAGCGTAAACCGGAACAGGTCCGATTCCTTGCCTACCAGCCCCGTTGCGGCGCAAGCCACGGCAATGGATTGCGGTGAGATCATCTTGCCGGTTACGCCGCCGCTGGAGTTGGCGGCGACCATCAGTACATCGCTGACCCCGATCTGGTGTGCCGTCGTGGCCTGCAACGAGCCAAACAGCGCGTTGGCGGAGGTATCGGAACCGGTCAGGAATACGCCCAGCCAGCCCAGGAACGGCGAGAAGAACGGGAACGCCGCGCCAGTGCCGGCCAATACCAGTGCCAACGTGGAGGACATGCCGGAGAAGTTCATGACGAAGGCGAAGGCCAGCACCATGCCGATGGACACGATTGCCCAGCGCAATTCTTTCAGTGTTTCTTTAAAAGTGGTTAGACCAGTACCCGCGCTGATCTTGAGCACGATCATCGAGAGAATGGCCGAAAACAGAATGGCTGTACCGGATGCGGCTATCAGGTCGAACTTGTAGACAGCAGGCATCGCAGTCGCCTTGGCGACAATCGGTGCGCCCTTCATCACCAGTTGGTCCAGGTGAGGGATAGCGATGTTGAAGGTCCACGCCTGCATGGCACCGCCAGCGGCGAACATGGCCTTGAACGGTTTCAGGGTCCAGATGGTGACCAGAACCGTCAAGATCAGGAATGGCGACCACGCTTTGAGGATCTGTCCCAAGGTGTACGGGGATTTGACCGAGGAGCGTGGCTGGCCGAAACCGCCTGGGTTGCCCAATATCGCGGCACCGCCGGCGGTGGCGACCACAAACTCGGAATTCGCTGCACGCTGTGGCTGCCAGACCTTGAGGAACAGGGTCAGGGAAACCAGGCTGACCAGGGCCGATGTGATATCTGGCAGCTCCGGACCGATGTAATTGGAGGTCAGGTACTGAGTGATGGCGAAACTCAAGCCTGCCACCAACGCAGCTGGCCATGTTTCCTTGACGCCGCGCAGGCCATCCATCATGAACATCAACCAGAACGGCACGAACAGAGACAGCAACGGCAATTGACGGCCCGCCATGGCGCCGATCTTGAACGGATCAATGCCGGAAACCTGACCCGCAACGATGATCGGAATGCCCAGGGCGCCGAAAGCAACCGGCGCGGTGTTGGCGATCAAGCAAAGACCGGCAGCGTAAAGCGGGTTCAAGCCCAGGCCCACCAACAATGCCGCCGTGATGGCAACAGGCGCACCAAAACCTGCAGCGCCCTCAAGAAATGCCCCGAAGCAGAAACCGATCAGTAACACTTGCAGGCGCTGGTCATCGGTAATGGACATGACGGAGCTGCGGATAATCTCAAACTGGCCACTCTTGACGGTCAGTTTGTAGAGGAATACCGCCGCGACGATGATCCATGCGATAGGCCACAAGCCATATGCGAACCCGTAGCCAGCCGCTGCAAGCGCCATGTCCGCTGGCATCTCAAAAGCGAAGATCGCCACAAGCACTGACAAAGCCAGCGTGATACTGCCCGCGATATGTCCCTTTAACCTGAAAACAGCCAGGGCCAGGAAGAAGAAGACGATAGGGATGAGCGCAGCGGCGGCTGAAAGGCCGAGGCTGCCCAGAGGTGTATAGAGTTGTTGCCAGGTCTGCATTTAGGTGGCCCCTAATTGTTTTTGGTTAGGCCCGGTGTTCCGTGTCGCACGCGCGCGGCTTCGATTCGACGTCATTACAAGCAAGCGTCTTGCCGATGCTGACGAACGAATCGCACAGCTCACCAGCTCAAGCCTTTCGCTCGAAAGGTCTTGCAGCGCTGAGGAGATTAGCCACCAAACGCTGGCATTGGGTAATTGGTAATACCAATTTACAATGTCTAAGCGCTAGGGTAAAAGCCTTGTAGGTGATGTGTCAATTTGCCGTGCTACGACTTTCGTCGGATGTTGCTGGAAATGCGGCCGGGCTCGGGCTATTCCAGCGACATCCGGACAGTGGCCAGCCGCCGATAATTGGCCAGAATAGATGGCCCCGATACGTATTCGGGGATGTGAAGCGAGGATTTATGGGTTTTGATCAGGTGCGTCAGCGCCGTTTGTCTGACGATATTGTCGAGCAGCTGGAAAGAATGATTCTTGAGGGCACGCTGAAATCCGGAGGGCGTTTGCCTGCGGAGCGCGCTCTGGCTGAACAGTTTGGTGTTTCTCGTCCGTCGCTGCGTGAGGCCATTCAAAAGCTCACTGCCAAGGGGCTGTTGGTCAGCCGCCAGGGTGGCGGGAACTATGTGGTGGAGAATCTGGGGTCAACCTTTAGTGATCCCTTGTTGCATCTGTTGGAAAGTAGTCCTGATGCCCAGCGGGATTTGCTGGAGTTTCGCCACACACTCGAAGCGTCCTGCGCGTATTACGCTGCTATTCGCGCCACCGATGTGGATCGTGAGCGGCTGCGCCTGGCATTCGACGCGCTTCAGGATTGCTACTCACGAGAAGGCGAGGTCAGTCGAGCCGAAGAGGGCGCGGCGGATGCCAGCTTCCATCTGGCGATTGCCGAAGCCAGCCACAACGCCGTCCTGCTGCATACGATTCGCGGGCTGTTTGACCTGCTCAAGCGGAACGTAGTCATCAACATCGGCGGGATGTACAAGCAGCGCACGGAAACGCGGGACATGCTCATCAGTCAGCATCGCGAGCTGTATCGGGCGATCATTGAAGGGCGCGGCGAAGACGCCCGGGAGGTTTCCAGCAGGCATTTGATGTATGTGCAGGAAGTGTTGGAAGAGGTGCGTCAGCAGGTACAGCGCACCGCTCGGGCTGAGCGGCGCAATGGTATGTGAGCGTGAGCTGCGCCCTTGCGGGCGCCTATGAATTCACCGCAAGGTCCGGAATTGCCGTAATTGCGTGGGACCTGATTTGTCCGGGAAGACGGCATTCAAACGCCGCTGATGCGTGGGCGGTGCTGGCCTCTTCGCGAGTGATTCGCTCCCACAAGTCGAAACGCAGTCAGCATGGACTAAGGCAGGAACCTAATCGTCCTTGCCCTTGCTGCGCACGGCCCGTTGCAACTCGCGATCGGAATCACGCTCGCGCTCGGTGTGGCGCTTGTCGTATTCCTTCTTGCCTTTACCTAGCGCGATTTCGCACTTGATCAAGTGCTCTTTCCAGTAAAGGGAAAGCGCTACGCAAGCGTAGCCCTTCTGTTGCACAGACGTGATCAGCTTTTCAAGCTCACGCTGGTTCAGAAGCAGTTTACGGGTGCGTGTCGGGTCAGCGATGACGTGAGTGCTCGCAGTCGTCAACGGTGAGATGTGGCTACCCATCAGCCAAGCCTCGCCATCTTTGAGTAGCACATAACTGTCAACCAGCTGCACCTTGTTGGCACGCAGGCTTTTTACTTCCCAGCCAGCCAGGACCAGACCGGCCTCGAACTTGTGTTCGATGAAGTAATCGTGACGCGCCTTTTTATTTTGCGCGATGGTCCCTGTGGGGTTTTTCTTGAGCTTAGCCATAGGCGACGCATTATAGGGACTCGCTTCGATATCGGCTATGGGGAACCTGCGTGCTTGAGCAGGTTGATTGAATCCCGGACAATGCGCCTCTTTTTCGTTTGGACGTGTCAACGATGTCGACGGACAAGGTTTCGGTCCATGGCGGCTGGGCAAGCCGCTGGGTTTTCATTCTTGCAGCGACCGGTTCTGCTGTTGGTCTGGGTAGTATCTGGAAATTTCCCTACATGGTCGGCGTGTATGGCGGCGGGGCTTTCGTGTTGGTGTTTCTGGCGTGCATTGCGCTGATTGGCGTGCCGGTGATGTTGGCCGAGACGCTGATTGGGCGTCGTTCCCGCTTGAGTCCGGCTAATGCCCTGAAGGTATTGGCTATCGAAGCCGGGCATTCGGCGCGGTGGTCATGGGGTGCGTTTGCCGGAATGATCACCGCGTTGCTGATCCTGTCTTTCTATAGCGTGGTGGGCGGCTGGTCGCTGGATTACATCATCGACATGGGGCGAGGCGATTTTCAGGGCGTGGCAGCGGATCAGGTTGGCGCCTATTTCGGGGGTGTCATCGCTGATCCATGGCGCTTGGTCCTCTGGCACACGATCTTCATGCTGCTTTCGGCTGTAGTGATCGCCAAAGGTGTGGTTGCCGGGCTTGAACGCAGCCTGCGGATCATGATGCCGTTGTTATTCATCCTCATGGTCATTCTGCTGGGTTACAGCCTGACCACCGGGCACTTTATGGAAGGCGTGCATTTTATGTTCGACTTCAACCCGTCCAGGCTCCTTGACGGGTTGTTGCCGGCCATGGGCCATGCATTTTTTTCCCTGAGTGTCGGCGTGGGCTCGATCATGATCTACGGCGCCTACATGCCGAAAAACTCGTCGATTTCCGGAACCATCGTTGGTGTCGCGTTACTGGACACATTTGTGTCGCTGCTGGCCGGGCTTGCCCTATTCCCCATCGTTTTTGCCGCCGGCCTGAATCCCGGGGAAGGCCCTGGCCTGATGTTCGTGACCTTGCCGTTTGCCTTTGGCAATGTAGTGTTCGGTCAGCTGATGGGCGTAGTGTTCTTCGTTCTGGTAGCCGTCGCAGCCTGGAGTTCGGCGATATCCCTGCTTGAACCTATGGTTGCCTATCTGGTGGAGCGAACTAAAATCCGCCGCGGCTGGGTGACTTTCTGGCTCGCCTTCAGTTGCTGGTTTGTGGGCCTGGGTACTGTGTTTTCCTTCAATATTTGGCAGCAGGCCAAATTTTTCGTGAACGATGGCGGCGCATTTCATCTCTATCAGTGGGGCGCGACCGGTGGGCTGGACTTTTTCGGTGTCATCGATTTCTTCACCTCTCGGATCATGTTGCCGCTGGGTGGTTTGTGTTTTGTGGTATTCGCAGGTTGGGTGATGGGCCGTGAGGCGGTGCGCGACGAATTGTCGATTCGCAGCCCGATGCTCTTCGCCTTGACGTTCTTTTTGATGCGCTATGTGGCGCCGTTCGGCATTCTTGTTGTGTTTGCCGCTCAGCTTTGGAAATGACGCTGACATGACTACGCATATTCAACGTTCCGCTCTTTTGCCTTACCCGGCTCAAGCTTTATACGACCTTGTAAACGACGTAGCGCGCTATTCCGAGTTTCTGCCCTGGTGTTCTTCCGCGAAAGTGCTAGAGGTAAGCGAGGAGCGCATGCGCGCCAGCCTGGAGATTGCCAAGGGCGGTCTTAGCCAGCATTTCGTCACGCAAAACACGCTGGTGCCAGGGCAGTCGATTGTGATGGATCTGGTCGAAGGGCCGTTCAATCAGCTACACGGCGTCTGGACATTCAAAGCGCTGGGTGAGAAAGCCTGCAAGATAAGCCTGGATCTTTCTTTCGATTACGCAGGACCGATTGTTCGCGCCACTCTCGGGCCGTTATTCAATCAGGCAGCCAACACCCTGGTAGACGCATTTTGCCAGCGGGCGAAAGAACTCCATGCCTGAGGCAATCATAACGGTCGAGGTGGTTTACGCTGCCGTCGACCGGCAATTGTTGCGCTGTCTTCAGGTGCCTGTGGGCACGACGGTCCGACAGGCGCTGCTGACGTCCGGTATGGATCTTGAGTTTCCTGAGCTGGATCTGACGCAATGCACTGTAGGGATATTCGGAAAAGTGGTGCTGAACGCAAATATCCGCACACTGGAAGAGGGTGATCGGATAGAAATCTATCGCCCGTTGCTTGCTGATCCAAAAGAAGTTCGCCGTCTGCGTGCAGCTAAAGCAGCCAAAGCGCGGCAGGGGAGCGCGCAGGATTAGGAATTAACCAATCGTCAGATACTAAAAAGCCCGGCATGCCGGGCTTTTTGATGCGCAGTCGTTAAATTACTGCGGGGATGTTTCCAGTGGCTCCTGAGTCGGCACCGGTACGGTTTCGACTTTATCCACATCCTGCTGAATCTGCTCAAGCAATGAGCCCGGCTTGGCAGGTTCTTCTGCCTTGGGCTGCTCGACATTACCGGCTGGGGCCGTAGTGCCGTTATCGCGGCCCAGAATAGCTTCGTCGCGGCTCACGCCGGGCATGAAGTCGCCGGAAAGGCTGACGAGTTGGTCATTGCCATTGAAGATAACGCTGACGCGCTCTTGCTGGCGCTCCCCGCCCCCAGGCTGCAGGCTATACAGGTAATCCCAGCGATCAGCATGGAATGTGTCGGTCAGCAAAGGGTTGCCCATAATAAACCGTACTTGCCGTCGGGTCATTCCGGGCCGTAACTGGTCTATCATGTCTTGCGTGACGACATTGCCCTGTTGGATGTCGATTTTGTAAACCCCGGGGAATGAACAACCGGCGAGTGCGAGCAGTCCCACAAGGGTG
>DASVUK010000120.1:0-9982 GCA_036387095.1 Pseudomonas sp.
GGTACATTCTCAGTAGTTGCGTCGTCAGACCTTCCGCCCTCCCGGCTAAAGCCGGTCCTACGGATCCTGTGTGCAGGCCGACATCGCGATGTTCCCGAAACCTGGGTATGCCGCTTCGCGAGCAAGCTCGCTCCCACACAAATTGGCTCCTGCACACTGATTCCAGCCCATTTGCAATGTTGCCGCGATTAACCGGGCTTGCACGGGTACAATAAGCGCCTTTCTCTCAAGTAACGGCTCTTTGTCATGTCAGAACCCATCCGCCTCTCCAAACGTCTTATCGAGCTGATCGGCTGCTCCCGTCGGGAGGCTGAACTGTATATCGAAGGCGGCTGGGTCACCGTGGACGGCGAAGTCATTGAAGAACCGCAATTCAAGGTCGACACGCAAAAGGTCGAGCTCAACCCTGCGGCCAAAGCCGACGCGCCGGAACCGGTCACGATAATCCTGCACAAGCCCGCCGCCATGAGCGACGCGGACGCACTGGCGCTGATAACCCCAGGCACTCTGTCCGAAGAGCACAGCTTCGGCAAACGTCCGCTCAAGGGGCATTTCTTGCGCCTTGAACCCATTTCGACGCTGCAGGCCAATGCCAGCGGCTTGATGGTGTTCAGCCAGGACTGGAAAATTCTGCGCAAGCTTACCGACGACCGCAGCAAGATCGAACAGGAATACATCGTCGAGATCACCGGCGACATGGTAGCCCACGGCCTGAATCGACTGAATCATGGCTTGACTTACAAGGGCAAGGAATTGCCCGCTGTCAAAGCCAGCTGGCAGAACGAAAACCGGCTGCGCTTCGCCATGAAAAACCCGCAGCCCGGCATCATTGCCCAGTTGTGCGAGGCCGTTGGTGTGAAGATCGTTTCAGTGCGACGCATCCGCATCGGCGGCGTGTCCATGGGCAAGCTGCCCGAAGGCCAATGGCGCTACATGACCGGCAAAGAAAAGTTCTGACCCACGCTTGCATCCCATTCAGTGCCGCAGGGCCAAATTCTGCGGCGTGACACCCGTCTTACCAGGATTCGAATCACCATGATGAACAATGACGTACTGCGCAGCGTGCGCTACATGCTTGATATCAGCGACGGCAAAATTGTCGATATCGTCAAGCTCGCAGGCTTCGAGATATCCAAGGCCGATGTAATCGCCTTCATGAAAAAAGAAGACGAAGAAGGCTATCTGAACTGCAGCGATGAAATCATGGCGCACTTCCTCGATGGCCTGGTGATCTTCAAGCGTGGCAAGGACGACAGCCGCCCACCGCAGCCGGTCGAACTGCCGATCACCAACAACACGGTCCTGAAAAAATTGCGCGTCGCTTTCGAACTCAAGGAAGAGGACATGCACGCAATCCTCAAGGCTGCTGAATTCCCGGTCTCCAAGCCAGAGCTGAGCGCGCTGTTCCGTAAGTTCGGCCACAGTAATTACCGCACCTGTGGCGATCAATTGCTGCGTAACTTTCTCAAGGGTCTGACCCTGCGCGTTCGCCCTTGATTAGGTCATCAATGAATGAGCTGCAGGAGCGAGCGTGCTCGCGATTTCGGTTTATCTGACAGCGCATAGGCTAATCGCGAGCAAGCTCACTCCTACTGGATCGGACCTGTGATGTCTCAAAGCTACACCGTCTCCCCCATCGGCTTCGTCCGCTCGTGCTTCAAGGAGAAATTCGCCATTCCGCGCCAACCGCAACTGGCCCCGGCTGCTCGTGGCGTGTTGGAGTTGGTTGCGCCGTTTAACCAGGGCGATGCCGTGCAAGGGTTGGAACACGTCAGCCATGTCTGGCTGCTGTTTCTGTTCCACCTTGCGCTGGAAGACAAACCACGCCTGAAAGTGCGCCCACCACGCCTGGGTGGCAATCAGTCCATGGGGGTATTTGCGACTCGCGCGACCCATCGGCCTAATGGCATCGGCCAGTCGGTGGTCAAGCTGGACAGGTTCGAAGCCGGGCGACTGTGGTTATCAGGCATCGACTTGCTGGATGGCACGCCTGTGCTGGATATCAAACCCTACGTGCCTTATGCCGACCATGTAGCGACGGCGATCAACACCCTCGCCAGCGCCGCGCCCGAGCTGATACCGGTTCAGTGGGAAGATGAGGCGCTGCGTCAGACCCATGGGCATGCCCTGCGTCTGGGCGAGCCGTTGGTAGAACTGATTGAACAATGCCTGGCTCAGGATCCGCGTCCGGCCTATCAGCTGCCGACGCCTGAACGTCGCTATGGCGCGCAGCTCTGGGATCTGGATGTGCGTTGGCATTATCCGCAGCCTGGGCTGATTCGCGTGCTTGAGGTGGTCCCGGCAGCGCCCTGACACTCTCATAAACGCCGCCCACAAAAAAACCGCCTGGTCCGTGACCCCCAGGCGGTTTTTTTGTCACAAGCGCAATGTGCGAACACATTGCATTTTGTAATTCGCTTACTTCTCGACGAATGCGCGCTCGATCAGGTAATCACCCGGCTCGCGCATACGCGGTGAAACGGTCAGGCCGAAGCTATTGAGCACTTCGCTGGTTTCGTCGAGCATGCTCGGGCTACCGCACAACATCGCACGATCATCCTGAGGGTTGATCGGCGGCAGACCGATATCACTGAACAGCTTGCCGCTGCGCATCAGATCGGTCAGGCGGCCCTGATTCTCAAAAGGTTCGCGGGTAACGGTCGGGTAGTAGATCAATTTTTCACGCAACGCTTCGCCGAAAAACTCATTCTGCGGCAGGTGCTCGGTGATGAATTCCCGGTAGGCAACTTCATTCACGTAGCGAACGCCGTGACACAGGATGACCTTTTCGAAACGCTCGTAGGTTTCCGGGTCCTGGATAACGCTCATGAAAGGCGCCAACCCGGTGCCGGTGCTCAGCAGATAGAGATGCTTGCCCGGCTTAAGGTCGTCCAGCACCAGCGTACCCGTGGGCTTCTTGCTGATGATGATTTCGTCGCCTTCCTTCAAATGCTGCAACTGCGAAGTCAGCGGACCGTCCGGCACCTTGATGCTGAAAAATTCGAGATGCTCTTCCCAGTTCGGGCTGGCAATAGAATACGCACGCATGAGCGGGCGACCG
Organism: Pseudomonas sp.; assembly: GCA_036387095.1. Taxonomy (GTDB): domain Bacteria; phylum Pseudomonadota; class Gammaproteobacteria; order Pseudomonadales; family Pseudomonadaceae; genus Aquipseudomonas. The sequence goes on from DASVUK010000120.1 coordinate 3,062, forward strand.
TTAGGCTGCTGCAGACCGATCATGACGAATTGACCGTTCTCGAAGCGCAGGCCTGGGTCGCGGGTGCACTTGAAACTGAAGAGAGTGTCGTTCCAGTGATGGACGCTGAGGACACGCTCGTGGTTCATGTTGCTCATGTACGTAGGAACTCCTGAAATTTCGCCTGCGCCGGGTATGAGCGCTATTGCGCGATATTCTAGTGGCAGACACAATATCTGTTAAATGGATTATCAAGATATAGGTTATCGGTTATATAGATATGCGATTCACTCTCCGTCAACTCCAGGTATTCGTCGCCGTCGCACAACAGGAAAGTGTTTCCCGTGCGGCTGTATTGCTGTCCCTTTCGCAATCAGCGGCAAGCACCTCCATCACCGAATTGGAACGCCAATCCAGCTGCCAGCTATTTGATCGTGCTGGCAAACGCCTGAGCCTCAACGCCACCGGTCGTCAATTGCTGCCCCAGGCCGTCGCGCTACTGGATCAGGCCAAGGAAATCGAAGACCTGCTCAATGGCAAATCCGGTTTCGGCTCTCTGGCAGTGGGCGCCACCCTGACCATCGGCAATTATCTGGCGACGCTACTGATCGGTAGCTTCATGCAGCGCCACCCGGAGAGCCAGGTAAAACTGCATGTGCAGAATACCGAGCATATCGTGCAGCAAGTGGCTCACTACGAAATTGATCTAGGTCTGATCGAAGGCGATTGCACCCATCCTGATATCGAGGTGCAGCGTTGGGTCGAGGACGAACTGGTGGTGTTCTGCGCGCCGCAGCATCCGCTGGCAACGCGTGGACATGCCAGTCTCGACCAACTGACCGAGCAAGCCTGGATTCTGCGTGAACAGGGTTCCGGCACCCGGCTCACTTTTGATCAGGCCATGCGCCATCACCGCAATGCCCTCAATGTGCGACTGGAACTGGAACACACGGAAGCGATCAAGCGTGCGGTGGAATCCGGGCTGGGAATCGGCTGTATTTCCAGGCTGGCTCTGCGCGATGCATTCCGGCGTGGCAGCCTGGTGGCGGTGGAGACCCCGGAGCTGGACCTGATCCGACAGTTCTACTTCATCTGGCACAAGCAAAAGTATCAGACCTCGGCCATGCGAGAGTTTCTTGAGCTGTGCCGCTCTTTCACCAGAGGCATCCAACGCAGCGATGAAATCGTCCTGCCGAGCATTTATCAGGCTGACGCCTGACGTAGGCGGTTTCAGCCCAGCAGAATCAACCCCCAGACCACAGCAATCATCCCGAGAGCGATGAACTGCGCGGCGCTGCCCATGTCTTTGGCGTTCTTGGACAGTGGATGCAGTTCAAGGGAGATCCGATCAATCGCTGCCTCAACCGCCGAATTGAGTAATTCAACGATCAGCGCCAACAGGCATACCGCTATCAACAAGGCATGCTCTGCCTTGCTAACGTGAAACAAAAACGACAGCGGAATGAGGATCACATTGAGCAATACCAGCTGGCGAAAGGCAGCCTCCCCTTTGAAAGCAGCAGAAAGACCGTCAAAGGAATAGCCGGTGGCATTGAAGATGCGTTTGAGGCCGGTTTGGCCTTTGAAAGGAGACATAGATAGGCTGGCTGCTTGTATAAAAAGAAGGCGAAGTTAAATCAGGGCAAGTCAAAAAAGCGTGAACGACAGGCCCCATTCACGCAATCAGTTCGGCGAAATCGATTCCAACTGTTGCAGAAGCAGCGCCGCCTGGGTGCGAGTACGCACGCCCAATTTGCGAAAAATCGCCGTCACATGCGCCTTGATGGTTGCCTCAGAGACGCTTAATTCATAGGCGATTTGCTTGTTCAAAAGCCCTTCGCAAACCATCGTCAATACGCGGAACTGCTGCGGTGTCAGGCTTGCAAGGCCCGCACTGGCGGCCTTTGCTTCAGGAGAGACACTGACCGCTTCATTGACCTGCGCTGGCCACCAAACATCGCCTTCAAGAACCGTGCGCACCGCTTTCTGAATGATTTCCAGGGAACTGGACTTGGGGATGAAGCCGCTGGCACCGAACTCCTTGGAACGCACCACGATGGACGCCTCTTCCTGCGCAGAGACCATCACCACGGGAATCTGCGGGTATTGCCCGCGCAACAGCACCAGACCGGAAAAACCGTAGGCACCCGGCATATTCAGATCCAGCAGGACAAGATCCCAATCAGATTTTTCGCCCAGTCGGGTTTCAAGCTGAGCAATGCTGTCAGCCTCTACCAAGCGGACATCCGGGCCGAGCCCGATGCTCAATGCCTGATGCAGCGCGCTGCGAAAAAGCGGATGGTCATCGGCAATCAGGATTTCGTAGGTCATGGGGTGATCCTGTTTTTATAGGAGCGCCGATCCGATCGGCGCTCAGCAAGGCATACGGAAATGCCAGCAAATGCTCGTTTTGGCAACACAGCACATTCGACGCAAATCTACAAAAACAAGCGTCCAATCCTTTATGCGGCGCCAAGCATGCCCAGCGAAGCCAGGGTGGTCAAGTGCCATACCCGGCCTTGGCCGCACTGACTATTGTGCGCTCATCGTCGATCCGCCGGTGCTGCAAACCCGCGTTTTATATAAAAGCCTTCAGATGAGTGTGGGCAGCATCTTGGGCATCAATGGGATTTTGAAATTTGGCACCCAGATAATGCGCCGTGAATACGTCCAGATAGGCATCCAGAACGCCACTTGCGCGCGTATCACCGGCCAGTTCAAGACACAGCGCCGCGACTTCAGCGGTACAGAAATGATCGTCGCGCTTGGAGCGGCGCAGTCGATACCGAGACAGCTGCTCAGGGGCAAGACTCAACACCGGGAAGCGTTCCAGATACGGACTCTTGCGAAACATCTTCCGGGCTTCGGTCCAGGTCGCGTCCAGCAAAATAAACAACGGCCGCTTCCCCTCCTCAAGCCGGACCTCGCTGACTACCCGCTCCTGGGCAACAAACTCTCCAGGAAAAACGATATACGGCTGCCATTGCGGATCGTCCAGCAACGCCAGCAATTGCTGATTCACCTCGACCCGCGACCATCCAAATGCATGCGTATCCTTGATCGTGTCCGCGATCAGCCAACCGGTATTGGTAGGTTTCAACGGTTCGGTGTCATACATCAGCAAACACATGGCGGAAGTCGCCGTCACATTCGGTTTCCAAGCGCACAGGCAATAACTGTAGATCACCCGGCAGCCAGGGCAACGTGGGGCACGCGATCCGCGGGCAACGAACGGTTTGGTGCTTTGCGCCAGACGCTGATCGCGCAGACGGGAAACGGCGTGACTCATGATTGAGTGCACCGATAGACAGAAGGCGTTGACACTGGGCAGGCCCGAGCAAGTAAGGAAGTTGGCGCAGTTTACCAGAGCCGCACGGCTTCCTGACTGCACCTGACCGAACAGCAACCGTTTTCGGCCTAGGTGCTGTATGGACTCGTCCCCTATACTTCAGCCCCACTGAAGCGCCTGCAGCTGGCAGCCCGCTCAGTGAACGTACTTTTAAGTTACCGGTCCAACGGCCAGTCACTGAATCAGGAGAGTTTAATGCTGCGCCTTATCGTTCCCACCCTTACGCTGTTGCTCGTTGCCCCGCTGTGCGCCAATGCGGCGTCCAAGCAGGAATTTGAACTGAGCAAAATGCTTGAAAAAGTCGCGAAGGAAAGTAGCGTCGGCACGCCACGGGCTATCAACGAAGACATTCTTGATCAAGGCTACACGGTTGAAGGCAAAGAACTGATCAACCACCTGAGTGTGCGTGAAGGCCAGGCGCAACAGATGCGTGCTAACCCCGACGCCGTGCGCAATCAACTGGGCAATAGCGTTTGTCACAACAATGGTTATCGTCAGTTGATGACCAAGGGCGCAGTACTCAAGTATCAGTTCACCGAGTACAAGACCAATCGCCCGGTCACGACTCAGATATTCAAGGCGACTGACTGCGCGGTAAAAAAATAGCCACGCCTTTCAGCAATCAGCGGCGCGCCATGACTGCTTATGGGTGCGCCAACTGATCGCTGCTTCGTTCAAGTCTCTTTACCCCTATCCCTACCGCCAGATCGTGTAACCAAATCGACTTCCCGCGTACACAATCGTTGCCAGCTTCAATGCTATAAGCACATCATCAAATGAGATAAGCATCCTGTTCAAACGATCAGGCTTGATCAGGATGATGATTCTGCGAATGGAGAAGCTTTGAATGCCTTATGAACCCAGTGACCTTCTTTCAAGACACTTTCAGGGCGACGGTGTCGATGTCGTCCATCAAATCGAAGAACAGATCAGACGCGTCGCCAAAGACACCCCGAACCTCGCACTTTATCGAGACATGATGCTGACCGTCCTGCGCATGGCCCAGGATGATCGCAGCCGCTGGAACGCGAAGATCACCCTGCAGACGTTGCGCGAACTGGACCACGCCTTTCGTACTCTTGATCAATTCAAGGGGCGTCGCAAAGTGACGGTCTTTGGTTCGGCGAGAACGCCAGTCGAACACCCCATGTATCTGTTGGCCAGAGAACTTGGCCAAGTGCTGGCGCAGGCCGACCTGATGGTGATCACCGGTGGCGGCGGTGGCATCATGGCCGCCGCCCATGAAGGCGCCGGGCGCAATCACAGCCTCGGGTTCAACATCACGCTGCCATTCGAACAGCACGCCAACCCGACCATCGAGGGCACCGGCAACCTGCTGCCTTTCCATTTCTTCTTTACTCGCAAGCTGTTTTTTGTCAAAGAGGCTGACGCGTTGGTCCTTTGCCCTGGCGGCTTCGGTACTTTGGATGAAGCCCTGGAAGTCCTCACCCTGATCCAGACTGGCAAAAGCCCGCTGGTGCCCATCGTGCTGCTCGACGCACCGGGAGGAAGCTTCTGGCAAAGCGCTCTGGATTTCATAAAAGCTCAGTTGGAAGCCAATCATTACATCCTGCCCAACGACATGAAGCTACTTCGACTGGTCTACAGCGCCGAAGAAGCGGTCATAGAGATCAACCAGTTCTATAACAATTTTCATTCCAGTCGCTGGCTGAAAAACAAGTTTGTCATCCGCATGCATCACGCCGTCAGCGAAACGGCAATGGAATATATGCAAGACGCGTTCGCCGATTTGCGTCTGGCGGAAGGGTTTCACCAACACGGGTATGCAGGAGAGGAACATGATGAAGCCCAATTCAGTCATCTGACCCGTCTAGCTTTCACGTTCACTGGTCGCAACTACGGACGCCTGCGGGAATTGGTGGACTTCATCAACCAGCCTGAAAACTGGGCCAGCACTGAAACTCAACCACAACGGCAACGCGGGTCAATAACCAGCACCTGATAGCCCAATCAAAGCTTGTGGGCACGAGCCTTGCGGTTATTGTCAGTCATCCCCGCCACGGCCGCTGAGCAAGCGGCCGATCATATCCATCGGGTAACCCCGATAACTCAGGAACCGGCCTTGTTGAGCGCGTTCCCGAGCATCAATAGGCAAATGCCCGGCAAATTTTCGCTGCCAGGTTTCCTTGAGCATTTCCTGCCAATCAAAACCGCATTCACGCAAGGCCTGCTCAATATCTGCCCGCTGCAGCCCTCGCTGACTGAGTTCTTCGCGAATACGCGACGGCCCATATCCCGAGCGTGCGCGGTAAGAGACAAAACTTTCAAGGTAGCGGGATTCGGAAAGCAGCCCCTCTTCCGTCAGACGGTCAAGGGCTGGATCAATCAATTCAGGAGGTGCGCCGCGCTGACGCAGTTTACGCGTCAGCTCGACACGACCGTGCTCGCGGCGCGCGAGCAGGTCCATTGCGGTTCGCCGGATGGCGACGGGTGTATCCAGTATCGCGGACATGACCAATCAGCTATCAGCGTCAGCTTCAGCCAGATCGCTGGCAGGGGCGGCAACAGGTCGCGAGCCTTCTGCCTTGGTATCAACGCCAGGAGTCAGCAATTTGTCCCGGATCATCTTCTCAAGCGCCGCACCGACTTCAGGATTATCAGCCAGATATTTAGCCGAGTTGGCTTTACCCTGACCAATCTTGCTGCCCTGATAGCTGTACCAGGCGCCAGATTTTTCGACGAAGCCATGCAACACAGCCAGGTCGATGATCTCGCCGTTCAGGTAGATACCCTTGCCGTAAAGAATCTGGAACTCAGCCTGACGGAACGGCGGAGCCACCTTGTTCTTCACAACCTTGACGCGGGTTTCGCTACCCACAACTTCATCGCCTTCCTTCACTGCACCGGTACGGCGGATATCCAGACGTACCGAGGCGTAGAACTTCAGCGCATTACCACCTGTGGTGGTTTCCGGGCTACCGAACATCACGCCGATTTTCATGCGGATCTGGTTGATAAAGATAACCAGGCAGTTGGCGTTCTTGATGTTACCGGTGATCTTGCGCAGTGCCTGAGACATCAGACGAGCCTGCAGACCCACGTGCATGTCGCCCATCTCGCCTTCGATCTCGGCCTTTGGCACCAAAGCAGCCACGGAGTCGACCACGATCACGTCGATGGCATTGGAACGCACCAGCATGTCGGTGATTTCCAGTGCTTGCTCGCCGGTGTCCGGCTGCGAAACCAGCAGGTCATCGACATTCACGCCCAGCTTACCGGCGTATTCAGGATCGAGCGCATGCTCCGCATCTACGAACGCACAGGTAGCACCCATTTTCTGGGCCTGGGCAATCACTGAAAGGGTCAGCGTGGTTTTACCAGAAGATTCCGGGCCGTAGATTTCTACGATCCGGCCTTTAGGCAAGCCGCCGATACCCAGTGCAATATCCAGACCGAGCGAACCAGTAGAGATAGAAGGAATCGCCTGGCGATCATGGTCACCCATGCGCATTACGGCACCTTTACCGAATTGACGCTCGATCTGACCCAAGGCCGCAGCCAAGGCTTTCTTCTTGTTCTCGTCCATTGAAGTCCTCACGTAATCAAATTCAATTAGGGGCCTGACGGCCACA
>DASVUK010000121.1:0-11586 GCA_036387095.1 Pseudomonas sp.
ACATCAGCGGCGGAATAAGTACGGGTCACGTTTTTCCAGCGCGGATTTTCAGCCCAGTCTTTTTCGAGAGCTGCTATTTGTTGTTCGCGTGTCAGTGCCATGGAGATAAACCTCGTCGCAAAAGTATCGCATCGGTTTTGGTTGGAAGATTCCTTGCTCCGCCAAAACGCCCCGGTTATCGAAGGCACGTGGATGGCTGCTCGCTAATCAAAGGATGGCTGGTCGAGCCGGGTTTGCGGGTGGCGACGGATGAACGATGAGCTTAAGTCGGGAAGAGCAGGTAGTTGGCCTGGCCCATGTCTGCAGTTCGGCTCGTGGATGCCTTGATGCAGTCACTTAACGGGTTGAGCAATCGACCGTATTACGCTTCCGTCCCTGAGGACAACTTCGTTCCAGTCGCAACCTCGTCAAACTGCCTTGTGGGCGGTACAGACACGGATCGGCTCAGTTGGATAAGTTAGAGCAGCGATCCGAAGGCTCTTAACAGGGCCTCTGATTAGCGGGAGCGGGGCAATCATGCCTCGTCGGTTTTAGTCCGTCAAACGTTTTGTAGTGCTTTATTGATGCCACTACATCTTTGGTCTAATACGACTAATCAGTCAGATTGGGGCCCTTGAGTGCTGCTCCTTCTGCGACCGAGTGCGGGTATAGGTGTCAGTCGAGGGTTTCCACCTTGACGCGCAAGGTCATGTCGTCCCGGCCTTGGGTGGCGTAGCGGTTTGCCAGGCCCTGTTGATCGGCGACCGATTGATCGCTGGCGCCCGCCAGCGTGATCCACTCGCCCAGACGTCCACTGACCTGACTGTCGGTACTCTGTACCTTGATGACGTCCGGTCGTTCCTGGCTCAGGCGGTCACGGTTGGTCGTGATGCTCAGGTGTACTGTGTCGCCGGTGACGCTGGCTGTTACGTAGAAGCCCTGAGTGACGTTTCGGTATTCGGTGTTGCTTTGGGCATAGCCATAGGAGTCCGATTGTGACGTCGTAAGGGGAACACTCTGCCCGATCTGAATCAGCGCTGGAGCGCCTTCAGTGGTCTGGACTTGCTGAACGCCACCCTCGCGGCTGGCTGTGCCGTAGTTGATGATGCGGGTGGGATTGCTGCCTTGCGTGGTGCGGGCGGCGCTATCGCTGGTATCGACACTGATCAACAATCGTTTTGGCGCGGTGTCCAGTTGCGTGAGTAGCGCTCGCAGCTCTTCAATCTTGCGCGGTTCGGCGTTGACGATCAGTTGGTTATTGTAAGCGCTGACTTTTCCGTCCTGACCGAGGAAAGATTTAGCCACCGGCAGCAGCTCATCGGCGGTGCGGAAATTGAGCGGGACGACTTCGGTAGCGGCTAATGCGCACACGCTACATGTGATGAGTATTGCCGTGAGCAGGGTACGCAGGAACATGTACATATCTCCGCTAATACGTGTGGAAAGGCTGAGTTTGCCACGTTGTCGGCTTGAATGGCGCCAAGTTGAGCGGCAGCTGGCAAAACGCCCCGGGACCACGTTCCAGCGGGATAGCACTGAAAGGGGAAGCGGGGCGTCCGGGTTGCAGCAAACTGATCAGCAGGTCTTGCGCACCATGTCCACGTGAGGCAGGCCAGCCTCCAGGAACTCTTGGCTCACGATGCTGAAGCCATGACGCTCATAAAATGCGGTGGCATGCACTTGGGCGCTGAGTTTCTGGGGCTTGAGATCGCGGTGTTCGGCCTCATCGATGACTGCGTTGAGTAAAGCATCGCCGACTTTAAGGCCGCGCCAGTCCTTCAAAACTGACAATCGCCCAATTTCACCGTCTGGCAGCAATCGCGCTGTGCCGATGGGGAAGTCACCCTCAAAGGCAAGAAAGTGAATGGCGCTTGGATCTTCGGCGTCCCACTCCAGTTCCGCAGGTACAGACTGCTCAGCGATAAACACCGCTTCGCGAATTCTGCGTATCTCGATATTGTCCTTTTGCCAGTCGGCCACACGGACATGGATTTTATTCATCGGCAAACCCCAGGCTTCCTTGTTTGACCAGCTCACAGAGCAGGTTTCGTCCTTGCTCATCGCCCAGCCAGGGGGCGAGGTTTTCACTATGCAGTGCATCGGCGGAACAGATCAGCTTGAGCAGCTCGCGCAGATTGCCCGGCAGCAGGCGACTCTGACCGCTGGCGAACAGTAGCAGGTCTTCATCCACTTCGGACCAGGCCAGGCGAGCGCTTGGGTTGCGAATGAGAACGGCGCCTTGTTCCAGGCTGCCGAGCAGGTCTTCTTCTTCAAGCTCCGGTCCGGTGACCAGTTCCGGGTAGCGCGGCTCTGTCATGAACTGACCAAACCAGGTCAGCAGCAAGCGCTCGTCGCCCATGTGTTCGGCCAGCAGCGCTTTGAGGCGGTCCAGCGCGTCGTGCTGGATCTGATGCGGATCGCTGACCGGCTGCGCGTCGGCGTCGGTGTAACGCTCTTCGTCAGTGATGAACTGGCTGAGGAAATCAGTGAAGTGGGTCAGTACTTCAGCCGCGCTGGGTGCGCGAAAGCCCACTGAGTACGTCAGGCAATCGTCCACGGCGACGCCGCAATGAGCCAGACGTGGCGGCAGGTACAACATGTCGCCCGGTTCGAGAGTCCACTCTTCAGTGCTCTGGAAATCAGAAAGGATGCGCAGATCCGCATGTTGCAGCAGAGCGCTCTCGGAATCGCACATCTGGCCGATCTGCCAATGGCGCTTGCCATGGCCTTGCAGCAGGAACACGTCGTAGTTATCGAAGTGCGGGCCGACGCTGCCGCCCGGTGCGGCGTAGCTGATCATGATGTCATCAATGCGCCAGCTAGGCAGGAAACGGAAATGTTCAAGCAGTTCGCTGACTTCCGGCACGAACTGATCGACAGCCTGCACCAGCAGTGTCCAGTCACGCTCCGGGAGTTTACTGAACTCGTCTTCGGCGAAGGGGCCGCGACGCAGCTCCCACGGGCGCTCGCCATTTTCGATGACCAATCGCGACTCGACTTCTTCTTCAAGGGCAAGGCCGGCCAGTTCATCAGGGTCAATCGGGCTTTCGAATCCGGGAATCGCCTGGCGGATCAGGAGGGGCTTTTTCTGCCAGTAGTCACGAAGAAAGACACGAGCGCTGATGCCGCCCAGCAATTGAAGAGGAATATCAGGATTCATGTGTAACCTATTGAAAAATAGTTTTTTTTGGACAGGAATAAAAACGCCCGGCACTGCCGGGCGTGTGCCATGGGTGTGGCGTGTCAGATACGCTTGGCTTGCGCCACGGCATTGCCGATGTAATTAGCAGGCGTCAGCTTTTTCAGCTCAGCCTTTGCTTCGGCTGGCATGTCCAGACCATCAATGAAAGTCTGAAGTACTTGCGGGCTGATGCCCTTGCCGCGCGTCAGCTCTTTGAGCTTTTCATACGGGTTTTCAATGTCGTAGCGGCGCATAACGGTCTGGATCGGCTCAGCGAGGACTTCCCAGCAAGCGTCCAGATCAGCGGCGATCTTCTGCTCGTTGAGCTCCAGCTTGCTGATGCCCTTGAGGCTGGCTTCATAGGCAATGACGCTGTGCGCGAAGCCCACACCCAGGTTGCGCAGCACGGTAGAGTCGGTCAGGTCACGCTGCCAGCGGGAAATCGGCAGTTTGCTCGCCAGGTGCTGGAACAGTGCGTTGGCAATACCCAGGTTGCCTTCGGAGTTTTCGAAGTCGATCGGGTTGACCTTGTGCGGCATGGTCGAGGAGCCGATTTCGCCCGCGATGGTGCGCTGCTTGAAATAGCCCAGGGAAATGTAACCCCAGATATCGCGGTCGAAGTCGATCAGGATCGTGTTGAAGCGGGCAATGGCATCGAACAGTTCGGCGATGTAATCGTGGGGCTCGATCTGAGTGGTGTAAGGATTGAAACCCAGGCCCAGTTCGTCTTCGATAAAGGCGCGGGCATTGGCTTCCCAGTCGATGGTCGGGTAGGCCGAGATGTGCGCGTTGTAGTTGCCGACCGCACCGTTGATCTTGCCCAGCAGCGGTACCGCTGCGATCTGAGTGATCTGACGCTCCAGACGGTAGACGACGTTCGCCAGCTCTTTGCCCAGTGTAGTCGGCGAAGCCGGTTGACCATGGGTGCGGGACAGCATTGGCACGTCAGCGAAACGGATGGCGAGTTCGCGAATGGATTCGGCGATCTGGCGCATCAACGGCAGCATGACGTTGTCGCGGCCTTCGCGCAGCATCAGGGCATGGGACAGGTTGTTGATGTCCTCGCTGGTGCAGGCGAAGTGGATGAACTCGCTGATCTTATCCAGCTCAGGCAGCTTGGCGGCCTGTTCCTTGAGCAGATACTCCACGGCCTTGACGTCGTGGTTGGTGGTGCGCTCGATCTCTTTCACACGCTCGGCGTGGGTGATCGAGAAGTCTTCAGCCAGGGTATTGAGAATCGCGTTGGCTTCGGCAGAAAACGCCGGGACTTCGGTGATTTCCGGGTGTGCGGCCAAGCGCTGGAGCCAGCGGACTTCGACCATGACGCGAAAGCGGATCAGGCCGTATTCGCTGAAAATTGGGCGCAGGGCCTGAGTTTTGCCGGCGTAGCGGCCGTCTACAGGGGAAACCGCAGTGAGCGAAGAAAGCTGCATGGGGTGTTCTCGGACAGTCGGGCACGAAATGGGGCGCGTATCATACATGAAAATCGGCTCAGATCCGTTCGGACTGACCAGCGTATGGCGCGCGTATGTTAGGTCTGGGTCACAAATGCCCGGCGAATCAGCCGTGCATCAGTGGATACAGTTCTTTGAGTAGCTTGCGCCGGCTCATGACCAACTGCCAGCGGTGGCCGCCAACCTGCCGCCACAAACGGGCCGAGCGTATGCCCGCCAGCAACAGGGCGCGGATTTTCGACGCGTTGTTCGGTTGTTGCAGGTTGCGCATATCGCCATGCACCTGGATTCGCTGGCGCAGGGTGCTCAGCGTGTCCTGATAAAGTGCTCCGCAGGCGGAGATCACATTTTCATGGGCAACGCCGAAGTGTTCGACCTGAGACTGAATTTGCGGCATGCGCTTGCCGATGACTTCAAGCATGTCGTCACGCTTGGCCAGTTGACGTTCCAGCCCCAGCATCGACAAGGCGTAGCGTAGCGGCTCACGTTGCAGAGTTGCCGGATCGCGTTCCAGAGCGCTTGCCAGTGCGCGATAACCTTCGCGCAGGTTCAAATCATCGCCGCCATAGACGTCCAGGGTGTCCTTGGGGTCCAGGACCAGCAGGCTGCCAAGCATGCAGCTCATGGCGGCCTCGCTGGACTGCCCGGTCTTGGCGATGCGGTCCACCAGCACGGCAGCCTGAAATACACCGCCTAACGCGGTGAGTTGTTCCTGAGTGGGGGTCATCAACGCTTGTCCTTGCTGTGCCAAGGTTCGGCGATTTCGATCACGCCGCCACCCAGGCAGATTTCGCCGTCGTAGAACACTACGGATTGACCTGGCGTCACGGCTCGTTGAGGCTCGTCGAAAGTCGCCCGATAGCCGTCAACGGTTTGTGTGAGTGTGCATTGCTGGTCGTTCTGGCGGTATCTCACCTTGGCGGTCAGCTTGCGGGGCGTACTCAGGTCGACAGGGTTGACCCAATAGATCTGCGAAGCGATCAAAGCCTGAGAGAAAAGCCATGGATGATCGTTGCCCTGACCGACGATCAGTTCGTTGTTTTCCAGATCCTTGACCAGCACATACCACGGATCATCACTGGCGTCTTTCAATCCGCCAATGCCCAGACCCTGACGCTGACCTATGGTGTGGTACATCAGGCCGCTGTGGCGCCCAATGATCTCACCTTCGGTGGTCTTGATATCGCCGGGTTGGGCCGGCAGGTATTGGCGCAGGAAATCCGTAAAGCGGCGCTCGCCAATGAAGCAGATGCCAGTGGAGTCTTTTTTCTTGGCGGTGGCCAGGCCATGTTGCTCGGCGATGGCGCGCACAGCGGGTTTTTCCAGTTCACCGACCGGGAACAGGGTCTTGGCGATCTGTTCGGCACCCACGGCATGCAGGAAGTAACTCTGGTCTTTGTTCGGGTCCAGGCCCTTGAGCAGTTCGGTGCGGCCATCAATATCGCGGCGGCGCACGTAATGGCCAGTAGCGATCAGGTCGGCACCTAGCATCAGGGCGTAATCGAGGAACGCCTTGAACTTGATCTCGCGGTTGCAGAGGATGTCCGGGTTCGGCGTGCGGCCGGCCTTGTATTCGGCCAGGAAATGCTCGAACACGTTGTCCCAGTACTCTGCGGCGAAGTTGGCCGTGTGCAGCTTTATGCCAATCTTGTCGCAGACGGCCTGGGCGTCTGCCAGGTCTTCACGGGCGGTGCAATAGTCCGTTCCATCGTCTTCTTCCCAGTTCTTCATGAACAAGCCTTCTACCTGATAACCCTGCTCCATGAGCAGGACGGCGGAAACGGAAGAATCTACGCCGCCGGACATGCCGACGATGACGCGCTTCTTTGCTGAATCGGAAAGGGCTGGATCAGACATAGGGATTCAATGGGTAGCTTCGAAAAGGACGCGATTCTAACAGGAGCGGGCGCGTGAGTCTCACGCCTTGTCGCGCAGCAGTTTGAGACTGAAGTGTTCGCCGTCGAGGTAATCGTCCACGCAACGCAGCACAAGCTCGCTGCGCCAGCGTTCCTGCTGGGCGATCAATTCGTCGCGAGTCAGCCAGACCGGGCCTATGATGCCGTCGTCCAGTTGATAGTCCGGATGATGGCGCAGGGCTTTGGCGGCGAAGCAGATGCGCTGATAGGTCACGCCATTGCTCGGCGCTGTGTACAGGTAAATCCCGATGACGCTGGTGAGTTCGACGTCCCAGCCGGTTTCCTCAACGGTTTCGCGTATGGCGGCGCGTTGCAGTGACTCGTTCGGATCAAGGTGACCGGCAGGCTGATTGAGGACCGCTTTGCCGCCCTTGAGCTCTTCCACGAAAAGGAATTTACCCTGATCTTCGACGATCGTGGCGACGGTGACGTGGGCTTGCCATTTCACAAGAGGGGCTCCTTGGTGGGGGAGTTGAAATGCTCTCCTGTAGGAGTGAGCACGCTCACTCCTACAGGAACTCTGGGGTTGCACAAACACAAACCCCGGCACCAGGCCGGGGTTTGTGTTGTTCAGACGCCTTGTGGCCTTAAACCAGCGAAGCGATCGCTGCGTTGAAGGTCGCACTTGGACGCATTACCTTGCTGGTCCGCTCGGCGTTAGGGTAGTAGTAACCGCCGATGTCTGCAGGCTTGCCTTGAACGGCATTAAGCTCGGCAACGATTTTTTCTTCATTGTCGGCCAGGGTTTTCGCCAGGGGGGTGAACTGCGCTTTCAGCGCTGCATCGTCGTTCTGTGCTGCCAGTGCCTGAGCCCAGAAAAGCGCCAGGTAGAAGTGGCTGCCGCGGTTGTCGATGTTGCCGACTTTGCGCGAAGGTGACTTGTTGCGGTCCAGGAATTCACCGGTAGCCTGATCCAGAGTTTTGGACAGAACCAGCGCTTTCGGATTGTTGTAGGTGCTGCCCAGGTGTTCCAGGGAAGCAGCCAGGGCCAGGAACTCGCCCAGGGAATCCCAGCGCAGGAAGTTTTCTTCGACCAGTTGTTGAACGTGTTTCGGAGCCGAGCCGCCCGCGCCTGTTTCGAACAGACCGCCACCGCTCATCAGTGGCACGATCGACAACATCTTGGCGCTGGTGCCCAGTTCCATGATTGGGAACAGGTCGGTCAGGTAATCGCGCAGCACGTTGCCGGTCACCGAAATGGTGTCCTTGCCGGCGCGGGTGCGCTCCAGGGTGAAGTTTATTGCGTCAACCGGCGACATGATGCGGATATCCAGGCCGGAAGTGTCGTGATCGCGCAGGTATTTCTGGACCTTTTCGATCATCACGCCATCGTGGGCGCGGGCAGGGTCAAGCCAGAACACTGCCGGTGTGCCGCTGGCGCGAGCGCGATTGACAGCCAGTTTGACCCAATCCTGGATCGGCGCGTCCTTGGCCTGGCACATGCGCCAGATATCGCCCGCTTCAACCTTTTGCTCCATCAGCATTTTGCCGTCGCTGTCGGTCACGCGGACCACGCCATCGGCCTGGATATGGAAGGTCTTGTCGTGGGAGCCGTACTCTTCGGCTTTCTGCGCCATCAGGCCGACATTCGGTACGCTGCCCATGGTGGTTGGATCGAAGGCGCCATGTTTCTTGCAGTCTTCGATGGTGGCCTGGTAGATGGTCGCGTAGCAGCGATCCGGGATCACGGCCTTGGTGTCGTGCAGTTCGCCATCGGCGCCCCACATTTTGCCGGAGTCACGGATCATCGCTGGCATCGATGCGTCGACGATGACGTCGCTCGGCACGTGCAGGTTGGTAATGCCTTTGTCGGAGTTGACCATCGCCAGAGGTGCGCGCACAGCGTACACGGCTTCGATGTCTGCCTTGATTTCGGCTTGTTTGTCGGCTGGCAAAACGGTGATGCGGTCGTACAGATCGCCAATGCCGTTGTTCAGGTTGAAACCGACCTGCTTGAGGATGTCAGCGTGCTTGGTCAGCGCGTCTTTGTAGTATTCGGCGACGATCTGGCCGAACATGATCGGGTCGGAGACCTTCATCATGGTTGCTTTCAGGTGCACGGAGAACAGTACGCCCTTGGCTTTGGCGTCTTCGATTTCAGCGGCGATGAAATTGCGCAGCGCTTTTTTGCTCATGGTGGAGCAATCGATGATTTCGCCTGCCTTTACCGCAGTCTTTTCTTTGAGGACTGTGGTGGTGCCGTCCTGGGCGATCAATTCGATTTTGACACTGCCGGCGGTCTCGATCAGGGCGGCTTTCTCGCTGCCGTAGAAATCGCCTTCACTCATGTAGGCCACGTGCGACTTGGAGTCAGGGCTCCATGCGCCCATTTTGTGCGGATGCTTGCGGGCGTAGTTCTTGACCGATAGGGGTGCGCGACGGTCGGAGTTGCCTTCACGCAGGACCGGGTTCACGGCGCTGCCTTTTGTTTTGTCGTAGCGGGCGCGAACGTCTTTTTCGGCGTCGGTGCTCGGTGCTTCCGGGTAGTCGGGAATAGCAAAGCCCTGATCTTGCAGTTCTTTGATAGTCGCTTTGAGTTGCGGGACCGAGGCGCTGATGTTGGGTAGCTTGATGATGTTGGCTTCTGGCGTAGTGGCCAGTTTGCCCAGTTCGGCAAGATGATCCGCTACTTGCTGATCGGCGCGCAGCGATTCGGGGAAGCTGGAAAGAATGCGTGCTGCCAGAGAGATGTCTCGCGTTTCGACGTCGATATCAGAGGAGGCGGTGAACGCTTCGATGATGGGGAGCAGCGAGTAGGTGGCGAGGGCAGGGGCTTCGTCGGTGAAGGTGTAGATGATCTTCGAGCGGTTGGACATTTCGTATGAACTCTCTGTTTTGCTGAGCATGCACAAAATCTCGATGCGCGCAGGGTATGCACTCTTGCTCACAGTCGCTTCATGAGCCTAAGTCGAGGTTTATTCGCGATTGATGATGGTGGGTGCATCAGTCGAGCGTCGCGCGCTGAGCTGCCATGGCGGCTCAGCGCCTATAAAGGCTGCAGTCTCGATCAGACTGGTCAACCCCTATGACCCGGTAGTCACGCCGGGAGTATATCAAACCATTGGTCTTAAGCATTAATGCTATGCGTGCTAACGAATGAGCGATATAGGCCGTTGGTCGAGGGTCGTGGTCAAAACCGGCTCTGTATTCTTGCGCGGCGAGGTTGCGAGAGACTGGGTGTGCGGTGCCGGCTCTACCATGAGTTTGCGAGTAGGGCTGCGGCTGACTACGCTCAATCGCAGCCAGGATGTCTCAACAGACCCACACCGGAGTACAACAACAATGGGATACCAAAAGATTCAGGTTCCAGCCGTTGGCGAAAAGATCACTGTCAACGCCGATCACTCTTTGAACGTACCCGACAATCCGATCATTCCGTTTATTGAAGGTGACGGGATAGGCGTGGATATCAGTCCGGTCATGATCAAGGTGGTCGATGCGTGCGTTGAAAAAGCATACGGCGGCCGGCGCAAGATCTCGTGGATGGAGGTCTATGCCGGGGAGAAGGCTACTCAGGTTTATGACCAGGACACCTGGTTGCCTCAGGAAACCCTGGATGCAGTGAAAGATTATGTGGTCTCGATCAAGGGGCCACTCACAACCCCGGTCGGCGGCGGCATTCGTTCCTTGAACGTCGCTCTACGCCAGCAGCTGGACCTTTATGTCTGCCTGCGTCCCGTGCGTTGGTTCGAAGGTGTGCCCAGTCCGGTCAAGAAGCCTGGCGATGTTGATATGACGATCTTCCGGGAAAACTCCGAGGACATCTACGCTGGCATTGAGTGGAAAGCCGGTTCGCCCGAAGCGATCAAGGTCATAAAATTCCTCAAGGAGGAAATGGGTGTTACCAAGATTCGCTTCGACCAGGATTGCGGTATTGGCGTGAAGCCGGTTTCCAAAGAAGGAACCCAGCGTCTGGCCCGCAAGGCCTTGCAGTATGTGGTGGACAACGACCGTGACTCGCTGACCATCGTGCATAAAGGCAACATCATGAAGTTCACCGAGGGTGCCTTCAAGGAGTGGGCCTACGAGATCGCAGCTCAGGAGTTCGGGGCCACGCTGCTTGATGGTGGACCCTGGATGCAGTTCAAAAATCCTAAAACCGGGAAGAATGTGGTAGTCAAGGACGCTATCGCCGATGCGATGCTTCAGCAAATCCTGTTGCGGCCCGCCGAATATGACGTGATTGCCACGCTGAATCTGAATGGTGACTACCTTTCCGACGCGCTGGCTGCCGAGGTCGGCGGCATCGGTATTGCTCCGGGTGCGAACCTTTCCGACACCGTAGCGATGTTCGAAGCGACGCACGGCACGGCGCCCAAATATGCAGGAAAGGATCAGGTCAATCCGGGGTCGTTGATCCTGTCCGCAGAAATGATGCTTCGGCATATGGGATGGACCGAGGCGGCGGATCTGATCATCAAGGGGACAAACGGTGCGATTTCGGCGAAAACCGTTACCTATGATTTCGAGCGCCTGATGGAAGGCGCAACATTGCTTTCTTCATCTGCTTTTGGTGATGCGCTGATTTCTCATATGTGAGAACAGCTGCCTGCTCGTCATCGTAAATCAAAGCGGCCGGTCCAAGGCTCTGGACCGGCCGATTTTCATAGTGGCTTATTGGTTGGGTCGCGCGCCTGCCGGGTCAGGCAGTAACTTTGTTGGGTTTGTCTGCGTGGTGGGGTGTCTCTACGGATGCTGAAGCGTTTTCGCTAACAGTTACCGCCTGGATGTCCACTGCATGCAAGCCCTTGGGGCCCTGAATGATCTCAAAATTGACCGCCTGGCCAGCCTTGAGGGTTTTGTAGCCGTCCATTTTAATGGCCGAGTAATGGGCGAACAGATCTTCATCTCTACCATCGGCAAGGATGAAGCCATAGCCTTTTGCATTATTGAACCACTTGACCTTACCGCTGAGCATAGTCACATCCCTCTGCAAAGGACTCCGTTGGGAGTATCATCCACCTCATCCGCCGGACCTAAAAAAATTTTGGTTGACTGCGCGGACCCTTTTTACCCAATGTGGGTTCTATTGTTTGTAACACCGTTTAGCCGATAG